>MGUI01000014.1 GCA_001799895.1 Elusimicrobia bacterium GWD2_63_28
CAGCGCTGCGCCATGGAGCTGCTGCTCGACGACTCCGTCAAGCTGGTCACGCTGCTCGGCGCCGCCGGCACCGGCAAGACGCTGATGACGCTGGTCTGCGGCCTGCAGAAGTCCGTCGAAGAAAGCGTCTACCGCAAGCTCATCATCTGCCGCCCGATCGTGCCCGTCGGCAAGGACATCGGCTTCATCCCCGGCACCAAGGAAGAGAAGCTCTCCACCTGGATGGGCGCCATCTACGACAACCTCGAGTACGTGATGGACAAGCGCCACCAGGAAAGCGCGCTGGAAAAATTCGAGTACCTGCTGCAGAACGAGAAGATCGAGATCGCCTCGGTGACGCATATCCGCGGCCGCTCGCTGCCCAAGCAGTACATGATCGTCGACGACGCCCAGAACCTGACGCCGCACGAGATCAAGACCATCCTCAGCCGCGCCGGCGAGGGCACCAAGGTCGTCGTGACCGGCGACCCGTACCAGATAGACAACCCCTACCTGGACATAGCTTCGAACGGCCTGACCTACATCGTGGACCGCATGCGCGGCCAGAAGCTCTACGGCCACCTGACCTTCACCAAGACCGAGCGCAGCCAGCTGGCCGCCCTCGTGGCCGAGCTGCTGTAGCGGCCGGGGTCCGCCGGGGGCCCGCGCCCCCGGCCCTATGACCGCCTTCTTCCTTATACTTTCCGCGGCCTGCCTGGCCGCGTGCCTCGCCGCCCTGGCGCGGGAGCTGCACGCCCTGCGGCCCGGCCGCGCGGCCATAGCCGCCGCGCTCTGCGTCTGCGCCGCCTGGCTGGCGCTGGCGGCGCAAGTCCCGGCGCGCGGCGGTTACGACAATGAGCACGATTTCGCCGCGCTGAGCGTGAACCCGGGCGACGGGTTCGGCCTCGCCGCCGCCGGGTTCATGAAAGAGATCTCGCCGCTGGCGGCCGACGCCGCCTGGGACGCCGCAGCGGGCCTGTTCACGGACCGGCCGCTGCCCCTGGTCCTGTGGAAGAACCGCCTGCTGGCGCTGGCCGCGGCCGCGGCCCTCGGCCTGGGAGCTTACGCGCTGGCCGGTGCGGCCGCCGGTATGGCCGCCGCAGTCCTCTGCCTCTTCAGTTTCCTTACCTTACTCAATTCCTCGTCGCTGGCCTCCACTTCGGCCAACCTTTTCTTCCTGGCCTCGGCCGTCTGCGCCGTCAGCTTTTACTGGCGCCGCCGGACGGCCGCGGATTTTTACTGGAGCCTGGCTTCGCTCTGGCTGCTGGCCGCCGGACGCGCCGAGCTGGCGCTGTTCCCGCTGGCCGTTTTCCTGGGGCTCTGGTCTGTTTCCTTCGTGCGCCGGCTGGCCGCCGGGCCCCGCGGCCGCGCCCTGGCGGTTGAAGGCGCCGCGGCCGCCGTCTACCTGTGCTGCCTCGCCCTGTGGGGGCTGCGGCTGAAATCCGTAGCCGCTTACAACGGTCCTTCGCCGGGAGAAGCGCTGGGCTGGCTGAAGCATCTCGAATATCAGCTGGGAACGGCCAATTTGGCGCTGCTGGCGCCCGCCCTGGGAGGATGGGCCGCCTGGCTGGCCGCCGGCGCAGCCCTGGCGGCGCTGCTGCTGCCGGCGGCGCTGCCGCCCGGCGACAGGCTGCGCCGCAGCACCGCCGGCGGGGCGCTGGCGCTCTGGGTGATCTGCCTGTCCGTGTTCTTTTTACCGCTCGAGCGGTACCCGCTGCATTTTATGCGGCACCAGATTTATTTCTTTTTCCCGGCGGCGCTGCTGTTCTCTTACGCCCTGGGGCAGGCGGCCGCGCTGCTGCCCTCCCGTCGGGGCGCTTACGCCGTTGGCCTGGCCGCGGCCGTCCTCTACGCCGGGCTAAATTACCGGGCGGCCCGGGCGCTCGACGGGGAACTGCGCACCAATGACAGGGAATGGCAGGCGCTGCTGGAGGGATCACGGTCCCTGCCGCGGAACTGCGCTGTGGTTTATCCGGAGCTGTTCGATTCCAGGCACGCCCTGCTGAAAAAATATTTCCGTTTGGCCGAAACCGAAGAGGCGCTGGCCGGAAGCTGCTTCGTGAAATATGTCACTCCGCTCTACCAAACGGCGCAGCAAAAACCGGCGCGGTTCCTGCAGAACTATAACCCGGCCTCGCCGGACTACGCCGGCGGCTGTGAGAAACCGCTGGCCGGTGGGTCTTTTGCCCACAAATTCTACACAGCCTGGGACGGGCCGTCAGCCACGCAGACTGTGCGCGCCGCGTTCTGCCCGGCGGACACGCCGCGCGACCGCGCCTGGCGGCTGAACTTCAGGGCCAGCCTGCGCCAGCCCGGCGAGGGGGGCGAAGCCGAGAAATTCCTGCGGGAGGCCATAGCGCTGGACCCAAACTGCGACGTCTGCCGCTATAGCCTGGCCCTCAAACTGGCCCTGCGCGGTGACGCAAAAGGCTCCGGCCTTCAACTGGACCAGGCGATAAAGCGGGACATGCTGCCCGGCAGGGAAGCGCTGGCTTCGGCCATCGCCGCCATAGCGCTCGGCGACAGGCGCGCCGCCGCGGAGGACCTCCGGGCTTTCTCGACGGTGAGCGGGGGCGGCATGTTCTACAGGCTCGCCGTTTCGGCCGCCCAGGCGCTGGAAGAAGATGGCGTTAAGGCGGAAGGAACTTCCGCCCGGCGTTAAAACCGCTCAGGCTTTATCCGGGCCGGGTCTTTGGCCGAAGTTTTTAATTCTTTAAGTCCGCGCACCCGCGCGTAGTCGCGGCGGGCGCCGCAGCAGGCCGGCTTCAGGCGGCAGCTGGCGCAGGCGCCGCAGCGCGCGGGCCTGGCCACCCCGTCCTCGAACACCTTGTCGCCGCGCCGCCAGCGGTGGAATTCAAAAGAAAATCCTTCGAAGCCGCCGAGCAGGCAGAGCGGCACGTTCTGCACCACGGCCTTCATGCCGGCCAGTTTGAATTTAGCGAGGGTGATCTTTATGAACGGGGCCGCCTCGGTATAGGAAGGGACTATGGCCGGGTTGTCCTGCACGCGCCCGGCGTTGCGAACGAAGGTGAGGTTCACCAGCGCCGCCCTCCCGAAGTTGGCCGCAACCCAGTCGGCGAAAGCGGGCAGCGCTTTGAAGTTGGCGGCTGATACGATATGGAAAAGGCGCAGCCGGTCTTCGGCGCCGCAGACCTTCAGGTTCTTCAGGCCGCGCAGGGCGAGCGGGAACTTCACGCTGCGGGTCGCCCTGGCGTAGACGGCCGGCAGGTGCGAGGGGAAATTTACGGTGAACTGGTCGATCTCGGCGGCGGCGCGCGCGCAGAAGGCGCGGTCGGCCAGCGCCACGGCGTTGGTGGAGAGCATGAAATGCTCCACGCCGGCGGCGCGCAGTTTTTCTATAGTCTCAAAGAAGTCAGGGTTGGTGGTCGGCTCGCCGCCGCCCTCCAGGCTGACGGCCTTTATGCCGCGGCGCTTCACTGCGGCCAGCGCCCGCGCGAGCGTGGGGATCTTCCCGTCCGGGGGGTTCTGGCAACAGGCGCAGTAGAGGTTGCAGGTCCCGGCGGCCTGCACGCAGATCTGTTCGCTTATCCATCCCGCTTTCGCTGTTTTAGCCACGGTGTTATTCTATCAAATCGTTTCCCCGCCCCGGCCTCCGCGCGAGATATGAAATTGGGCCTAAGGGCCCAGGCCGGTCTGGGCCCAAGGGCCCTAGGCATAATAATCCTATTTGTTAAACTATAAGGGACAGGTTGCCGAAAATACAATTAAAAGGATATTCAACAATGCTTAAAATCAGAACACTCCTCTTGAATGCCGCAGCCGTCCTGGCCCTGTCCGCCTGGACTACTACCGTTTTCGCAGCCCCCGAAGTAAAGCAGGCGCCCAGGGCGTCGGCTTACGGCGAGCTTGTAGGCACCGCCGTGCTCGAGGGCTTCGACGCCATTCCCTCTCCCGCCGAGATCACGGTGCCCGAAGCTCCAGTCCAGGAAGCTAACGACACCCGCGCCGGCCTGGCCCCGAAGCCCGGCAAGGATTTTACCCCGGTCGTGGAAGACCAGGCCCGCATCAAGGCCATCATGAAGCTGGTTTCCGACATCTACAACGGCGTTCACCTGCCTTATTCGCAGGACGGCTCTACCTTCAAGAACAAGGAAGGCAAGCTGCCGGCGCAGCCCGCCGGCTTCTATAAAGAATATACCCTGCTTACCGGCGACGCCCCCCACAAGGTGACCATAGGCGGCAAAACCTACACGGTAGCCCCTGACCTGAGCGCGCGCGGCTCCGAGCGGATCATCGTAGGCGGCGGCGAGAAGATCTATTACACCCCGGACCATTACGCCAACTTCATACTGCTTACGGTAGTGTACTAACGGCGATGGCCCTGCCCGGGGAGGAAGGACTTTTCCTGGACATGCGGCCCGCGGGGACGGCGGAGGGAATAATTGAAAAATTCCCTCCGCCGGCCTATTTTACGGCTTTCATAGACGGGGGCAAGGCCCGGGACAAGGCCGGCCTGATGGCCGAAATAGCTCCCGCCTTCCGTTTCCCCTCCTATTTCGGCAAGAACTGGGACGCCCTGCTGGACTGCCTGCGCTCGCTGCCGGACGAAGTGCCGGCCGGGGGCTACGTGCTGGCCGTGCGCAATGCCGGGGACTTTCTCGCCTCCTCCCCCAAAGACCAGGAAGACTTCGCGGACGTGGCCGGGGAGGCCCGGGCCTTCCTGCGCGAGAAATTCAAGGCCGATCTCGTCATAATCCTCCTTTAAATCCTCTCTGAATCCTCACAGGCGCTCCCATTGAAAACCGGGGACTTTTCTGCTATGCTATATTTATATATATAAGCGAAACTGCGGTAAACCCGGTTTGCGCTGAGCGGCGCCGGAGGTTTTATGGAAGCCACCGAACTTAATATCAGGATCTCTTTCGGCAGGAAGCACGCGCTGGCCCTGCTGTCGGCCTTTTTCCTCTGCTGGCACCCGGGCTTTATCGGCTCGGAGACGCTGCAGCTCACCACTTTCTACCCCGCCCCCTACGGCGGCTATGTCAGCCTGCTGACCACGGGCGGCACCAATACCGTGCCCGCCAACACCATCCTGGCCCGCAACGCCGGCCGCGTGGGCGTAGGCACCGGGACCCCCGACAGCAAGGTGGACATCAGGATCCCGGTAGGCCTGGGCGCCAACGGCGTGCAGATCACGGACGATAACGCCAACCCCGACACGCGCAGTTACGCCACTTTGGGCGTTACCCGCGCCGCCTCGGGCAACAATTTGGCCTACATAGGCCTCACCAAGCAGGGCACCTACCCCTGGGCCATAGGCGTGGCCGGCAGCAACGACCTCATCATGGGCGCTTCCTCGGCCGGCAACAGGACCATTCCCTCCCCGATGTTCAGCATTGATACCGGCGGCCAGATAGCCATGGGCGGCGGCGCCGAGGCGGGCCGGCGCCTGCGCGTGGTGGGCGACCTGCGCGTCACCGGCGATATTTACGTCAATGGCCGCATACAGGGCCTCTGCCAGCGCATCGGCTACAGCATTACCGGCGTGACCTCCTGCCCCTGGAATCACAACGTTATAGGCTTTCTAGGCGACGGCGTGGCCCGCGTTTCCGGCTTTTTGCCCGCCAGCGCCACCACCAGCGGCGTGGGCCGCTTCATAGTGCTGGGAGAGGACTGGGGCGGCACGATGATCTGCTGCAGGTTCTAGCCCGCGGATATTGTTTTCAAGGAGCGCAGTTTGTCCAAGAATATCTCCATACAGGTCAGCCTGAATAAATATACCCCTGAGTCCATACGCTACGCCGCCCACTCGCTGGGCGGCGCGGCTTACGCCCTGCTCAAGCCGCTGCCCGGCGGCAGGGTCCTGGTCGAACTGACGCCGAAGAGCGGCGCCGGAGCCGGCCTGGCGCGGCGCTTCCGCGCCGAGCTCGAGGACGAGAAGCTGCGCGAGCGCGTGGCCTCCGAGAACCGCGAATTGCGCGAGTTCATGCTGCTGAAGGCGCTCACCTGGCGGCCGCGCCCGCAGGAGAAGGACGATGCCGGCCTCACCCCGCAGCAGGAGAAGGAACTTAACGACCTGATAGCGCAGATCGAGACCGAGATCAAGGCCGAAGCCACCGGCGCCCCTTCCGCGGACCCCCTCGGCATAACCAGCACCTGGGAAGACAAGTATGACAACAAGAAACGCGCCCCCAAAAAGCGCTAAGCCCCGCGCCGGGTCCCTCCCCTATTTCACTTTCCGCCGCCTGGACGGCCGCGTGCTCCTGTCCAACGACGCCGGCTTCACCGCCTCCCTTTCCGCGGCCGACTTCGCCCGCTTCTCGGCGGGCAAACTGCCGGCCGGCGCCCCGCTGCGCGCGGAGCTGGCGGCCAAGGGCTTCGTGCGCGAGCAGACCGATTTCGAGGGCTGCGCCGCCGCCTGCTCCAAGAAGAACGCCTTCCTGGGCGCGGGTCCCGGCCTGCACATCCTGGTGATGACGCTGCGCTGCAACCACAAGTGCCTGTACTGCCAGTCCAGCGCCATCGGCGAGAAGGGCGGCTCCGGCACCGACATGAGCCGGGCCGTGGCGCGCCGCAGCGTGGATTTCGCGCTGCAGAGCACCAACCCCGGCATCACCATAGAGTTCCAGGGCGGCGAGCCGCTGCTCAACTGGGACGTGCTGAAGGACGCGGTCCTCTACGCGCGGCGCCGCGGCCGGGAACTGGGCCGCGAGGTGCGCCTGGCGCTGGTCTCCAATTTCAGCCTGATGACGGAGGAGAAAGCCCACTTCCTGCTCGCCAACGAGGTCTCCATCTGCACCTCGCTCGACGGCCCCGCGGACCTGCACAACAGGAACCGGATCTACGCCGGCGGCAACTCGCACGCCGCCACCGCCCGCTGGCTCAAATATTTCAACGCCCGCGCCGCCAAACAGGTGCCGGAATACCGCACCTTCAACCCGAGCGCGCTGCTGACGGTCTCCAAATATTCCCTCGGCCGGGAGAAGGAGATAGTCGACGAATACCTGAAGCGCGGCCTCTCCGATATCTTCGTGCGGCCCCTGGCCCCGATAGGCTTCGCCAGGAACCTCTGGCCCCGCATAGGCTACTCCGCCGCCGAGTTCGCCCGCTTTTACCGCAATTCCCTGGACTATATGCTCAAGCTCAGCGCCGCCGGCAAAAAGATCCGCGAGCGCAACGCCGTGATCATGCTCGAGAAGATCGTGAACGGCGGGGACCCCGGCTACCTGGACATGCGCTGCCCCTGCGGCGCGGCCATCGGGCAGCTCGCCTACAACTACAACGGCGACCTCTATACCTGCGACGAGGGCCGCATGGTGGGTTGGCAGGGCGACGACCTTTTTAAAGTGGGCAACGTGCTGAAGGACAGCTACCGCAAGGTGATGCTGGCCCCGGCCTCCCGCGCCTGCGCCGCCGCCTCCAACCTGGAGTCGCAGCCGCAGTGCTCGCGCTGCGCCTACAAGCCCTTCTGCGGCGTCTGCCCGGTCTACAATTACGAGACCCAGGGCTCGCTGTGGGGAGACATGCCCGCCAACGAGCGCTGCGCGCTCTCGATGGGCGTCTTCGACGCGCTCTTCGCCCTGCTGGCGAAGCCGGCCAGCGCCAAAATACTTAAAGGATGGGTGGGCAAATGAAGCCGGAAAAAACAGGCGCGCTTTTTTTTAGCCGCGAGATCTACTCCGAAGAGGCCGTGCGGCTGGCCGCGGCGGTCTTCGAGGGCCGCGCGGAAGTTCTTGTTTCCAAAAAAACGGGCGGCACCGCCGCCGAAGTTTCCGGCCCCGGGAACCCGGCCGGGGACTTCGCCAACGAGGTGCTCAACCAGCAGTGCCGCATAGACCTGGGCCGCAAAAACTCCAGGCTCGCCTCGCTCATCTCCACCAAGGCGCTGCTCTCGGCGGCGGGAGAGAAGCTCTCCAGGCGGTAAAATGAAAAAATGGCAGGTACTGGCGGCCGCGCTGCTGTTCGCCCTGGCGGGCGGGCTGAAGCTGCTGCAGCACAGGCGGGCCGCCGGCCAGGGCGAACTGCCGCCGGTACACGTGCTGCCCGGCGGGCAGCTGCTGCCCGAGGACACTACCCAGTATTATATCCCCGAGGAATTCCTGGCCGTGCCGCCCAAGTCAGGCGCGCCCGATACCTACGGCGCGCTGCCCACCATCAAGAACGAGATCTACGACCGGGGCCCCTGCTCCGGCGGTTCGCTCAACGAGATACTGTCCTCGCACGGCAGGACCTGGGGTTACGAGGCCCGCCACGCCGCGTTCAGCGGCGAGGAAACCATGGAGGTCTACGGCCTGCTTGAGCGCTACCTGGCCTGCGTCGCCCTGTCCCGCCGCTCGCCGGGCTACTGCGATTACCTGCCCGCCCAGAGCCGCGGCGGGGACCTGAAGATAGGGCGCTTCGAAAGCCCGAACTACAAGTGCCGGGAGAATTACATGAACGTCTCCTTCCCGGCCTTCGCCGCCGGGCGGGAAAAATCGGAGACGGCCTGCCGCATACTGCTCTCCGGGCAGAGCATGAACGAGGGCAGGCAGGTCTCCGGCCAGGATTTCTGCGCCGCGGCGGCCAAGGGGATGGAGAACATCTGCGCAAGCGCCTCCGCTTCCCTTAGCGCCGAGCGGATGCGGGAATGCCGCCGCTTCCTGCCCGCGTCCGCAGACGACTGCGGCTCCGATAAAAACTGCCTGGACCGGCTCGCCATTTACGGCGCCATGAAGGCCGGCGACGCAGCCGCCTGCCCCGCGGATTACCGCGGGCTCTGCGGCGCCTTCCTGGCGGAGAAAGAAGGCGCCTGCGCCGTTATCCTGGTGCGGCTCGAAACCGTTTACTGCGACTACCTGGCGAAGGCCAGGAAGAAGGGGCGCGGCTACGCCGGCTATTCCCCCGAGGAAGTCAAAGAGGCCATCCGGCTGGAAGCCGAAGCGCAGGCCGATAAAGAAAAGAACGAGGCCGAGGCCAGGCGGCTGACCGAAGAGGTCAACCGCCGCGCCAGGAAAATGCTGGGCAAGCCGGGGGCGGAACCAAAGTGAAACGCATAGACCTCAAGATCGGCTTCAACTGCAATAACTTCTGCGATTTCTGCGCGCAGGGCGGCAAGCGCTCGCGCGTCGGCCGCAAGAGTTTCGCCGAGATAAAGAAGACGCTCGCCCGCGCCAGGAAGGAAGGGGCGACCGGCGCCGTGTTCACCGGCGGCGAACCCACGCTGCACCCCGACCTGCTGGCCTCGGTGCGCGCCGCGCGCGGCATGGGCTACGAGAGCGTGCAGATCCAGACCAACGGCCGCCGCTTCGCCTATTACGATTACTGCCTGGAGCTGAAGAAGGCCGGCGTCACCGAGATGGGGCCGTCGCTGCACGGCTCAAAGGCGGAGATCCACGAGGCGCTCACCCGCGCGCCCGGCAGCTTTAAAGAGGTGGTGCAGGGCATCCTCAACTGCAAGAAGCTCGGCATGTACGTGCTGACCAATTCCGTCATAACCTCCGTGAATTACAAGGACCTGCCGGAGCTGGCCCGCCTGCTGGTGCATTTGAAGGTCAACCAGTTCCAGTTCGCCTACGTGCACCTGGTGGGCTCGGCGTGGGACAACCGCAAGACGCTGGCCCCGAAGAAGACCGCCGTGATGCCCTACCTGCGCCGCGCGCTGGCCGTGGGCCTCAAGAGCGGCACGGCCTGCTATACCGAGGCCATCCCGTTCTGCCTGATGAAGGGCTATGAGCAATGCGTGGCCGAGAGCGTCATTCCCGAGGGGCCGGTGGCCGACGCTGATTTTTACATAGAGAACTACGGGGATTACCGCCGCGGCGAGGGCAAGGCCAAGCGCCCGGAATGCCGGCCCTGCCGCTGGTTCGCCGCCTGCGAGGGCCCCTGGCGCGAGTACCCCGGCCTTTACGGCTGGGATGAATTTAAACCGGTGAAGGGGAAAAAAGTCCCGGCCCCCCGCTGAGCCGGCGCCGCCCTTTTACTATGCCCGATATCCCGGTCTGGAACAAATGCGACAACCGGTGCGTGATGTGCACCAACGAGCCGGCCTTCGCCCTGCAGGCCGCGGCGCATTACGGGCTCGCCAACCAGGTGCGCAAGCTGGAGCGCTGGCTCAAGGGGCTGGGACCCGTTTACCTCAAGAACCCCGGCCGCGCCGGCTTCGTCAGCCTCACCGGAGGCGAGCCCACGCTGCACCCTGACTTCTTCAAGCTGCTGGCCTATTTCCGGCTCCGGCTGCCGGGAGTGCCCATCACCCTGCTGTCCAACGGCCGCCGCTTCGGGAACCGCGCCTTCGCCGAAAAATTCTGCGCCGCGGCGCGCCCGCCTTTTTCAGTGGCGGTGGCGCTGCACGGGCCGTCGGCGCGGCTGCACGACGCCGTGAGCGGCGTGAAGGGCAGCTTCGCCCAGACCGCCGCCGGCTTCAGGAATTTGCTGGCCCTGCCCGGCGCGCCCTTCCTGGAGATCAGGCTGGTGCTGCACCGCAGGAACATCGCCGCGCTGGACAAGACGCTGGGCTTCCTGCTCCGGGAGTTCCCGGACACCAACAGGTACCGCGTGACGGCCATCCATTACGAGATCGAGGGCATGTCGCTGGCCAACCACAGGAAACTGGCGCTGAAACTGTCCGCCTCCGCCGCCAAGCTGGGCGAGTGCCTGCCGCAGATAAAGCGCTTCGCGGATTTCCGCCTCTACCATTTCCCGCTCTGCGTCGTGCGCAAAGAGCTGCGGCCGCTCTGCCGCGTGACCCTGCCGCCGGAAGACAGGGTTTACCCGGCGCACAAATGCGGGCGCTGCGCCGCCCGCAAGAGCTGCCTGGGCCTGATGGCCGAGTACCGGAAATTTTTCGGGGACGCCGAGCTGAAGCCGCTTAAATGAAAAACCTCTCCCTGCTTTTCCTCGCCGCTTTCACCGCCTGGGCCGTAGCCGTGGTGGGCAAGGACCTGGCCACGCGCAAGATCCCCAACGCCAGCATAAAGACCGGCCTGCAGCTGCTGGCCGCCGCGCTGCTGGTGTTCGGCGCCTATACCTGGCTGGGCTACTACGGCCGCGTCCAGAGTTTTTTGAACCTGAATTTTTACTGGCTGCTCTGCCTGCACCTTTTCTGGACTATCCTGGCCGGGGTGCTGCTCTGGTACGCCGAGATCTGGCCGGCGGGTGACGCCAAGTTCTTCATTCTGGTCTCGGCCGCGCTGCCGCTGGCCAACCCCTACCTGAAGAATTTCCCGTCCTTCCTGTTCCTCAGCCTGCTGATAAACATCTTCGTGGCCGCCGCTTTCTGGGCCGTGGGCTCCCACATCGCCTCGGGCTTCGCCTCCGCCTCGCCTTCTGATTTCTTCGCCGAGATGTGGCGGGACGTGAAGAACCGGCTCGGCAGCCTGGCCGCCGGCAGCGGCAAGCTGGCCGCCGGCGCCTACGTGCTGAACCTGGGTTTCCTGTTCCTGCTGCAGCAGGTCATGTCGATGGAGGCCCGCGGCTTCCTCAGCCGCTTCTTCTCCCGGGCGGACCTGCTCTTCTTCTTCCTGTTCATACTCTGGGACAAGGTGGGCGAGGTCTTCCGCAGCCGCCGCTGGGTCATCGTTACCGCCGTCTGCTACCTGCTGTATTTCTTCCTGGGCTACTTCCTGTTCCGCGAGCGCCTCTGGCTGCTGCTGACGGCGGCCGTGACCAACGTCATAAAATTCAGCCTGCTGCTTTTCGCCGGCCGCTTCATGCTGGAGTTCCTGATGGAGCGCAAGGATACCGTCTGCCTGACGGCCGCGGAGCTGGAGCCGGGCGTGGTATTGACCTCCAAGGCCGCGCGCGAGTTCAAGGCCAACCCGGTCTTCGACGGTCTGTTCGACGACTGTTTCAAGGACGGCCTTACCGCTGAGCAAACGGACGCCGTCAAAGACTGGCTGAAGAAGCTGCCTGTGCGGGACCCGAAAGTGGAAACGGTGCGGGGCCGACCCTTCGCCCTGTGGATCTTCGCGGGCGCCGCCCTGCTGCTGGCGCTGGACCGCAACATCGCCGGGCTATTGAAGTAGATTTTTATACGCGGAAATATCGCCGTCTTGCTTTTGGTATGAAAGAAGAGAAGAAACTCAAGATCGTGCTGTTCACGGGGTACGCGTGCAATAACAATTGCGCGTTCTGCATCGACGCCGACAAGCGCGCCTTCCCGCAGAAGACCACCGCCGAGCTGCTGCGCGAGACCGCGCGCGCCAGCCGCAAGGGCGCCTACATACTCGAGATCATCGGCGGGGAGGCCACCATCCGCCCCGACTTCACGCGCGTTGTGGCGGCCGCCAAGGCGCTGGGCATCCCGCAGGTGGCCTGCGCCACCAACGGCCGCGTCTTCGCCGATCCCGCCGCCGCCCGCCGCATAGCCCGCTCCGGCATAGACTCCCTCATCTTCTCCGTCCACGGCCCCGACGCCCGCA
Organism: Elusimicrobia bacterium GWD2_63_28; assembly: GCA_001799895.1. GTDB lineage: Bacteria > Elusimicrobiota > Elusimicrobia > Elusimicrobiales > UBA9959 > UBA9959. The sequence goes on from MGUI01000014.1 coordinate 12,339, forward strand.
CGCACGACGCCCTCACCCGCGCCCCCGGCAGCTTCGCGCAGCTGAAGAAGGGGCTCGCCAACCTGCGAGCCCTCGGCTTTAAAAGGATCAGCGGCAATACCACGGTGGTGAAGCAGAACCTGGCCGCCCTGCCCGCGCTGGCGAAGTTCTATATCAGGAACCGGATAAACAACGTGGAATACATCTTCGTGGACCCCAACTACGGCGGGGCGAAGAACGATTTTGAAAAGCTGGTCCCCCGCATCGCCAAGGCCGCGCCGGCCATGCGCCGGGCCCTGGCGCTGGGCCGCGCCGCCGGCCTGGACCAGTGGAAGGCCCGCTACGTGCCGCTCTGCCATTTCAAAGATTGCCTGGACCAGATCAGCGAGATCAACGAGCGCGAGATCTTCTTCACCGAGCACTGGGCGCCGGATTTCGTCAACAAGGACGCCATCGCCTCGCGCGCGGCGGTGGGGCGCCGCAAGACGGCCCGCTGCCGCGGCTGCCTGCTGTACGCCTCCTGCGAGGGGCTCTGGACCGAGTACCTGAAGAACTACGGCGACGCCGAACTGAAGCCGTTGAGGGCCCTATGACGAAGAACGCTTCCGGCAAATGCTACGAGCTGATCCTCAACTACAACTGCAACGCGCGCTGCGAATTCTGCTCGCAGGGGGATTTCGACAAGTCGCTCAACGCCCCGTTCGCCGACATAGCCCGCAACGTTTACACCGCCTGGAAGGACGGCTACCGCCGCCTCGGCCTCACAGGGGGCGAGCCGCTGATCCGGCCGGATATCCTGAAGGTCATCGCCCTCGGCAAGTCGGTGGGCTTCCGCTTCATCCGCGTGCAGACCAACGGCATAAAGCTGGCGGATCCCGTTTTCTGCCGCGCCCTGGTGAAGGCCGGCCTAACCTTCTGCAAGTTCTCGTTCACCACTGACAGGGCTCCGGACCACGACGCGCTGGTGGGCGTGCCTGGCGCCCTGAAGAAAGCGCTGGCCGGCCTGGACCATCTCCGCAAATTAAAGATACGACTCGGCACCAATATCCTGGTCAACAAACGCAACTACAAGCGCCTGCCTGAGATCATAAAATTCTATCTGGACCGCGGCATAACCAACTTCGTCATCATCTACCCGGTCTACAACGGCGCCATGGCCGCCAACGCCAAAAAGCTCGGCGTGAGCCTGCGGGACTGCGAGCCGCGCTTCGACGCGGCGGTGAAAGTCATGGAGGCCGCCGGCCTGCCGGGAGAGATCCTTTTCCTTAATACCCCGCCCTGTTTCCTGCGGGGGCGCGAGGCGCTGGCCATCGGCCTGGACCTGTTCAATACGCTGGTGACCGACCCGCTGGGCGGGCGCACGGACCTGGACGCCAACGCCGCCGCCGCCAAGGTGAAGGGGCCGCCGTGCCGGAGCTGTGCGCTTAACGGCAAATGCCGGGGGGCCGACGCGCATTATATAGAGAATTTCGGCTGGGCCGGCTTCGTGCCGGTCAAGAAAGCGGGCGCGGCAAAAGAAACGGCCGCGGCCGGGCGCGTTTATTTTTCCGACAATGAGCGCTGCCTCGTGGAGATACTGCGCCGCCAGCCGGGAGCCTCCACCAGGCAGGTGCTCGCGCTCTCTAAAAAGATAGTCCTCTGCCGGGACTGCTCCGACGGCAACGCGGTCATGACCGCGGCCGCCAGCCTTACGGCCAAGGGCCTGGTGAAGAGCTCCTTCGGCGGCGGCGTCTACCGCTGGTCGCTCGCCAGGCCGTACGGGGAAATAAAGGAAGGGCTTTGACGCCGCTATGAGAATAAAGGTCGGGATCAAATCGCTCGAAGAGGCCGGGTATTTCCTGCGCAACGGCGCGGACGAGGTCTACTTCGGCCTGAAGATGGTGCCCAGTCACAACGCCTCCTTCGCCGACGAGGAGCAGATCGTGCCGGTGATCAGGCTGGCCAGGCGCCTGCGCAAGAAATCGCTGCTGGCGCTCAACGAGATCTACCAGCCCGAAAAATATCCCTTCATCCTGGACCACGCGCGCCGCATGACGGACCAGGGGCTCGACGGCATCATCGTCTGCGACCCGGCGCTGCTGGAGTATTTCAAGGCCAAACGTTTCTCCACCTATTTCGTCTCCAGCGTGGTCAGCGCCTGCTTCAATTCCCAGGCCATGGAATTCTACAGGGAGCTGGGCGTGCGGCGCGTCACGCTGCACAACCAGGTCATGCCGTCGGAGGCGAAGAAGATGATGAAGGCCGCCTCCGGCATGGAAACGGCGATCTTCGTGCCCTCCGTCTTCAGGATGGAGAACATCGTGCCCTTCTGCTTCTTCATGTACCCGGATTCGCAGGGCATGTACGGCATGTGCCACCACGCCTGCACGCTGAAGTATAAATGCGGGCGGCGCGACTTCGCCCAGCCCTCGGCCAACCTCTACGAGCAGGCGCATTTTCTTTACGACTTCCACAAACTGGGCGTGGACTGGCTGAAAGTTCCGCGGCAGCTGAACACCCCCAAGCTGGTGGCCGAATTCACCATAACCAAGTTCCTCAACGGCCTGCTCGAAAAGGGCCTGGACCGGGACACCTTTGCCGTCGCGCTGGCGGAACTTATAGAAAGAGTGGATATGAACAAATATGGAAAAAGCTTTGATCTTAAGCCCTTCCCTAAGGGCTAAATACGGCGCCGCGGCGCTGAAAAAATACGACACGGTCTGCCTGGGCGACGAGTTCTGCATACACAAGCAGCCCTCCTTCGCCGACCTCGCGGCCGTCAAGAAACTCACCGGCAAAACGCCGGTGCTCGTGAGCACCCTCCTAACCGAGCCCGCCCTGGAGCGCTGGGCCGCGCTGCTGGCGGAGTGCGCGAAAAAAGAGCCGGGCGCGGAGATCGTGGTCAACGACCTGGGGCTGCTGCACTTCATAAACAAGAAATACCGCGGGCGGTTCAGGGTGACGCTGGGGCGCCTGATGACCTATTTCTTCGACCGCAAGAAGATGCTGGCCCCCGGCTCGGAGGCCGGGCTGGGCCTGGAGGGCGAGAGGCCGGAGACCTGGGAGAGCGGCATCGACGTGACGCCGGTGGACTACCTCAAGGGCTTCCTGAAGCGCTACGCCGTGGGGCGGGTGGAGACCGACAACGAGCACCTGCTGCGGAAATACGCCGACAATACGGACGTGAAGATCTCCTTCCATTACCCGCTGAGCCTGATGGCCCTGACGCGCTTCTGCCCCTTCAAAGGCGGGCTTACCCTTGACTGCAAGGCCCCCTGCGGGGAACGCCTGCTGAAGCTTTCCAGCCGGCACCTGGATTACCCGCTCTATTCCAAAGGCAACGCCTATTTCGTAAAGAACAAGCTGGTGAAACATCCCAGGGTGGACCGGGCCGTCTTCACGCCCAGCGTGAACAGCCCGGGCTTCAAGATGGCCATAAACGAGGGGTCTATACGGGGCTGAGATGCGCATAACCATAGGCGTCAAATCTTCCGAAGAGGCCGGGTATTTCCTGCGCAACGGCGCGGACGAGATCTATTTCAGCCTCAGCGCGGCGCGCGGTCACCGTACCGCCGCCTTCTCGTCCGAGGCGGACCTGATCGCCGCGATCAGGCTGGCCCGGCGGCTGCGCAGGAAGACCATGCTTGCCCTGAACGCGGTTTACCCGCGGGAAAATTACCCGGCCATCCTGGACCACGCCCGCCGCCTGACCGACAAGGGGCTGGACGGTGTCATCGTGCGCGACCCGGCGCTGCTGGAATATTTCGCCGACCACGACTACCGGCCTTACCTGGTGGCCAGCGTGCTGTGCGCCTGCTTCAACTCCCAAACCATGGAATTTTACCGGGACCTGGGCGTGCGCCGCTTCACGCTCAACAGCCAGGTCATGCCGGCCGACGCCGCCAGGATGATGGCGGCGCTGCCCGGGGTGGAAACGGTGATCTTCGTGCCCTGCCTGTGCCTCGAGGCCAACATAGAGCCCTACTGCTTTTTCCCCTACCCCGGCGGCCCCAGCGGCGCCTGCCTGCATGCCTGCACGCTCAGGTACAAATGCGGCGCCAACGCCTTCCGCATGGTAGACACGAACCTCTATTACCAGGCCGACCTCCTGTATGATTTCCACAAGCTGGGCGTAGAGTGGCTGAAGGTCTCGAGACAGCCGAACACCCCCAAGCTGATGGCCGAATTCAAGGTGGCCGTTTTCCTGAACCGCCTGCTGGAGCGGGGGCTGGGCAGGGCAGCCTTCGCCGCGAGCGTGGTCGAATTGATCGAAAGGCTGGACATGAACAAATTCGGGCCGAGCTACGACTTCAAACCTTTCCCGGGGAGCGCGCGCTAAAATGCCGCTGATACACCTCTTCCGCAAATGCAACCAGCGCTGCGTCTTCTGCTCCTACCCCGAGGAGGGGGGGGCGGAAGAGGGGGTTTCGCTGAAGGACTGGCTGAAGGAGATAGCCGCCATGCCGCCCGGGCTGGTGCAGATCTCCGGCGGCGAGCCGCTGCTGGCCGGGGCGGGGGGGCTGTGCCTGCTGCTGGCCGCCGTAAAAAAGCTGGGCCGCCGGGCCGAGCTGCAGACCAATGCGCTGGCCGCCGCCGGCCTTCGGTCCGAAAACATCTCTAAAATCGTGAAAGCCCTCAATGCCGCCGACGGCTATTTCAACGTGAACTTCCCCGCGGACACGGCCGCGCTGGACTACAGGATAACCAGGACCCGCGGGGCCTTCAAAAAACGCCTGGCGGGGGTCGGCCGCCTGATAAAGGCCGGCGCCCGCGTGCGGCTGACGCATATCATCAGCTCGCTCAATTATAAACGCCTGCCGGAATTCGCCGCTTTCGCGGTGAAGAAGCTCAAAGGCGCGGCCTGGCTGCAGTTCAGCTATATCAAGGGCATCGGCCGCGCCGGCGATGGGGTCTTCCTGCCGCGGTACGCCGAGGTGCGGCCTTACCTGGAGCGGGCCCTCTTCATTTGCGAAAAGAACGGCCTGCACTGCGAGGTGGACCATATCCCGCCCTGCTTCCTGGGCGGCTTCTACAGGCTGAACGTGGATATTGTTAAAATGAAAGAAGGCCGGCCCGGCCCGCACCTGGAAGAAAAAGAGAGGGTGCCCGCCTGCCGCGGCTGCCGCTACTTGGAGGTCTGCCCCGGCCCGCGCAAGGATTATATCGCCGTGCACAAGACTTTATGAAGAAGAACATCGCCGCGCTGAACTCCGAATTTCCCACGCTCAACGAGCGCTTCGGCGGGCGCCGGCTGGTCTACCTCGACAGCGCCTGCACCGTGCTGAAAATGCGCTGCGCGGCCGACGCCCAGCGCCGCCACATGCTGCTGCTGGGCGGCTGCGGCGGCAAGCGTTCCCTGCACTCGCTGGCCTCCGCCATGGAAGAGGACTTTTATGGAGCGCGCTCGAAAGTGGCGTCCTTCATGGGGGCGGAGTCCCCGGAGGAGATCATTTTTACCTCGGGCGTGACCGACGCTGCCAATCTGCTGGCCAACGCCTTTCCCTTCACCCCGCTGCGCAACGAAGTGGTGTTTTCGCCGCTGGAGCATAACGCGGTCTTTTTGCCCTTCGAGCGGCTGGCCGCCGCGGGCAGGATAAAAATAAAAGTGGCGCCGCTGAAGGATTTCAAGGTCGACATGGGCGGGCTAGAGAAACTGGTCGGCGCGAAAACCGCGCTGGTCTGCGTGACGCACGCCCCCAATATTTTCGGCGGGACCTGCGACGCGGCGGCCGCGGCGCGGATCGCGCACGCCGCCGGGGCTTACCTCTTCTGCGACGACGCGCAGTACGCCCCTTCGCACGGGCGCTGCGGCGCGGCCGACGGGGCCGACGCCTGCGCCTTCTCTGGCCACAAACTGGGCGCGCCCTATTTCACCGGCGCCCTCTGCGTTAAAAAACCGCTGCTCGGGCGCCTGCGCCCGTGGCGGGTGGGCGGCGGCACCGTGGAGAGCGTGACGCGTTCCGCCCGGGGCTACGGCGCTAAATATCTCGGCGGCTACCAGGGCTTCGAAGCCGGGGTGCAGAACTATTCCGGAGCCGCCGGGCTCGCCGCCGCGCTGGCGCGGCTCGACAGGGCCGGTTTCGGCGCCATCCGGGAGCACGTTTCGTCGCTGACCGCCGGCGCGCTGAAGGCGCTGGACGGCGTAAAGGGCGTAAGGGTGCTCGGCGACAGGGCGGCTATCCCTGACGGCTCGCTCATTTCCATCGCGCCGTCAAAGAAAGGTTTTTCAGTGCCGGACTTTAACCTGTTCCTGAACCAGGAAGTTAAGGGCCGCCTGGTGGCCGTGCGCACCGGCCGCCACTGCGCCGACCTGGCCTGCCTCAACTCAGGCTACAGCGAGACCATCCGGCTTTCCTTCTTCTCCTATAATACGCAGGCCGACACGGACTGCTTCGTCTCGGCCCTGGAAAAGTACCTGTCGCTCTTATGAAAAAACCGGCCGCGCTGCTGATAAAAAGCCGCGCCCGCGGCTCCAAGGTGCCCAACGCTGTGCCGCCGCTCGGCATACTTTACCTGGCCGCCAGCCTGCGCGCACGCCTGGGCGCGGAGGTGCGCCTCATCGACGCCTACTTTGAATCGGACGCGCCCGGGGCCGCCGCCCGCGCCGTCAGGGAACTGAAGCCGGACGTCGTAGGCATCAGCTGCCTGACCGCCGAGTCGCCGCTGGCGTACAAGATAGCCGCCGCGGTAAAGGCCGAGAGCCCCGGTACGGCCGTAGTCCTGGGCGGGCCCCATCCCTCTTCGGACCCGGGCGACGCGCTGACAACCCCCGCCGTGGACGCTGCCGTGCTAGGCGAGGGCGAAGAAACTTTCACCGAGCTGGTCTCCCTGATAAAAGCCGCCGGCCCGGAGTGGAAGAAGCCGGAAAACCTGCGCCGGGTGCCCGGGCTGGCCTTCAGGGGCGAAGGGGGGGTGGAGTTCTCAGCCCCCCGCCCGCCGATACAGGACCTGGATTCGCTGCCTTTTCCCGCCTGGGACCTGCTGGACTACCGCCGCTACTGGCAGGTTAACGGCATGTCCACTATGGGCAACAGGGCTTACCTGCCCATGACCACTTCGCGCGGCTGCCCGTACCATTGCGTGTTCTGCCACCGCATCTTCGGCAAGGCCTTCAGGGCCCGCTCGCCGGAGAGCGTGGCGGAAGAAGCCGCGCTGATAAAAAAACTCGGCGCCGGCCACGTGGAATTCTACGACGATATCGCCAACCTCGACGCCGCCCGCTTCACCCGCATCCTGGAGCTGCTGGCGGCGCGGGGGCCGGACCTGGCGCTGAGCTTTCCGAACGGCCTGCGGGCCGACCTGCTCGACGAGCCGCAGATAGAACTGCTGCAGCGGGCTGGCGCGCGGGAGGTGTCGGTGGCCGTGGAGACGGCCTCGCCCCGCCTGCAGAAGATGCTCGACAAGAACCTTTCGCTCGAGAAAACCACGCGCGCCATAAACCTGCTGGCCGACAGGCGCATTTTCACAAGGGGCTTCTTCATGCTGGGCCTGCCGACGGAGACCGCCGGCGAAATGATGGAGACCATCCGCTACGCGCACCGGTCCCGGCTGCACATGGCCTTCTTCTTCACGCCCAACCCTTACCCCAATACGGAGCTGTACGAAATGTTCGCTAAAGCCGGGCGCCTGCCCGCCGGGGCCAGCGCCGCCGACTACGAATACCACGCGGCCCCGTTCAACGCCAGCGAGATGAGCGGCCTGGAATACCGCCTGCTCTACAAGTGGGCCTTCCTGGGCTTCTTCCTGAATCCCTTGCGCATGTACCGCGCGGCGCGCGACGGTGGCTTCGGCTGGGACATGCCGCTGCGCGGCTGGCAGCTGCTGCGCAACTCCATCTCCTTCAGCCCCCGCCGCTGAACCCCGCCCGCGCCGGGTGAACGCGAATTCCTGAACCGTGTAAAATAAAAACCCCGGGACGGCCCGGGGTTTTTTACTGGGTCGGGCGCTTTTACTGCACGCGCTTCTGACCGGCCTTCAGCAGTTCGCCGAGGAGCTTCGCGGGCTGCTTCTTGGAGCAGGCGGCGATCATCGCGGCGATGACGAAAGGCTTGTAACCGGCTTCCTTGTAGGTGCCGATGCGGGCTTTCTCGAAGACGGACGCGCTCACCTCGCCGGCCTTGCAGCTGACGTCTGTGATGTCGGCGGGCAGGCAGTGCATGTACACGGCCTTGCCGCCCTTCGTGAGCGCCATCTTGGCCTCGTCGCATTCCCAGCTCTTGAACTTGGCGTTGTTCTCGAGGCACTCTTTCTCGAGGCCCTTGAGGCCGGCGTGGTCGTTGGCTTCCAGCAGCGCGGTGCGGCGCTCCATCACCTTGAACGGCGCCCAGCTCTTGGGGTAGACGATATCGGCGTTCTTGAAGGCGCTCTCCATGCTGTTGGAGACCTTGAACGAGCCGCCGGAGGCCGCGGCGTGCTTCTTGGCCACTTCGATGGTGTCCGGCAGCAGGTCGTAGCCCTCGGGGTAGGCGAGCTCCACTTCCATGCCGAAGCGGCTCATCAGGGTGATGACGCCCTGCGGCACGGACAGCGGCTTGCCGTAGCTGGGGGAGTAGGCCCAGGTCATCGCGATCTTCTTGCCTTTGAGGTTCTCGAAGCTCCCGAAGTGGTTCTTGATGAACAGCAGGTCGGACATGCTCTGGGTGGGGTGGTCCAGGTCGCACTGCAGGTTCACCACCGGGGGGCGCTGGTTCAGCACGCCCTGTTTGAAGCCGTCGTCGAGGGCTTCGGCGACTTCCTTCATGTAGGTGTGGCCCTTGCCGATGAACATGTCGTCGCGGATGCCGATGGCCTCGGTGAGGAACGAGATCATGTTGGCGGTCTCGCGCACGGTCTCGCCGTGGGCGATCTGGCTCTTGCCCTCGTCGAGGTCCTGCACCGCCAGGCCCAGCAGGTTGCAGGCGCTCGAGAACGAGAAGCGCGTGCGGGTGGAGTTGTCGCGGAAGTTGGACACGGCCAGGCCGGTCTTGAACATGGTCGCGTCTATGTTCTGCGCGTGCATCTCTTTGAGGATCTCGGCGATCTTGAGCACCGCGTGGATCTCGGCGTCGTTCTTCTGCCAGGTCAGCAGGAAGTCCTTGTGATAGAGGTCGGCGTTGAGCTGCTCCAGCTCGGCGATAGCGGTCTTAATGTCCATGGTTTTCTCCTGTGTAAGTGTAGTCATTTAATTTTTCCTGTAGACCTGCGTGAACAGCGCGTAGAAGGCCGCGGCCTTCACGAGGTGTTCCACCGGCACCTGGTCGTTGACCGAGTGGGCGAACTTCTCGTTGGCGGGGCCGAAGCCGATGGTGGGGATGCCGAACATGCCCATCGTGGCGATGCCGTTGGTGGAGAAGGTCCACTTGTCCACGAGCGGCGCCTTGCCGAAGGCGTTCTCGAAGGTCTTCACGCCGGCCTTGCAGACGGGGTGATTCTCCTCGAGCACCCAGGTCGGGTAGTACTTCTCCGTCGGGTACTTCAGGCCGGTGTAGCTGGGCGTGTCGTAGCGCAGCACCTCCACCTTGAACTCGGAGGGCTTGAGGCCGGTGCGCTTCACGGCGTCGGTGACCTGCTTGACGGCCAGGGCCTTGGTCTCGCCCTTGGTCAGGCGGCGGTCCAGGTGGATGTAGCTCTGGTTGGGCACGGCGCAGAGCGACGGGGTCTTGCAGTCGATGTAGCTGATGGTGACCGTGCCTTTGCCGAGGAACTTGTCGCCCTTCAGGCGGGTGTTGAGCTTCTCTATCTCGTTGGCCACCTTGGCCATCATGTACACGGCGTTCTTGCCGCGCTCGGGGGCGGAGCCGTGGCAGGACACGCCGTAGGTGGTAACGGCGATCTCCATGCGGCCGCGGTGGCCGCGGTAGATGTTGAGGTTGGTGGGCTCGGTGATGATGACGCAGTCCGGGCGCAGCTTGTCTTCTTTGTAGATGTACTGCCAGCACAGGCCGTCGCAGTCCTCTTCCTGGACGCTGCCCACGACGTAGAGCGTGAAGTCCTTATCGAGCCCCAGGTCCTTGAGGATCTTGCCCGCGTAGACCATGCTCACCATGCCGCCTTCCTGGTCGGAGGCGCCGCGGCCGTAGATGATCCCTTTGTCCAGCTTGCCCTTGTACGGGTTCCATTTCCATTCTTTCAGGCTGCCGATGCCCACGGTGTCGATGTGTGCGTCCATGGCTATCACGGTCTTGCCGCTGCCGATGCGCCCGATGATATTGCCCATCGGGTCGATGGTGATCTTGTCGAAGCCGGTCTTCTGCATTTCTTTCTTGATGCGAAGGACCACTTCCTTCTCCTGGCAGCTCTCGCTGGGGATGGCGATCATGTCCCTCATGAACTTGATCATGTCCTTTTCGTACTTCTTGGCCCCGGCGTTGATCTTGCGGGAAAGTTCTTTGATGTCGACAGCAGCGGTTTTTGCCATTTGGGTTTTACCTCTTTTAAAGTATGCGCGGGCGGCCGCGGGCAGCGCCTCCCGGCGGATCGGCCGTCTGAAGGTCCATTAATTAAATGTCTTTCGCTATTATATTGTCAAGGAGGTGCGGTCCCGGAAAACAGGCGCCGCGGATTTTAGATATAATCGAATAGCTATGAAGAAGCCGCAAAGCAAACCTTCCTACTTCAATTTTCGCCGCCTGCCGCATGGCGTGCTCGTGGCCGGCGACCTGGGCGGCTGGGCGCTGCTCACGCCGGCGGAATTCAAACTCTTCTCATCGGGGAAACTGACGAAGGGCCCCGGGCTGGCAAAGCTGGAGCGCGCCGGGCTGATCAGCTCCCGCCTTGATTTCGACGCGCTCTGCGCAGACTGGCGCGATTCCAACGACTACCTGGAGCGCGGGCCCGGCCTGCACATTTTAGTGCTGACCCAGAACTGCAACCACGGCTGCGTCTACTGCCAGGCCGGCTCGGGCCGGGGCGCAAGCATGAGTCCCGCCGCGGCCCGCCGCGCGGTGGATTTCGCCTTCTCCGCCCCGGTGGAGGGGCTGACCCTGGAGTTTCAGGGCGGCGAGCCGCTGCTGAACTGGCCGGCGCTGAAAGCGGCCGCCCTCTACGCGCGGAGCAAGGCGGCGAAGACGGGCAAAGAGCTCGCGCTCGCGCTGGTCTCTAATTTCAGCACCATGACGGAGGAAAAGGCGGAGTTCCTGATCAGCAACGACATTTCCGTCTGCACCTCGCTCGACGGGCCGGCGGACCTCCATAACGCCAACCGCCCCTTCTCCGGCGGGGATTCCCACGCCCGCGCGGTCAAGTGGATAAAATACTTCCAGCGCCGTCGCGGCGGCCTGCCGCCCGGCGGGCCCAGCGCCCTGCTGACCGTCACCCGGGCTTCGCTCGGCCGCGCCCCGGAGATAGTGGACGAATACGCCCGCCTCAAGCTGCCTTACGTGTTCCTGCGGCCGCTCACGCCCATGGGCCAGGCCCCGAAGCGCTGGGGGGAGATAGGCTACGGGCCGGAGGAGTTCCTGGAATTCTACCGGGCCGGCCTGAACCGCGTGCTGGCCCTCAACAGGCGCGGCGTGAAGATAAAAGAGAAAACGGCTTTCCTGCTGGTCAAGAAGATCCTGGGTTCCCAGGACAACAAGTACGTGGACCTGCGCTGTCCCTGCGGCGCGGGGCTGGGCCAGCTGGCCTACGACTGCGACGGCGGGATCTATACCTGCGACGAAGGGCGGATGCTGGCCAGGGACGGGGACAACTCTTTCCGCCTGGGCGGCGTGAGGGACGGCTACGCCCGGATCATCAATTCCTTCCCGGTTAAGGCCTGCGCCCTTTCCTCCAGCCTGGACCTGCAGCCGGCCTGCGCCCGCTGCGCCTACAAGGCCTGGTGCGGCGCGTGCCCCGCCTACAACAGCGCGGCGCAGGGCGGTTTCTGGGGTTCCATGCCCTCTAACGCCCGCTGCCGCATCCTTACCGGGGTTTTCGACCATATCTTCGCGCTCCTCGCGGGAAAAGACAACTTAAATATATTTAATCAGTGGCTTGAAAATTAGTGATTTATGTGGTAAAACATAGGGATAGGCCTGCCGGCCCTGCCGGGAGGCTGCGGGGTATTTTTGACCAAATATGAAAAAGATAATTATCGCCGTTATCGTGGTGCTGGCCGGCGCGCTGATCGGCCTTAAATATTTCGCCTCCAGGGAACAGTCCCCCGCCGCCCGCCCCTCCGGGCAGGCGCAGCAGACCGCCGCCGAGGGCGTGGCCCTGCCTGCCGCGGCTACGGACAACCCCGTTATCCCCCAGGAGTCCACCTATATCCCTACGCAGGCCTCCGGCAGCTACGAACTGCTGACCATGCCCCCGGCCATCATGGGGCTGAAGGGTTCCTGCGAGGGCGGTTCGCCCAAGGAGATAATGGAGAGCCATGGCAAGGTCTGGGGCTATTTTACCGGCCGCCGCGCCTCTTTCGACGCCAAGAAGACGCAGGAGATGTACGATTTCATGGGCAGCTATTACTCCTGTCTGGCCGCCGCGCGGCAGGATATCACGATCTGCAACGATCTCCCCGGCGAGGCCGAGAAGGACGGCGTCAAGGTGGACGTAAGCATGAGCCCGCTCGGCAGCTGCCGGACCAAGGCCGGCCTTTTCCTCTTCAGGGCTTATATAGCCGGCAGGGCCAAGGATACCCAGAACTGCATGGGGTACCTGAGCGACTGGAACGCCACCAACCTGGCCAGGATCTCCCCGCCGGATTTCTGCGCCGCCGCGGCCAAGGGCCCGGAAGCCATCATGGCCTACACCAAAGAGAAGCTGCCTGATATGTATTCCATGGCCGAAAACCTGTTGGCTTTTTCCAGGAAGGCCTGCGGCGCCGACCCCGTCTGCCTCAATAACAATACCCTCTGGGAGGGCATAAAGAGCGGCAACCCGGAAAAGTGCCCCGCCTCCTTCGTGCCGCTCTGCTCCGCGCTGGTCCAGAAGAGCCAGGTGCCCTGCGCCGAGATCGTTTTCGAGATGTCCAGGAAATACTGCGTCTATTACAAGGAACTCGTGAAGGGCGGCGGCGGCTTCGCCGGGTATACCGCCGACGAGGCCAAGGAACAGCTGCGCGAGATGATGCAGAAGAAGGCCGAGGAAGACCGGCAGCGCAAGGAACAGGAATCCACTACCAAGCAGGTCAACGAGCGCGTGCGTAAACTTGTGGGCAAGCAGAGCGGGAACTAAAGGCGGCTATATGATAAAGAAAACCTCTAAACTTAAAAAGAACATCCGCATGTTCCTCAGCAGCGAGGAAGGCAAGATGCTCGACGCTGACATCGTAAAGACCGGGCTGGCCCTGGGCATCCTGGGCACGGCGATGGTGGAGCAGGCCTCCGCGCAGGTGCACTCCAACTACTTCACCACCAACGCGCACGTCAGCCACCAGAGCCACGGCTCCCACGGGTCCCACGGCTCTCACGGCTCTCACGCTTCCCACGGCTCCCACGGCTCCCACGGCTCCCACGGCTCTCACGGGTCCCACGGCAGCCACGGGTCGTATTGACGGAAAACGCCCTGTGCCCGGGCGACGCGTTTTTTACCTTCATAATCCCTCGGGGGATATCGGGCACGCCGTACACTTGTTGCGGCTGCTTGCGGCGCTGGAAGCCCGCGGCGGCCGCAATTTAATTTTCCTCCGCGCCCCCTCCGTTTACCCGCACAAGCTCCTCGAAAACTACGGCGAAGTAAGGGCGCTGCCCGCCCTGCCTTCGGCCGCCTCCGGCCGCGCCCTGGCCGCCGCCGTTACGCGCTTCCGGCCGACGGCGCTGGTCACTGAATACTTCCCCTTCGGCCGGTCCGAATGCCTCCCCGAGATACTGCCGGCGCTAGCCGCGGCCGCCCGGCGCGGGGCCAGGCTTTTCGCCAGCGTGCCCATGCCGTATTTCACGGCCCCGGCCGTCGCCCTGCCCTCCCTGCTGGAGGCCTGCGCGCGCTACGACAAGATCCTGGTGCACAGCCCCGGGGGGGCGGACCTGCCCTACATGGCCAAGGCCGTAGCGCTGGAACGCCGCGTTTCAGCGGGAGCTTTCCTTTCGGTCTTCGAAGCGCTGCGGGCGAAAATAGTTTTCACCGGCTATTTGCTCCCGCCGCCGGCGCGCGCCGGTTCTAAAAAAGATTTCATCCTCGTGACGCGGGGGGGCGGCTCCACTTCCGACCGCCTGGTTGAGGCTGCGATAGGGGCCGCCCGGCTCACGGGCCGGCCTTTCCTGATCATCGCCGGGCCTTCCACCACGCCCGCCCGGCTGGAGCGCTTCCGCCGGCTGGCCGCCGCCAGCGGCGGCAACGCCGCGGTGCTCTTCGCCTTCGCGGACATGCCCGGCCTGATGGCGCGGGCCGCCGCCTGCGTATCTACCGCCGGCGGCTCGGTGTACGAGATGCTGGCCCTGCGCAAGAAGATGGTGCTCGCGCCCTACTGCGGGGCCAAGGGGCGGGAGCATTCGGACCAGCTGGCCCGCGCCTGGCTGGCCCGCGACCTGGCCGGCGCCGAGCTGCTGCTGCCCGCCGACCTCACGCCGGAAAAGATCGCCGCCGCCGTAGAGCGCGCGCTCGCCCGGCCGCTCAAGGTCTCGAAAAAAATAAAACCGTCCTGGTTTCTCGGCGCGCAGCGATCCGCCCGCGAACTGAAGGGCCTGTGACAGAGAACGTGATGATGGAGCTCACCTGGCGCTGCGGCGCCGGCTGCGCTTTCTGCTACCTCGGCGAAACGGGCCGCCTGAACCGGCGCGGCCCCGAAATGACTACGGCGGAGATAAAGGCTTTCCTGCGCTCCTTCCCCGCCGGGACGCGTTTTTATTTCACCGGCGGCGAGCCTTTTCTGCGCAAGGACATCTTCAGCGTGCTGGGGTACGCCTCGTCGCGCGGCTTCACCTGGGGCGTGAACACCAATGGCCTGGCCCTGAACCGCCCCAAAATCAAAAGACTGATGGCCCTCGGCCCCGCCTATGTGATCTTCTCGCTGCACGGCCCCGCCGCCGCGCACGACAGACTGACAGGGGTGAAGGGCGCGCACGCGAAGGTGCTGGCCAATGTGGGGATTGCCGCGGAATTGAAGCGGCCGGGGACCGAGGTCATAACCAACTGCGTGATAAATTCAGCCAATGTCCGGCTGCTGCCCGCCGTTTACCTGGAGGCGGCCCGCGCCGGCGCGGACCGTGCTATCTTCGAGCATCTGCAGTTCCTGAAGAAGGGGGAGGCGCCCGGGCTGTCGCCGGCGGAGGTGATGACGCCGTTCCTGCCCGGCTACCGGCTGGACACGGCGGCGTTCGAGCGCTCCGTGGGGAAAATAACGGCCCTGCGCGGCGAGTTCGAAACTCATTTCGAACTGAGGCCCGACTTTAGTCGCCGGGAACTGGCGCGCTACTATAACGGGCGGATGAAGCCTGCGGGCGCCTGCCCCGCGCTGCTCTCTACTCTCAACGTGGAGCCCGACGGGCGGCTGCGCACCTGCGTGCTGTATTGCGCGCCCGCCGGCGGCACCGTGAAGAAGTTGGACCGGGCCGGCCTGAGGGTGGCCAAGCGCCGGCTGGTGAAGGGCGGGTTGCCGCGGGGCTGCGCCCGCTGTTGCCAGCGCTTCGCTATCGAACGGATTTTTTAATTATTTCCGAGGCCAGGACGAAACGGGCGAGGCCGCGGGCCTCGAGGTCCTTGAGAAAAACCGCGTAGTCCGAGAAAACCTTAAAATCTTCAGCTGAAAAGTCGGCGTGGTGGAAGTAAACGCCCGCCGGCCCTTTTTCTTTTACCGCGGCCAGCGTGCGGGACTTGAGCAGCTTCAGGTCCAGCGGCCGCGGCGCCAGGTTCAGATCGTATTCGTTCACCGTCACGCGCGTGGGCAGGAAGGCCAGGCCGCGCGGCAGCGGGGCCTCCAGCCGGCGGCTCGCCGACAGCGCTTTGAAGCCGCGCGCCTTGAGCGCCTTGAGCGTGTCCGAATTGTAGGCGTGGAAAGGCGGCACGAAGACCGGCTTGGATAATTTCCCAAAAAGTTCCAACATCCTTTTTTTGCCGGCGGCTATGTCCGCCCCCTGCTCCGCCAGGCTGCGGGAAGGGCCGAACTCGTGCTTGAGGTATTTGTTGCCGGCGCGCTCGGCGTGGCTGTAGCCGTGCTGCAGCGCCTCCAGCCGCGCCCCGGCGGCCGCCGCGCGGCGCAGGTACGACGCCAGGGCCGCGCCGGCCCCGGCGGGGATCACGGCGCAGGAGAGGGGCAGGCCGAGTTTATGCAGCAGGCCCGCGGCGCGCAGGAAAGCCCGGTCGGGCTTTACCACATCGTCGCAGCGCAGGAAAAAAGTTTTCATCTCTTCATCCAGGGGTCGGCGCCGAAAGGATCTCCGGCCTGGAAGCGGCTGCCGCCCAGGCAGACGCTAAGCATGGCGCAAGCCCTGCAGCGCCCGGGCAGCCAGGCGCAGCGCCGGGTCTTCTTCAGGAAAGGGTGGGCCCAGGCCCCGGCCAGGCTTTTTCCCAGGAACTGTTTGGAGGGGTAGGAAGGCTTGTAACGCCCGTTGGCGTCCAGCACCAGCCGGGTCCAGCCGTCGTCGAAGCGGGCCCCCAGCGCGAAAGGCCGCGCCGCCGCGGGCAGCGCGCAGAGCGGCACGGGGTTGGCCAGCACGGCCCTTGCCCCTTCGCCCTGGCGCGCCACGGCCTTCGCCAGCGCTGTGAAATCTTTCGCCGAAACTTTAAATTCAGGCGCGGCGGTCAGCCCCTCCGGAGTCATCATCGGCCGGTAAAGCTCCCAAATATCGAAGCCGAGGGCGCTGACGGCCTTGTGCCAGCTCCGGAAATTCCCGGCGAGGTCCTTCGAAACCACGGTGCCGGCCCGCACCACCTTGACGCCGGCCGCGCGCAGCCGCTTCACCGCGGCGGCCTTGGCGGCGAAGGTGCCCGCTCTGCCGGAGCCCGCGGCGTGGGAGGCTTCGTCGGCGCCGGGCAGGGAGATGAGCGCGTTGTCCACCAGCCCGGCCAGCGCCCGCGCTTTGGCCGGGGTCAGGAGCACGGCGTTGGTGTTGAGCAAAGTGTAGAACCCAAGTTTCCTGGCCAGCTTCAGGAGCCGCTCCAGGCCGTCGTAAAGCAGCGGCTCGCCGCCGGTAAAGCGCGCGCTCTTCACGCCCAGGGCGGCG
This sequence comes from Elusimicrobia bacterium GWD2_63_28, assembly GCA_001799895.1. Taxonomy (GTDB): domain Bacteria; phylum Elusimicrobiota; class Elusimicrobia; order Elusimicrobiales; family UBA9959; genus UBA9959. Next base: position 29,354 of record MGUI01000014.1, read on the forward strand.
GCCTCGCGCAGCGCCTGCTCCGCCTGTTTGAGCGAAAGCTCTTCGCCGGTGCGACCGAAGCAGGCCCGGCAGGCCAAATTGCAATTCTTATTGAGCTCAATTACGATTTCCGACGGCGCGGCCAGCGCGGGCTTTAAAAGGCGGGAGCCGGCCCAGTCCCGGTTCAGGCCGGGGCAGCGCCCCTTCAGCGAACAGCGCACGCAGACCTTGGCGGCACTGAAGGGCCCGCGCGCGCCGCGCGGCCAGGCGAAGTGCTCGGCAGCGTCGGGCATCAGGCAGGGCGGCGCGCCTTCTATCGTGAAAAGGAACCTGTCTTCCAGGGCAGTCAGCAGCGGGTAGAGCAGGGCCCGCGCTTTTTCAGCATCGGCGCCGGGCAGGAGGGTCGCCCTGAAGCGGCGCTCGCGCCTGTAAATGGCGAGGTCCAGGCCGCAGGGGCCGGCGGCGCGGAACAAAGCCTCAAGCATGTTTCAGCCTCCAGGAATACACCCCGGCGCCGAAGCGCCGTTCGATCAAGCCTTTCTTTACCAAAGCCTGCCCTGTAACTAAAACGCTGTTGCCGTCGGAACAATCATAGCAGAGCGGCACAGTCTTGGCCGCCTTCAGGACCTGCGCCGTGGTCAGGGTCTTGCCGCCGCGCAGCACTTCCAGAAAACATTTCTCGTTATTGGTCAGGCGCGGGCCGGCTGTTTCCGGGGCGGGGCGGGGCTTTCCCCTGACCGGCGCTATTCCCTTCCAGCCGAAAATTTCCAGATACTTGCCATCCACGCCGCGGCAGGTCTTTTTAAAGAAACAGCGCGCGCAGGGCGGACCCTGCAGCCGGTCAGCCGCCGTGCAGGTGTCCAGGTCGCGGGCTTCGCCGGAGGCGGCTACCACGACAGTATTGAACTTGTAGAGCCCGGCGGCGCGGCTTTCGTAGCCGGGCAGCAGGCAGGGCGGGACATTGAGAGCCTTTACTTCCCGGCCCAGCCCGGCCTCACCGGCCAGCCGCAGCGCCTTCACTATGAAAGGGGCCGCCGCCGGCAGGCTCACCTGGAGCGCGGCGGCGCGGGCCATGGCGCCGGTATAGATGGGGTAGATCAGCACAAAATTAGCGACGCCGCGGTCCATGAAAAATTTAAGCGTCCGCGGCAGGCTCTTGTAATTGGCCGCCGTGATCAGCAGGTTTATCCCGACGGCGGCCTTCAGCCGCAGCATGTTCTCCAGCCCGGCCAGGCTTTTCTCGAAGGCTCCCGGTTTTCCTACCAGCTTGTCGTGCAGCGCCGGGGTATGGCCGGCGAAGGTGAACTTGCAGACGGTAAGGCCGGCCTCCACCAGGCGCGCCGCCGCCTGCCGCGAGGCCAGGCGCATGCCGTTGGTCTGCAGGCGCACGGCCTTGAAGCCTACCTCCCGCGCGGCCCGCACCAGCAGCGGCAGGTCCCGCCGCAGCAGCGCCTCGCCGCCGGAGAAGCCCAGCCGGGTGAACCCCGCCTTCCTGGCGGCGTAGATATGCCGCACGGCGGCGGCCGGCTGCATCAGGGCCGCGGAATTGAAATCGGCTTGCGAGCAGAACCCGCAGCGCAGGTCGCAGGCGTGGTTCAGTATTATTTCGCAGCAGTCCCTTTTCATTTGTTCAGTATTTCCCGCATCGGGCCCCAATCGAAGGCGGCCAGCAGCGCATCCGCTTTAATTGGGACGCTGTTAACATTGTAGTATTGAACGGCCCGCTTGTAAAAAGGCAGGCCGGGCGGCGGGGCGGCGTCGAATTCCCAGGAGTGGAAATAAAGCACGGCCGGCAGCCCGCCGCGGTTGAGCGCGGCCACCCTGCCCTTCAGGAAATCCAGGCCGGCCCAGCGCAGGAAGGTGCCGCCGAGGAATGGCAGGCCGAGGCCGCAGCAGCGGGCAACGGACGGGGGGAATTCCAGGAGACCGTCGAGCGCCTGGTAGGGCCCGCGGGGGGCGCCCGGGCCGAGGCCGTAGAGGCTGGAATCGTAACTGAAGCCGGCCGCGCGGATCAGCGGCAGGAATTCGGCCTCGCGTCCCTTCAGGGACCAGGTGGGAGCCCTGTAGCCGGCGGGCTCGACGCCGGAGGCGGCTTTTATGGATTCGCGGGAGCGGGCCAGGTCTTCGGCGAACTCCGCGGCGGTCAGCCGCCAGAGCGAGCGGTGCTCCTGGCCGTGGCTGGCCAGTTCGTGGCCCGCCGACACGATGGCGCGCGCCGTTGCCGGGTAAGCCGCGGCCAGCCGGCCCAGCATGAAAAAAGTTGCTTTGACGCCCCGGCGTTCCAGCAGGGCCAGGATGTCTTCCACGTTGCGGGCGAAATTCCCGGCGCCGTTCCCGGGGTTTCCTTCGAACAGCACCGTGTCGTGCCATTCTTCCAGGTCTATCGTCACGGCGTTCCTCACGCGCGGCCCGCCGAAGAATAGGGTTCGCGGCCGCAGCGGCGGCAGGCGGGCAGGAAGCCGCCGTTCTTAATCAGCAGTTTCCGGAAAGCGGCGTAGGCGGGGCCATTGTAGGTTTCGGGCCCGCCTATCTTCACGGCCAGCGGCTGGCAGGTGAGCAGTTGCCCGGAGGGCGAAAGCCAGGCGGCGCTGAACTGGCCGCGGCAGAAGCCCGATTTTTTGAACCGCGCTCCTGGGGAATACCAGGCGCGCAGGGCGGGGCCGGGAAGATCCGGGTAGAAAGAAACTGAATTCCCGGCTTCGGCTTTGATCTTGGAAATTTCTGCGGCCAGCACCTTCGCGTCAATTCCCTTCGCCAGCCCGGCAGAGCTTTTCATCGGCGTGGAGAGGCCAGCGCCTTCCAGCAGTCCTTGCGTGGCCGCCAGGTCCTTTTCAGAGCAGAATTCCAAATGGTTGAAGGCTATCCCGTCGGGGCCGAGGGCCTTGAGGGTTTTCCAGACCCGGTGCAGGCGGGCATGGTTGGCGGAGTTGATGGTGCACCAGAGGGTCAGCCGCGTGCCGGGGGCGCGGCGCTTCTTTATAAGCTCCAGATTGCGCAGCGCCGTCTTCCACGCGCCGGGCGCGCCGGCCGACCGCTCGTGCAGGGCGGGCCAGCCGTGCACCGAGACCACTATCTCGCCGGGCCCGGCTTTTGCCAGAGCGGCCGCCGCGGCAGCCGGGGCGAACAGGGCGGTGGTGACCAGGGAGGAATGGCCTAGGGCGTTCAGCTTTTTAACCAGCTGCGGCAGGAAGGGCGCCAGCAGCGGCTCGCCGCCGGTCAGGTAAAATTTCTTCGCGCCCGGCCCGAGGTCTTTTATCAGTTTCAGCCAGCCGGCCAGGCCGAGTTCCCGGCCCCCGGCGAGGCCATGCCGCTTCACGAAGCAGAAAGAGCAGTCCAGGCCGCAGCGGTAGGTCAGGTCCAGGGCTATATATGAAGGCGGCGGAAATTTTTTTCCCGGCGTCGGGGCGGGCGCGGTCTTAAAGCGGTCGAGGTGTTTCTTTACCAGCGCGGCGGCGCGCCGACATTCGGCAGCGGTCATCAGGGGCCAGGCCGGCAAATGCAGGGCCGAACGCCAGTACTCGTCCGCAACCGGCAATACCCCCGGCAATTTTTTTTCCAGCCGCAGCGGCTTGTAGATGCGTTCCAGCGGCACGCCGGCCGCCTTGAAGATTTTTTCAGCGCCCGCCCTGTCGGGGATCAGCAGCGGGAATTCCTGCGTCTTCGGGCTGATGCCGGCCGGTATATAGCGCCCGTAGTCTTTCAGCGCGGCGCGGTAAACGGCATTGGCCGCCCGCGAAGTTTCCAGCGTGGCGTCCAGCCGGGCAAGTTTCAGTTTCAGGAAAGGCAGCGCCTGCGGCTTGGGGGGGGGCGGGTTGAGCGCCAGGAGTTTTTTGTAAATTTCCGGGGAATCACAGAGCAGCGCGCCGGCCCTGGCGAAAGGAGAAGAGACCGGTTTGTAGGGGGAGAGCGACAGCACGCCGATATCGCCGAAAGAGCCGTACTTCCTGCCGCGCAGCGCCCCGCCCAGTATCTGCGAGGCGTCTTCTATCACCGCGAAGCCGTGCCGGCGCGCCAGGCGCAGGGCTGCTTCTATCGGCGCCGGGGTGGCGAACATATGCGGCAGCAGCAGCAGGTCCAGGCCCGGCGCCGCTTTTTTTAAGGCGGTTTCAGACAGGTTCAGCGTCCGGGGATCTATGTCGAGGGGCAGCAGTTTAAAGCCTTCGGCGGCTTCGGCCAGGGACGGGTGCGTTATGTCCGGGAAGGCCGCGGTGCCGCCGCCGGGCCGCAGCGCCAGGACGGCCAGCCGCAGCGCCGTCCGCCCGCTGTCGGTCAGCAGGCAGTAGCGGCGGCCCAGGTAGGAAGCGAAACTTTTCTCCAGCGCGGCGCGGTAAGCCGCGGGGCCGGCGGCCTTAAGGGCGCGGGTCTCGCGCGCGGCCGCGCGCATCAATTTGCGGTCCAGCCTGTACGGGTCGAAGGGCTTCACGCCGCCACCCCGTTACGCTTTACCGCCAGGCAAACGGTATTGCCCAGGCCCAGGGCGGTGTCGGCTTTCGTAAACCGGGCCGCCAGGGACAGTGCCCTGACCCAGCCCGGCAGGGGCCGCTTGAGCGTCAGGAAAAGCCTGTCCTCGTCGGCCGCTATGCTGGCCTGCGAAAAGTGCTGCGCCTCCAGGCCGGCTTGCGCCAGCAGGAAGCGCAGCGATTTCGGCGTAAAGAAATTGAGATGCCCGTGGTGCAGCGGGCTGCCGCTATAGAGCCCCAAAGCTTTTCTGAAGGCGGCGCGCAGCCCCAGCAGGGATTCGTCGGGAACTTCGATGTAAACTTTCCCGCCTGGCTTCAGCGCGCTCAGCGCGGCGCGCAAGAATTCCAGCGGCCCGGGCGAGAACTGCAGCACATCCACCAGCACCACCAGGTCGAAGCGGCCTCGGTGCTGCGGGCCCGGCAGGTGGGCGCCCTCCACTTTGCCGGCCAGCTCTTTGAAATTTTCAGCCAGGCAGCCCCGGAAGACCGGGGAGGCCTCCAGCCCGGCGTAAGTCCCGGCGGATTTAGAAAGGTGAGAGGCCAGGCAGCCCAGGCCCGCGCCGATCTCCAGCACGGCCAAGCCTGAAAGGCTTCCGCCGGCCAAAGCGGCGATCCGCTCCGCCCGGCGGCCGTCCACCCGCAGCCGTGCCTCCAGGAAGCCCGGCTCGGCCAGGCGGTCTATGCACCGGTCCTCGCAGGCCGCGCATTTTGACGCGACGCAGCCGCGGTAGGGCTCGCGGAAGAGGAAGCCGCACTCCGGGCAGCGCAGGATGGCGCTGTCCTGCGAGCGCAGCAGTTCGCGCGGCGCGTTCCCGCCGCAGAGCTTGCAGTTCATTCCGGTTTTTTCCAGCGCGGAGAGCGCTGCATGAAAGGCCTCAGCAGCACATAGTGCCAGCGCGTCATCCCCTCGTGCATGAAGTCGGGCAGGTTGCGGTAGGCGGCGGCCAGCCACCGCCAGTAGCCGGGGATATAGGCGCTGCGCCGCCCCTGCAGGAGGGCGTCCAGCATTGCCCTGCCTGCGCCGGCCCCGTCGCCTATGTAGGCGGGGATGATATTGGTGACTGAAATTTTGGCGCCGGCGGCCGCGGCGTTCTGCCGCAGGCCCTCAAGGTAGTTGAAGAGGAAAGCCTTGGAGGCGTTGTAGGCCGGGCAGCGCGCATTGCCCCGCACCCCGCCTATGGAAGAGACGCAGGCCAGCCGCCCGCCGCCTTTCCGGCGGAAATGCGCGTAGGCGGCGTTGAGCGCGGCGGCGCAGCCGGCTGCGTTGACGGCTATGGTCTTTTCCTCAGCGGCCCAGTCGTTTTCCGGGTTGTCGGCGTAGAAGCCGGCGCAGACCGCCACGGCGTCGGCCCCGCCCAGCGAGGCCAGCAGGGTTTCCACCCTGGCGTGCGCCCCGGGAACGGACAGGTCCAGCCTGGAGACGCGGGCGGAGGGGTAGCTGTCTGAAAAATCTTTTATCGCTTCTTCGCGCACGCCTGTCACGGCCGTGTCCCAGCCGGCGGCCAGGAATTCGGCCGCGAGGGCCCTGCCCAGTCCCGAAGTGCCGCCTATGACCAGAGCTTTCATATGTTTGATATTATAATAAATAGCGCCCCGGGGATATATTTCGCGAAAATACTATAATTAATGGATTCACCGGAGGAAACAGCATGGGAATTACGCTAGTGACCGGCGCGGCCGGCTTTATCGGTTCGCACCTTACCGAAGCGCTGGTCAAATCCGGCCGCAAAGTGCGCGCCTTCGTGCAGCCCGACAGCTGGCATCTTGAATTTGTAAAAGGCCTGGGTGTAGAGGTCTTCTACGGCGACCTGTTCGACAAGGACAGCCTGGCGCGGGCCATGGAGGGCGTGGACGAGGTCTACCACCTGGCGGCCTCGGTGCGCCCGGCCGACTGGGTCTATTCCAGGACGGGGCTGCTGGCCGAGATGAACCGCGTGAACTGCGAAGGTACGCGCAACCTGGCCGAAGCCGCGCGCGGCCGCGTGAAGAATTTTATTTACTACAGCAGCATCGCCGCCGCCGGCGTGCGCGCGCGGATGGACGAGACCTGCGACGCCCTGCCCGAGACCGAATACGGCTGGAGCAAGTACAACGGCGAGAAGTACCTGCTGGAACTGCACAAGACGGAAGGGTTCCCTGTGAAGGTGGTGCGCCCCGGCTCCGTCTTCGGCCCGCGCCACCTGAACATGGCGCTGATCTTCAAATTCCTGCGCTTCTCTTTCTTCCCTTTCTTCGGGCCGGGCAACAATACCGTGCCGTTCACTTACGTCGAGAACCTCATGGACGCCACGCTGCTCGTAGCCGAGAAGGCCCCGTTCGGCGAGGTCTACTTCGTGACCGAAGACCCGGTCAGCATGCGGGCTTTCTTCGGCGGCATAGCCGCCGCCGCCGGCCGCCGGCTCAGCGGCTTCTACGTGCCCCTCTGGCTGCTCTACCCCGGTTTCCTGCTGAAGGAGGCCGTAGAGGGCCTGTTCCGCTTCCGGTTCTTCCCGCTGCGCATGGACCTGCGCCTGGATTCGGTGCGGGTAGCCTCGGGCGACTGGGTCTGCAGCAGCGACAAGATAAGGAAGCTTGGCTGGAAGCCCCGCTTCACCCTTAACGAAGCGCTCGAAAAGACGGGCCGCTGGTACAAGGAGCAGGGCCTGGCCTGATGTACTTCGAAGCTTCCCTCGCCGAGAAGGCGCGCAAGTTCTTCAGGCTGGTCCTGAGGCGCGCTATTTTTCCGCCCAGGGACATCACCATAGAGGTCACCACTAAATGCGGCCGCGGCTGCGCGGTCTGCTTCAGGGGCCCGCTCGGGGTGCGCCAGACTGAAATGTCCCGGGAGCTCTTCGGGCAAGTGCTGGGCGCCATAAGGGAGGCCTATGGCGGCGGCGGCCCGCGCTATCTGAATTTCGTGGGGCTGGGCGAGCCTTTCTGCCATCCGCGCCTGCCGGAATTCCTGCGGCTGGCTGCTGAGTACTTTCCCGGCACTTCCCTCAATGTCTCCACCGGGCTGGCCCCTTTCGACCGGGAGGGTTTCGCCGGGCTGGTGGAGGACGGCGTTATAAACCGCCTCAGCGTTTCCCTCGACGGGCTGGAGCCCGGGGGGAGCTTTCACGGCTTTACAGAAGAAGTGCGCGGCAATCTGGAGTTCCTGGCTGACTTCAAGAAACGGAAGCCGGCTTTCAAGCTGCGCGTGCAGACCCTGATAACCTCGCGCGAGGCCGTGGAGGCCGCCGTGAAATACGCCGCCGGCGCCGGGGCAGAAGAGATACAGCTGATGCGCGTGGACCTGCACGCCTTCGGCGAGCAGCCGCCGGTCTCCCGCCCCGGCTTCGAAGAGGAGCGGGAGATAGTGCAAGGAGCCGCGGCGCTGGCCGGGTCGCTGGGCCTGCGCTGCCGCAATAACAACGCCTATAACTTTTTCATGGACCTGGCCTCGGGCTTCGACCGCTATTGCCTCACCTCCGACGATCACGTTTTCATCAGCGCCGAGGGCGACGCGCTGCCCTGCTTCTACCTGCGCGCCGTAAAGTTCGGCAACCTGGCCGCGCAGCCGCTCTGGGCCACAACGGCCGCGCGCGAGGATTTCTACGGGCGGCAGGCCGAGCTGTGCCGCGGCTGCGACATCTACAAGCGCTGCCACGCCGGGGGGAACTCATGAGGGTGCTCCTGGTACACCCGCCGCAGCGCCTCGACCGCGCCCAACGCGAGCTTGAGAACCTCATGCCGCCTCTGAATTTGCTGTACCTGGCCGGCGCGCTCAAGAAGGCCGGCCACGAGGTGAAGGTGCTGGACCTTTACGCTTCCCCGAGGCCGCCCGAGGAAGAACTGGAAGCCATGACCGCTTTCAAGCCGGAGCTGGCCGGCTTCGCCACCTACCCCGGCAGCTTCGACGAAACCTGCCGGCTGGTAAAAGCTTTGAGGACGGCCTCGCCCGGGGTTTTCATAACACTGGGCGGCCTTTACGCCAGCTACCTGCCGGAGATAGCCCTCTCGCAATGCCCGGCCGACGCCGCCGTGCTGGGCGAGGGAGAGGTCACCATAGTCCACCTGGCCGCCGCCGTGGCGGATAAGTCGCCGCTGGCCAAGGTCTCAGGGCTCTGCTACCGCAGGCACAACTCCACCTTCCGCAGCGCCCCGCGCGCGCCGGTGGCCAATATAGACGCTATCCCCTGGCCGGCTTACGACCTGATAGATTTCGACGCCTACCGCCTGCCGCCCACGCGGGCCGTGACGCGCGGGCGCGTCTCTTCGGTGCTCTCCGCGCGCGGCTGCAATTTCAACTGCAGTTTCTGCAGCCACCACTATGGCCTCTTCTGCCATATCCGCTCGCGCAAGCCGGAGGACGTGGTGGAGGAGATGCGCCACGTGTCGCGCATGTACGGCGTGAAGGAGTTCCGCTTCGAGGACTGCGCCTTTACCGCCGTGCCGGAGCGGGCCAAAAAGATCTGCGCCCTGCTGAAAGAGCGCCTGCCGGGGATCGCCTGGAACTGCGACGCGCGCGCCGATACCGCCTCCGACGAGCTGTTCGCCGCCATGGCGGGCGCCGGCTGCTCGCGCGTCTTCCTGGGCGTGGAGACCGGCTCGCAGAAGATGCTGGGCGAGCTGGGCGCCAACAAGGGCATACGCCTGGACCAGGTGCGCAACGCGGTGGCGCTGGCCAAGAAGTACGGCATGCGGGTGAACTGCTCCTTCGTGCTGGGCCTGCCCGGCGAAACGCGCGAGACCGCGCAGGAGAGCCTGGATTTCGCGCTGGAGCTGGACCCGGATTACGCCATGTTCGCCGTGCTGATGCCGGTGGTCGGCTCGAGCATCTTCGAGCAGGCGGTGAAGCAGGGCAAGATCAACCCGGCCACCTACCGCGGCGGCCATTACCTGGCCGCCTACGCCGGCGCCAAAGACGTCGTGTCGATGTGCGACCTCCCGGCCGGCGAACTGGTCAAGCTGATGCACTGGTTCAACAAGAAGTTCTATTCCAGGCCCGGCTATTTGCTGCGGCGTCTATTCGCCGTGCGCTCGCTGGCCGAGCTCAAGAGTCTGGCCGACGGCGCGATGCACATCTTCCCCATATGAAAGTGCTGCTGGTGAACCCGCCGCACTCTTTTTCCACGGCCAACCCGCTGGCCGGGGCCGGCCTCTCCCTGCCGCCGCTGGGCCTGCTGTCCGTGGCCGCCTACCTGCGCCGCGAGCTGCCCGGAGTGAAACTGAAGGTGCTGGACTGGCCCGGTGCCAGGCTGAACCCCGAAGCCTTCGCGCGCGAAGTTTCGGCCTTCGGGCCGGACCTCGCCGGGGTCAGCGTCCACACCGGCACCTTTTCCGCTTCGGTCGCCGCCGCCGCGGCCATAAAAAAAATCTCCCCGGCCTGCTTCACTGCGGCGGGCGGGCACCACGCCTCGGCCCGGCCGGCGCAGTGCCTGAAATATTTCGACGCGGCGGTGATAGGGGAAGGGGAGAAAACTTTCAGCGAGCTGGCCCGGCGGCTGGCGGCCGGCGCGCCCCCGGGCGGCCTGCCCGGGCTGCTGACGAAGCCCGGAGACCCGCCGACCCGCCCCGAGCCCCTCGATATAGATTCGCTGCCCTTCCCCGCGCGCGACCTGCTGGATCTTTCCGTTTACCGCCCGGCGATCTTCGCCTACCGGCGGCAGCCGGTCACCAGCATGGTCACCTCCCGCGGCTGCCCGTACGCCTGCGGCTTCTGCTCCAAGAGCGTGTTCGGCCCTACCTGCCGCGCGCAAAGCCCGGGCCGAGTGCTGGCCGAGATGAAAGAGCTGGCCGAAAATTACGGGATCAAGGAAATAAGTTTCCAGGACGACACTTTTACCGCCGACAGGGAGCGGGTGCTGCGCCTCTGCGCGCTGATAAAAGAGAACCGGCTGGACCTCACCTGGGCCTGCATGACGCGGGTGGACCTGGTGGACCCCGGGCTGTTGTCCGCGATGGCGGGGGCCGGCTGCTTCTCCATCGCCTTCGGCATAGACGGCGCCAGCGACGGCTCCTGCGGCCTGATGGGCAAAGGCTTTGACACGGCCAGGGCCCGCGCCGCCGTCTCTTCGGCCCGCGCCGCCGGCATAGAGACGCGTGGCTACTACATGTTCGGCTACCCCGGCGAAACCTTCGCCTCCCTGAGGGCCTCGTTCGAGAAGATAAAAGAGATCGACACCGACCACGTCTTCTTCGCCTTCGCGCATCCCTTCTTCGACACCCCGCTGTACCGCGAGGCGAAAGAGAAGGGCCTGCTGGACGCCACGGACGAGGAGCTGCTGGACGCGCACGACAATTCAGTCCCGCTGATAAAGGTGCCCGGGGCGTCCCGGGAGGACCTGGTTAAATTTTACAAGCGGGCCTACCTCCGCTATTACCTCAGGCCGGCCAGCCTGGCGCGGCGCCTGGCCTCGCCGCGGGCACTGGCCGACACCTTCAGGGCCGCCCTGTATTTCGTAAGATGGTATTGAAATGAAAGTACTGCTCGTCTCACCGGCGCTCAAGACCATGGACGTGTACCAGGTGCGCGCGCGCGGCTGCATGCCGCCGCTCAACCTGCTGTATATAGCCGCCGTCCTGGCGCGCGGCGGCCATGAAGTTAAAATAATAGACCTCTACGCCGAGGGCCTCTCCGAAGAAGAATTCCTCTCCCGCGCCCGCGCTTTCGGCCCGCAGCTCGCCGGCTTCGCCACCTATACGGCCAGTTTCGACATGGCCGCGGCGGGTGCCCGCCTGCTGAAAGAAAATTTTCCTGGTTTGAAAACCGTAGCCGGCGGCATACACGCCAGCTATCTGCCGGCCCAGTGCCTGAAGGGCGGCGCTTTCGACTGCGTCGTCGTCGGCGAGGGCGAGCTCACCATGCTGGAACTGGCGGACGCCCTGGCGGCGAAGGCCGATCTTTTCGCGGTCCCTGGCCTGGTGCTGCCGAAGGACGGGGGAGCATTCGCCACGCCGCGGCGGCCCCTAATCGAGGACCTGGCCGCGCTCCCGCTTCCGGATTACTCGCTCGTAGACCTCTCAAAATATTATCTCGGCATTACCCGCGCCGTCAGTACTGCGCCAGCCGCCTCCGTGCTGACCATGCGCGGCTGTCCTTACCAGTGCACCTTCTGCAGCCACCATTACGGCTACGGCGGCCGCGTGCGCAAGCGCGCTCCCGCCGGGGTAGTGTCGGAGATGAAGGCCCTCTACGATAATTACGGCGTGCGCGAGTTCCAGATCGAGGACCCGTCCTTCACCTGCGACCCCGCCCACGTGCGCGAGATCTGCCGGCTGATAGTAGAGAGCGGCATGAAAATTTCCTGGAACTGCAATGTGCGTGCCAACACCGCTTCGGAAGAACTTTTCTCCTCCATGGCGGGAGCCGGCTGCCGGCGGGCGCTGCTGGGCGTGGAGTCGGGCTCGCAGGAACTGCTGGACCGCATGAAGAAAGGCATCACCTTGGAGGCCGTGCGCCGCACCATGGCGCTGGCCAAAAAACACGGCATGCGCGTCAACGCCGCCTTCCTCCTGGGTACGCCGGGAGAGACGCTGGAGACAGCCAGGCGCACCTACGAGTTCGCGCTGGAGTTGGACCCGGACTACGTAATGTTCTCCGTCTACATCCCCAGCCCCGGCGGCGAGCTGTTCGACGGCTTGGCGGGCGAGGGCAGGCTGGACCTGGACAAGGTTTACGGGGCCGACTATATAACGGTCTATTCCGAGCGGGAGCCGATGGTAGAGCTGAGCGAAGTGCCGGCGGCGCAGCTGCTGTCCCTGATGGAAACTTACACGCGCGGCTTCTACCTGCGTCCCTCTTACGTCTTCAAGCGGCTGCGCACCCTGCTGCTGCCCGGCGAGATCAGCCGGGTGCTCTGGGGCGTGGCGCTGATCTTCAGCCACCGGTTCAGGCGCCTGGCGGACAGGCTGGCCGGCAAAAAACTGGATGAAAATAGCTGGACATATTAAACGGCTGGCCTTGCTCTACAAGGTCTTCGCCCGGCGCGCCGGGATCGGCCTGCTGCCGCGCCTGGCCGCCTTCGCCTGGAACCGCTACGCCCTGCGCCGCTCCGTGCCGCTGACCGTGATGATAGCAGTGACGGGCCGCTGCCAGTGCGACTGCGCCCATTGCTCCGCCAGCGGCCTGCCGGCCGGCAACGAACTGTCCACGGATGAAATTAAAAAAATTATAGAGAGCGCGCGGGCTATAGGCGCCCCGAAGATCGGTTTTACAGGCGGCGAGCCCCTTCTGCGCGATGACCTGGCCGAGCTGGCGGCGCACGCCTCCGGGCTCGGCCTCAGCGTCTCCACGGACACCAATGGCATTCTGCTCGACGCCGCCAGGGCGCGCGAACTGGCGGCGGCCGGGATCTCCAATATAAACGTCAGCCTGGACTCGCCGGACGCCCGCCGCCACGACCGGCTGCGCAATTATCCCGGCTGTTTCGACGCGGCGCTGGGCGCCGTAAAAAATTGCGCCGCGGCCGGCATTCCCTGCGTGGTCTCCACCTACCTCACCGACCGGGCCCTCTCAGAAGGCCGGCTGGACGAACTGATAGCGCTGGCCCGCGCCTCGGGGGCCTCGGCCGTGCGCGCCCTGTTTCCCATCTATACCGGCAAGCTGGGCGGCCGCATTCGCCCGCTGCTTTCCCGGGAGCATAAAGAACTTTTCTTCAAAAAATACGCCGACCCCTCTTTCGTCTACTCTGAAAGCCCGCTTTACGACTACCTCGACGGCTCCATGCAGTGCACGGCCGGCCGCCGGCTGAGCGTCTATGTCGGCGCCGACGGCGCCGTGCGCAACTGCTATGTTTCCAGCAAGCCCATGGGCAATGTCCGGGACGGCGGCCTGGCCGCCGTGCTGGAGCGGGCGGGTTATTTTGGCGGCACTTCCGGCTGCGGGCCGGACTGCGGGGCCTGCTGATGGCGCGGCGCGCCGCCCTGCTCTGGCCCGGCGGCCTGGACGCGCGCCGGGTGCTGCCGCTGGCCTATGCCTGGCTGGCGGCCAACACTCCTTCCGACCTCTGCGAGCTGAAACTCTTCGACCTCGCCCTTAACCCCCGCGCGCCGGGGGAACTTGAAAAAGAGATAGCGGCCTTCGCCCCTGACGTGATCGCCGTGAGCTGCTTCGCCATGAATTTCCCGCAGGCTCTTGAGGCCGTGCGCGCCGCCCGCCGCGCCGCGCCCAAGGCGGTGGTGGTGGCCGGCGGCCAGCACCCGAGTTCCTGGCCCGAGGGCGTGCTGGCCTGCCCGGAGATAGATTTTGTCATCAGGGGCGAAGGCGAACAGGCCTTCCCGGCTTTCCTCAGGGAAGCCTTCTCGGCCTCGCCGCGCTGGGAGGCGGTCCCCGGCCTGGTGCGGCGGGGCAATGGCGGCCTGATAGACGCGCCGCCCGCCGCGGTGGAAGACCTGGATTCGCTGGCGCTCCCTGATCATAAATTCATAAAGCTGGACGAATACCTGCGCCGCGGCTACCGGGTTTACGCCGACCACCGCCCGAGCGCGCCGCTGCAGACCACCCGCGGCTGCCCCTACGGCTGCGCCTTCTGCTGCGGCCCCGCCATCAGCGGCCGGCGCCTGCGCCGCTTCAGCGTGCCCTACGCCCTGCGCGCGCTGGAGGCCCTGCACCGGGACTTCGGCGTCAAATGGTTCAATATCATCGACGACAATTTTACCTTCCACCCGGAGGAGGCCAAGGAGTTCTGCCGGGCCGCGCTGAAACTGGGGATACCGGGGCTGCGCTTCGGCACGCCCAACGGCGTGAGGGCGCAGCACGGCGACAAAGAACTCTGGTCCCTCATGCGGGACGCCGGCTGGGACCACTTCACCGCGGCGCCGGAGAGCGGCTCTCAGCGCGTGCTGGATCTGATGAAGAAGGATTTGCGGCCCGTAGATATGGAGCGGGCAGTAAGGGAGATGCGTCAGACCGGTCTGCCGGTCTGCGGCTTCTTCATTGTCGGCTACCCCGGCGAGACGCCGGAAGATTTGCGGCTAACTATGGAGATGGTGAAAAAATTCGACCTGGTAGAGATGTTCGTCTTCCAGCCGCTGCCGGGCTCGCCGGTGTTCCGCGAACTGCTGGCCGCCGGGAAGATCAAGGCGGACTTCATCCCTTCAGTGGACGATTTTTCCTCGGGCCAGGCCAGCTATGTTTCGGAAGAACTGCGCGGGGTGAACTTCTACCGGCTGGTGTTCCTGGTCCGGCTGGGCACCGCCCTGCGGCACCCGCTGACGGCGCTGGGCCATTTGCGCCATTTGGACCTGCCGGTGGCGGCGGCCAAGGTGTTCAGGCAGGCCCTCGGCCTGCTGGGCTTCCGCCCGTCCGATTAATATTATTTCAGGAGTGCTTCCCAGCGCGCGCGCAGGGCGGGATCGTTGAGCGGGCAGTCCCCGCAGCCGGAGTGTTCCCGGTAGAGGGGGGCCGACCACATCCGTTTCACTATCTTGCCCAGGCCTTCATTGCGGATATTCCCGAAAGGCGCGGGGAAATAGGTGCAGGGCACCACGTCGCCGCCCGCCGTCACATCCACCTTCCAGCGGTCCAGCGAAGAACAGACATAATCAGCGTCTGCATTGTCCACCGGGGAAATTACCCAGTGCGCTTTGCCCGGTTCCAGCAGGGAACGGAGAATTCTTATCTCTTCCGGTCCCAGCGCCTCTCCCGGGTTTTCGGTCCAGCGCCCGGCCCGCATCGGCGAAAGTATCCTCAGCCTGGCCCCCAGCGATTCCGCTAACTTCTTCATCTGTGCCGCCCTGCCGTCGCGCAGGCGCGCCCTGTCGGCGCAGAAAGAAATATCCACAGGCACACCGAGTTTTACCAGCGCTCGCGCCCCCGCACAGGCCTTGTCCCAGAGGCCAGGCACGCCGCGCCCCGCGTCGTGAACTTCGGGCGACGGGTCGTCCAGGCTAATCCCGGCCACGCTGAGGCCGGCCTCGGCCAGGCGGCGGGCCATGTTATTGTCGAGCAGCAGGCCGTTGGTGGTCAGCGCCGCGCGCAGGCCCAGGGCCCGCGCTCCCGCTATCAGGTCGGGCAGTTCCGGGCGCAGCAGCGGCTCGCCCCCGAAAAAACTAATTTCGCGGGCGCCCAGCGCGGCCGCTTCCTTCAGCAGTTTCAGAATTTCTTCAGCGGAAAGTTCGGGGGCGCCCTGCTTGTCTCCCGCGCTCACGGCGCAGCGGGCGCAGCTGCACTGGCAGCGGTTCGTGACCGAGAGCATGATGGCCGCGCCGTAGAGCGGCTTGAAGAGGCGCAGGACTGAAACCAGCGCGCGCGCCGTTCTGCCGGGCTTCATTGTCCGGCCCCCTTCTCGTATTCGCCCTGCCGCGCTATGAAGGTGGCGGCGTTCAGCGGGCAGCCGTCGTAGCCGGCCTCCGGCCCGAAGGTGTCGTAGGCCCACATGCGCGCCGCGGCTTCGGCCAGCGGCACTTCGCGGAGATTGCCGAAGGAGCGGGCCAGGTAGGGGCAGGCCGTGATGTCACCGTAGGCGGAGACATCGAAAGTGCTGCGCACGAAAGAGTGGCAAAGGAAGGGCACGCCGGGCCGGTCTATGAACTCGTAGCCCCAGCAGACCTTGCCGGGCTTCAGCCGGGCGCGCAGGCCGTCCAGTTCGCGTGCGCTCAGCGGTATGTCCTCCCGGTCCTTCCAGCGGCCGGCACGCACCGGCGGCAGCAGGCGCAGCATGGCTCCCAGTTCCCCGGCCAGCGCGGCCATGCCGTCGAGCCCGCCGGTTTCCAAACTCTCGTGGCTGGCGTAGTAATTTATGTAGACGGGGATTCCCCCGGCGCGGCAATAGCGCAGCGCGTCCACGGCCTTCTGCCAGCTGCCGGGCACGCCGCGGAAAGAATCGTGCATGGCGGGGTCGTGGCTGTCGAGGCTGATATCCACGTTCTTCACCCCGGCGGCGGCCAGCTGTTTCGCCATGGCGGCGTCTATCAGCAGGCCGTTGGTGCCCAGCGCCGCGCGCAGGCCCAGCCGCGACGCTTCGGCGATATACTCCACGATCTCTTTCGCCAGCAGCGGCTCGCCGCCGAAGAAATGCACGCCTGCCCCGCCGCCGGCGCGCAGGTCGGCCAGCAGTTTGAAAACCTCGTCCTTTGACAGCTCGGGGCGCCCGCTCCGCGCGAAGGTGCCGGCGCCGCAGTGGCGGCACCTGCACTGGCAGCGGTAGGTCAGCGCCACCAGCGCGGTGGCCCCGAACAGCGGCTTGAATTTTCTTATCAGCGGCAGGCCGCGGCGCAGGGCGGTATACATCAGCCGCACCACCAGCGGGTGACCGGAATAAGAGCGCAGGGCGCGGCGGAAGGCCGGCACGTTGAAATAACTTCCGGGCGGGGGCAGGGACATAGAAAGCGGGTTAGCAGCGGCCGGCGGTCAGCTTGTCGCCGTGCTTCTTGATGAAGCCGGCGTCGTTCATCGGGCAGTCGAAATGCTTGGAGCCCTCTTTGAACATCTCGGAAGCCCACATGCGCTTCACTATCGCCTCGAGCGGCTCCTTGCGGATATTGCCGAAGCCGGCCGGCAGGTAGGCGCAGGCCAGCACCTCGCCGTAGGCGGAGATGTCGAACTTATTGCCCAGCATGGAGTTGCACCAGAAGGGCACGTCCTTGTGCTGTAAAAATTCCGTTTCCCAGCAGACGTCGGGGGCCAGCAGGCTCCGCAGCTTCTGTATTTCAGGAGGGGAGAGGTGAACTTCCTCCTGGCCCCAGCGGCCGGTCTGTATGGCCGACAGGAAACGCACGCCGACGCCGGTCTCGCGGGCCAGGGCTATCATGGCCTCGAAATCGCCGCTGGCGAGATTTTCTTTGGTGGCGTAGAGCGACATGAAGCAGGGGATGCCGTGCTTCACGCAGAGCTTCATGCCGTCCACCGCGCGGCGCCAGCAGCCTTTCACGCCGCGGTGGGCGTCGTGCTCTTCCTCGCGCGGGCTGTCCAGGCTGACGCGGATCAAATCTATGCCCGCTTCCTTCAGCTTCAGCACCATGGCCTCGTCGAGCAGCAGGCCGTTGGTGTCAATGGTGGCCACCAGGCCGCGCTCCTTTGTGCGCTTTACGTATTCCAGCAGCGCCGGGGCCATCAGAGGCTCGCCGCCGAAGAAATGGATGCAGGCCCCGCCCAGGCGGGCCAGGTCGTCTATGAATTTCAGCACCTCTTCGCGGCTCAGCTCTCCCTCGGGCTTCTTGGGGAACTTGCCCGCGCCGCAATGCGGGCAGGAGCACTGGCAGCGGTAGGACATGGAAAGTATCGCGGTCACGCCGTAGAGCGGCACGAACCTGCGGATCTGAGGCAATATGCTGCGGAAATAGAAGGCCGTGAGGGCCGTGAGCCAGGAGGCGCCGTAGAAGCGGCGCAGCAGCGGGCGCAGGCTGAAAGTCAGGTTGGCTGAAGGTTTTGCGGCCATGCTGGAATTTTACCTTTTTGGGGGTCAGTACCGCAGTATGTCACCGGAGATTATCTCTTCGAGGAACTTTTCGTGCACGCCCAGCAGCTCGGCGCAATGGGCGGGGGCGATCTTCACCGCCTTGCGGGCTATGTCGGCGCAGTAGCCGCATTCCGCGCAGTCCATGGAGCGGCAGTCGTTCTTCAGGAAAAAATCTATGAATCCTTCCAGCGCCTGGTTGTCGAGGCAGACCTCCAGGTCTTTGGCCACGCCGCGCTTGGCGTAGAGCTTGAAGACATTGAGCTTGAACGGGTGGAAATAGTGGCGCAGCTTGTGCAGCACCCCGGAGGTCTTCGACCAGTCCAGCCGCGAGGCGTTGGTGAACAGGTCGTAGAGGTTGCCCTTGTAGGACCGCGCGGCGTAGGCGGCGATGACGGCCCCCAGCGCCTGCGTGGTCATGGTCCGGTCCACCAGCTTGAAGCTGTCTATGCCGGCCTCCTCGTAGACCTTCAGGTCCTCGGGCCTTATCCAGGTGGCCTTGATGAAATTAGCGGGGTCCGCCAGCATCAGGCGCCGGCAGGAGAGGCGGCAGTAGTCGAAGGTGTAGCTGCCGTAGCCCTCGGAGGACTGCGAGGCGTGGGCTATCACGTTGTGGTGGTAGGAGAAGAGCGGGCAGCCCTGCAGGCAGTTGTCGTTGGCCAGCAGCTGCAACCCGCATTTTACGGCCTTGCGCATTTTGCCGATAAGCCGGAAATCGCGGTTGACCTCGGTATGGTTGAGGGTGATGACCGAGGCGCCGAGGCCTTCCCAGTACTTGGCCTTCTCAACGGAATTTACATTGGCCAGCACCGAGGCGGACAGCTTGAAATGGGGGTATTTTTTCCTGGCGTACTCGGCCAGGTAGGGCACGGCCACGGTGAGGCCCGCCACCTTTATCTCGGTGAGCCAGTCCAGCAGGCGGTTTATCTCTTTGTTGCCGTCGCGGGTCCACTCGCGGTTACCGAGGCAGCCGGCGTTGAGCAGGTAATAGAAAGGCTTGCCGGCCTCCGCCAATTTCTTCACGTGCCGGGCCGCGGCGCGGCGCGAGAGCGCGCCCAGCATGCTCGACGGCCTGCCGCCGCCTATGAAATCGCGGCCGAGCTTGCCGTAAACGGCCGAAACCTCCGGCCGCGCGGCCGCCGCGATCAGGGCGTCGTCCCAATTGGTGGGAATAACCAGTTTCATAATAACAATATCAATAATAGTCTATATTAGGCGCCGCCGTCCACACGGCCATTACTTTTAAATGACAAAGGGCTCAGGCGGGGTTATGCTAAAATTATCCAATGAAGATAGTGTTCGCCCGCGCCGCCACGGAGAGCCTGGGGCTGGAATATCTTTCCGCCGCCCTGAAGGCGCGCGGGCACGACACCGCGCTGGTTTACGAGCCGCTGCTCTTCAATTCCTTCCGCCTGCGCCTGCCTTTTTTTGAACCTGAAAGCGCCTCCTCCGCCGCCCGCCGAATAGCCGCCCTCAAGCCCGGGCTGGTCGGCTTTTCGGCCGAGTCCGACCATTTCGGCTGGGCGCTGGCCGTGGCCCGGGAATTCAAGCGGCTCAGCCGCGCCCCGGTGATCTTCGGCGGGGTGCACCCGAGCACGGCCCCCGAGGCCGCGCTGGCCAGGCCTGAGATAGACCTGCTCTGCGTGGCCGACGGAGAAACCGCCGTCTGCGGCCTGGCGGACAGGCTGGAAAAAGGCCTGCCGCTCGACGGGCTGAACAATATCTGGTTCAAGCGCAACGGCGCCCTGGTGAAAAACCCTGTGCGCCTTGAGTGCGACCTGGACGCCCTGCCTTTCCCCGACAAGGATTTGTTCTTCAGCGAATATCCCGGCTTCGTCCTCGATACCTACTCCATAGTCACCGGCCGCGGCTGCCCGAACGCCTGCACCTACTGCCACAACAGTTCCATGCGGCGCATGCTCTCGCGCCTGGGCTGCGGCGACAAGTTTTTGCGCCGCCGCTCCCCGGCCAATGTCCTGGCGGAGCTCAAAACGGCCAAGGCGAAATACGGCTTCTCCCGGATCTCGTTCTGCGACGACCTTTTTATTTCGGACCGGCCCTGGCTGGAAGAATTCGCGGCGGCCTACCCGCGGGAGGTGGGCCTCCCCTTCTTCTGCAATGTCCATCCCGCCGACGCGGACGAGGTGACCGTGGGGCTGCTGAAGGCCGCCGGCTGCACCGCCGCCAACATGGGCGTGCAGACGGTCAGCGAACAGATCAGGCGCGAATGTTTGGGCAGGGCCGAAAGCACGGAAGACTCCGTGCGCGCCCTGCGCCTGCTGGCCGGCGCGGGCATCCACACCTACACCAATTTCATCTTCGGCCTGCCCGGCCAGGATACCGAAGAACTCAAGCGCGTAGCCGCCTTCGCCGCGGCGAACCCGGCCGGCTTCCACGACGTGAACTGGCTGCGCTATTACCCCGGCACCGCTATCCTGGAAAAAGCCCGGCGGGACGGCCTGCTGCCCGAGGGAGAAGCGGCCGGAGTGGAGGAAGGCGGCTTCTCGGTGCCTTACGGCCACGGCGGCCACAGCTACACTCCGGAGCGCGCGCGGCTGCGCAACCTGGTTTTCCTCGCTTCGCTCTTACCCGGAGCCGCCCGCAGGGCGCTGGCCGGCGGAAGTTGGCGCCTGCTGCCGGCTTTCAGCCTGCGCCTGCCGCTGATAGCCGCCTGCGGCCTGCTGGCGCGGCTGAAAGGGAATCCCAACCCTTATCCCAATTTCTCCCTGGCCGGCAGCCTGAAGTATTTCCTGCATTATCTCCTGAGCGTTTACCCCGGACGGGCCATAGCGCCTGCCGCCGCCGCGCTGAAGCGTCTTTATGTTTCCGCGCGCGGCGCTCTTTTCCTGGCCGGGCTGCTGAACCCGGCCCGCGCGGCGCGCTATGGAGTATATTTTTTTAAGCGCCGCCTGCTGGGCCGCAGGATCCCGGGGATGGCCGCCTTCGCCGCCACCTTCGCCTGCCAGTGCCGCTGCGGGGCCTGCTCTTCCGGGGGCTTCCGCGAGCGCTTCGGAAACGCCGTGATGGACAGGGAGAAGGCCTTGGCCCGCATCTCGGAGTTAGCGGCTCTCGGTGTGCCGCGCGTCCATTTTACCGGCGGCGAGAACACGCTGGCGCCTTTCCTGCCCGAGCTGGTGCGCGCCTGCTCCAGCGCCGGCCTTACGGTCTTCGTGGAGACGAACGGGCTGAAGATAAGAGAGGAACTTGTGCTGGCGCTGAAAGGAGCTGGGCTCGCCTGCCTGAATGTCAGCCTGGACTCGGCGCTGCCGGCCGAGCACGACGGGGGGCGGAAGGCGGCCGGCTGCCACGCCGCGGCCCTGAACGCTCTGTCACTGGCAAAAAAACACGGCCTGCCGGCCATGGCTTCCTGCTACGCCACCAGGGAAACCTCCGCCGACGGCTCGCTGGCCGCGCTGCTGGCCGCGGCCCGGGCAGCCGGCGCTTCGGCCGTCCGCGTACTTCCGCCTGTGCCTTCGGGCTCGTGGTCGGGCCGCTTCGACGAACTTAAGCTCGAGGCCTCCGACAGGGAGGCCGTGCTTTCAGCCGCTTCAGCCGCTGGCCTGCCCGTGCTGGACAGGACGGGACTGGTGGACTGTGAACTGCCTTCGGCCTACAAGATAATGATCCTGCCGGACGGCAGCCTGGCGCCCTGCGAACATCTGCCCTACATTTTCAGCGGCTCGGAGAAACTCTCCCTGGCCGGCCTGATAGCCGCCGCCTACGGGGAAGACAAGTTCGGGCCGGTGGTTAAATGCTGGCCGCGCAACGCTGACTGGCGTGCTGCCCATCCCGAAGCCGCCGACGGGCGCGTGGTCTATCTCCCGGTGCCAGGGGAGGGACGGTGAACCTGCGCGGGGAAATGGTGCTGCGCGCCGGGTGGCTGATCCACAAGGATTTCAGGGCCCGGGCCTCGGCCTTCGGGGCCGGCGGCGCGGATAAATTGGAGAGGCTGAACTTGCTGCTCCGACGGGCGCGCGCTGCCCTGCCGGAGTATGACGTGGCCTGCGCGGCCGCCCTGGAGGGCGCCGCGGGGCTGTCCTCGCCGGGCCAGTTCAGCGTGCTGCCGGTGATGCGGCGCGAAAACCTGGCCGGCTATGCCGGCGGGAGCGCGCTGGCCAGGCTGGCGAGCGGCGGAACCGCCGGCGGGGACCGCTTCGAGACCAGGCTGGATTTGTCCGCCGTGGCCGCCAGGTACGCGGCGCTGCTGTCGGTGCTGAAAGCGGCCGGCTGGAAGATGGGCGACAGGACTGCGGCCCTGCACCCCGTGGAGTATTCCTATTTCGCCAATCTGCCGGCCATGCTCGCCGGAGGGCAGTTCGGCAAGGTCTTCTTCGAGTTCTTCCAGCAGTACGTCCTTTACCGGCTGGTGCATAACAGGGTCAATGTATATTACGGCGGCTCCATATTTTCGGAGCCGGGCGCCGCGCTGGCGCTGGCCGAAGAGGCCGCTGCCCGCGAACCTGTCCTGCTGATCACGCGCCCTGACGCGCTGATGGCCGTGCTCAAAAGCCTGCGGGGCGGCGCCGGCCCGCGATTTAAAAAATTGAAAGCCGTGCTCACCGTGGGCACCCTGCTCGGCGAGAGCGTGCGCCGCGAGGCGCGCGAGCGGCTCGGGGCCGAGGTCTTCAACATGTACGCCTCCACCGAGCTCGGCTACGCGGCGCTGTCCTGCCCGCATTCCGAAGGCTGGCTGCACGCCGACGGCGCGGGGCATATCGTCGAGGCCGGGGCGGACGGGGAGATCCTCTGCACGGACCTGGACAATGCGCTGGCCCCGCTGCTGCGCTACGGCACCGGCGACCTGGGCGAAACCGCCTCCCGCGGCTGCCTGTGCGGCCGGGCCGGGGAGATGCTGCGGCTGAACGGCAGGAAAGGCAAATACGCCGAGACGGCCACCGGGCGGCTATATGAGGCCGGGGTGATAGACCGGGTTTTTCCGTCGGACCTGCCTTTCTTCCAGTTGGTGCCGGGCTCGGTGCTGCTGCCTGCCGGCGCAGGTGAGAAAGAGGCCGCGGCCGTGCGGGAGCTGCTGGGTGTGAAAGCCGCCGACTATGGCGCGGCCGCGCCCGGAAGTTTTAAAATCTCCTCTTCGGGAAAGTTCTGCTACCTGCCATGAGAAAACTTGGTGAACTGCTGCGGCGTCTTTTCGAACCCGGCGAGGGCGGCCTCTCCGCAGGGGGAGCGCTTCTTTTCGCCGCCGGGCTGGCGGCCTTCGCGGCCGTGGTCTGCAGCCCGCCGGCTTTCGAGCCGCGCTATTCCCTTTACCTCGACAGCGTCAGCTTTTACTGGATACAGGCGCTCTGGGATAAGGGCCTTTACTCCGGGGACCGCCTGGCGCAATTCTACGCCGCCAGCCTGAGCCCGCTGCACTACGAGTCGCTCTGGATCTGGCTGACCGCGCTGTTCATGAAGGCCTCCCCCTATACAGTGGGTTTGAAGGCGCTGGCCGTGCTGGCCTGCGCAGCGTCGGCGCTGATGGTCAGGCGCCTGGCGCTGGCCTCCCCGTCGCCCCGGGCCGCCGGGGCCGCCGCGCTGCTTTTTACCGCAACCTTCCTTTCGATGGATACCTTCTTCGGCGTGCCGCGGGTTTACGGCGCCCTCGCCTTCTTCGGCTTCGCGTGGGCCGCCGAGGCGCGGCGCTTCCTGCTGCTGCCGGCGCTGGTGGCGCTGGGCGTAGTGGTTTATCCCTCCGCCGCGGTCGGCCTGGCCTGCGCGGCGGCGCTGGTCCCTTTCTTTTTCAGGGCAGAGTTCACCGGGGCGGTGCTGAAGAAATACCTGGCGGTTTCCTTCGCCTGGGCGGTTCTCTGCGTGCTGCTGCTCAGCCAGGGCGGGCTGATGAATTATGTCCGGCCCGGCGCCGGGAGCAGCGAGTCCTTCCAGTCCTCGAAACTTTACCAGGGCGTGAGTTCGCACGTGGACCCGGGCAACCTGGCCGACGCCGTATTGAATTTCGCCCTCAACCTCAACGAGCATGGCCGGCTGTACATGATCTTCATGGTCCTGCTGGCCCTGATCTGGGGGCTGGGCAAGTTGGCCGCCCCCGGCCGGCCCGCCGGGTTGCCGCGCGCCGTCCTGGCGCTGCTGGCCGGCTGCGGAGCGGCCTTCCTGCTGCTTTATCCGTACCACCCGGTGTCGGCTTCCCGCCAACTGGTGATCATAGTTCCGCTGGCCCTGGTCTTCCTGGCCGCCGGCGGGCTGCTGGCGCTGGCCGAGGGGCGTTTCCGCGCCGGCGCGGCGGCCGCCGTCTGCGGGGCCGTTTTCGTCTGCTTGTATCCCTTCTTCGGCGAGATGGACTCGGTGCGGCGCTACGCCGGCGCATACCGGCTGATAGCCGCCCTGCCGCAGGGCGCGGTGCTGGCCGGCTACCCGGAGAGCGACCTGCTGCTTACCGCGCCGGTCTTTACCGGCAAGGCCGTCCTGCTGTCCGCCGAGACGGCCGACCAGGAGATACTTTTTCTCAGCGGCCCGGAGACCTACGCGGCCAGGCGCCGCGCTTTGCTGGAGGCGCTCTACTGCGCTCGGCCAGGCGCCGCGGCGGCGCTGGTGCCCGGCGGCGCGGAGTGGCTGCTCTTCGAACGGAAATATTATGAGCCGGAGTTCCTGAACCGCGCGGCAGCCTCCGGCTCGCCGCTGCACAAGGAAGTTTCGGCCCTGCTTCGGAGCGGGCAGGAGCCCGCGGCCTGCTACAGGGCCGCCCGCGCTTCGGCCGCCTTCACCTGGAGCGGTGAGAGCGAGGGCTTCGCTCTGTACCTTGGCGGCGCGGCCGGGGCGGTCAGATAAAACTCTTATGAACACTGAAAGACCTTCTTCGCTGAACCGCTTCATCAAGAAAAGCCTGGGCGGGCTGCTCTCCGGCCCCGCCGGCGCGGCGCTGGCGCGCTTCTACAGCCTGAAGGTGCAGCCGGCCGCGCGGCGCTGGCGCCCGCTGTTCGGCGTAACGGTGATGGCCGGCGTCACTTACAAATGCCAGTGCCGCTGCGTGCATTGCGGCACCTCTCCCTACGGCGACCCGGCCAAGCCCGAGCTGACCGAGGACGAGATGCTGGCGCTGATCCGCCAGGCCGCGGCCCTGGGCGCCGGCGGCTTCTACTTTTTCGGCGGCGAGCCGCTGCTGCTGCCCTGGCTGCCCGGCCTGGTACGCGAGGTGCGGCGGCTGGGCATGGTGGCCACCCTGGACACCAACGGCCTGCTGCTAAACCGCTCCATGGCCGCGCGGCTGCGCGAGGCCGGCCTGGACCGCATCGGCGTTAGCCTGGACAGCGCCGACGAGGCCGAGCACGACAGGCTGCGCGGCAGGCCCGGCACCTTCCGCGCCGCGCTGGACGCCATGGGCTTCTGCCGGGACGAAGGGATGGACGTTTCCCTCTCCACCTACGCCACCAAAGAGAGCCTGCGCGATGGCGGGCTGGACCGCGTGATAGCGCTGGGCCGGGGGCTGGGGGTGCGGACCCGCGTGCTGTCCTCCCTGCGCGCCGGCAAATGGCTGGAGCGGACCGACGTGCCTTTCGGTGAGGATGATATAGAACTGCTGCGCTCCAGGCTGGCCCCCGACGTGTACTGGGAGACCCTGTCGGTGTCCTCGCCGCGCGCCAGTTTCGTCTGCGGCTGTTCGGCCCGTACCCATTTCTACGTCTCGCCTTACGGCGAGGTGCAGGCCTGCTGTTACGTGCCGCTCTCTTTCGGCAATGTGCGCACCGAGCCGCTGGGAAAAATAGCGCGCCGCATGTGGGGCTCGGCCATGTTCTCGGCGCTGGACTCGCGCACCGACTGCCCGATGAACTCTCCTAAATTCCTCGAGACCTTCGGCGGCGTACTCTCGCGGCCCGGCCCCGGCCCGCATCCCGCCGAGCTGACCTCCTCCCCCAATGACCCGGCCGAGTGGGACGCCTGGGCGCAGGACTACGGCTCCGACGTGGACTGGGTAGAGGAAATACATAATTCCGACCTGCTGGAACTGGCGGCCCCCGCTGGCCGGCGGATCCTGGATATCGGCTGCGGCACCGCCCGCCGGGCGCGCGCCGTCTTTGCCGGCGCGGCCAGGCTGACGGCGGTGGATTCTTCCCGCGGCATGGCGGCCGTGGCGCGCGGGGTCCTTAAAGATCTGAAACAGGCGGAAGTGCTGGAGCTCGATATCGAAAAGGATGAATTGCCCCCGGGACCTTTCGACGCCGCGGTGGCGGTTTCCACCATGCACCATATCCGCGACGCCGAGGGCGCGCTGGCGCGGATCAAAGAGCGCCTGGCGCCCGGCGGCGTGCTGATCATCGTGGACGCCCTGGCGGGCAACCCGCCGCTGACGGCGCTGAAATATTACCGGGACATGCTGGGGCTGCACAATCCCTTCAGGCTGGCGCTGGGCTTCTTCCGGGCTTTCTTCCTGGACACGCGCGTGGCGCGCCACAAGGCGCGCGAGGTCCACCTGACCTTCGACGAGTTCTCACGGCGCTACGCCGCCATTCTTCCTGGCGCGAAGACCGGGGTGAGGCACGGCATTTTTGGCTATTTAGTTTGGAGAAAGCCCTAGAGAGGCGCTGGTCGCGCCAGAAAGACGCCGCCTTCGAGGGCGGCGTTTCTTTTTTATTTACCGGCGTGGCGCCGGATGGCCGGTCCTATGGCCTTGAGCAGGGCGATGGGGGCATGGCGCAGCAGCAGTTTCGGCAGGGCGAAGCGGGCCTGTTCGGGGTCCAGCTCCAGGCGCAGTCCCGGCTTGTAGGGCCTGTAAAAATATTTTATCGGTATCTCGCGGCCGCCCCACTTCTTTTTATGTTCGTAGACGCCCGAACCGGCGCGGGTGCGCATGAAGTCGTAGCGGCGCAGGCCGCCGGCGCAGGCCGGCTTTATGGTTTCGTCGAACAGTTTTACCTTGGGAAAGAAGGTTTCGAACTCCGGCAGGCCGGCATTGACGTCGGCGTAGAAGATCCCGCCCCATACCAGGGCGAACAGGAATGCCGCCGCCCTGCCGCCCACCGAGGCGGTATACAGGCGGCCGGCGCCCGAGGCCAGCAGGCGCTCGAAATGCGCCGCCGGCAGCGGCGGGGAGCCGAAGCTCCGCATCTGCCGCAGATAGATACCGTAAACACCGGCGAAGTCCGCCGGGTTGCGGCTTTCTTTGACCGTCACGAACTTGTCAGCCTTGCGCAAATTCTTCGGTATGTTGATGTTGAAATCTGCCCGCAGCTCCTCGTAAGGCCGCGTAGTATCTAAGACCAGCCTCAGGTAGGGAGCCGCGGGCACGAAGCGCGCGTCTTCTCCCGGGAAAAGCAGGTCCGCGCCGCGCAATTCGGCGTACTCCGCGCCTGTTTCGGCCGCCGCCGCGTCCAGTTCTTTAACCAGGGAATCTTTCAGTCCTGAAATTTCAGCCGGGTTAAGGGAGACGCCCGGGGCCAGCCACAGCCCAGGCTCGTCTGAAAAAGGCAGGGAGATGAGGCGCGTCCCGAACAGGGGCGAGCGCACTACGGCGCAGGCGAAACCGCCTATTGCCTCCTGCCCCCTGAGGACCTGGTACTGCCGCAAATCGTAGCGGTAAACCTGTTTGTACAGTTCCGCCCAGGCCGGCGAGCAGGAATACGGAGCGCCGGCGCCGGGGGGCATTTTGCCCGGGGGCAGTTGCGATAGTTTTATCATGACCGGGTCCCCATCGAGATAGCCAGGGCGCGCGCAGTGGGAACGGCCGGCTTCCAGCCCAGGGCCCGGATGCCTTCGCAATTGTGCGACCAGGAAGCGCAGGCTTCGTGCAGCCGCGCCGGGTCGGCGCCCATAAAACCAGGCAGGTAAAGGCCGGTCAGTCCCAAGGATGCGCCGAAGATAGCCGAGACGGTTTTAAGGAGAGCTACGGGCAGGGGGATCAGTGCCGGGCTTTTGTCCAGCGCCGCGCCCAGTGTGAAAAGCAGGTCCATGATGCTGAGCGAGCCTTCGCTGATATTGAAGGCCGAACCAAAGGGCGCCTTTTCGGCGGCCAGCAGCGCAGCGTCCAGGAAATTTTCTATATAGCAGACCGAGACCGTGTTTGCGGCATTCCCGGGCACCGCGGCCCTGCCGCGCCGGGCCGCGCCGAACAGCGGCTCCCAGCCGGCGGCCCCGGGGCCGTAGATCATCGAAGGGCGGAGTATGATGTGGTCGAGCCCCAGCGTCGCCGCGGTGGTTTTCAGCAGCAGTTCGCCGGCCAGCTTGGATCGGCCGTAGTAAGTCAGGGGCTTGGGCTCGGCGCCGTCGCCCAGATCCTCGCCGGGGCCGAGCGCGGCTATCGAACTGAAATGGATGAAGCGCCTGACGCCGGCGCCGGCCGCCGCCTCAGCCAGCCGCGCGGGAGCCTGCTCGTTGATCGCCCGAAACTGCTCCAAAAGTTTTTTTCTGCTGACGAGAGTGCCGGGAGGCCGCACCAGCGCGGCCAGGTGCCAGACGCGGCCGGCCCCGGCCAGGGCTCCAGGAAGACAGGCCGGGTCCAGCAGGTCGCCGGTGAAAAATTCCACGCCGGGCAGGTTCAGCCGGGAGATGTCTCCGCCCGGGCGGACCAGGCAGCGTACGCGCTCTCCGGCTTCGGAGAGCCTGCGCACCAGGGCCCGCCCTATGAAACCGGTAGCCCCGGTCACAAGGTTAAGTTCAGGCATTGCCCCTCAGTTTAGCAAAGATAAAATGCGAGTAGAGGTGCAGGAAACGGCCGGTGTGGAAGTCTTTGCGCGGCCGGCTGAGCAGCCGCGAGATCATCCGCAGGCCGAGGCCGCCGGCAAAGCCGAAGAGCCCCGGGCGCGCGGCGAAAAAGGAGCGCGAAAAGGCCGGCAGGCGCGGCAGCAGCGTGAGCAGGGTGAAATAGGCGCGCTGCTTGCCGGGCGGCAGCGGCGAATGGCCTGAAGGCCGCATCAGCCCGCCGGGGGCGTCCGCTCCGGCGCCGCAGCGGGCCGCCAGCGGCGTGCCGGGGTAGAGGCGCAGGAAGAAAACCTCGTTGTGGTCCGGTGTGTTTTCGGCGTAGAACCCGGCCAGGGCCGCCAGCTCTTCGGCGCTTTCGTCGGGCAAATCCAGGATATTGTCGCAGGTGACGTAAATGCCGGCGGCCTTCAGCCCCTTTATGGCGGCGGCTATGTCGGAGTTAGCAGCGCGGCGGCCCAGCAGGTCGGCCCGCTTCTCTTCGTCGAAGCGCTGCACGCCCAGCTGCACCTTGAAGCAGCCGGCCGCGGCCAGCGCCGGCGCCAGGGCGGCCAGGCGGCTGTCGGGAAAGGCGAAACAGGAGAAGGGCAGAGCGGCCCTGGCCTTGTATTTCGGCAGGAAGTCTTCCAGCCAGGCGTAATCGGAATTAAAAACCTCGTCGGTGAAATGCACGAAGCCGGGCGCCCCGGCTTTCGCCGCTTCCAGCTCGGTTAAAACATTTTCGGCGCTCCTGCGGCGCAGGCAGGGCACGCCCGAGGCCCGGTAGAGTTCGCGGTAGACGCTGTTGCAGCAGTAGGCGCAGCTGTGCGGGCAGCCGCGCGAAGAGGAAATGAGGTAGCCGGAGCCGAAGACCGGAGCCGCCGCGGCGAAAAGCTGCTTATCGGGGAAAGGCAGCGCGTCCAGTACGGCCGGCGGCGAGGGCGGGGGGCCTTTCACCACGGACCCGTCTTTTTTACCCCAGATCCCGGCCGGCAACGGGCCGCCGCCTTCCAGGTGCTCGGCCAGAGCCGGCAACGCCAGGTCGCCTTCGCCGAGGCAGACGAAATCCACGGCGCCTTCTTTTATCACAGCTTCGGATACGCTGGAAGAGTGTATGCCGCCGAAGACGGTCCTGGCGCCGGTGGCGGCTTTTATCTCCCCGGCCAGCGCCAGGGCCCAGGGCCAGGTGTCGGTGAAGACCGAGAAGGCGGCCAGGTCTGGCTTGAACTCCGCCGCCTTGCGCAGCAGGGCGGCGCGCGCGCTGAACAGGCGGGCCAGCGCGGGCGAGCGCCAGAAGCCCGCCTCGTCGAAGAGGCAGGGGTCTATGAGCAGGGCGGTCTCGTGCCCGGCCGCCTTGAGGGCGGCCGAGAGGTATTCGATGCCCAGGCTTTCGTAGCCGTTGTGGACGAACAGTATTTTCATCCGAGGTGTTTTTTGATCTTGTCGGCGGCGGCCCAGGCGTCCAGCAGGCATTCCTCGGTGTCCAGGTAGGCGTGGGCGCCGGTGCGGCCGCAGGGCAGCAAATTGGGGAAGGCCGCCAGTTCCTTCTTGACCGCCGCCAGCGGCGCTTCGGAGCCGGCGTAAAGCAGCGGGTAGGCGTGCGGCAGGCGCTCCACGGCGGCCGGGCCGGTTTCAAAGTCTCCGGCCAGCCGGCGGAAGGCCGGGGAACCCAGCGCCAGGGAGAGCAGGTCCTTCTCGGGCGTGTTCCAGAGGCTGTCGCCCTCGTCGCAGAAAAACTCAAAAGTCATTGGCAGCCAGCCCCCCGGCGCCATCAGCGGGCTCCAGTTGGCCAACTCGCAGATGCGGGAGAACTCCGCGTCCCGGTCGGGGAAATAAACCCAGTGATGAGGCAGGGCTTTCTTCCTGCGCAGCGCGGCGAACAGCACCACCAGCGCGCGGTATTTGATGCCGTCGGCCAGGCCGGGGGGGAAACCGGGCAGGAGGGCCGCCAGGGACTTGAGCGGTATGGTGGAGACCAAAAATTTGAAGTGCACGGTATGCTTTTCCCCGCCGCGCAGGAAGGTGAGGGCGGCCGGCTTGCCGTCTTTGAACTTTAGCTCCAGCGGCTCGGCCTTGGTCAGCAGTTCGGCGCGGGGGCCGGCGCCGGCCAGCAGCGCGGCGGGCAGTTCGCCTATGCCTTTCTCCGGGTAGAGGAAGCGGGCGGCGTTCTCTTTCGAGGACAGCTTGCCGCCGAACAGCTCCAGCAGCAGGGTCTTCACGCTGAAGCCGCCGCCTATGCGGCGCTCGGCCCAGAGCGGGGAAAGCTCGCCGGTGCCGAGGCCCCAGACCTTTTTTGTGTAATCCCTGAAATAGCGGTCATGGACGCGCGGCCCCAGCCGCCCGTCCAGCCAGTCCTTGAGGGTGGCCGGCGGTTTGGCCCCGGAAACCCGGCGCCCCTTGGAGAAAAGCACGGGCGCGGCGTATAGTATGCCGTTGAGGAAAGTAGGGGGGTATTTCAGCAGGCGGCCGCCGGTGTAGATGGCGCTGCTGCGCTTGGGCCGCAGCAGGGCCCGTCCGGCCAGCAGGCGCTCGGTGCGCGCGCGGACTTCGGGCTTGGAGAAATAGAGCCGGTGCCCGCCCAGGTCGAAAAGGAATTCCCCGGCCCTGGCGGTACGGGAGAGCCCGCCCGGCTCCCCGGCTTTTTCCAGGACCAGCGTTTTCAGGCCGGAATCTTTCAGGGCTTCGGCCAGCGCCAGCCCCGTAATCCCGCCGCCGAGCGCGAGTACGTCCGTCTTCAGTTCCATCGCGTAATATTCTACAACTTTACCCTGCCCGGCGGCGGGCAGGGTTCCCCGCGGCAGCGGGTTTTAAGGAAGGATTAAAGTACCAGTTCGGCCAGGATCTTTTCGGTGCCGGATTCCAGGATGTTCAGCGCGGTTGAATCTTTGCCTAAAGCCTTGTTCCATTCCCCGGCCACTATGGACAGCACCTGTTTCTGCTGGTCGGTGGAGAGGTTCGCGAAGCGCTTGTCCACGTAAAGGCAGAGGGTATCGCCCTTGTAGCCGACATTGGCCACGCCTACGGCGCTGAAAGAGGTGGCGCCCTTCTTCTTGATCGCCTCCACCGCCCCGTCTTTGGGGTTTCCGAGCCCAGTGATGACCTGCAGCGAGGAGGCTTCGGGATCGGCGGGTTCGGATTTGGCGCGGGTGGCCAGCGCGGCGGTGACCGTCAGCGCGGCGGCCGCCAGGAAAATGGCGAGCAGCGGCGAGCCGGGCTTCTTAGCTACGCCGGATTCCTGCCTGGCGCCCAGCTTGGCGCCGCAGCGCGGACAGGCCTTCGCGTCCTGGTCCGCTTCGGTCATGCAGATATAACATTTCTTGGCCGTACCCATAGTTGTCTCCCTGTCGATGTAACATACAGCTGGCTGAGCCTAAATTATATAAACAAACGCCCCGGCGGGTAACGGATAAAAAAGCGGCGCGCGGCTTTAAGGGGGTGGCCGGGGCCCCTGATAAAGATTAAGGGCCCCCATTTTTTATATTATATTAAGCCCGGTCTTCCGGGTTTACAGATGAAACGCCTCCTGCCTTTATTGCTGCTCCTGCTCCCCGCCTGCGCCGGGAACGAGGCCCGCCTGCGCCGCGGCGGGGACGTTTACCCGAGCCTGACGGCGTTAAGGGCCGTGCATACCGAAGGCCTGGATTACTCCCGCGAGGTCTACGCCCGCGGCGCCGCCGTCTCGGTCTTCGCCATACACGGCGGCGATATCGAAAAGACCACCTCCAGGCTGGCCCGCCGCGTGGCCTCGGGCGATTTGAACCTTTATATCTTCAACGGCTGGCTGGGGGCCGGCAGCGGCAAGCTGCACGTGACCGCCACCCGCTTCGACGACCCCGACGCCGTGCGCCTGGCCACCGCCGCCGTGCTGGGCATCTCCCTGCACGCGCAGGCCGACCGCGGGGCCTGGGTCTGCGTGGGCGGCTCCAATACGAGGGCCGCCTCCCTGGTGGTGCGGCGCCTGGAAGACGCGGGCTTCGCCGCTGAAACCCCCTGCGCCCGCCTGCCCGGCACCTCGCCCAGGAACCTGGTGAACCGCGCCGCGGCCGGAGGGGTGCAGCTGGAGCTCACGCTGCGCCTGCTCGACATGCTCGAAACGGACGAAGAGTCTCTGTCAAAATTTACAAGCGCCGTCAGGCTGGCGGCTTTCGAATTTGT
Organism: Elusimicrobia bacterium GWD2_63_28; assembly: GCA_001799895.1. GTDB lineage: Bacteria > Elusimicrobiota > Elusimicrobia > Elusimicrobiales > UBA9959 > UBA9959. The sequence goes on from MGUI01000014.1 coordinate 61,926, forward strand.
AAGCACGGTCCCAGGGACCGAAATCAAACAGGAGATCCCACAATGAAAAAGATCAGGATATTCGCTTTCGGCGGCAACGAGGTTTCCCCCGTAGGCCTCAAGGATAAGGACGGCAAGACCATCAATCCCGACATCGCCATGCAGTGGCAGCGCACGGCCGAGACCGGCAAGCTGGTGGCCGACATCTTTGAGAAGCACCCCAACGACCGCTACGTGATGACGCACGGCAACGGCCCGCAGGTAGGCAATATCCTGATGCGCGCCGAGATGTGCCGCCCCTCCATGTTCCCGCTGCCGCTCGACGTTTGCGTGGCCGACACCCAGGGCGCCATGTCCTACATGCTGGCGCAGCTCAATAACGAGCTGAATATCCGCGGCATAGACAATATCGTGGCCGGCATCGTGACGCAGGTGGTGGTCAACAAGGACGACCCCGATTTCAAGAACCCCTCCAAGTACGTCGGGCAGTCTTATACCGCCGACGAGGCCAAACAGCGCACGGCCGAGGGCTGGGTGATGAAGCTCTACAAGAAGGACGCGGCCGGCAACGAGATCTGGCGCCGCGTGGTGCCTTCCCCCGTGCCGGTGGACATAGTCGAGATAGACGCCATCGAGGCCATGCTCGACAAGGGCATAGTGCCGATCACCGTGGGCGGCGGCGGCATCCCGGTGCGCGAAGTGCCGGCCGAAGTGAAGGACGGCAAGGAAATTTACACCACCAATTTCGGCGTGCAGTTCACCAAGCCGCACAAGGGCGACAAGCCGCTGAAGATGTATACCGGCGTGGAGGCCGTGATAGACAAGGACCTGGCCTCCGCCCTGCTGGGCTGCATGCTGATGAAGCGCGCCAAGGCCCGCGGCGAAGAGGTGGAGGTCAGCCTGACCATCTTCACCGGCGAGGACGGCGCCAAGCTGAACTACCAGAAGCCCGACGAGAAGGCCCTGCGGGTGATCAAGGTCTCCGAGCTGGAAGCCATCTACAACCAGGTGCCGGCGCCGTTCCCGCCCGGCTCGATGGGCCCCAAGATCAAGGCCGTGATAGAGTTCATCAAGAACGGCGGTTCCGTGGCCTATATCGCCAAGACCGAACTGTTCGAAGAGACCCTGGCCGGCAAAGCCGGCACCACCGTCCTGCCCGGCTAGGGGAGGGGACGCTGATTCCTAATTCCTAATTCATGGCGAAAGCCGTGTTTTGCGAATCAGGGACCGGTGTTGCCCAGAATTTAGAATTAGGAATTAGGAATCAGCGTCCCCTATGAAAAAAATAAAGACTTTACAGTGCATTCGGTGCGGCAAGGACCACAAACTGTTGGAGACCAAGTACATCTGCACCGCCTGCGGCGGCAACCTGCAGGTGCTCTACGATTACAACCTGATCAAGAAGCGCCTGAACTACGACGAACTGAAGGATAACCCCGAGCGCAGCATCTGGCGCTATCTCGACATCCTGCCGGTGACCAGCATAAAGAACGTCCCCCCGGTACAGGTGGGCTGGACCCCTCTTTACAGGGCTGAAAAGCTGGGCGACGAGGCCGGGATAAACAACCTCTGGATAAAGGACGAGGGCCGCAACCCCAGCGCTTCCTTCAAGGACAGGGCCAGCGCCGTGGTGACCGCCCGCGCCCTGGAGATAGAGGAGCGGGTGATAACCTGCGCCTCTACCGGCAACGCCGCCTCCTCCCTGGCCTGCCTGACCGGCAGCCTGGACATGAAGACCATGATCTTTGTGCCCGAGACGGCGCCCGCCGCCAAGGTGGCGCAGCTGCTGGTCTTCGGGGCCACGGTCATCATGGTCAAGGGCACCTATGACGACGCCTTCGAGCTGTGCCTGAAGGCCTCGGCCGAGTACGGCTGGTACAACCGCAGCACCGGCGTCAATCCTTTCACCCGCGAGGGCAAGAAGACCTGCGCTTTCGAGATCTGCGAGCAGCTTGACTGGGAGACGCCCGACAAGGTGTTCGTGCCCGTGGGCGACGGCAATATCATCAGCGGCATCTGGAAGGGCTTCGTGGAGTTCCACCGCCTGGGCATCATCGAGCGCCTGCCGCAGCTGGTGGCCGTGCAGGCCGAGCATTCCGATTCCATCAAGCGCGCCTTCGAGAGCGGCACGGACGTGCAGCCGGTCTCCGGCAAGACCGTGGCCGACAGCATCTCGGTCAGCCTGCCGCGCGACGGCATGGCGGCGGTGATGGCGATAAAGGATTCCGAAGGGTTCGCCGTCTCCGTGACGGACGCCGAGATCCTGGCCGCCATTCCCCGCATAGCCCGCGGCTCCAACGTGTTCGCCGAGCCCGCCGCGGCCGCCACCTATGCCGGCCTGCTGAAGGCCGTCAAAGAAGGCAAGGTCAAAGAGAACGAATCCGTGGTGCTGCTGGTCACCGGCAACGGCCTCAAGGACATACAGAGCGCCATGAAGTCGGTGGGCAAGCCCTACCTGATAACCCCCGACCTGGGGGAGTTGAAAAAGCTGGTGTCGGAAAATAAGCTGGCCTGAAGGCCGCTGCTGCAGGGGAACCCCGGGTTTTTGCCCGGGGTTCTTCTTTTTTGGGGGCTTAAGGACCCAGGGGGGGCTGGGCCCAATACCTGCCGGCGCCTGGTCCTTTAGCCCCTTATTAAAGGTATATCTTTATAATAGACTTTATCTGTGAAGTTATGTCCCCATACAGAAACGGAGGTAGTTCCGAATGACAAATAAGATTGTTATAGCACTCGCTTGCCTTGGCTTTACCGCCAACGCCGGCGCGCAGGTTGACTTTAACAAGGGCATTGACGTAAAAAGCGTCATGGAACAAGTGAAAAACTCCGATGTGAAAGCCCCTTATCCGACTTACAACCCCCACCGGGTCCGCTACAGCAGGGAATGCAAAGGCTTTTCTTTCGGCCCCAGCTCCTTCGCGCAGGCTTCCGAAAGGGCTTACCTGAGCAGCACCGAATATATCGAGGAATGCCGGTTCGTGCCGAACCCTCCGCCTCCTCCTCCGCCTCCGCCCCAGCCTAACCCGAACGGCCCCAAGCCTCCCAAGCCGCCGAAGCCCGGCCACCCGAAGGATTTTTATACCGGCCAGCCCGGCTATAACGGCAGCGACTACGGTCCTCACGGCAACTACTCCTACCCCGGCAGCTTCGGCCATCAGCAGGGTACCTGGTACTGCCACGAGCGCGCCGGCAGGATGTTCCACGCCACCGCGCAGATGAACATCGCCCCCCGCCAGCTGTATCCCTGGGAGAGCGAGTCTTTCAACGTCTGCATGGAGGCCGACCGCGTCGAGCTCGACACGCGCCATTCTCCCTACAGGTACTCGGTGGACAGGCAGGGTATGTACGATGTGACCTTCAACCTGACCCCCAACTACCGCACCCCGACCGCGCCGGATTCTAACGGCCTGTCGTCCACCGGCTGGGCTTTCCGCGACGGCAAGTTCGTGCTGAACGTCTCCGACCGCTGGGCCAGCGAGTACGCCGGCGAGAAGGTTATGATAAAGGTTGAGCTGATAAAGGACGGCTTCCTGTTCTTCAACAGCAGCCAGGGCGAGAAGGAATTCACGCTCAACTCCGCCGGCAGCTACGAGCTCGCCTTTACGCCGGAAGAACTGACCAAGACCAAGGAGTTCGTGGACACCAGCTCCGACATGCGCGGTCCCAAGAAGTTCTTCGTAAAGTGGGGCTTCCGCCGCATCGGCAGCATCTCCACCAACGAATACATCAACAAGGGCAGCACCGACAAGATAACGCAGTAAACCGAGAACTGTCCCCCTGGCCCCCCGCTCCCCAAGAGCGGGGGGCTTTGTTTTATATTGAATGATGAGGTTTCGGCGGCCTACCGTGGGGACGGGCCCGTCAAAACCGGCGTCTCGCACACCGTGCTCGCGCCTGCCGGTCTCGGCCTCGGCGCTTACGCAAGCCTCGGCCTCCGACGGGCTTTTGCCGGACCCATCCCCACGGTCTCCGCCAGGTAATCCACTGTTACAGCATCGTCTAAGAAATACGGAGGGGTGGCAGGGGTGTTGGCCACCGAACCCTTTGGGGAAGGGGGGGCCCCAGCACTTTAGTGCGTGAGTCAAAGTATACAACGCAGGAAAATCCATAAAGCTGGAGGAACAGACTAAAGTGCTAGGGGGGAAACCGCGCAACGGTTTCCATCTTCCAGGGTTCGGTGGTCAATACCCCTGACAGGTCCCCGACTGGGCTTCTCGCGGCTCTTATCGGATAAAATAAAAAACCCGCCGGGGGGCGGGTATTTTTATTGATGGGGGGGAAGGGTCAGCAGGGGAGGGCGATGGTGAAGGCGGAGCCTTTCTGCAGCTGGGACTTGGCGAAGACCTTGCCGCCGTGGGCTTCGGCAACTTTCTTTACCAGCGCCAGGCCCAGGCCCCAGCCTTCCACCTGGCCGGTGAAGGCCGCTTCCACCTGGTAGAATTTCTGGAAGATATTGTCCAGCTCTTCGCCGGGGATGCCGGGGCCGTTGTCGCCCACGGAGATGAGCGCGAAGCCGTCGCGGGCCTGCGCCGAAAGGATGACCAGCTTGTCCTTGCCGGGGTTGAACTTGACCGCGTTATCCATCATGCTCTTCAGCGCGGAGGCCAGCAACTTGCGGTCCGCCTTAACCTGGACGGGCTCGGGCACCACTATCTTGACGGTGGCCCAGGCGTCGCCGCCGTGGTTCTGTTTTATGGCCTCAGCCGCCTCGGTCAGGAACTCGCCCGCGTCGAACTCTATCTTCTCCAGCGCGGCGGCGTCGAGGTCTTCCACCGTTACGAAATTCAGCAGGCTCTCCACCAGGCCGTTGAGCTTCTTGCCCTGGGCGTGTATTGTGGCGGCGGACTTTTTTACTATGTCCGGCAGGCCCTCGGTGCGGCCCGACTCGTCCTGTAAGATCTGCGCGAAGCCGTTGATGGAGGCCAGCGGCGTCTTGAACTTGTGCGAGATCAGCGACAGGAAATTGCGCGCCATGTACTCTTCGAGCCGCTGCGACGTGACGTCGGACAGGATCCACAGCCGGCCCTCGAAGATCTGGCCGCCTTCCTTGTCTTCCTTGAACAGGCGGATGGAGGAGCAGTCCATGTAGAACTTCTTCGGCTTGGCCCTGAACAGCTCGAAGCGGCAGTTGGGCTCTTCGCAGGCCAAAACCTTGTCCAGGCCGGGCTTGACCTCGAAATCCTGGAAGGCGGAATTGATGTTGGTGAATTTGTATCTCTCGTGTTCGAGGTAGATCTTGGCCGAGTTGTTGATCAGCAGGATCTCCCCGGCCGTGTCCGTCACGATGGCGCCTTCCTTTACGCGCTTTATGACGGCCTCCATCTTGCGCTTCTCCTCCTTGACGGAGGTAAACAGGCGGGAGTTCTCTATGGCGATGGCGGCCTGGCTGGCGAAGGCCTCGAAATTGTTCTTGTCTATCTCCTCGAAGGTGCCCTCTATGCGGTTGACGGCCTGCACCACGCCTATAACCTTGCCCTTGATGATCATGGGGCAGGTTAAGAGCGAGCGCGTGACGAAGCCGCTCTTGGAGTCGGCCTTCTTGGAGTGGCGCGGGTCGTTGGCCGCGTCGGTGATGATGATGGAGCGCCCTTCCTTGGCGCAGGTGCCCGCTATGCCCTCGCCCAGTTTGAAGCGCATCTTCTGCACTTCCTCGGGCAGGCCCAGGGCCACGTCGAAATAGAGCTCCTGCTTCTTCTCGTCGAGCAGGTAGAGCGAGGCGCGCTCCGCCCCCACCACGCGCGAAGCCAGGCGCATGATGGTGGTCAGCAGCTCGGAAATATCAAGTTTTGAGGAGAGCAGCCGGCTCACCATCACCAGCATTTCCAGGCTTTCCTGCGATTGGAGTATCATCCGTTAAACCGTCCTAAAAAAACAGCTGAAGCAGCAGTTTGTAATAACTTTTCCAGGCCACGCTTTCCTGCTTGTAGGCGTTGTAAGCCAGGTCGAGGGTGCTTTTTTCGTTGAGGTTCAGCTTAAGGCCGCCGATGAAGGAATTGGCCCGGTCCGCATCCCTGAAGGATATTTTACTATATCCCGCGTAAAGATGGCTGTCGTAATCCGGCCGCATATTGCGCGCCACCTGGGCCGTGATGGCCCATTCCGGCAGCGCCGTGATCTGGCGGAAAGCGCCAATGTAGGCCAGTTCGGCCTGGTCCAGCGCGGGCTTTACCAGGTTGGCGTTGGTCGCCCCGTTGCCGGGCTTCAGGAAGCCGGCCGCCGAGGCCTGGAAGAAGAACTGCCCGTAAAAGGATTTTTCAGCCTGCATCTCGAAAGCGGCCTGCGAGAAATTTTTGCGCTCGCGCGTCACGCCGTCGTCAAAGTAGGCCTTCTGCTGCGCCCAGGCCCCCGAGAAGACCAGGTGCGTAAAACTCTCGTCATTACCCTCGTCCACCGAGGTCAGCAGGTAGAGCTTGCCGCCGTAGGCGCCCGAGCGGGTATAGCCGGAAACCGGGTAGAGAAAGGGCTTGAAAGAGACGAAATATTTGGGGCCGGAGTACATCAGCGGCGTGCGCACGGAATAGACGCTTTCTACGTAATTGGCGCTGTCTTTGTAGAAGGAGAGGTTGAGCCCCGAAGTGAAGGCCCGCGAGGTTTTGCGGAATACCGTGAGGGAATTTTTCTTGAGGCCGTTGGAGCCGAAAGAATAGTCGTTCTCCATCCACCAGGCCGCGCCGGCGGGTGCCGCGGCGCAGGCGGCCAAAACCGCAGCCAGCAATAAGCGTTTCATCGTTTATATTATATATTAAAATATCCGAAACGAAGCGCGAAAATAAAAAAAGCCTCCCGGGCGGGTCCCGGGAGGCTTTTTGCGCGCTTTAAGCCCTTACAGCGCGGGGTTCTTGACGAAGAGGAAGAAATACTGCAGGAAGTCGTACAGGTCGCAGTTGACCAGGTTCACATCCACGGGGCTGTTGTTCATATAGCCGCCTATGTGGCCGTTGACCTTGTTGTAGATCAGGCCGACCGGGGCGTGGCCGGCGTAACCGGTCACATTCACTATGGTCTGGTCCGCATAACCCTGGCCCATGTTGAACTCGAGCTTTACCGGGGAGTTGGAAACGTTGCCCTGCAGCAGGCCCTGCTTCCAGTTAACGGTGTATTTCACCGGGCTCTGGTTGGCGCCGCCGTAGACGGTAACTTCTTCAGTGCTCCAGTCGAACTTCAGGTCTACGGGGGAGAGGTTGGCGCCGCCGGTTATGGTGCCGGCGTCGTGGTTTATCTTCACGTCCACCGGGAAGTGGTTCAGGCCGCCTTTTATGGTCCAGGCCAGTTTGTCGAGCTTTATGTCCACGGGGCTGTGGTTCATGCCGCCCTTTATGGTGCCCTGCTTAACGGCGTAGGTTGAGCGGCTCTTGTTGTTGAGGCCGAAAAGCTGGTTGTGCACCGCCTGGCCGACCTTGACCTCGGTGATGTAGTAGTAGCGGGCGAGGCCCACGGCGTAGTCCGCGGCGTCCAGGCCTTTCACATCCGCCATCACCATGTAGCCGCCCTGGTTGTCCTGGCAGGCTTTAACCTTGAAGCCGCCTTCGGTCAGTTCTTTCACTACTTTGTCGATATCTTGGCCGCGCTCCACCATGCCGACCAGGGTGTCGTTCATGTCGGGCTGGGCGGTATTGACGGTAATTTTGCGCAGGGTCATCCACTGGTTGGCCTTGGCCGCTTGAGGGCCAGAGGCCTTTGATGCGGCACTTGCAATAGCTTCGGGTGCTTCCTGGGCTTCGGGGGCGGGAATGGTTACAGCGGGAAGGCTGAGGCCGGCGCTCTTGAGGACCTGGCTTTCCCCAGCCGAGGCGGGGAGGATGGAAACCGAAAGTATGGCTGCAGCTATATAGGTGGCTTTAATCATTAGAACCTCCTGCTTGGATAAGTATATTCTGCCAGAAAACGGGCGGCTGCGCATAAGGCGCAGGGCCCACCGGCCCCATGTTATTTGGCCCTCCCGTCATAGGCCTTGCGGTCCCTGCCCGGCCCTTGACAGGTCAAAGACGTCTGTTATACTATTCTCGTAAAGTGACCGGAGGATTTATGAAAAACATTCTGTTAGCGTTGGTATTTACCCTGGCGTCGGCCGCGCCGGCTTTCTCGCAGGAGGCCGGGCAGGACTTCGGCTCACGCGTGTACAAGGGGCTCAACGGGGTCTCCGAAGTGCCCGCGGCAGTAGCTCCCACCCCTGTGGAAAACCGGGCCGCCGCCCTGGCCGCCAAGAAGGCCAAGCCCAAGGAATGGACCGTGATGGTCTTCATCAACGGCAAGAACGACCTGGAGATAGCCGGCCTCTACAACGTCAACATGATGGAGAAAATCGGCTCCGGCAAGGACCTCAATATAGTCGTGGAGCACGGCCGCATAGCCGGGCATACCGACCTGGACGGCGACTGGACCGGCTCGCGCCGCATGCTCGTCAAGAAAGACAAGAACGAGGACAAGGTCACCTCCAAGGTGCTGATGGAGACCAAGACCGTGGACATGGGCGACTACAAGCGCGTGGTGGACTTCATGAAATGGTCCAAGGAAAACTTCCCCGCCAAGCGCTATATGCTGATAATCTGGAACCACGGCACCGGCTGGATGGACCCGCGCCAGGAGAGCAAGGGCATCTCGTTCGACGACGAGACCGGCAATTATATCCGCACGCCGCAGATAGGGCAGATCCTCAAAGAGGCCTACAAGGTGGACATTCTGGCCTTCGACGCCTGCCTGATGCAGATGGCCGAGGTGGCCTACGAGGTGAAGGACCACGCCGACGTGATAGTGGGCGCCGAGGAGACCGTGCCCGGCCTGGGCTATCCTTACGACCTGTTCCTGGGCGCGATGGCCAAGAAGCCGGCGATGAGCACCGAGGAGACCGGGGCCATCATGGTAGAGGCCTTCAAGATGTTCTACGACGCGGTGAAGAAGAACGCCAACCTCTCGGCCATCAGGGCCTCCAAGGTGACCGCGCTGGGCGTGAAGATGGGCGAGTTCGCCGCGCTGGCCAAAGAGGTGGGGGACCTGGACGCGCTGAAGGCCGCCCGCAACGGCGTGATGCGCTTCGACGCGGTGGGCGAAGGCTCGGACCCGCAGTTCACCATCTCGTTCTACGGCGACGTGGCGCAGTTCGCCAAGCTCACGGCCGACAACCTGAAGGAGCACCCGAAGGCGGCAGAGCTGAAGGCGAAGGCCGCCGCGCTGGGGACCTTCATCGACACGGAGCTGGTGATCCACAAGGGCGCCTCCGGCAAGAACCGCGTGGGCCGCGAGATGTCCGAGAGCCGCGGCATTTCGGTGTACCTGCCGCCGGTGGAGACCCGCATTACGCAGACGAAGCTGGAGGGCATCTTCGAGGCGCCCTATACCGACTTCGCCTTCGACAAGGCGGCCAGGTGGCACGACTTCGTGACCTTCGTCTACGAGGCGAAGTAAGCGCTAGTCCGCGCAAAGAAAATACCCCGGTGAAAGCCGGGGTATTTTTTTATCCGCTTTGTCACGGTCCGGCCCGGCCTCTTTCAGGGATTGCGATTATTAAATAGAATCTAAACTGTGAAGAAAATACTGCTGGCGAATTTCGCTGAGTGCCCGGAGAACCTGCATTTTGAGCGGGCTTATATCCGCGCGCTGGCGGGGCGGAAGGTCTCGCTCGATATTGTTCACGATTTTGATTTCGATTATAAATTTATAGGGGCGCAGGTGCCGCCCTGCGGCAGGCGGTTCAAGTATTCGGGTCTGGCCGCGCTCAAACGCGCCGTGCGCGGGCCTTACGACCTGCTGGTGCTGCTGGATTTCCCCAAGCGCGCGCGCTGCGCGCCGGCTTTCCTGTGGCTGGCCCGCGACCTGGCGGCCGCGAAGAAGATCTATATCGCCAATCACCTGATACCGATGCCGGGACATAATATGACGGCGGACCTGGCCCGCCGCTTCCTGGCGCTGGAAGGGATGACGGCCGGCTATATGCTGGAGTTCGACGACAAGGGCCTCTGGGCGAACATGGGGCTGACCGGCGAGCGGCTGCTGCGGCGGGGCTACGCCACGGACTGCGAGTATTATAAGCCGCTGCCCGCCGGCGCGATGGATTATGTTTTCTCCGCTGGTTCGGCGGGGCGCGAGTTCGACGCGCTGGCCGCCGGAGTTAAGAACACCGGCCTGGGGCTCAAGATCTTCAGCGACGCCAAGCCTGATAAGTTGCCGAGCGGCGCGCAGTTCCTGCCGCTCGCGAAGAATCTCCACAATTTGAAGGCCGCCGCCGCCGGCGCGCGCGCCGTGGTGATCCCGGTGAAGGACGGCCACATCAACGAGGCCGCCGGCAATTCCATCGCTTTCCTGTCCATGGCCCTCGGCCGCCCCGTGCTTACAAAGAGAACTCCTTACATGGAGCGCTTCATAAAGGACGGCGTGAACGGTTTCTTCTACTCCTCCCTCACGCCACTCACCGTGGCCCGCGGCCTCAACCGCATCCTCTCCCTCCCGCCGTCTAAATTAAAAGCGCTGAGCGCCGCCGCCCGCCGCACGATACTCCGCTCCGCCAGTCTCGACCGCTTCTGCGGCGAATTCGTCCGCAAATTCGCCTAAACGCCCGCCCCGGTCCGGCGCGGAAAGCGCCAGGGCTATTAATTTGTTAGAATTTCTATGTAGTCCTACATTTTCTGGCGGGTCTTGAGGTGAATAACTGATGGATCAGATCCTTATCTTGGACTTCGGCAGCCAGTACACCCAGCTTATCGCCCGCAGGCTTCGCAGCCTGCGGGTTTATTGCGAAATACTGCCCTTCAGCGCGCCTATAGAGGACATCCTCGCGCGGTCGCCGCGGGGCATCATCCTCTCGGGCGGCCCGTCGAGCGTCTACGACAAGGACGCCCCGAAGCCCGACCCCGCCGTCTTTAACCTGGGCGTCCCCGTGCTGGGCGTCTGCTACGGCATGCAGCTGCTCGCGCATGAATACGGCGGCAAGGTGGCCAAGGCCGCCTCGCGCGAATACGGCTTCAGCAAACTGAAGGTCCTCAAAGGCTCTGCGCTCTTCAAGGGCATCAGCGGCTCCGTCAATGTGTGGATGAGCCACGGCGACGAGGTGAAGGCAGTCCCGCCCGGCTTCCAGGTCACCGCCAGGGCCGACGGCTCCGACATCTCCGCCATGGAGAACCCCGAGCGCGGCCACTATGCGCTGCAGTTCCACCCCGAGGTACACCATACCGAACACGGCGCGAAGATGATAGAGAACTTTGCCCGTGGCGTCTGCGGCTATAAAGAGCGCTGGACCCCTGCCTCCTTCCTGAAGGACAGCATAGCGGAGATCAAGCAGCAGGCTTCCGGCGGCGCCGTCATCTGCGGCCTCTCCGGCGGCGTGGATTCTTCGGTGGCCGCCGTGCTGGCGCACAGGGCCATCGGCGACAAGCTCAACTGCATCTTCGTGGATACCGGCGTGCTGCGCCACGGCGACCGCGAGCGCATGACCGAAGTCTTCAAGAAGAAATTCGGCTACAAGCTCAAGATCGTGGACGCCTCGGCCCTGTTCCTGGGCCGGCTCAAGGGCGTCACCTCGCCCGAGAAGAAGCGCAAGATCATCGGCCATACCTTCATAGAAGTCTTCGACAAAGAAGCCAAAAAGATAAAGGGCGCGGCGCATCTGCTGCAGGGCACGCTGTACCCCGACGTGATAGAGTCCGTCTCGGTCAAAGGTCCCTCGGCCGTGATCAAGAGCCACCACAATGTGGGCGGCCTGCCCGCCAAGATGAAGATGAGCCTGATAGAGCCGCTGCGCTATTTCTTCAAGGACGAGGTGCGCGAGCTGGGCCGCTCCCTGAAGATCCCCGAGAGCGTGCTGATGCTGCACCCCTTTCCGGGCCCCGGCCTGGCCATACGCGTGCTGGGCGAGGTTACCCCGGACAGGCTGAAGATCCTGCGCGAGGCCGACAGGGTAATGCGCGAGGAAATTCAAAAAGCCGGCTGGTATTCCAAAATCTGGCAGGCCTTCTGCGTGCTGCTGCCGGTGCGCTCCGTGGGCGTGATGGGCGACGAGCGCTCTTACGAATATACGATAGCCATCCGCTGCGTCAGTTCCGTGGATGGGATGACCGCCGACTGGAGCCGTCTGCCGCACGACCTGCTGCAGAAGATCTCGTCGCGGATAGTCAGCGAGGTGCGCGGCATAAACCGCGTGGTCTACGACGTCACCTCCAAGCCGCCGGCGACTATAGAATGGGAATAATCGTAAAAAGATGCGCACTGCTGCTGGCCGCTGGTCTCTTTCTGACCGGTTGCGGCAGCGAGCCGGTAAAGTCTTCCGGCGCTAAAGAGCGCATCCGGGTAGAACGCCCGCCCTGTGCGCCCAACCCCGGGCTGCTGCCGGGCCGGAGCTTTGAGCCGCCGCTCGACACTGTCCGCGCCGCCGCGGCCAATGCGCTGCTGGCTAAAATAGCCGCCTGCGAGCCGCTGCCTTACGACCACGACGCGATAATCTTTCAGAACCGGGAAGGCCTGCTGCCGCCGCAGCCGCGCGGCTATTACCGGGAGTACACCCTGGTGATCCCCGGCCGCGCTGTCGGCGACGCGCCGCAGGCGGTGGCGGTGGGCACGCGGACGCTGGTCACGGGCGACATCCGCAGCCCCCGCGGCCCCGAGCGCCTGGTGATAGGCGAGGGCAGGCGGATCTATTATACGCCCGACCATTACGCCAATTTCATCGAGCTGCGGATAGTGCGGTAAGAAAAGGAGACCTCATGCTGCAGGACAAAATAGAACTGGGTTTAACTTTCGACGACGTGCTGCTGCTGCCGGCCAAGTCCTCGGTGATGCCCAAGCAGACCGACATCGCAACGAACCTCACTAGAACGATAAAGCTGAACGTCCCGCTGATCTCCGCGGCCATGGACACCGTGACTGAATCAGGCCTGGCCATAGCCATGGCGCGCGAGGGCGGCATCGGCATCATCCACCGGGCCATGCCCCCGCATCAGCAGGCGCTTGAAGTGGTCAAGGTCAAAAAGCACGAGAGCGGCGTCATCTCCGCGCCGCTGACCGTGTCGCCCGAAGAGAAATTGAAAGACGCCCTGGCGCTGATGGCCAAGCACGGCGTCTCCAGCGTGGCCGTGATCTCCCGCGGTAAACTGGTGGGCCTGCTGACCAACCGCGATGTGCGCTTCCTGAAGGACCTCGACAAGAAAGTTTCCTCCGCGATGACCACCAAGCTCATCACGGCCCGCCCCGGCACCACGCCGGCGCAGGCCGAGAAGATATTGCAGGAGCACCGCATCGAGAAACTGCCGCTGGTCGGCCGCAACGGCGAGCTGAAGGGCCTCATAACGGTGCGAGACATTCTCAACACCAAGCAGTACCCCGACGCCTGCAAGGACCGGGCCGGCCGGCTGCGCGTGGGCGCGGCCATAGGCGCCGGGCCCGACGCGGTGGAGCGGGCCGGCGAGCTGGTGGCGGCCGGCGCCGACATCATTTCGCTGGATTCCGCGCACGGCCATTCCGCCAATGTTCTCAGGACGCTTAAGGAAGTGAAGCGCCGCTACGGCTGCGAGGTGATAGCCGGCAACGTGGCCACCTACCAGGGCGCGCTGGACCTGATCAAGGCCGGCGCCGACGCCATAAAGGTGGGCATAGGCCCCGGCTCCATCTGCACCACGCGCGTGATCTCCGGCGTGGGCGTGCCGCAGCTCACCGCCGTGAGCGCCGCCGTGAAGGCCGCCGCCCGCAGCAAAACCCCGGTGATAGCCGACGGCGGCATCAAGTTCTCGGGCGACATCACCAAGGCCATGGCCGCGGGCGCCTCCGCCGTGATGCTGGGCACGCTGCTGGCCGGCACCGAGGAAGCCCCCGGCGATATCATCCTCTTCCAGGGCCGCTCTTATAAGGCCTACCGTGGTATGGGTTCCGTCGGCGCCATGGAGGCGGGCTCCAAGGATCGTTACGGCCAGGCCGGGGTGGAAAAAGACAAGCTGGTGCCTGAGGGCATCGAGGGGCAGGTGCCCTACAAGGGCACGGTGGCCGCCATCATCCACCAGCTCACCGGCGGCCTGCGCGCCGGCCTGGGCTACTGCGGCTGCAAAAACCTCGTAGAACTTCGCCGCAAATCGCGCTTCGTGCGCCTGACCAACGCCGGCCTGAAGGAAAGCCACGTGCACGACGTGAAGGTGACCAAAGAAACTCCCAACTACGCCCAGAAGGACTAAGGCGCGGGTGTAAGCAGAAAGCCGCCGGCTGCCCGGCGGCTTTTTCTTTGGGGTCTGCGGCCCGCCGGCGCGGTTTATAATTCCCGGCCGGGGCGCGTTAAAAGGTAAAATTTAACCGTGCAGCTCTCCGAAGATCAGGAAAAAGCCCTGGCTAAACTGCTGGCGTGGTATAAAGACCCCGCCAGGAAGCCCTTTATTACCTTGGGCGGTTACGCCGGCACCGGCAAGACCACCCTGATAGCCGTCTTCAAGAACGAGCTGTCCAGGCTGGACAAGGACCTCAAAATTGCCTTCTGCAGCTATACCGGCAAGGCCGCCCAGAACCTCAAGAATAAGCTGAAAGAGGGCGGCGCCCTGTGCGTGAAGGATTCCGTCAGCACCATACACGGCCTTATCTATAATCCGCGGGAGAACTCGGCCGGCCATATCACCGGCTGGGACCGCAAAGAGCTGCTGGAGCGCAGCCTGATCATAGTGGACGAGGCCTCCATGGTCGACGGCCTCATCTGGGCCGATTTGCTCTCCTACAATATCCCGATAGTCGCCGTGGGAGACCATGGCCAGCTGCCGCCCATCTCCGGCCAGTTCAATCTGATGCAGGCTCCGGAGATACTGCTGACGCAGATACACCGGCAGGCCAGGGACAACCCCATCATAGAGGTCTCCGAACACGCCCGGCGCACTGGCCTGGTGCCGCCCCGGCGCTACGGCGCAGGGGTGGTGAAATACCTTAAAGAGGACAGCGACGCCCAGGAAAAGAGCGGGGAGCTGCTGGAATGCTATTCCCCCGATACGCTGATCCTGTGCGGCTACAACAATACCCGCAACCGGATCAACCAGTTCATGCGCGCGGCCCGCGGCTACGAAACGCCCGCCCCCGCCGGCGGCGACCGGGTGATCTGCCTGCGCAACAACCACAAGAAGGGAATTTACAACGGCATGCTGGGCACGCTGGAGAATATCAGCCCGGCGCAGAAAGACTGGTATAACGCCGAGATACAGCTCGACGACCGCGAGAAGCCCTATGAGGGGCTCATCTACGCGCCGCAGTTCGGCGCCAAAACGGGCGTGAATTTCACCAAGGACAGGGCGCTGGCGATGACGGGCGATCTGTTCGATTTCGGCTACGCGCTGACCGTGCACAAGGCGCAGGGCAGCCAGGCTAAAAAAGTGGTGATGTTCGAAGAGCGCTTCGCCCAGATGGACGACGAGATGTGGCGGCGCTGGCTCTACACCGGGATCACCCGGGCAGAAGAAGAGCTCTACCTGTTCGGGTAGGGTTTATTTTCCCTTAAATTGCGGTTTGCGCTTTTCCATGAAGGCCTTTATGCCTTCTTCGTAGTCGCCGCTGTTGTACACCTTGCGGCGCAGCGCCTGTATGCGTTCGAAAGATTCCGGGCTGATGGGGTGGGCCTCGGAAAGTATCCTGAACTGTTCCTTTATCACCGACACGGCCAGCGGGGAGTTGCCCGCGATGGTCTGCGCCAGCGCGAAAGTGAAACTCTCTATCTCCCTGGAGCTGACCAGGTGGTTGAGGATGCCGAAGTGGTAGGCGCGCTGCGCCTTTACCGGCTCGGCGGTGAAGAACATCTCCTTGGCGATGTTGGAGCCCACGCGGTTGATGAAATGCATGATGCCGGAGGCGTTGTAGGGCAGGCCCATCTTCACCGGGGTGATGGCGAAGGTGGAGGTCTCGTCGCCGACGGCCAGGTCGCAGGTGACGGCCAGGTCGGTGGCGCCGCCCCACACGCTGCCCTGTATCATGGCTATCACGGGGCCGGGGTAGCTCTGTATCGCGCGGAAGGCGACCTCCATCGGGCTGTCGTAGGCCAGCGGGTCGTGGTGCACCTTGGGCAGCTGCGTGATGTCGTGGCCGGCCGACCAGACGCGGGCGTCTTTTTCGGCGCGCAGGATTATGACCGAGATCTTCTTCTTCTTGAATTCGTCGAGCGCGGTGACCATCTGCCTGCAGAGCTCCAGGCTGAGGGCGTTGCGGCGGAGGGGGTTGTTGAGCGTGAGCACGCCGATGCCTTCTTTGACGTCCTTGAGTATGAGCTGGTCCATGTCGGTTCCCTCCGGGCAGATTTGCCGCAGGACTAATTGTATAATTTTAAAATGAAAATTTTATTCTGCTTTCTTTGCTCCCTCAATCTTTTCCTGGCGCCGGCGGCGGCGGGGGACCTGGAGAAAGCGGCGGACGCCGCGGCGCGGCAGGTGGCTGAAGAGCCGCGGGGGCTGGAGGAATTGTTCGATAAAAGTTTTTTCCGCCACATCTCTCTCGAAAATCTTTCCTCTCTCTTTTCCGGGCTGTACAAAGAGCACGGGGCCGTGGAGGCGGCGGTGCTGGTAAGCTCCAAGGCCTCGTCCGGGCATTTCTATTTCGACACCGCCAAGGGGCTCCGTATCCCCGTGGCGCTTTCCGTGGAGCCGGCGAACGGCAAGATAAACGGCCTGTTCTTCAGGCCCGCCTACAAGAAGGACGTTACCCTGCGGGGCGTGCGCGAGGGCCTGGCCGCCCTGCCGGGCCGCGCGGGCCTGCTGGCGCGGCGGCTGGGTGAAAAGCCGGAGAACCTGGAGGCGCTGGGCAGCGACGAATCTTTCGCCATCGGGTCGGCCTTCAAGCTTTACGTGCTGGGTACCCTGGTCCGGTCGAAAACGCCCTGGGACAAGGTCTTCAACCTCAGGGAAGGCGACCGCTCCCTGCCGTCCGGGCGCCTGCAGGACTGGCCGGACGATTCTCCCCTGACCGCTCATACCCTGGCCACGCTGATGATCTCGGAGAGCGACAATACGGCCTCGGACCTGCTGATAGACCGCCTGGGCCGCAGGAAGATAGAGGACTCCCTGGCCTCGCTCGGGCATTCCGATCCCGCCCGGCTGAAGCCTTTCCTGAAAACCTCGGAAATGTTCAAACTGAAGTCGGGCACAGCGGCCGCGCTCAAGTACCTGAACCTGCCTGCCGCGGAAAAATACGGCTTCCTCGACAGCCTGGCCAAAGAGCCGCTGGAAATAGAAAAATTCACCCGCAGCCCTTTCGGCGTGGACAAGGTGGAATGGTTCGCCTCCCCGGCTGATCTGTGCCGGGCTATGGAATACCTGGAGCGGGAGGGGGGCGTGAAGGCGCTGGAGGTGATGGCGCTGAACCCCGGCCTGAGCATCCCGGAGAACGCCTTCCTTTACGCCGGCTACAAGGGCGGTTCGGAGCCGGGCGTGCTTTCCACAACCTGGCTGCTGAAAAATAAAAAGTCAGAATGGTACTGCCTGTCGGCCTCCTGGAACGACGAGGCGGACAACCTGGACCAGAAAAAATTCCTGGCCCTGATGCAGTCCGCGCTGAACGCGCTGGCCGCGGCCGAGTAGCGCCCCCGGGCGCCGCTTCGCCGCCTCAAGTGCCTAAAGGGCCTCCGGGCTTGCCCGCCTGGCCCTTGACAATAGTCAATCGTCTTATTACACTTTATACAGCGGCTAACCAGACGAGGGTATCTATATGACTAAATTACTTCTTTCCCTTATATTAACGCTGTCGGCCTACCCGGCTTTCGCCGAAATGGCGGCGCCGGACCAGGCGCTGATCACCGAATGCGCCGACAATATCAACCCCGGCAAGAAACTCCTGTCGCCGACCACGGCGGACAAGTGCGTTAAAGGCCTCAACGCGGGCTCACCCACGCTGCTGACCAAGTACGCGCAGGAGGACCCCGAAGGCGCCAGCATCCTCATCGGCGACAATAACGCCCTGCTGGACCTCAAGGAGATAGTGGTGCGCCAGGGCGGTCTGGACGGCGTCATCGCCCTGTCCCGCATCCTTGAGAAACCCGACTGCGCCCTCTGCGAAATGACCCTGGGCCCCCGGCCCGAGGCCATCTTCGACTGGGTCGGCAAGTACGCCTCCAGCCGCCAGGCCGGCTTAAAGAAGGACGTGCGCACCTGGGACGCGCTGGGCCATTACCGCATGACCTCTCTCGCTTCCGCGGCCTACGGTAAGACCAAGGCTGACTGGAACTCCCAGGCCATGGTCAAGCGCTACCTCGAGCTCGGCAAATGGGCCGCTTCGGAGACCACCAAGATAGCCGCCGCTCCCAAGGTGCCGGCCAATTTCGCCGAAGTTTCCGCCGTGCTGCGCGAGGACCTGGAGGCGGTGGACGACGCCGCCTCGCTGACCAAGCTTTCCGGCGTGGCCGCCAAGGCGGGCATAAAAGAAGAGGCGCCCAAGCCTTCTACCGCCGATAAGAAGGGCAAGCAGCTTGCCGCCGCCGGCAATAAGCTCGCCTCCATAGACCAGGCGGGGCGCGGCGAATACCTGACCCAGGCCTTCGACGGAGCCGGCGCGCTGGCCGCCGGCGCGCTGCCCGCGGTCAAACCCGTGGCTGGCGCTACCGCCAAGCCTGGAACCGCCAAGCCCGGCGCCCCCATCACCCCGGTACAGATGACGGCCGCCGAAGAGAAGGCCCTGGGGCAGGCGATGATACGCATGGAGAAGGGCAAACCGGTCGGCTACATGGCCGACGTGATGAACCAGTCCGAGGCCGGCAAGCGCACCAACGCTTTCTACAGCGACCCCAAATACGCCAAGGCCGGCACCAACAAGCTGGACTTCAGCTTCACGCGCTCGCCGGGCGCTTTCGGCTACTGGGACCCCGACGCCAAGGTGGTCCGCATCAACAGCGAGGTGGCCGAGGAGTTCGCGGCCAAGCGCGGCATGACGGTGCCCCAGCTGATGAAGGACAAGAAGGCGATGCAGGAACTGGCGGTCATGATTTCGCCCGTGATGGTGCACGAGGCCGAGCACCAGAACCAGACGGCCCGCGCCGTGGCGGCCGGCGTGGACTTCAAGAAATTCAGCGGCGGCGGCAGCAGCGACCCTTATACCCGCGCCAAAGAGAACCTCTCCAATACGGAGTCGGCCAAGCACATGATAGAGTACTGCTCCAAGAACGGCGGCCCCGCCTGCTGGAAGAGCTTCCACCCCATGCACGCGGACAACGCCGAGAAGTTCATGGCCGGCGGCGTGGAGGCCCTGGACGCCCTGAAGGCGCCCCTCTACCCGCGCATAGACAGCTTCGAAGGCGGCACGGCCCGCGAGTTCCAGGCCGCGCAGACTTACGCGAAGCAGCTGAAGGCCCTGGAAACCCTGCAGCGCTCCAGCCCCAAGACGATGACGGCCGAGCAGCGGCAGAACCTGGCCGACTACCGCGTGCTGATGGACACCCGCTTCAAATGGTACACCATCAGCTACCAGGAGAATTCCGCCAACGACGCCGAGGCGCTGGCCTTCAGGAAGAAGTACGGCACGGCCGCCTCCGGCCTGGCGGTACCTACCCTTTAAGGAGCTGACATGAAAAACCTGATACTGGCCGCCGCGCTGTGCCTGGGCGCGGCGCCGGCTTCCGCCGGAGCACCGGCCGGAGCGGCCTACACGGAAGGCAAGTATTTCACTATAACGGTCCCGGGCGGCTGGACCAAGAAAGACGAGGGCTTCGGCCTTTCGGACGAAGAGAAGAAGGTGTTCGGCGCTGACTTCTTCGGCCCGGCCGCGGACGGGCTGGCCGTGCGGATAGGCGTGCACTATTACGCCCCCGGCAATTTGGTGCAGCCCACGCCGGAAAAGTTCATAAAGCTGCATTCCCAGCCGGCCATAGGCGTGAACGTGGACGGCAAGGTCTACGGCAAGGTGGCCGCGGGCAAGGCCGGCAATTATTACGCCAGGGTCTTCGAGCGCAAGACCTTCGAGTACGAGCCCAAGGAAGCGCTGCATCCCAAGAAGATCCACGTCTACGAGAAATTCCACGTGGTGCCGGTTAAGAACGGCTTCTACGTGCTGCGCTATTACGCGCCGATGGACCTGGCCAAGGCCAACCTGAAACACTACCAAGCGGTGCTGGCTTCTTTCAAGCCGCTGGCGCGCTGACGCCCCCGTTCGCGCCGCAAAGCCCCGGGCAGCCGGGGCTTTTTTATTGCCGGTTGCGCGGCTGGGCGGTAATTTCTAGAATAAAGCCGGATGCCTAAACTCCAAGATCTGAAGACCGGCGACTGGGTGCGCTGGGACTCCCAGCAATGGGAGGTCACGGACCGCGACCTCTACAAGGAGTCCGCCGATTACCAGGAAGTGCAGTGGGAGCTGGAATCCTCCGCCGGCACCCGCTACCTGGTGATGTCGCGCGAGAACAAGGGCGGCTCCGTGGAAGAGGTCTGGGTCTGCACCAGGCAGGCCTCCATCGGCGACGTGGAGCGGCAGCTGCCTTCCGGGGAGTGGGAAAGCTTCGGGGAAACGGATTCCGTGCCCGCCGCGCCGGCCCGGGTAAGGTTCTGCGGGCTGGGCTTTAAGCTCGACGGCGAAACCGAGGGGATCGCCGAGGACGACGACGGCAACAACGTCACCAAGCTGACCTGGGATTACTACGACGACACCCGCAAGCGCAACCTGGCCATAGAGATCTGGAAGGAGCCGGACGCGGATTATTACGAGGCCTACGACGGGGACGTCGTCAAGTCGTCTGATTTTTCGGTTATACCGCCTTCCGCCGCGCCGCGCCGCAGCCTTCTGCGCGGCTCCGAGGCCGCCGGCACTTTCGTGGCGGGCTGCTTCGTCTGCTTCTTTTTCCTGCCCATCGTGGCCGGGGTGATGGGCGCCTTCGATACCGGCGCGGAGTACCTGGTGGCGCTGCTGGTGCCGGCCGCCTGCGCTTTTATCGCCGTGCTGGCCGGCGCGCACAGGGGCCTGCTGGCCGTGGCGCTGGCCGCCGCCGTCGGCGGCGCGATACTGGCGCTCAAGCTCCGCGGCCTGGGCGGCTCCTACTGGGAATACGCCATGTACGGCGCCCTCGGCGGGGCCGCCATCGCCGAATTCTTCTCCAGGGTGTTCAGCGTCGAGCGCTCTTCGGAGAAGGGCTGGATAGCCGCCAACGCCTCGCTGCTGTTCCTCTACATCGTCGGCTTCGCCCATTACATAAAGTTCGCGCCGCGCCCGCATAATCCGGGCGGCCTGCTGGCGGCCTGCGCGCTGCCGCTGCTGCCCGCCGCGGCGGTCTTCCTGGTCTACTTCTTCAAAGGGGGCTCCGATGAACCGGCATAGGCTGGAAGTCCGCGAAGTCCCCGGCGGGCGGGCCTTCTACATAGACGGCAGCCTGCAGTTTGACAGCCGCGACGAGGCCGTCTACCACGAAGCGCTGGCCCTGCCGCCGCTTGCGCTGGCCGCGGCGCGCAAGCCCGCGCCGCTGCGGGCGCTGGTGCTGGGCGGCGGCGACGGCCTGGCGCTCAAGCGCCTGCTGGCCGGCGGCGTGGCTTCGGCGGAGCTGGCCGACTACGACCCCGGCGTGCTGGAGCTGGCCCGCACCGAGTTCGCCCCTTTCAACGGCGGCGCCCTGGACGATCCCCGAGCCAAAGTGCTGGCGCGCGACGCGCGCCTGCACCTGAAAGCCCCGGGCGGCGCCTTCGACCTGGCGCTGGCGGACTTCACCTTCCCCGAAGACCTGGCCGGCTGTTCGCTTTTTACGCGCGCCTTCTTCTCCGCCGTGCGCGCCCGGCTGGCCCCGGGCGGGGTGTTCGCCATGAACGCCGTTTCGCCGGACCGCTTCCCGGCCGCCTTCTGGTCCCTCTACCGCACCCTGGCCTCCGCCCGGCTGTACCCGCGGCCGCTGCGGATCTCCATCCCTTCCTTCACCGCCCACGGCTACGGCGACTGGGGCATGTTCCTGGCCTCGCCGCGGCCCATAAAGGACGCCGAGTTGAAGGCCCTGCGCTTCGGGCGCGGCAATGCCTGGCTGACTCCCGCGACTTTCAGGGAGGCCCTCACCCTGCGCCTGTCCGGCGCAGAGCGCGGCCTGCCGCTCTCCTGCGTGATAAAGAAGCCGGGCGACCTGCTCTGCCTGGTAAACCTGCAGGAGCCGGGCGGCGCCGGGGGCGGCGTCATGGCCGACTTCGCAAACTCGGCCGCCGCCAGGGAACTGCTGGCGGGAATTCCCGGGTCCGAGCGCCTGGTCTGGCCGCAGCTCGCCTCCGAATGGGAATGGCGGCTGATGGAGACCCTGCGGCTGCTGGACTGGGACCTCTTCCTCTCCGAGCTGGAGAAAAACGCGGCCGCAATGCCGGGCAAGGCGCTTGAGGAAATAAAACTGCTCCGCGAGAAGCTGCCAGGCCTGCTCAAGGGCGCCGTGCCGGACACCGACCGCGCCTGGCAGGTGTTCGCCCTGCTGATGACGCTGCTGGTCTTCGTGAACATGGCCTACCCGGACAACGCCTACGCCAAGGGCTACTATTCGCACGGCTCCGCCGGCAGCGATACCTCCCTCGACATCACCTTCTTCACGCCGGACACCCGCTCGCCCTTCCACCACCCGGTTTTCCAGGGCAGCCAGGTGCTGTTCACGCTGGCCTCGGGCGACAGGGCCCGGCCGGCCGAGGTGCTGCGCTACCGCGCTCCCGAAAGCGCGGCGGGGCCGGCCGGCATAAAAGAAGAGCGGCTGTATTTCGCGCTCACCGACGACTCTTTCATCTCGAAGTCAGGCGAGCTGTACCTGAAGCTCGGCCATACGCCGTACCTGCTCAGCGCGGGCACCGGGCGCTTCACGCTGCTGGACAAGCGCTCGACCGAGCCGCTGTTCGACTTCCTTCCGGAGCCGGGCGCCCTGCAGGCCGCCCTGGGCGCCATAGAGCAGCACGTGAAGGCCGCGGACAAGGCGCTGGAGGCCTACAAAAAATGGCTGGCCTGGGCCGGGCCCGCCGCGGTTTTCTCGTCGGAGATCCGGGGCCACGCCAACGAGGCCGCCAATATCGCCGATATCAAGGCGGCCCTGCTGAAGGCCTCGCTGTCGCTGCAGCAGGGCGCCGCGGCCGCGCCGCTGCCGGAGATCCCCGCCGGCTGGGAACGGCTCGCGCCGGGGCTCTACCTGGCGGACGATTACGAGATAGTCCTGGCGGACAAGGACGGGGCCTTCTTCTCCTATCCCTACCTGGGCCTGCGCGGCCTGACCCACCCCGCGCTGAGCCCGGCGGAAGACCTGGACGGCTTTATCACGGAGGTTCTGACCTGGAAGAACTCCCTGCTGGCCCCGAACAATCCGCGCAAGGCGATCTTCGAGACGCTGCTGGCGTCCAAGGCCGGACAATGAGGATAGCCGGGCTCAAGAAGGAGCATTTTAAACTCTGGAACGACCTGGTCGCCTCCTCTGAAGGTTCCGGCTTCATGCAGAGCTGGGAATGGAGCGAGTTCAAGGAAGCCGAGGGCGCGAAGGTGGAGCGCCTCGGCATCTTCGAGGGCGGCAAACTGATAGCGGGCGCCCTGGTGTACAGGGTAGAGACCTCGCTGGGCGTGTCGCCGCTGGCCATGCCGCACGGCCCGGTGCTGCCGTGGTCCGACCCGGCGAAAGCCGAAGCCTGCTTCGTCCTGCTCAAAGAGCGGCTGGGCGCGCTGGCCGCGAAGACCGGCTCGCCGCTGGCCAGGCTGGAACCTTTTATCACCGGCCTGCCGCCTTTCCTGGGCCCCGCGCTGCGCGCGCCGCTGGACCTGGTGCCCACCCCGACGCTGCTGGTGCCGCTGGCCGGCTCCGAAGAAGAACTGCTGGCCGCGATGACGCAGAAGGGCCGCTATAACGTCAGGCTCGCTGAGCGCAAGGGCGTGGAGGTAATTTCCTCGCCGGGAGGAGACTTGACGGGGGAGTTCCACGAGCTCTTCCAGCTTACCTGCGCGCGCCATAATTTTTCCGGCGAGCCGGTGGGCTTCTTCAGCCGGCTGCTGGAAGCGCTGGGGCCCGCCGGCCTGGCGCGCGTGTACCTGGCCACTTACCAGGGCATGCCCGCGGCCGCCTCCGTGGCGGTGTTCTTCGGGAACAGGGCCACCTACCTCTACGGCGGCACCTCGCCTTTCCTCAAGCGCACCATGGCCGCCTACGCCATGCACTGGCGCGTGATGCGCGACGCGCGCGGCAGGGGCTGCGCCTTCTACGACATGTACGGCGTGGCGCCGGAGGACCAGCCGCACCACCCCTACGCCAAATTTTCGGCCTTCAAGGCCCGCTTCGGCGGGAGCCTGGCCCGGCTGGCCGGGGCGCACGATATTTATTTTTACCCGCAGCTGGCCAAAACTTTGGTCTCTCGGCTGGAAGCTAAAGGAGCGGTGCGATGATCGAAACTTTTTCCGATATCCTGAAATCGGCGGGCTACGGCCTGCTGGCGCTGGCGCTGTGCTGGCTGGCGCGGCTGCTCTACGCCGTAAACCCGGCGCGCGGCAGGCTGGATTGGCGGCTGCTGGCCGAAAAGAACCACGCCGCCGCGCTGGACGCCGGCGGCTATTTCTTCGCGGTGATCCTCTCGCTCGGCGGGCCCATCTCCTGGGCCTCCGGCTCGTTCTCGCAGGGGCTGCTGGAGGCGGCGGGCTTCGGTCTGTTCGCGCTGCTGCTGCTCAACGCTTCCATGTGGGCCGCGGACAAGACCTACCTGAAAGACCTCGGCCTGCCCGCGCGCGTGGCAGCCGGCTCTCCCGGCGCCGGGCTGGTGCGGGCCGCTCACGAGGTCGCGCTCGGGCTGGTGATCCTGGGCTCGTCGTGGGGCGAGGCCGGCGGGATACTGATGATGTCGGCCTTCTGGCTGCTGGGGCAGCTGCTGCTGGCCGCCGCCGTGAAGCTGTATTTCAAGGCCGGCAGGTTCGACCTGGCCGGCGAGCTGGACAAGGGAAACCTGGCCGCCGCCTTCAGCGCCGCGGGGGTGATAACGGGGCTGGGGCTGATAGCCTGGGAAGCCCTCTCCGGGCCTTACCTCGGTTTGGGCCGCAGCGTGTTCGACACCGTGCTTTATTATGCCGCCGGGGCCGCCGGCATAGCCGCCTTCCGCTGGGCCGCCGACTTCGCGCTGCTGCCTGGGGCCACCTTCAGGGCCGAAGTGCTCAAGGGCAACGCCGCGGTAGGCGCGCTGGACGCGGCGCTCACCGCCGGCGCGGCCGTGCTGATGACTTGGTGCCTGATGTAGGACTGGAGACGACATGCCGCTTAAAAATCAAGAAAAAGAAACCCCCGGAGTGAAGCCGCTGCCCGAGGTCCCGCTGCGGGCCCTCTATAAAAAAACTTTCGGGGCCGAGCCCGCTTCGTTCGAGCCGCTCAAGGGCGACGGCTCCGCGCGCAGCCTGTTCCGGCTGGGCGGCGGCGCGCGCTCCGTCATCGGGGCTTTCGGCCCGGACAAGCTGGAGAACCGGGCCTTCCTGGAATTCTCGCGCCACTTCCGCGCGCAGCAGCTGCCGGTGCCGGAGATCTACGCCGAGGACCAGGCCCAGGGCATCTACCTCGAGGAAGACCTCGGCAATACCACGCTTTTTGAGTTCCTGTCCGCCGAGCGCGGCGCGGAGATCCCGCAGCCCGTGATGGCGGCCTACAACAAGGTGCTGGACTGGCTGCCGAAGTTCCAGGCCCAGGTCTCGCGCGGGCTGGACCTGAAGGTCTGCTACCCGCGCCCCGTCTTCGACCGCCAGTCGATAATGTGGGACCTGAATTATTTCAAGTATTACTTCCTCAAGCTGGCCAAGATCCCGTTCAACGAGGCCAGGCTGGAAGAGGACTTCACGCGATTCGCCGATTTCCTGCTGGAGGCGCCGGCCGATTATTTCCTCTACCGCGACTTCCAGAGCCGCAACATCATGCTGAAGGACGGGGAGCCGTGGTTCATAGACTACCAGGGCGGCCGGCGCGGACCCGCGCAGTACGATCTGGCCTCGCTGCTTTACGACGCCAAGGCCGACCTGCCGCCCGAGACGCGCGTGGAACTGACCAATTACTACCTCAAAACTTCCGGCCAGAAGTCCGCTGAGTTCATGAAGTATTACCACGCCTTCGTCTATATCCGCATCATGCAGGCCATGGGCGCCTACGGCCTGCGCGGCTTCTACGAGCGCAAGACCCATTTCCTGGCCAGCGTGCCCTACGCGGTGCGCAATATAGAATGGCTGCTGCGCAACGCCGAGCTGGACGTTAAGACTCCCGAGCTGACCGCCTGCTTCAAGCGCATAGCGGCCTCTTCCTACCTGCGGCAGTTCGGTCAGACCAGGCTGGGGCTTACCGTCAGGATCATGAGCTTCTCCTACAAGAACGGCGTGCCGCTCGACGACCGCGGCCACGGCGGCGGCTTCATCTTCGACTGCCGCGCGCTGCCCAACCCGGGCCGCCACGCCGAGTACGCGCAGCTCACCGGCCGGGACGCCCCTGTCATCGACTTCCTTAAAAAAGAGCCCGAGGTGGAGAAGTTCCTGCAGAACGTGTTCGCCATGACGGACATGAGCGTGGAGAATTACCAGGCGCGCAACTTCACCTCGCTCTCCGCGGCCTTCGGCTGCACCGGCGGGCGGCACCGCTCGGTCTACTGCGCCGAGGCCCTGGCCGCCCGGATAAAGCAGAAATACGGCGCGCGCGTAGAGCTGGCGCACCGCGAAATAGGCGGAACGCCCAAGTGAAGGCGCTGATCTTCGCGGCCGGGCTGGGTACGCGGCTGCGCCCGCTCACCGACGACATTCCCAAGGCGCTCGTCGAGGTGGGCGGCGTCCCCATGCTGGAACTGGTAATGCGCCGGCTGGCCGCCGCCGGGGCCGGCGAGTTCGTGATAAACACCCACCATTTCCACGACAAGATAGAGGCCTTCCTGCGCTCCAGGAATAATTTAGGTTTCAAGATAGAGCTTTCCCGCGAGGAGAACGCCCCGCTGGAGACCGGCGGGGGGCTGAAGAAGGCCGCCGCCTTCTTTAAAGACGGGGAACCTTTTTTCGCCTATAACTCCGACGTGTATTCAGAGATGGACCTGGGCGGGCTGTACGCGGCCCACCTGGCCTCGGGCGCGCTGGCGACGCTGGCCGTCAGGGACCGGCCGTCGAAACGCCGCCTGCTTTTCGACGGAGCCATGAAACTGAAAGGCCGCGAAGGGGACCTGCCCAAGCCCGGGCTGCTGCCGCTGGCCTTCAGCGGCATACAGGTGATCTCCCCGGCCCTGCTGCCCCGGATAACCGAGGACGGCATCTTCTCCGTCACCGCGGTCTACCTGCGGCTCGCCGCAGCCGGAGAGATTATAAAAGGTTTCGAGGACAAATCGCCCTTCTGGAGCGACATCGGCGACCCGGAGCGCCTGCAAGCCGTGCGCGCCCGCGCCGCGCTGAAATAAACCCGGTTCCCTGTTCCGCGTATTCCTCAATCCAGATAGGCTATCGTGCCGGGCTTCCTGGGCAGGGCCTTCTCCGGGCGGTGGCCTTTGTAGCCCAGGGTCACCGCGTAGCACGGCTCGTAGCCTTCAGGCAGGTTGAGGCGCGCCACCTCTTCTTTCAGCGAAAACCAGAACCGGGACAGGCCTATCCAGCAGGAACCTATGTCGAGTGACTCGGCGGCCAGCAGCATATTTTCTATGGCGGCCGAGCAGTCCACCAGCGGCGAGATGGCTGCCTTGCGCATGGAGACCACCACCACCACCGGGGCGTTATAAAAGATGTGGAGCTTCTCGTTGGCGCCCATCTCGCGCATCCAGTCCACCTCGCTCTTGAGCATCAGCTCCTTGGACAGCCGGCTGATGCGGTCCAGCAGCGCGGAGTCGCGGATCACCGTGAAATGCCAGGGCTGGTCGTTGTGCGCGCTGGGCGCGTACAGGCCGGCCTCCAGTATGGCGTCCAGCTCTGCCTGCTTCAGCTGGTCCGGCAGGTACTTGCGTATGCTGCGGCGGCTTTTGATAACTTCGAGAACTTTGTTCATGTCGGCCTCCGGGATAAATTCTACAAAACAAAAACTCCGTGGGCTGAAACTTCCGGGCGCCGGCCGCATCTAAACGATGAAGATAAAGAAGCCCGCAAAGAGGACCTCATGAACATAAACCTGGAAACCATTCAGCCTTACCTGCTGCCCGCGGCGGTAGCCGCCTACCTGTTGTTCCGCTATTTCCGGTTCAAAGCCGCCAGGCGCAGGCTGCCGGGGCTGGCGGCGGGGGGAGCGGTATTCGTGGACGTGCGCACGCCAGCCGAGTTCGCCGCCGGCAACCGGCCGGGCAGCCTCAACATCCCCCTCGACGAGATCGCCGCGCGGGCCGCGGCGCTGGACAAGAACAAGCCCGTGGTGCTCTCCTGCGCCTCGGGGGCGCGCAGCGGCGCGGCCGCCGGCATACTGAAGGGCCTGGGCTTCCGGGACGTCACCAACGCCGGCCCCTGGCAGAACACCCTCTGAACCCCGCTAAAGATATATAATTGCGGTATGGGACGCTATACCGCAGCGCTGCTGCTCTGTTTTTCTTTAACGGCCGGTTTGAACGCCGCGCCCTGTTTTGACACCCCCGGGCCGTGCGCGGCCGCGGCCGGCCCGGCCCTGCCCGCGCCCGCCCTGCCTGAAGCCGAGGCGCTGGCGGCCGCAAGGCCGGTAGTGATCTCCATCGTGGGCGTGGACTTCGCCGAGCTGGGCATAGGCAAACTGGAGCTCGCCTACTTCAAAAAAATAATAGCCCATTTCAAGCCCGGCCGGGAGCTGGACGAGACCCTGTTCGCCGCCGGCATCTCCAGCGTGGGCCAGGACGCCGCCCTGGAAGAGACCTTCAAGCGCCTGCCCGACAATTACCTGGACGCCCGCCTGGCGGAAGCCCTGCCGGGGGAGAGATATGAGATAGTGCCGGTGCGCTGGTCGCGCGACCCCGACGAGAGCGAGGCCGCGGTGCCGCTGGTGGAGAAAGAGATAAAGCGGATCTTCTCCAAGGCCCGCTCCGAAGGCCGCCCGGTCTATTTGGTGGCGCACAGCTGGGGCACGGTGCTGGCGCATACCGCCCTGCACCGCCTGGCCGTCTCGGCGCCCGAGGTGCGCGTGGAAAAGCTCGTCACCCTGGGCTCGCCGCTGGTGCCCGGCCACTGGTGGCTGGAACTCTTCCTCAAGCTCGAGATCAACGCGGGCCAGCTGCAGCAGTTCGTGGCCAAGCCCCGCAATACCGGCCGCTGGGTGAACCTCTGGGCCAAAAACGATTATTTTTCGAACGAGATAGCCGCCGCCGACAAGAATATCCTGGAAGACGACCTGACGGTAACGCTGGAGCGGCGCGTGAAATGGGCCGCCCAGATAGACCACTCGCTGCGCGACGAGGCGCTGCGCGATCTGTTCTTCCTGAAGAGCCTCAAGACCTGGCATTTCGCCTATATCTTCGATTTCGAGGTTTACCTGAAGACGCTGAAAGAGAACCACGGCAAGGCCATCTTCGCGCCTGTCATCTCCGCTGAGCTGGCCTACTGACCGCCTTACTATGATACTTACGCGGCTTGAACACGCGGACCGCCAGGTCCCTCACGCGCCCGGGCTGAAGGCGGCCCTGGCTTTCCTGCGCCGCCCCGGCCTGCGCGAACTGCCCGACGGCAGGTACGAGATAGACGGCGAGCGGGTCTATGCCATGGTGCAGCGCTATTCTACGGCGCCCGCCCTGCCGGCGAAGTTCGAGGCGCACCGCAAATTTATAGACGTGCAGTACCTGGCGGCCGGCGCGGAGACCATAGCCTGGGCCCCGCTGGACCGCGTGGAGATCGGCGAGCCCTACGACGGTGAGAAGGACGCCTGCTTCGGCGCCGCCGGGGCGGCCTGGCAGGTGCCGGCGGTGCTGCGCGCCGGAGAGCTGGCCGTGCTTTACCCGGAAGACGCCCACGCGCCGCGGCTGCCCGCCGGCGCGCCTGGGCCGGTGGTGAAAGTGGTGGTCAAGGTTTCAATAGAGGCTGGATTATGACGCTAAAAGAACTTGTGCGGGCCGCGATCTGCGGCGAGATGGAAGATATTTCCGCCTGCGAGGTGGACGCCGCGGCTTTCGGACGCGTCCCGGCCGGGGAAAAGGCGGCCGCGCTTTACGACAGCCTGGTGGAGGAGAAGAAGTCGCGCCTGCTGGAGCTGGGCCGCATCCTCAAGGAAGGCACCGGCTTCCGCAAGCGAAGCATAGAGGTTTCCCGCTCGCTGGAGGCCTCCCTGCGGGCCCGCGCCGTGAGGGCCGAAAAGGCCTCCCTGATTTACACCGACCTGATGCGCGCGCTGAACAAGCCCGAGTTCAAAGAGGCCATGAAAGCGCTGGCCCTGCGCGAGCGCGCTATTGGCGCCGAGATAAAAGCGCTGAGGGAAGGGCTGAAAAAATAGGGGTTGAAGGCGACTCCTGGTCCGGGCCGGTCACCGCTGTGGCCGGCCCGCCGCTTTAAGGGCCTGCACCTTCAGCAGGTTCTGCGCGGCGCCGCCGCCGGGCAGCAGCCGCAGCGCCCGCCGGAAAAGCGCCTCCGCCCCGTCGTAGTCTCCCCGCCGCGCCAGCAGCACGCCGTAATCGTTGAGGGCTTCCAGGTCCGCCGGATTGGCGGCCAGGATCCGCAGGTAGGCGGCCTCGGCCTGCGCTCCGCGCCCGCCCGCCGTATGCGCCCTGGCGGCCGCCAGCAGCGCCGGGGCGTAGCCGGGGCTGACCTTTAAAATTTCCTCCAGCGCGGCGGCGGCCTCTGCCTGCCTGCCGGCGGCCAGCAGTACCGTGTAGCGGTTCTGCAGCGTCTCCGGGTCGCCCGGCTTCAGCGCCAGCGCGGCGTCCAGCGCCGCCAGCGCTCCCCGCACCTCGCCGCTTTTCCAGCGGGCCAGGCCGAGGCCGTTGAGGTAGACCGGGTTGTTTGGCTCCTCGGCCGCCACGCGCTCCAGCAGCAGCCGGCTCTTCAGGAACCTGCCCGCCAGGTAATATTCCCTCGACAAATTGTAGAGCAGCGGCTTGGAGGTAGTCTTCAGCGCGGCGTGCTCGTAATTCTCCAGGTCGGTATCGCGCCGCGGGATGTTGAAGAAATTGGCCGCTATCAGCAGGGCCGCGGCCAACGGCAGCACGGGCTTCAGGTCTTTTTTAGCGGTCAGCCTGTCGGCCAGCAGGAGGAAAAGCCCGGCGTTGGCGAGGTAGGCCCAGTGGTCCAGCATCAGGTCGTTGGCGGCCAGCAGGGGGAACTTGGGCGCCAGGTTCAGCAGGTACCAGCCGGAGCAGAAGACCGCGGCGCGCCCGCCTTTCCTGAAGATGAAATAGCCGGCCGCGGCCAGGGCCGGCAGCGCGCCCCAGCGCAGCAGGGCCAGGTCCGGCTGCAGGCGGTGGGAATGCATGTCGAAAGGCAGCAGGGCTTCCTTTAAGTAGGCCAGCACGCTGGCCGGCACTTTAAGGAAGAGGCCGGACAGCACGGGCGCCAGGCCGTGCGAGAACAGGCCCATGCCCAGCGCCTGGTGCCTGAGGAAGAGGTAGAGCGGGATGGCGGCGAAGAAAGGCAGCAGCTTTAAATAATCTCTTTTCTCCCGCTTCAGGTACCACAGGCACAGCGCGGCCAGCGCAGGCATGACCACCCCGTTCTCCTTGAACCCGCAGCCCGCCAGGAAAAACACGAAGGAGGCCGCCGTGCGGCCCTTGAGGAACAGCAGCAGCGAGGCGGCCACGCAGGCGGCGGAGGCCAGCTCCGCCCGCCCGGCTATGATCAGCAGCTGCTCGACGGCGGCCGGGTGCGCGGCCAGCAGCGCCGCCGCCCAGAAAGCCGCCGGGCGCGCGAAGCCCAGCGCCAGCGCCAGGTAAAAGAAAAGCAGGGCCGCGGCGGCGTGGAAGAGGAAATTGGTCAGGTGGTAGCCGAAGGGCCGCAGGCCCCAGACCGCGAAATCCGCCATGTTGCTGACCGTCTGCAGCGGGCGGTAATAGTTCAGGCCCTGGCTGAACGGGTCGCCCTTGAAGGCCGAGCCGAGGTTGGCGGCGCTGAGCGCCAGGCGCGGATTCTGCTCTATCATGCGGTGGTCGTCCCACATGAAGCCCACCCGCAGCGTCATCCCGAAAGCCAGGGCGGCGGCCAGCAGCAGGCCCGCCGGCGCCAGGAGTTCCCGGAAAAACGTTTTGGTCATCGCAGAATTATAGCAATAGCAAAAAGGTAAAATATACCTATGACCAAAACCGCGGACGGCTCCGAGATCTACTGGGCCGGGGACCATTACGACGCTTTCAACGCCCCGTACCAGGACGACACCGCCTTCTATCTGGCCGAGGCTAAAAAAGCCCGCGGCCCGGTGCTGGAGCTGGCCTGCGGCACGGGCCGCCTGACCATTCCTTTAAAGAAGGCCGGCGTGGATATAACCGGCCTGGATTACGCCGGGCCCATGCTGGCGCGGGCGCGCGCCAAGGCCGCCGCGGCCGGCGTGAAAATGGATTTCCGCCGGGGCGACGCCAGGAAATTCAGCCTGGACCGGAAGTTCAAACTCATCTTTATCGCCTTTAATTCCATCCAGCACCTGGGCCGCAGGGAGGAACTGGAGGGCCTGTTCCGCTCCGTCAGGGCGCACCTGGCGCCGGGCGGGCGCTTTATTTTCGACGTTTTCAGTCCGGACCCCATCTACCTTACCAGGGACCCCGAAGAACTGCTGCCGGTGGCTTATTATGAAGACCCGGCCGGCGGAGGAAAAATACTGGTCAACGAGACCTACTCTTATGACAGGGCGGCCCAGGTGTCCCGCCTGGTCTGGCATTACCGCAGCGAGCGCACCGGCAAAACGGTTAAAAAAAGCCTTAATTTACGGTGTTTTTTCCCCCAGGAACTGCTTGCGCTGGTCCACTATAACGGTTTCCGCGTGACGCAGCGCTGCGGGGATTTCAAGGGGGCCCCTTTCACGGGGAAGTCGACCAAGCAGGTGCTGGTCTGCCGCCCCGTATTGTAAAGCCGCCCCGGATTTGGTATTATTACCCTACTATGAATACCTATGAGTTAATGCTGATTATCAATCCCCAGCTTACCGACGCCGAAGTCGGGGAAGCGGTGGAAAAAGCCAAAAAGATCCTCACCGATGAAAAGGGCGAAGTTCTGGCTGAAGACAGGCTGGGCCGCAAGAAGTTCTCCCACAACGTGGGCAAGAACCGCGACGGCTTCTACGTCTATATGAAAGTCAAAGCCACGCCGGAGAGCGTGAAGACTATCAACCACGGCCTGAAGCTCCAGGAAACCGTTCTGCGCGCGCTGATGATGAAAGCGACCGTGGAGCAGCCCGTAAAGAAGCCTTGAGGCCGCCCTCACAGGGGGACATATGGATATAAGGATCCCGGAGATTAACCAGGTCATGATAGCCGGAAGGCTGACCCGTGACCCTGAACTGCGCTTCACGCAGAAGCAGCAGGGCGTGGTTTCCCTGTCGGTGGCGGTCAACCGCCGCTTCCAGGACCCCGCCAGCGGCGAATGGAAGGACGACACGACTTTCGTGGCCGTCACCGTCTGGGGTCCCGCCGCCGAGCGCTGCAAAGAAAAGATGAAGAAGGGCAGCCCGGTGCTGGTGGAAGGCCGCCTGACCGCTTCCGAGTATACGGATAAGACCGGCGCCAAGCGCAAAGAGATGAAAGTTACCGCCCGCAGGGTGCAGCTGATGGCCTACGGCGAGCAGGGCGGCGAAGCCGGCCCCGCCGCGGCGGCCGAAGAGCCCGCCGCCGACGCGGAGCTCAAGGGCGACGCCTCGGGCATAGAGGAAGTGCCGTTCTAAACAGGAATCGTTTTTTTAAAAACAGTAGGAGCTAACATTATGGAGAACAAAGAAATCACCCCCGCCAGTCAGCCTGCCCCCGCGGCAGCCCCCAGGCCGCCCATGGGCGCTCCTGCGCACCGCGAATCTTTCGGCCCGCGCCGCCCCGGCGGCCGCCGGTTCGCCCCGCGCCGCAAGGTGTGCCGCCTCTGCGCCGAGCACATAGACCTGGTGGATTACAAGCAGTCCCAGATCGTGAAAACTTTCTGCACCGACACCGGCAAGATCCTTTCCCGCCGCATCACCGGCGCCTGCGCCAAGCATCAGCGCCAGATCATGAGGGCCGTGAAGATCAACCGCAACCTGTCCCTCATGTCCTACAACGGCTAACGGAGCATTAAAATGAAAGTCATACTCAAAAAAGACGTCACCAACCTGGGCCGCTCCGGCGAAATAAAGACCGTTAAAGACGGCTACGCCCGCAATTTCCTCATGCCCCGCGGCATGGCGGAAGTCGCCACCGTGGGCGCGCTGAGCGCCTGGAAGAACAGCGCCGACAAGCGCGCCAAGCGCGTCGCCGCCGAGGACGCCGGCCTTAACGACCTGGCCAAGCGCCTCTCCGCGATCACCCTTTCCTTCTCCCGCCCCGTTTCCGAAGAGGGCGTGATGTTCGGGTCCGTGGCCAAGAGCGATATCATAAAGAACCTGGCCGCCGCCGACATCGAAGTGCACAAAGACATGATCCGCCTGCCGGCTTCCATAAAGGCCGTCGGCACCTTCGAAGTGGAGATAGCTTTAAAGCCCGACATCGCCGCCAAGATAAAGGTGGCGGTTTCGGCGCAGAGCAAGTAAGAAGAGCACTCCTTTAAGCCCGGCGCCGAGGCCGCAAGGTCAGAGCCCGGGCTTAATCACAGAAAAAACCAGGGGGAGTTATATGACCTATCACAAGGTTCCTCCGCATTCCACCGAGGCGGAAATGGCCGTGCTCGGGGCCATGCTCATCGAGAAAGAAGCCATCGACGGGATCCTGGAGATCCTGCAGCCCAAACATTTTTACAGCGACATCCACGCCCGGATCTACGAGACCATCCTCGAACTGCGCCAGCGCAATTTGCCGGTGGACGTGGTTACCCTTTCGGAAGAGCTCAGGAAGACCAGCCGCCTGGAGGAACTGGGCGGGCAGAAGTACATGGCCGAGCTGATGGAGAAGGTCTCCACGGCCGCCCATACCAACGCCTACGCCAACATCGTCCGCGAGAAGGCCCTGCTGCGCGAGCTGATCCGCGTCTCTACCTCCATCGTCGAGAAATCCCAGGAAGGCTCCGAGCCCGTGGACAAGATCATGGATTTCGCCGAGGAGCAGGTGCTCTCCGTCGCCCAGAAGCACACCGACCACGGCTTCTCCCCGTCCTCCGTGCTGGCCGGCGAGACGCTCAACCGCATAGAGAAGATGTATTCGCAGCATTCCGCCGTGACCGGCGTGCCCACCGGCTTCACCCGGCTCGACGACATGACCGGCGGCTTCCAGAAGTCCGACCTGATCATCATCGCCGCCCGCCCCTCGATGGGCAAGACGGCCCTGGCGCTGAACATGGCCTACCACGCCAGCGCCGAGAAGAAGGTGCCGACCGCCGTCTTCTCGATGGAAATGGACAAGCATTCCATCATGCAGCGCCTGATCTGCTCCGCCGCCCGCGCCAACCTCGGCGGCGTGCGCAAGGGCGCGCTGCCGCGCGAGATCTGGCCGCAGCTCACCAAGTATTCCGGCGTGGTCTCCGAGGCGCCGCTCTATATCGACGACTCCCCGGGCCTCGGCATCCTGGACATCCGCAACCGCACCCGCAAGCTGATGAGCCAGCTCAAGAACGAAGGCAAAGAACTGGGCCTCGTCATCATAGACTACCTGCAGCTGATCCGCGGCACCGGCCGCTCCGAGAGCCGCCAGCAGGAAGTGGCCGAGATCTCTCGCCTGCTTAAGGACCTGGCCCGCAGCCTGAAGCTGCCGGTGATAGCCCTCTCGCAGCTGAACCGCCGCAGCGAGGACAAGGGCCGCACCGACAACAGGCCGCAGCTTTCCGACCTGCGCGACTCCGGCTCCATCGAGCAGGACGCCGACTTCGTGGCGATGATCCACCGCGAGGAGTATTACAAGCGCGAGGACCCGACCGTCAAGAACCAGGCCACGCTGATCGTGGCCAAGCACCGCAACGGCCCCGTCGGGGACGTGAAGCTGGCTTTCTTCAGCGAGTGCACCAAGTTCGAGAACCCGGCGATGGAGACGATGGCGCCAATAGCGGAAGAGGCGGTTTACTAGGCCTCATGGCCCAGGTACTGCGCCCCACCGTCGCCGAAATACGGCTCTCCGCCGTAAGGAAGAACCTGCAAAAACTTGCGAGAACAGCCGCGCCCGCGCGGCTGCTTTTCGTGGTCAAGGCCAACGCCTACGGCCACGGCGCCGTGGAGCTGGCGCGCCTGGCCGAGCGCGAGGGCCTGGCGTGGGGCTTCGGGGTTTCCTCCGTGGAAGAGGGGCTGGCGCTGCGCGCCGCCGGGCTGAAAAGCCCCGTGCTGGTGCTGGGCAGCCTGTACCCTTTCGAAAGCTTCGTCGAGGCGATAAACGCGGATTTGATGGTGACCATCGCCAGCCTGGACGCGGCGCGCCAGGTGGCCGAGGCCGCGCGCAAGCTGGGCAAGACGGCCGCCTGCCACATAAAGCTGGAGACCGGCATGGGCCGCATAGGCGCCCGCAAACCCTCCGTTATCAAAATTTACGACGAGCTGAGCGGCCGCGCAGACGTGCGCGTGGCCGGGGTCTATACGCACCTTTCCAGCGCCGACACGGACCCGGATTATACCGGCGCCCAGCTGGCCATCTTCAGCGAAACGGCCGCCGAGCTGGAGCTGCGCGGCGCGCGCGGCCTCGTCATGCACGCCGCTAACTCGGCCGCCGCCATGAATTTTCCCGTCAGCCGCATGGACATGGTGCGCTGCGGCATAGCCGCCTACGGCCAGGCGCCGGGCTTCGAGCCGGCCATGACGCTGAAAACCAGCGTTGTCTTCGTGAAAAACGTGCGCGAGGGCGCGTACATCAGCTATAACAGATCTTTCCGCGCCGACCGCGCCATGAAGATCGCCACTATTCCCGCCGGCTACGGCGACGGCTACATCCGCCGTTTCTCGAACAAGGCCGACGTGCTGATAGGCGGCCGGCGCTGCCGCGTGCTGGGCAACGTTACCATGGACATGACCATGGTGGACGTGACCGCCGTGAAGGAGGCCTCCGTCGGATCGGAAGCCGTGCTGCTGGGCCGGCAGGGCGCCGAAGAAGTGACGGCGCAGGAGCTGGCGGATATCGCCGGCACGATACATTACGAGATAGTCACGCAAATCTCCGCCCGCGTGCCGAGGGTGTTCGCCGAATGAAACACCCCATCACCGAAGGCATAGGCCGGAGCTTCATCGACCTGACCCAGGCGCTGGGCGCGGCCGCGCTGATGCTGAAATCCGTGTTCTTCTGGTTCTTCCGCTCCAAGCTGGAAGTCCGCGAGACGGTCAAGCAGTGCGTGAGCATCGGCGTGGATTCGGTCACCGTCACCGCGCTGACCAGCTTCTTCACCGGTATGGTGCTGTCGCTGCAGACCGGCAATTCCTCCAAAAACCTTTTCAACGAGCCGCTCTACATCGGCACCATGGTGGCCTTCACGATGCTCAAGGAGCTGGGCCCGGTGCTGACCTCCATAGTGGTGGCGGGCCGCGCCGGGGCCGTGGTCACGGCGGAGATCGGCACGATGGCCGTGACCGAACAGATAGACGCGCTCTATACCCTGGGCACCAACCCCACGCGCTATCTGCTGGTGCCGCGCTACATAGCTTTCATGGTCATGCTGCCGCTGCTGACGGTCCTGGCGGACTTCCTGGGCATCCTTGGAGGCGCGCTGGTGGGCGTGGTGCGGCTGGGCATCCCGACGTCGGTGTTCATGAACGATATCTACACCTACGTCGAGATCGGGGACTTCATGCACGGCTTTTTGAAGACCTTCGCCTTCGCCTTCATGATCGCCACGGTCTCCTGCTACAAGGGCATGAACACCAAGGGCGGGGCCGAGGGCGTGGGCAAGGCCACCACCGAGGCCGTCGTCGCCAGCATGGTGCTGGTGATGGTCATCGACTACTTTATCAGCGCCGTTCTCGTGGCGGTGGGCATATGATCGAGATAAAAGGCCTCAATAAAGCTTTCGGCGAGAAGCGCATCCTGAAGGATATTTCCGTCACGATAAAGGAGGGGGAGCTGTTCTCCGTCATCGGCCCCTCCGGCATCGGCAAGAGCACCTTCATCAAGTGCCTCATCCGGCTGCTGCGCCCGGACAGCGGGCAGATCATCGTGGACGGCCAGGATATCGCCTCCACGAGGAGCGAATTCACTCTGGCCAAGGTGCGCCGCAGCTTCGGCTACCTGTTCCAGGAGGGCGCGCTGTTCGACTCGCTGACCGTGCTGGAGAACGTGGCGTTCGGGCTGAAGTACCTGACCGATATCCCGAAGAGCGATTTCCCGAAGATCGTGAAGGCCAAGCTGGCGCTGGTGGGGCTGAAGGACGTGGAGCACCTCAAGCCGTCCGAGCTGTCCGTCGGCATGAAGAAGCGCGTGTCGCTGGCCCGCTCCATAGCGGCCGAGCCCAAATACATCCTTTACGACGAGCCCACCACCGGCCTGGACCCGGTGACCACCGGCATGGTGAAGGACCTCATCACCGACATGCGCGCCAAGCTGGGCATCACCTCCGTGGTGGTCACGCACGACATGAAGCTCGCGCTCGACATTTCCAGCCGGGTGGCCATGTTGTCCAAGGGCGAATTCGTGGAGGTTTCGGAACCGGACAAGTTCCGCCTCTCCGCCAACGCCGAAGTGCGCGAGTTCATGCGCATCTCCCACCTCTCCCGCGTCAAGCAGAACCAGAACGATTAAGGACTTCCCTTATTTTTATCCCGCTGCCCCCCCTGGCAGACACCGCCTCCCTTCTTTTTTTATATAATGGATATCGTATATAGATATCATTGGGCGCCAAGGCTTAGGGTAAGGATCACATGAACAGCGAGATGAAGGTAGGGGTCTTCGTGCTGGCGGGGACGATTTTGTTCGCCACCGCCGTCTTCCTGCTGGGGGATTATTCCTTCCAGAAATTCTATCCCATCTACGTGGAATTCAGCGACGTGGCCGGCCTGCCCGACCGCGCCGTCGCCAAACTCTCCGGCGTGGAAGTCGGCAAGATAAAGCAGATCTACCTCAAAGACGACAAGGTGGTGGTGGAGCTGGCCGTGAAGGA
Organism: Elusimicrobia bacterium GWD2_63_28; assembly: GCA_001799895.1. Taxonomy (GTDB): domain Bacteria; phylum Elusimicrobiota; class Elusimicrobia; order Elusimicrobiales; family UBA9959; genus UBA9959. The sequence goes on from MGUI01000014.1 coordinate 100,806, forward strand.
CGGCGTCAAGATCTACCGCGACGCCCGCTTCCTGGTGGGGTCCACCAGCATGATAGGCTCCAAGTTCATGCAGATAGACCAGGGCCGCGCGGGCGCGGGCACCATAAAGGCCGGCGAGACCCTGCCCGGCGACGATTCCCTGCCGCTCGACCGGGCCCTCTCCAAGGCCGTGACCAGCCTGCAGAAGATGGTGGAAGACATCAACGGCGAAGGCCGCCTGGCGCGGGACCTCAACGAGGTCATGCAGAACCTGCGCGAGATAACCGCCAACGTCAACGACCTGGTTTCCAACAGCCAGCCGCACGCCGAAAAGGTGATGGAGCGGCTGGATTCGATAACCTCCAAGCTCGACGCCATGCTGGACAAGACCGACGCCATTGTGGACAAGGTCAACCGCGGCGAGGGCGTGGCCGGCGCGCTGGTGAGCGACCAGAAGATGAAGGCCGACGTCACCGAAGCCATCAGCAATATCCGCGACGCCTCCGTCTCCGTGAAGGACGCGCTCGGCCGCGTGGGCGGCTTCCGCACCTATATCAAGTGGGACTACAAGTTTGAGCCCAACGCCCACTCCTCCAAGAACGACTTCGGCGTAAAAATCTACCCGCGCGAGAAGCGCTACTACTACCTGGGCGCGGCCAATACCATCAACACCAAGGATACCGCCCGCGGCGTCGACTACGAGACGATGAACACCATCGACGCGCAGATGGGCTGGGAGGTCGGCACCTTCGACCTGTACGCCGGCGTCCTGCGCGGTTCCGGCGGTTTCGGCGCGCGCTGGTCCCCTTTCCTGAATTCCAAGTGGGACCGCATCGCCTTTTTGATGGAGGGCTCCGAGTTCACCCGCAACCGCGACATAAAAGGCCGCCTCTTCAACAAGCCGCGCTACGACGCCGGCGTGGACGTGAAGGTGAACAAGTACATCTCGGCCGGCGCGCGGCTTAATGACATGGCCGAGACCAGCCGGGTGAACCTGACCACGAGGCTCATCTTCGAGGACAAGGACATAGCGTATCTCTTCGGCTTCGCCTCGCTGGGGGCGATGTCGAAATAACATGAAGCTCAAGACCATTTACCGCTGCCAGCAGTGCGGCCAGGCCTCCCCCAAGTGGGCCGGCCAATGCCCAGGCTGCGGCGGCTGGAACAGCCTTATAGAGGAGGCCGAACAGGTTCTCTCTAAAGCCGCGGCCGCCGCCCGCGGCCTTACCGATTTTTCCGAAGCCCCCGTGAAGCTGTCCGAGGCCCGCGCCATGAAGGCCGAGCACGCCCCGACCGGCATCTCCGAGCTGGACCGCGCGCTGGGCGGCGGGCTGGTGGCGGGTCAGGTGGTGCTGCTGGCGGGCCCGCCCGGCATAGGCAAGAGCACGCTGACGCTGGAGAGCTGCGCCGCGCTGGCCGGAGGCGCCTACAAGGCCGGCAAGATACTTTACGTGTCCGGGGAAGAATCCCTGGCGCAGGTGGGCTCGCGCGCCGAGCGCCTGGGCGCCAGGCCCGACAATGTCTACCTGATGAGCGAGACCAATTTGGCCCGCATCATAGAGGAGTTCCGCAATTTAAAGCCCGCCTTCCTGGTGATAGATTCCATCCAGACCATGTACCACCCGGAGTTCGTGGGCTCGCCCGGCTCCGTCGGCCAGATCCGCGAATGCGCGGCCGAACTGCTCAAGATAGCCAAGTCCGCGGGCACGCCGCTGTTCCTGCTCGGCCACGTCACCAAGGAAGGCTCGCTCGCGGGTCCCAAAGTGCTGGAGCACATCGTGGACACGGTCCTTTATTTCGACGCCGAGAAGAGCAACGTCTTCCGCGTGCTGCGCCCCCACAAGAACCGCTTCGGCCCGGTGGACGAGACCGGCATCTTCGAGATGACCTCCGGGGGGCTGCGGCCGGTGGACGACGCCGGCCTGCTGATGAGCGAGACCGACCGCGACAAGGCGCTGATAGGCCGGGCCTTCGCCGTGGCCTTCGAGGGCGCGCGGCCCATGCTGGCCGAGCTGCAGGTGCTGGCCACCAAGTCCTACCTGCCCTTCCCGCGCCGCACCGTGACGGGCATGGACCTCAACCGCGCGCAGATGCTGATAGCCGCGCTGGAGAAGAGCGTGGGCCTGCACTTCGACGAGATGGACGTGTTCGCCTCGCTGCAGGGCGGCATCAAGGTGAAGGACACCGCGCTGGACATGGCCTTCTGCGCGGCGCTGATCAGTTCTTACAAGGACATCCCGGTGCCGCCCGACTGCGTGTTCATCGGCGAGGTGGGCATACTGGCGCAGGCGGCCAGCCCCGGCTTCCTGGACCGGCGCCTGGCCGAGGCGGAGCGCCTCGGCTTCAAGACGGCTTTCGTGCCGCGCCTGCCTAAGAAGGATGAGGGGCGCTTCAAGTCCCTCAAACTCGAGGTGGCGCGCGACCTGGGCGGGCTGTACGCCGCCCTGCTGAAATTAATCCCCGCGAAAGCGGGCAAGTAACAAGGAGTTAACCATGATAGTTTGGATCTTCAGGGCCGCGGCCCTTATCATTACGCCGGTGCTGACCTGGCTGACGGTCTCCAAAGACCTCAAGGGCCTGGCCTTCGGCGTGCTGATAGGCCTGGTCATAATCGGCATAGAATACGTCTTCGAGAGCGTCAGCCTGTTCTCGCTGATAATCGCCATCATCGGCGCGGTGGCCGGCATCATCATCTCGAAGCTGCTGGACTACAGCGTGGCCCAGATAGCCAACCCCGACTTCAACGAGATCTGGCTCAAGTACAACCTGATCATCAGCTACGCGCTGGCGCTGCTGGGCATGATAGTCAGCGTCAAAAAGATCCCCGAGCTCGACGACCTGGACAAGAATATCCTCTCGGTCGGCAAGAAGGGCGGCAAGAACATGAAGGTGCTGGACCTCAGCGCCATCGTGGACGGCCGCGTGCTCGACATCTGCGACACGCACTTCATCACCGGCGGCATCATCACGCCGCGCTTCGTGGTGCAGGAACTGCACTCGCTGGCCGAATCCCCCGACCACATAAACCGCGCCAAGGGCCGCCGCGGCCTGGACATCCTGGCGCGCCTGCAGGAATCGCGCGACATCCCCTTCCGCGTCATCGACCGCGATATCAAGGAGACCGCCGACAACCAGATGAAACTGGTGATCATCGCCAAGGAACTCGGCGCCTCCATCATCACCATAGACTTCAACATCAATAAGCTGGCCGCGCTTGAGAACGTGACCGTGCTCAACGTCAACGACCTGACCATCGCGCTCAAGCCGGTGGTGCTGCCGGGCGAGGACATGAACGTCTTCGTCATGAAGGACGGCAAGGAGAAGGAGCAGGGCGTGGGCTACCTCGACGACGGCACGATGATCGTCATCGAGGACGGCCGGGATTTCATCGGCAAGAAGGTGGACGCCGTGGTGCAGTCCATCCTGCAGACCTCCCAGGGCCGCATCATCTTCACCAGGGTGAAGGGGAAAGCGGCGACGCAGGGGCCCAAGCAGCCTTAAGAGGGATCCATGTCCGGCAGGAGAGTTAAAACCGGCGGCGCCGAGGCCATAATACTGGCCGGCGGCTCGGGCACGCGCATGGGCCGCGAGAAGCAGTACCTGCTGCTGGCCGGCAGGCCCGTCATAGAGCGCACCGTTGAGGCTTTTGTTTCCAGCGGTTCCTTCACGAAGATAATCCTGGCGCTGTCGCCCGAAAACCTGGCCAAATACGGCCCGGCCTGGGAGCGGGCGGGCATAGTTACCGCGCCCGCCGGGGCCACCCGCACCGAGTCGCTGCGCAACGCCTTCAAGCTGGTCAGCCCCGGCGCGGAGCTGGTGGCGGTGCATGACGGGGCCAGGCCCTTCGCCGACGCCGCGCTGATAAAGGCCTGCCTGGAGCGCGCCGCAGAGTGCGGCGCCGCGGTGCCGGCGGTCCCGCTGAAAGACACGGTAAAGACCGTCTCCCGGGACGGCAAAGAATTTGAAAAAACGCCGGAGCGCTCCTCGCTGCTGGCGGTGCAGACGCCGCAGTGTTACCGGTGGGGGGTGCTGGCGGACCTGCTGGCTGCGGCGCCACAAAAAGATTTCAGCGACGAGTCGCAGGTGCTGGAGCGGCTGGGGATAAAAGCGGCCGTGGTGCCCTCGACCTACCGCAATATCAAGATTACCACGCCGGAAGATTTGCTGATAGCGGAGGCTTTTATGAAAGATGAAAAAGAGGCGGCCAAGGTGAGCACCAGGATAAAGATCCCGGTAGCGCGCGCGGGTTTCGGCTACGACATCCACCGCCTGGTGGAAGGGCGCCCGCTGATCCTGGGCGGCGTGAAAATAGAGCATCCCAAGGGCCTGCTGGGCCATTCCGACGGCGACGTGGTGCTGCACGCGGTCTGCGACGCGCTGCTGGGCTCCGTGTCCGCCGGGGAGATCGGCATCTATTTCCCGCCCACCAACCTGACCATCATGGGCATCTCCAGCGTCGCCATTGCGGAGAAGACCCTGGAGGTCCTGGCTTCCAAAAAAGCCCGCGCCATAAACGTGGACGCCACCATAGTGGCCGAGGAGCCCAAGCTGAAGCCGCATTACGAGGCCATCCGCGACTCCCTGGCCGGTATCCTCAAGATGGACAAGGGCGACGTGAGCGTGAAGGCCAAGAGCCGCGAGGGCCTGGGGGAAGTGGGCCACGGCGACGCCATCGTCTGCTACGCCGTAGTGAGCGTGCTGAAATGAGGAAGGCCGCCGCCCTCGCCCTGCTGCTGCCCGCCTGCGCGGGCTTTTACTCCTGCTCCGGCTCCCGGCCCGCCGCCCAGGGCGAGCTGCAGGCCCCGCACTCCGGGCCCAGCGCCGCCACGGTCTTCGAAAAGCGCACCTTCAAGCTGGTGAAGACGCCCGACCCCGACCTGGAGGCCGCGCTGGAGGGCCTGCTGTCCGCCAGCTACGACACGGCCGTCAGGAAGCACGCCGAGAGCTCCCTGGCCGAGATAGGCTTTACCTATTCGCTGTCGCCCAGGGGCGCGGTCTACCCTTTTTCCGAAATCGAAGTGTCCTGCATACTGCAGGAGAAATACGCCCCCCGCAGCGGCCCCGCGCTCTGCGGCGATTTCTTCACCGAGCTCGACGGGAAGATAAAGAAGGCGGTTGCGGGAAAACAGTAGGAGCCGGCATGAACTTCAAGATCTACAACACGCTGACCAGGCAGAAAGAAACTTTTAAGCCCATCAAAGAAGGCGAGGTGGGCATCTATACCTGCGGCCCCACGGTCTACCATTACGCGCACATAGGCAACCTGCGCACCTACATAACGGAAGACGCTTTTGTCCGCATGCTGAAATTTTTCAGCTGGAAGGTGAAGCGCGTGATGAATATCACCGACGTGGGCCACCTGACCTCCGACGCCGATACCGGCGAGGATAAGATGGAAGTGGGCGCCCGCCGCGAGGGCAAGAGCGCCTGGGACGTGGCCAAATTCTACACCGAGGCTTTCTTCAAGGACTACAAGTCCCTCAACTGCCTGCCTGCCGACGTGCTCTGCCCCGCCACCGACTACATACAGGAAATGATAGACATGGTGCTGGCCCTGGAGAAGAAGGGCTACACCTACAGCATAGCCGGAGACGGAGTCTATTTCGACACCGCCAAACTGCCCGACTACGGCAAGCTTGTGGGCAAGAGCCACATAGAAGGCATACAGGAAGGCGCGCGCGTGGAGGCTAACGCCGCCAAGCGCAATCCCGCCGATTTCTCCGTCTGGAAATTCGCCGCTCCCGGCGAGCAGCGCCAGATGGAATGGGACTCCCCGTGGGGCAAAGGCTTTCCCGGCTGGCACATGGAGTGCTCGGCCATGGCGGTCAAGCACCTCGGCGAGACCATAGACATCCACTGGGGCGGCGAGGACCACGTGGCGGTGCACCACACCAACGAGATCGCCCAGAGCGAGGCGGCCAGCGGCAAGCCGT
>MGUI01000015.1 GCA_001799895.1 Elusimicrobia bacterium GWD2_63_28
CACTACGCGGAGATAGAGGTGGACACCTGGACCGGCTTCATCAAGGTGCTCAACTATGTCTCGACCATAGACTGCGGCACCGCCGTGAACCCGCAGCTGGCCGAGGGCCAGACCGAGGGCGGCACCCTGAACGGCATCAGCTACGCCCTGACCGAAGAATACCTCTTCGACAAGGACGGAAAGATGCAGAACGCGTCGTTCGCCGACTACCACATCTACTCGATGCGCGACCGGCCGCCGCTCAAGATCATACTGGTGCCCTCCTACGAGGAAACCGGGCCCTTCGGCGCCAAGAGCGTGTCGGAGGTCTCCATCAACGGGGCGGCGCCAGTGTTCGCCAACGCCCTCTACAACGCCACCGGCGCGAGGGTGCGCGAGTTCCCCCTCACGCCCGAGAAGGTGCTGAAAGCCATCAAGGCGGTAGAGAAGAAGTAACCCACAGCCGCAATAAAAACCGCCGCCGCTCCCTTTTGGAAGCGGCGGCGTCATTTCAGGGGTCTATTATTCTCCGGGGAAAAGCCTGGCGATGCCCGCGTCCACCACATAAACCGCGGAATCTTTCCTGTCTTCGGCGGCGTTGCCGTACACGGAGGCGGCCTCGACGGCGTTGCGCAGAATGCGCAGGTACTGGGACAAAGCGGCCTTGCCCAGCCGGACCACGCGCCGCCCCCCCTCCAGAGGCTCGGACTTTGCGTGCCAGTTCCCCCAGTGCGCACGCAAAGCCGCGCGGAGCGGAAGCGTGCCAGGGGCCGGCGGCAGCGGCTGCACGATCTTGCCCGCATAGCCGCAACGGGCCCTGCCCCCGGCAAGTTCTATGAGCCGGCAACGGGCAAGAGCCTTCAAAGCCCGCCTCACCTGCTCGGGGCGCAGGGAAAGTCCGGCGGAAAGCTCCTCCACGGTCAGCCAGCCCCCGGTATTCTCCAGGCAGGACTGGCAGAGATGTACCGCCATATCTCCGGCGAGGACTTTCCATTGGGCTATGGTGAGGGTCACCCCCAGTTGAGCGATAGTCCTGCGCGCCGCCATTTGAGCCATGTCCATTGCCGGGGCGGCCGCTGCGGCCGGCTCGGCCACTATACGCAGCAGCTCGTCCGAGCCGGAAAGTGCGGTGAAATAGGCCGTCACCAGCTCTTTCGCCTCCGGGGAATGCGGCTTGAGCCCCAGGGCGCTCAGTATCACCTTAAGGCGGCTGCTCTTGGGCAGTTTTTTACCGCGCTCCATGTCCCAATAGCTCACAAAGGCCATCGCCAGCCCCTTTGGGCCTCCGACCCCCTTGTAGAAACTATGCGCGCTGGTAAAGCCCCGCTCCCTGCGGATCTTAGCCAGTACAGAGCCGAAAAGTTTTGATTTCATCATTGCGGCGATACCTCGTGATATTAATAGCCGGCGCGCCGGGCTTTCCCGGAAGCGGGGCGCTACTTAGGGAAGAAGTGAAAGACCCGCCCCTCGATGAAGTAGACCTCCGAGTTCTCGGCCGTTTCACGCGGATTTCCGTAAGCTTCCGCCAGCTCCACGGCCTTGCGGAGATGGTCGGTATACTGCTCCAGCGCGGCCTTGTTCATCCGAACCATGCAGCGCCTGCCGGCCAGGCTCCTGCCCTGCGCCACGAACTCATTATAATAACCGCGCAGGGCCATGCGCAGCGGCTTGGTCTCCGGGGTCATGGGCATCAGCTGCACTATCCTGCCGGCGTTCCGGCTGCGGACTTTTTCCCCGGAGGCTTCCACCAGCCCGCAGTCCGCCAGCGCCTTGAGCGCCTTGCGCACCTCGGCCGGCTTGAAGCCGAAGCCGTCGGAAAGTTCCCCGGGAGTAAGGCCGCCTTCGGTCTCTGAGATGCCGTTGAAGCAGAAACAGGTAACCTTGTCGCGCACCATCACCCGGGCCTGTTCCAGCGTAAGCGTGACGGCGAGCTGCGCCAAAGCCTGCTGAGCGGCCAGCTGCCCCGTATCCCCGGCAGGGCCCGCCTCAGGCTCGGTAATGACGCGGACAAGCTCCTCGGAACCGGACAGCTCCGTGAAATAAGCTTTCACCAGGGCTTTTCCCTCGCTCGAGCTGAGTTTGAGCCCCAGCGCCTCTATGATATCGTTGAGCCGCCGGCTTTTAGGCAGCTTCTTGCCGCGCTCTATATCCCAGTAGCTCACGAAAGCCATGCCGAGCGCCTTGCTGCCTCCGACGGCTTTAAAAAACTTATACGCGCTCGGGAACCCCCTGTCCTTGCGTATCCTGGAAAGGGCCGCCGCGAAGATCTTTGTATTCGTCATTGGCATAAGCATATCAAAAAAGAAAAAGGCTTAGCCAGAAGTTAAACCCGCGCGCTGCCGCAGTTTCAGGCAGGGAACTTCCGAAGCCCCGCGCGAACAAATCCCGGCAGTCCGCCAAAACAGCGCTTAGCCTTCGGCTAAACACCGGCGCGGTTCATTCAACGCCCGTTCCTGAACCAAAAAACGCCGCGCCCCTGGTCCCCGCGGCTCATGCCGAACCCGCCGCCGGAAAGTAAACTATCAACACGGACCGGCCGCAATGCGCAGACCGGCCGCACAAGGAGGAGCTGACAATGAAAAGAACATTCCATATGATCGCGGCGCTTATGCTGGCGGCAGGCAGCGCCAGCGCCGGAAGCCTGGAAAGCCTTAAAAGCTCGGCGGCGGATTCCTTCGCTGCCGCGGCGGAGCAGGCCCCCTATCAAGTCCCGGCGGCACCTGTGCCTGCCCGGGACAACCGGGACCCGCTGGCCGAATACTACAAGTATTACGGCGCCCTGGAGCACTATTCCCAGACCGCCTACCTGTCGCCGCAGGAGAGCCCGGAGTACCTGGAAGCCGCGGCGGCGGGCAGATACCTGCGCCTCAGGCTGGAAGCCCTGGAGGCGGAGCTCGGCGCCCCTCCGTCCCGGGACGAACTGGACCGGCTTTCCGGGCGGAACAAGGCCGCGCCGGTAGCGTGGGAGGTCAAAGACGAGATCGGCGACGTCCTGGGCCTTTACGGCGGCCTGCCGGACAAAGGGCCGGGAACCCGCGGGGTCGCGATAAAGGCCGGTTACTGCCAGGTGAACTACGTAAAGAACAATACGCCGTTCCTGGTGCAGTACGACGGTTTCCTGAACAAAGGCGAAGTAATACTGACTTTCGACGACGGCCCCGGCCAGCTGACAGAAGAAGTAGCGGCGGCCATGAAAGCCGGCAATGCCCCCTCGCTCTTCTTCGTGCTGGGCTCCAAGCTGGGCGCTTCCGGCAAGGCGCTGATAAAGAACAGCGCCGCCGCCGGGCACGAGAACGGCGTGCACGGTTACTGGCACGCCACTGAGTCAGGCAAGCCGTTCACCGCTCTTTCCGGGGCCGAAACGCTGCGGCAGCTCCGCGGCGTGAAGGAATCGATAACCGGCGCCGCCGGCAAGGCGCCCAGGTTTTTCCGGCCTCCTTACGGCATAATCTCCCCGGATGTATTGAAGTCCATAACTTCGGAGCTCGGCCTGATCCCGGTAGGCTGGACCATAGACTCCATGGATTGGTCCACGAAGGATCCCGACGCGCTGTTCAAGAACACCGTTTCCATGATACAGAAGCGCGGCAAAGGAATAGTGCTGCTGCACGATATACATCCGCAGAGCCGCACCGCGGCGAAGCGGCTGGTGAAATGGCTGGCCGACAACGGCTACAAGGTGGTTTCACCCGACAGACTGGCAAAGGCCTTCTTAAATTAATAGGCACAGTGGGCCGACTGCGGTACAAGAGCTTTCCGGCCTGGCCGACAGAGGGCGGATGGGACGAGTTAATAATGTGGATGAACGAGCGGTATAAATTATGAAGAAACGCGCCCTGACTATCCTTTCAATAGACGACGACGAGGGTTATCAAAAACTCTGCGCGCGTTTCTTCAATATCGCGGCGGGACATACAGTAGAAGCAGCGTTTAACGGTAAGGACGGGCTCGAAATGGCTGCCCGCTTAAGACCGGACTTCATACTTCTGGACATGGTAATGCCGGGCCTTTCAGGAGACTTGGTGCTGGAAGCGCTGTATGAAAACGCCGCGACAAGGGACATCCCCGTCTGCATTGTTTCAGGGGGCGATCTGAGTTCCTATAAAAGAATCCTCTACGCCAACAAGAATCTGCGAGGAATAGAAAACAAACCCTTAAGGTTCGGCCCCCTCCTGGAGAAGATAGAGGCCTGGTGCGGCCAGGTCCCGGGAGAGAAGTCCCTCTCCGGCATCTTCTATTTAGCCACAGGCTAAATGCGCTCCGTATTTCCATAGCCGGCGCTCCTGAACCGAAATGCGCGGCGGCCGCGGGTACTGCGGCCCAACCCTTTCCCCCCGCCGGCGGCTAAACTATAGACACAGCACAACGAGACGACGACAGGAGGACTCTATTATGAAAACTACTACTGAAGTTCGCGGACACGGCGGCATCTCAGCGGGCGCCAGGGCATTCCTGGCGGCGGCGCTCATCCTGGCCGCAACCGGCCTGGCAAGGGCCTCCGGCATCTCGTTCGACACCCGCACGGACGGCAACACTTCCTTATTCAGCGGCCTGGACCTCCCCGAAGCGCCCGCCGTACCCCCGGCCTTCGAAGAACTCACGGAGGAAGGCCCTTCGCGCATAGTCGGCGGCGGGTTTGCCCCCCAGGGCAAGTTAAGCTTCATCGTTTCCCTTCAGGCCGGCCGCAACCAGCATTTCTGCGGCGGCAGCCTTATAGCAAAGAACTGGGTCCTGACCGCGGCGCATTGCGTGGAGAAGTACCGGGCCGACGTTGTCAAGATAGGGCTTAATTCCCTGCACGACATGTCCGGCGTGGAGAAATTCGGGGTGACGAAGGTGATCATACATCCCAAGCGCGCCCGCAATGTATACGACGTGGCCCTGCTACGTATAGACGGGGAATCCAGTTACCAGCCTGTCTCCCTCAACATAAAAAAAGTCAGCTCCCCGGTAACTTTTATCACCGCGGGCTGGGGCCGCACCTCCTCCGGCGGGGATATCTCAACGCGGCTTAAAATGGCGCACCTTCCCTTCGTCCAGAATTCCGTCTGCTCCAGGATCTACGGTCCGCTCGGCCCCAGCGAGATGTGCGCCGGAACTAAAGAGCCCGGGACCAGCATCTGCAATGGAGACAGCGGCGGCCCACTGGTAAAGAACACCGCTTCCGGCATGGTGCTGGTGGGAGTAACCAGCCGCTCCGCCGGCTGCGGCGACCAGCCTGAGCGCTACGGGATCTTTACGGACGTGACCGCCGTCGCCGACTGGATAAATCAGACTATACGCTAAGTCAAATAGAGCTAATGGAGGCTATGATGAATAAATACGCGACTTACTTCACAATAACGGCCCTGCTGCTGACCGCGGCTTCATGGATCTCTCCGGCGGCCGCGCTGGATTTCGGCGCCCTGCCTTCCGTGGCTGAAATATTAAGGCAGGCCGGTTCAGCCGAACTTTCCTCCCCTGCCCCGGCTATCCCCGGCAAGGCCGTCACGCCCGAAGCAGACTGGACCATCATGGTCTTCATGAACGGCAAGAACGACCTCACGGACCAGGCCCTCGCGGATATCAACGAGATGGAAGAGCTGGGCCCCGCGGCCAACATGAATATACTGATAGAGGCCGGCCGCTCCCCCTCCGCGGTGCAATGGACCGGCGTACGCCGCTACCTGCTAGCGAAAGACGGCGACAACCCGGAGATCTCTTCCGAGCTGCTGCAGAACCTGGGCCTGGTGGACATGGGGGACTGGCGCAGCCTGGCCGACTTCGGGCGCTGGGCCAAGGCCAATTATCCGGCAAAGAACTACATGCTTATAGTCTGGAACCACGGCAGCGGCTGGAAAATGGAGTGGTCTGGTCCGGAAAGAGCCGCCGCGAAGGGCATCTCCTACGACGACGAAACCGGCCGCATGATCAACCCCGTCGAGCTGGCCGAAGCCGTACGCGGCATGGGCGGCGTAGACGTCTACGCCTCCGACGCCTGCCTGATGCAGATGGCCGAAGTGGTCTACGAGCTCAGGGACGCGGCGAGTATAGTAGTGGGCTCCGAGGAGAGCGAGCCGGAAGCTGGCTGGAACTACCGGGAATTTCTCGGCCGGCTGCACGCCGACAGCGCCGCCCTGACCCCCGAGGCGCTGGCCGCCGCGGCCGTGCAGGGGTATATAGCGCATTACCAGACAGCCCACGGGCAGGTGACGATGTCAGCCCTGCGCACGCAGAACCTGGAAAGGTTCCGGGAGCTGCTGGACCAGTGGAGCGCCCTGGCTATGCAGGAGAGCCGGACGCTCGTGTCGGAAGCTTCCTCAGAGGTGCTGGCTTTTGACGGCTCCGACTCGGTGGACCTGCTGAACTTCATGGGGCTGGTCCAGAACAAAACGGCTTCCGCGGCGCTCAAGGCGAAAACCGCCGAGGCCGTGGATTATTTCTACGACAATGTCCTGCTGGATATAGGCGCGACCGGCTCCAACTTCAAGAAGGCCGGCGGCATGGCCGTATATCTGCCGGTAGGCGCCATGGAAGAAAGCTATAAACGCCTTGCCTGGGCCGGGAACGGCCACTGGGACGAGTTCGCCCAGTGGTTCGCGGCGAGGTGAACAGCAACTCCGGAGCCCGGGCGGTTATATTATGGGCTACGGAGACAGCAGCCTGTTTAACCGCTTGTTAAATAAATACAGGTTTTATTCAACCCCGCTTCCTGAACCAGAAGAGCGGGGGCGCATGGGGCCTTCGCTACCGGCGCAAGGCCGCGGAGGGAGATATACTTTAAACATGGACCGCCGCGCCGAGAATGCGGCGCAGAGAAAACCGGGAGAGGTAACCTTATGAAAACCACCTTGTTCGCCCTGACCCTGCTGATGCTGAGCGCCCCCCAGGCCAAAGCCCAGGACAAGTCGGTGCTGGAGTTATTCGGGATCACAAGCGCCCAGGAAGCCGGGGCCATAGCGGTCCCGGTTTTCAGCGACCCCGTTCCCGCACGGCAGACGGACCTTGCCCGGAAGTACGCCCACCTCGACCCGAAGGGCCAGGTGCCGGCCGACCTGCTGGCGACAGCCCTGGCCTATTACGACGCCAACTTGAAAAAGATACACAATCCGTATTTCCTCTCGGTGGTGGATTTCAGCCAGTTCGCCGGCAAGCGGCGCTTCTTCATCATCGACATGCGGACCGGGGAGGTCAGAGCGCTGCTGGTTTCCCACGGGGCCGGCTCCGATCCCGGCAATACCGGCTTCGCCACCCTGTTCAGCGACGCTCCCAGGTCTAAACAGTCCTCGCTGGGCTTCTACAGGACCGGCGAAGTTTATTACGGGGCCTTCGGTCTCTCCATGCGTCTGGACGGCCTGTCCGCCACCAACCACAGGGCCCGCTCGAGGGCCGTAGTGCTTCACGCCTATAAGCCGGTAACGGAAACGTACGCGGGGCCCTCCTGGGGCTGCCTGGGGGTCTCCCCCTCGGTGATAGCGGAACTGACGAAAGACCTTAAGCACGGCAGCATTATTTACGCCGGGTTCAGCGGAAGCGCCGCGCCGTATTCAAAGGGCGGTTTGGATATTTTTTAAATGTGATCTCAGCAGAATCACATTCAACTTGCGGTCATAGGAGAAATATGAAAAACATTAAAACCAGAGCGGATAAACACCAAAAGGCAGCCCCGGGAGCAGGTTTCCTGGCCCGTATTCTTATCGCGGCCATTCTTCTAATGTCAGCGCATTCCGCATACGCCGCGCGTTCAGGGATCGTCTTTGAGCAGCTGCTGGCGCAGACCGGCGAAACCGCCGCGCCGCAGCCGGAAATACCGGCGGCGCCGGCCCTCTCCCGCGCCGGCGGCCTGGAAGGAATGAACCTTCAGGAGGTTTACTCCCTGCCGGTACCCGCGCTTGAAGCGGCCCTGCAGGACGAGCTGGCGGAAGAATGCGCCATGAACTTCACCCCCGGCGGCAAACCTTCGCCCCTGACCGGCATCGAGCAGTGCGCGGTCAGTCTTTACACCAGCTCCTGGTTCTATACCATAAACTCCAAGCTCTGGAAGACGGACCAGACGGGGTCGGCGCTTTCCGGGAAGGAATGGGCCTATGTGCGCGTCCTGGACCTGGCCCTTTCAAAGATCCCGGCCAAGCCGGCTCTCGTCTACCGCGGAACCGCGAGAACGATAAAGTTCACCGCCCCCGGCCAGGTAGCACGCCTGAAGGGTTATTCCAGCACCAGCCCGGACATGGAAACCGCTAAATGGTTCCTGAACTCGGACGCCGCCAGGCTCATGATAATAAACTCCTATTCGGGCAGGGATATCATGCCCTACACGCAGACCGGCCAGGAAAAAGAGCTGCTGCTGCCCAGGAGCACTTGGGTGAGGTTCGACCGCGCCGAAATGAAGCGCATCAAGCTGCTGGACGAGGAAACCGGCGAGGAAGTGACCCGCGAGGTGGAATTCGTCTACCTTACCGAGGTCAAGGCCCCGTAAGCGCGCCCCCTATTCCCCTTTTATCTCGCGCGCTTCAGGTAGGCACGGTACTGGCCAGGATGTTTCAGGACGGTGTTTTGCAGGTAGTCCAGCTGCTTGTCCATAGAGTCCCGGTAGAAATCCTTATTGACCCGGTATCTCGAGGTGAAGTGTGCGCGGGCGTAACGCTCTACACCGGCCAGCGTAACCACCAGGCGCTTATCGATGAACTTGGAGAATTCCACGGTCTTGCGCAGCAGCTCCAACTCTGAAGAATAGCCCTTCACGTTGCCTTCCCGGAACTCCTTGTACAGGATCAACAGCCGCTCCAGGTAGCACCTGGACGCCATCTGCCCCAGCAGGTCCGCGGTACCCAGCATCAGGGCCGCCCGGCGCTCCTCGGGCGAGGAGAAGCGCACCTTTTCCACGGGCTGGGCAAGTTCGGTGCAGAGGATCATGTTCGCCACGGCTCTGGAGTCCCTGGCGGGAAATCCGTGCCTCCGGAAATAGGCCTTCACAAAGTGGATGCTGCGGTCCACGTGCGTAAGCGTGTACTTGGCGCCTGTGCCGGACAGGTCGTGCACGCTCTTGATAAAGCCGGCGTCATGGAAGATGGCCGCTATCAGGCCCAGCTTGGCGGCACGGGCGGACATCTTCTTATGGGCTACGTTATAGCCGTCTATAAGCCGCGCCATGGCCAGCAGGGCGTCGGTGATGTGCATCTTGTCGTGGTAATGGGTGTTGCAGGCGTGGAAGCCGGGATACTTGCCGTCGTACAGGCGGATGAAGTCGGCGAAGACCTTCCTGACTGTTTCGAAGTCTTCGACCGGGTACGAATGTATGTAAATATTTTTTACTTCTTCCAGCACCGCGGCCGGGCTATACATGTCAACCAGCTGTGAGAACTGAACGGCACCCTTTGTTTTCCCCATATGCCCAGATTCTAGTGCATTTTTCTGGCCGGTTCAATACCGCAGACCTTAATCACCCGAGACGGCCGCATGAAGAACGCGTCCTTCGCCGACTACCACATCTACTCGATGCGCGACCGGCCGCCGCCGCAGACCATCCTGGTCCCGCCTTACGAGGAGAGAAGCAGAAACCAGCCGCGGCAAAATACCGCCGCCGTTCCCACAGGGAGCGGCGGCGGTTTCTATTTCACCTGACTGGTTATGCCGGGCTAGGTCCTTTGACCCATAAAAACAAGGAAGAACGGCCCTTTCGGCAAGGCCTCTTATCAGATACAGTATTAATATGGATAATCGAAAACTTGTTTCCCTTCTTGCGCTGGGCCCCATACTGATGGCAGGCGGTTTAGCCTACGCCGAGAACGCCGCCTACACACAACTTAAGGGCTCCGCGGGCACTCAGGCGCAAGCCGCTCCCGTCCCCTTCATTTCCGCCTCCAAAGGCATCTACGGCAATAACTCCATGCAGGACTACTACCAGGTTCCGGAGAGCCTGAAGAAGCTGGCCGATTCCACCGTGGCCTTCATAATGAAGGACACCTTCGAATACGACGCCGAAAGCAAGCGCTACAAGGTTAAAAAAGCCCTGAAGCTGACCGAATCGAGCTATGCCGATGAAAGCGAAGATTTTTCCTCCCAAAACAAGCTCGCCGACTGCACCGGCGCTTATGTAGGCAAGGGGCTGATCCTGACCGCCGGGCATTGCATCTCCAAGAACCCTAAGGCCCAGACTTACTACGGCAACTATTTCCTGGTCTTCGGCTGGAAATCCGACAGGCAGGGCTCGGCCATCCTGGATTTCCCGGCCGAGGATGTTTACACGATAAAAGGGCCCGAAGTCTACGCTCTGGAAGGGGCTACCGGGGACGGGGCTTCGAACAGGGACTTTGCCCTCCTCTCAATGGACAGGGAACCCGCCGGCAGGCAGGCCCTGGAACTCGCACTGGACCAGGCGCCGAGGGTCGGCCAGAAGGTCTTTACCATAGGCTACCCGCTGGGGCTCGCGGTGAAGATCAACGACCCGGACCAGGCCCAGGTTTACGATGTGGAGAAGCATCTTTTCCAGACTAACATAGACGCCTTCGGCGGCAATTCCGGCGGCCCGGCTTTCGACTCGGCCACCAACAAGATCATAGGCGTGGTCGTGACCGCGGTAGGCGCCGGCTATTCCTACGAGTTGAAGCAGGACATCAGTTTTAAACTGGATTTCACTCTAGCCCCGGGATCCTCGGTCAATGTGGAGTTCAAGCCGGAGCAGGGAACTATCCGCCTGATTCCCGGGTTGCGGAGCCGTGTACTGAAAGAGTTCCGCGGCGCCGGGGCCGCCACGGTTATACTGGACGAAAACAGCTACCGCGTCACCCTGGCCAAGGGCTTGAAGATAGACGGCAGGAACTGGGCATTCGGCATAGTCTCCGATTACAGCGGCTCGGAACTCTTTAACAGGGGTTTGCTGGTGCGGCATGACCAGGACACTTACGGCACCGGCGTCTCGCTGCTGCCGGAAGAAATAAAGAACCTCGTAGCCCCCCCGCCCGCCGCGCGTTAAAGAAACGAGCCCCTTTCGGGTCTCTACACTTAAGCAGTCTAAAAAACCGCCGCCGCATCCCAAATGCGGCGGCGGCTTGTTTAAGGGTTTTGGTAAAATATGTCTGCCTATGAAACACCTCAAGAAAGAACTTTACCGCATCATCTTCGAAGCCGAGACCCCCGGCGGCAGGCTTTTCGACATCCTGCTCATCGCTGCGGTGATAGCCAGCACCGTCTGCGTTTCGCTTGAATCGGTGGCGGCAGTAAAGGCGCGATACGGAGAGGCGCTGCACGCGGCGGAATGGTTCTTCACCCTGCTGTTCACGGTAGAATATTTCACCCGTATAGCGGTCTTCAAGCGCCCTCTTTCATATATCTTCAGTTTCTTCGGACTGGTGGACCTGGTCTCTATCATCCCCACGTATTTAAGCCTGCTGTTCCCCGGCGCGCAGATGCTGCTGGCCGTCCGCGTACTGCGGCTGCTGCGGCTGTTCCGCGTGCTCAAACTTACCAGGTACACCACGGCCACCAGCCTGCTGATGGCCGCGATCCGTGAGAGCCGCCCGAAGATCATAGTCTTCCTTTGGTCCGTGGTCAGTGCGGTTATAATAGTAGGCGCAGTTATGTACCTGGTGGAGGGGCCGGAGAACGGCTTTACCAGCATTCCGGCCTCCATCTACTGGGCGGTGGTAACCATGACCACCGTGGGCTACGGCGACATAGTTCCGCACACGCCTTTCGGGCAGTTTCTGGCGATGCTGATGATGATAGGCGGCTACGCCTTCATAGCCGTGCCTACCGGGATAATGACTGTGGAATTATCTAATTTAAGCAGGAAAGAGGATTTCACCCGGTGCTGCCCCTTCTGCGCCAAAGAGGGACACGAGTCCAGCGCCCTGTTCTGTTCGGCCTGCGGCAAAACCCTGGGAGAGTCCTGAAGAAATCCGGGGCGCAGTTTGCTGTCTTGCTGATTTACAGTCTTGACACGTCGCGCAATATTTCAGATAACTGCCACATAGGGCGACAATCTCCCTGTTGCGTATAGGAGGAGGAACATGACCGGAACTATTTGCGGAAGGACACGTTATCCCGTATTTCTTTCGCTGCTGCTTATGGCTGCGCTCGCCGCAGCCCAGCAGGAGCCGGACAAGGACGGCTCGAAGGACCACAAGATAACGGGCCGTTACCAAGGCTCCTACATCACCGAATACTCGCAGAAGGAATACGAGGAGGTCCGTTTCCTCAAGCCGCCGCTGGACGCCGGAGGGAACGGCGCGGTGCCCCTTACGGACGCCTTCAGCATCCCCCTCTCCGGCCGCGCCACCACCATAGTCTACCGCGGGCCCAACGGCCGCTCCAGCCTGGAAGTTCTCAAAAACTACATCGACAGGCTCAGCGGCGCCGGGTTTACCACAGTCGCCAAATGCCGCGGCGTGGAATGCGGCCTCAACGGGAACAATCAATATATACAGCGGCTCTACTTCAGGGGGGCAAGGGCGCACACCAGGGACAGCGAGCCCATCATAAGCTCTGACAGGGACTTAATCGTGTACACGCTGCTGCAGAAGAAAAGCTCCGCCGGGGACGTCTGGGTAAGCCTCTACGGGTCGGAATTTCAACACGGCGGGAATCTGACCCCCAGTATCGCCGTCAGCGTCTTGGAAACCAAGCCGATGGAGACCGGCAAGATGGTCTTTGTCGACGCGGCGGCCATGCAGGAAGCCATGGACGCGACCGGCCGCGTGGCGCTCTACGGCATCTACTTTGATACCAACAAGGCAGTCCTCAAGACGGAATCCGCCAGGCAGATAGCGGAGATAGCCAGGCTGCTGAAGAGTAACCCGAAACTCAAGGTCCTGGTGGTCGGCCATACCGACAACCAGGGCGATTTCGACTTCAATATGGGGCTTTCGGAACAGCGCGCCGACGCCGTCATCGATGCGCTTACGGCCGGCCACGCTATCCCAGCAGCCAGGCTGACGCCGGTGGGCGTGGGCATGGCCTCCCCTGTCGACACCAACAAGACCAGCGCAGGCAGGGCAAAAAACAGGCGCGTAGAAATCGTGGAATATTGACTTTCTTAATCGGGCCGGGCGGCACAAAAACGCCGCCTCACCTGCAGGGTGAGGCGGCGATTTCTTTTATTCCCGCCGGTTCAGAAAATGCTGCTTCATCTCCGGCAGTTCAAAGGTGCGCTGCTCAACCTCCGGAGAAAGGCGACATTAAGGTAACCAGGTCGCCGTCGGCGATGGGGGCGTCCCAGTCGACGAACTTGTCGTTGACGGCGGCTTTGGAGATGTTTGTTGTGAGCGGGATGGCCTTGTTGGCCTGCAGCTCGTGCAGCAGCTCGCGGGCCGTGGCGGCCTCGGTCTCGTAGGGGTCGTTCTGTATGCCGCGCCGCTCGCCTATCAGGGCGAAGTAGCGCACGGTGATCTTCTTCTTCATTTCCCCTCCTCAGGGGCGTGCAGGTACATGAAGGCCCGCTCCGGAGTGACAGGCAGCGGCGGGATGGGTTTGTCTTTGCGGACGCTGCGCAGGGCGTCGACAAGGGCCAGGTAAGCCCCTATGCCGTGCACCAGCGGCGGCTCGCCGATGGCCTTGGAATTGCAGACGGCGTAGGGATTGGACGAGTCCTTAAGCAGCGTGACCTCGAACTTGGCAGGCACGAACTTGATGTCAGGCACTTTGTAGCCGCTCACACCGGTCAGCACACGGCCGTCGGGGGCGTAGCGGATCTGCTCCATGGTGGCCCAGCCCATGCCCTGCACCACGGCGCCCTGTATCTGGCCCAGGTCTATCTCGGCCGACAGGGATTCCCCGACGTCCTGCACTACCTCTACTGCTTCCACGGTGTAAGTGCCGCGGACGCAGTCCAGCTTCACCTCGGTCAGCGAGGCGCCGTAGCTATAATAGGCGAAGGGCCGCCCCTGCTCGGTCTCCATGTTGTAATGCAGATTGGGCGTGGCGTAGAAAGCGTGTTCGGACAGGTCCACGCGCGCCCACTGCGCGGCGGCGGCCAGCTTCTCCCAGTTCATCACGGGGCCTTTCTCCCCGACGCAGACCGCTCCGTCGCAAATGGACACCCCGGCGGGGTCGTCACAGCTCAGGTGGCGGGCGGCGAATTCCAGCAGGCGAGCGCGCAATTTTTCGCAGGCGTACTTGGTGGCCATGCCGTTGAGGTCGGCCCCGGTACTGGCGGAAGTGGGCGAAGCGTTGGGGATGCGGGAAGTGTTTGTGGTGTCGACGCGGACCCAGTGCAGGGGTATGCCCAGCGTGCGGGCCGCCACTATGCGGATCTTGGCGTTGACGCCCTGGCCCATCTCCACGGCGCCGGTGCTGACAGCGACGCTGCCGTCGACGTAGATATTGACCAGCGCGCTGGCCTGGTTGAGGGCCGTCTGGGCGAAAGAGATGCCGAAACAGACCGGGACCACGCCCAGGCCTTTTTTAGTATCCGCATGCTCTTTGTTATAGGCGGAGACGGCCGCGCGGCGGGCGGCGAGGCCGGAAGTCTTCTCCAGCGTCTCCCAGCAGCGCCCGGCGTTCACACCCTCCAGCTTCACGCCGTAGGGCAGGGTATCGCCGTCGCGCAGCAGGTTGCGGCGCTTGAGGTCTTCGGGCGTTACGCCCATCAGTTCGGCCGCGTGGGTCAGCGCCGCCTCTATGGCGAAGGTGCCCTGGGGCACGCCGAAGCCGCGAAAAGCGTTGTTGGGCGGGATATTGGTGCGGCAGCTGACGCCGGAAACCCGCATATTGGGAATGCGGTAAGAGCCGCTGACGTGCAGAAAGGAGCGCCCGAGCACCGCGGGAGAGATGTCGGCGCAGGCCCCGGCGTGCTGGTAAAGGTCTATCTCGTAAGCCAGGATCTTCCCCTCGGCGTCGAGGCCCAGCTTGTAATCGTATTCGTAGGCGTGCCGCTTGCCGGTGGTGGCTATGTCCTCGTTGCGCTCTAGCGCCAGCTTTACCGGGCGCTTGAGCAGGAAAGCGGCCATGGCCGGGGCCGTTATCCAGACGGCCGTGGATTCCTTGCCGCCGAAGCCGCCGCCCAGGCGGCGGATGTCGAGCTCCACCTTGTGCATGGGGATGCCCAGCACCTCTGCCAGGTGGTGGTGGAAAGCGCCGGGCGACTGGGCGCTGGCGTGCACCTTTATGGTGTCGTGCTCGCCGGGCACGGCCAGGGCGCGCTGGGTTTCGAAATAGAAGTGTTCCTGTGGGCCGCTGGCCAGCCGGCCCTGAGCCACATATTTACACTTGGCGAAGGCGCCGGCCAGGTCGCCGGTCACGCGCTCGCGGCGCTTACCGTGGATCAAGCCTTTGGCAGCGGCCTCGCGCGGGCTGAAGACGGCTTCGAGCGGCTCTATATCCGCCGCTATAAGCTTCAGCGCCCTCCGGGCGGCACGCAGGGACTCGGCCACTACCAGCGCTATGGGCTGGCCGATATACTCCACGCTGTCCACCGCCAGCAGCGGCTGGTCTTTCATGATGTGGCCGACCTGGTTGAGGCCGGGCACATCTTTGTGCGTGTAAACGGCGGCCACTCCGGGAGCCGCGGAGGCTTTTGAAACGTCGAGAGATTTTATTTTACCGCGGGCCACGGGAGAAGTGAAAAGGACGGCGTGCAGGCAGCCCTCGGGCGCGGGGATGTCGTCTATAAAGCGCGAAGTGCCGCGCACGTGCATCAGCATGTCTTCGTTCTTCATACGGCCTCCCCCGCCGCGGCGGCCCTGGTGAAATGCGCGCACACTAGTTGGCCTAGCAGCAATTTCTTATAGGCAGCCGAACCGCGTATGTCATCTATCGGTTTGGCTTCGCTTTCGGCCGCCTTGGCCAAGGCCTCTATAGTAGCCGCATCCACTTTTCGTCCTTTGAAAGAGTCGAGGTTCAGCAGCAGCGGCACGGCGCCCACGCCGCCCGCCGACAGGCGCAGGTCGGTGATGACGCCATCGGGCGCGGTCGTTACCCGCACCGCGGAGTTAACCGCCGCAATGTCGAGCGTGGCCCGATTGGAGACTTTTTCAAAATGATAGCGGGCGCCCTTGGGCAGCAGAGGAATGACTATCTCGCTGACGAGTTCGCCGCAGGCCAGGTCTGTTTTCTTATAGCCGAGGTAGAACTTGGCAAGAGGCACTTCCCGCTGGCTCCCGGCGCCGGTGATCACCAGCCGCGCGTCGAGCGCCAGCAGGATTATAGTAGCGTCGCCGATAGGCGAGGCGTTTACGATATTGCCGGCCAGCGTGGCTTTGTTGCGCAGGATGGCCGAGGAATGCAGGAGAAAATCCCCCTCGAGGGCCGGGAAATACTTCCGCACCGGTTCTGAGAGGCGAAACTCCTCAATGGTGACGGCGCCGCCGACGCGCAGGAAGTTCCAGTCCGCCGTTACATAATCCAGGTCTGAACGCTTGGACAGGAAGCAGAGCTCGCTCTCCATCAGTTGTTCAGGTTTCTGGACGAAAAGGTCGGTCCCGCCGGCCACCAGCACGGCATCCTTGCCGGTCGCGGCCGGCTCCGCTTTCAGTTGGGCCAAGCGCGCCGGTATCTCTTTGAAATAAGCCGGGACAATCCCCGCCGAGACAATTTCACCCAGGCGTTTAGCCGGGGCAGCGTCTATCCTGGCCAGGCTCTCGCACAGCGCGCGCGCCGCGTTGCGGATGGCGACGTAGCCGGTGCAGCGGCAGATATTGCCGTCCAGCGCGTTTACCGCGCCTTCGTAAGAAAGTTTTTTGTCCCCCAGGGCGAAGGCGGTGAGCGACAGCACTATGCCGGGCGTGCAGAAGCCGCACTGCGAGGCGCTGTGCTCTACGATAAGCTGCTGTACCAGCGTCAGGTCCGCACCGGAGAGACCTTCCACGGTGACCACATGGCAGCCGTCCACGTCGCCGAGAGGCAGCAGGCAGGAAGCGCAGGCCTTGTAGGCCACGCTGCCGTCCGGCTGGCGGGAGCCCACCAGCACGGTGCAGGCGCCGCATTCTCCCTCGCGGCAGGCTTCCTTGGTGCCCGACAGGCATTTCACGTCGCGGACGAATTCCAGCACTACCATGCCGGGATGTTCTTCGGTGCGGACAAGTTGCTCGTTTAGGATGAAACTAGTCATGAAAACCTCTTTGACCGGCTGGCTCGCCGGGTGATAGTTACGCCGGTTTCAGAAATTCGAAGTTCCGCCTGCCGCAGCACGGGCAGTTTGGCTTGCGCTCAGCGGCCACCGGAGAGGCGGTGCCGCGCCAGATATCCAAAGTATGAAGCCTGTACCCGTCGGGCTCAGCCCCGGTCAATATCTTCAGGGCTTCCGTGACCTGCAGCGCCGCCACCCAGGCCGCGGCGGTATTAAGCACTCCGAAGGCGTCGCAGGTGGGCAGGCGGCCGTCGGCGGCAGGCAGGTCGAAGAGGCAGCGCAGACAGGGCCCTTGCCCCGGGCGCACCGCCAGCACCATGCCGTCCGTGCCCAGCACGCCGCCGTAGACCCAGGGCTTGCCGGCCTTGACCGCGGCGTCGTTTAGCAGGAAACGCGTCTCGAAATTGTCGGCGCCGTCCATCACCAGGTCGGCCTGCCCGACCAGTTCCTCGATGTTCGCAGCGGTAACGTCGGCGACCACGGGCTCTATCTTTATCTCCGGGTTTATCGCGCGCAGGCGGCGCGCCGCGGCCTCGGCTTTGGGCGCCCGCTCTTTAACGTCGTTCTCGTCGTAGAGGATCTGGGTGGGAAGGTTGCAGAGCTGGACGTAGTCCCGGTCGGCCAGGATCAGGCGGCCCAGCCCGGCGCGGGCCAGGAACATGGCTTGCGCGCCGCCGATGGAACCGCAGCCCAGCACCAGCACTGAGCTTTCAGAGAGCTTGCGCTGCCCCCGCTGGCCGATCTTGCCCAGCGCCGCGTGCCGCGCGTAGCGCGCGCCGCCCGGGGAAGGGATATCAGCGGGCATCTAAAAACCTCTCTTTAGAAAGTGAAGCCCAGGCCGACCAGGAATTTGGCGCCGCTCAGGGTGATAGTGTCGCTCTCACCGGCTATCGCGCCGCGGTCGAACATGATGTGGTTCATCTCGTAGCGGAACTCGGTCACTATGTGAGTGTTAGCGCCGGCCTTTATGCGCAGGCCTACCGGCACCCGCAGCATGAAGCCGATGCCGAAATCCTCCGTAGGCTTGCTGAAGACCGTGGAGTTGGTGAAGCCTTTCACGTAAGGCAGGGTTACGCTGTTGAGAGACATGCCCAGGCCTATGCCGAAGTAAGGGTCGATCTTTTTAGTGGGTACGCGCATCAGCAGGTCGCCGCTGATGCCGAAGCTCTTCACGGTGGCGTAGTCGTTGGTGCTGAAGGTGACATTGCCGGCCGAAGCCCCGTTGAGCAGCCACGCCGCCGTCTGCGCTTTCATGTTGCGCTTTTCGAAAGAGAATTCGACATCTCCTCCGAACGGCCCGTTGCCGAAGCCGCCCACGCGGACAGCTATGGGGCCCATGCCCTCGGTGGTCAGCTTGTCGAACCGGACCGACCTATAGTTGGTCCCGGTTCCGAAAGCGGGTCCCCATATGCCAATGTCGTTGTTTGCGCGGTTCGCGTAGTCGGTAATCGTGATGTTATTGTTGCTGTTCTCGAATTCCATGGCCATGTTCGGCGAGCCGAAGCCCATGAAGATGTCAACAAACCCGTATTCATTCTCGCCGCGGGGTCGGGCGGCGCGGGCGACGGGCTGCGCGGCAGGCTGCTGGTAAGAGGGCTGCTGGTAAGCAGGCTGTTCGTAGGCGGGCTGCTGCGGGGCGGTGGCGGCGTCCCCTATCCAGTCCTTCTTCAGCATAACCTGGGAGGCGCCTATGGCCTGGGCGGTCTCGGTCCTTATCAGGCGGGCGTTCACCTCTATCTGGCCGGCCTGCATTTCCACCAGCGTGCCGGTGATGATGGCTTCCACGCCCAGCACCTTGCCCAGCTGCTGCGCGCTGGAGGCGTCTATCATGCCGGAGGCCTGCAGTTTGAGCTCGGCCATCACTTTATCCAGCACGGAGCGCTCGATGATCTCGAACTTGTGCATGTTGATCATCTTGATGGTCAGGCGCTCGGAGATGACCGAGCCGTCCTTGGCGGCGGCGCGCCCGTCGGCGTAGGAGAAAGGGATGATGGCTATTTTTTTGCCGTGTACGGCGGAGCCGGCGGAGGTCAGGTCCTTGGCCAGCTGGTCGTATTTGTCCTCGGCGTAGGCGCCGGCCGCGAAAGCCAGCAGCAGGGCGGCGGACAGGATCTTCGTGATGTTTTTCATACGTTCCTCAGATTATTCTCGGTTCTTTCCGGCACTTCAGCGGGTTTTCAGCGGTTAAAAGCAGCCATGCCCACCCGCTCGCTATGATACGACAGTTATATCATATTCGGGTTTATCAGGGGTAGTCGCCCCGTTCCGGCTTACTTTGAGGGCTTGTCCTTCATATGCCCGCCGCCGCGCTTGTAATGCACCGCCATGATCTCGGCCAGCACGGAGACGGCTATCTCCCCCGGAGCCTTGCCGCCCAGGTTCAATCCCACTGGTGAATGCACCCGCGCGTCTTTCAGCGGGAAAAGTTTTTTCTTGCCGAGGAGCCGGAAGATCTCCCCCACCTTGTCGCGGCTGCCTATCATGCCTATGTAGGCCGCGCCGGTCTTCATCACGGCCTCCAGGCATTCCCGGTCCAGGGAGTGGCCGCGCGTGACTATAACCGCGTAAGTGTCTTTATCCACGCCGGCGGCAGCCACGGCCTTGTGCGGCATTTCATTGATGATAGCCAGCGCCCCCGGGAAGCGCTCGGGATTGGCGAATTCCGCCCTGTCGTCGGCCACCAAATAAGGGTAACCGGCCAGCCGGCAGGCCTCGGCGATCTTCACGCCCACATGCCCGCCGCCCAGGATCAGCACTTTGAAAGGATTTTTATAAACGTCGATGAACACTTCCATCTTGCCCATGCAGATCATGCCGGTATTGCCCTGCGGCTTCAGGTCGAAGACGAACTTGCCGCCCTCACCCTTCCGGAGGCACTGCACGGCCTGCTTGATAGTCAGCGCCTCTATGGAGCCGCCGCCGACGGTGCCCTCTATGGAGCCGTCGGAGTAGACCAGCATCTTGGCGCCGGCTTCCCGCGGCGTGGAGCCGCCCACCGAGATGACGGTGACGAAAGCGGCGGCCCGGCCGGCGTCTATGGCCTCGGCCAGCATTTTAATAAGGTTTTTTTGTTCTTTCATAGCCTGTTAATTTTACCTAATTAAGGGGCCGGGCTTTCGCCAGGCGGGCGCGGATCGCGGCCTCGAGGGCGGCCGGCTCGTCCGTACCTATGCGGGCCGCGCGCCCGTCCCTGAAGCGCAGTTCCACGGCGTCGAAACCGTCCACATTGTAAAGCCAGTACCGGCCGTTATACTTTACCCCCCAGCCGTTCCACCAGCTGTTGCGCACGGCCGCGGCGGACTCCACCCCGGAAAGCGGGAAAGCCTTTTTAAACCAGCCCGCCCCGAAGGTAAGGCGGATCTCTTCGTGGTCCACCTCCACGGTCAGCTCGCGAAAGCCGAAATAGATGAAAGCCGCCGCCAGGGCGAGCGGGTAAAAGGCGAAAGACCTGGGGGTCAGGGCGCCGGCCGCCAGCGCGCAGGCGAACATGCCCAGCGAAGACAGGACCATCAGCCTGCCGCTCTGTGTATGTCTGTACATCAGATCAGTTTGTAGATCTCCACCGTCTCGCTCTTGCCTTTCAGCACCGCCTTGCCGAGGGGCTCGAATTTCAGCCCCCCGCCCAGCGAGGTCCGGGCGCGCTCCAGCACCGGCGAGCTTACCAGCACGTCGGTATCGAACTCCTTGGTCTTGGACTCCAGCCGCGAGGCGATATTGACCGTGTCGCCTATGAAGGTATATTCCAGGCGGGCCTTGGTGCCGATATTGCCGGCCACCAGTTTGCCCGAGTGTATGCCGATGCCGAACTCCACCTTGCCGGGCGCCTGGCCCGAAGCGTTGAAGTCGGCCAGCGCGGCGCGCATGCCTACGGCGGCGCGCACGGCGTCGGCCGCGTAATCGTCCGACCCCAGCAGCGGCGTGTAGATGGCCATCACGGCGTCGCCGATGAACTTGTTGATCACGCCGTTATGGTCCGTTATCGGCGGGGTGATGAAATAGAAATACTTGTTGAGGAACTCCACCAGGTCGCCGGCGCTCATCTTCTCGCTGAGCGTGGTGAAGTTGCGGATGTCGCAGAACATCACGGCCGCCTCCATATCCTCGCCGCCCAGGTTGATCTTCTTGTTGTGGATCAGCTCGCGCGCGATCTCTATGGAGAGGTACTTGCCGAAGGTGTCCTGCAGCTCCTCGCGCTCCTTCAGGCCGTCCACCATGTCGTTGAAGCCGGCCTTCAGGTAGGCTACCTCGTCGGAGAAATAGATGCGGCTCTTCTCGTAATCTCCGGAGCCGACGCGCCTCATGCGCCCTATCAGCCCGTCGAGCGGCTTCTGTATGCCGTTGTAGACGCTGGTCAGGCCATTGCCGAGCATGACGGCGGAGAGGCCGAGCATGAAGACGAGGGTCGAAGAAAGGACGTCCCACGGAACGCGGTTAAAGAACGCGATGTAGACGAGCACGAAGGGCAGGATAGCGAAGCCCGCTATCATCACCGTCAGCTTGAGATAGACCGGTATCGTAAAGCCGCCCCGCAAGTGGTAGAGTTCGGGACCGGAATAGAGGGCCTGCATCAGCGTCTTCTGCTTCGCCAGGTGCGCGTCGACGTAGACCACCAGCATGGCCACCTGCGCCAGCAGGGAGACCGCCGAGGCGCCCAGGCGGGGCGCGGTCAGCAGCCCCGGGGTCAGGAAAGACGGCACCAGGACCAGCGCCTGCACTATGAGGACCATCAGCAGGCCGTCGCGGTAGACATTGGCCAGGCGGCGGCGGATCTTCTCCTTCAGCGCTTCGTCGGGCTTCTCCAGGTAGAGGTAAGCCGGCCGGCCCCACAGGGCGACAAAGACCCACATCAGGCCGAAAGAGAGGCCCCCGATGCCGAAACCGAGCCCGGCGCGGCCTGGCGGGACCGTTCCGGTAAAGACCGTAAAAGCCATGTCGGAGAAGATGGTCCCGACCAGGGCCAGGGCGAACGGGATGATCAATATGCCGAAAAACTCTTCCAGTTTTTTCTTGCGCTCAATTTTTTCCGCGTTTCCAGACATTTTCAGCCCCTTAAATAAACTTCAGGAAAACCCAGTATATTATGCCATTTATGATAGTGAGCGGCACCCCCGCGCGGGCGAACTCCAGGAAGGTAATGGTCTGGCCGGCTTTTTTCTCGGCGTTCTGTATTATGATCACGTTGCTGGCCGCGCCGAGTATGAACATGTTGCCCGCGAAGGTGGACGCCGCCGCCAGGGCCAGCAGCTCCGGCGTGCCCGCGCCCGCGTGCTGAAGAACAGGCAGGTAGAGCGCCACCAGCGGCACATTGGAGATCAGCTGGCTCATCGCCACGCTGACCGCCATTATGGGGCCGAGGCCGGTGATATCCGCCCCGGAGCGGGCTATCAGCCCCTGGAAGAAGCCGGTGTCCCACACGCAGCGCATCAGCGCGAACATCCCCGCGAAGAAGGCCAGGGTGCTCCAGTCCACCTTGCGCAATATCTCGAGGCGCCTGCGGCTCAGCAGCAGGCCGGGCGCGGCCGCGGCCAGCGCTATCCAGGTGAGGCGGAAATCGAGGGCCGGGTTTATGGAGACTAAAATTATTTTCGCCCCTATCGCCAGCGCCAGCACCGCGGCCGTTACCTTGGCCAGCCGGGCCAGGCCGCGGTCCTTCACCGGCTCCTGCGAATGCTTAAGCTCCACCGCCCGGAACTCCTCCCGGTAAAAATACCGCACGACCAGGAAAACCGCGCCGAGGTTCAGCAGCGTGGGAAGGGCGAGGTATTTGAAAAAGGTCAGGAAAGGCGCGGCCAGTTCCCCCCTCACGGCCACCAGCAGGTTCTGCGGGTTGCCGATGGGGCTCATCACGCTGCCGACGGTGATGGAGAAAGCCAGCGCCAGCAGCAGGGCCTTGGGGGAGATGCCGTGCTTGCGCGCCAGCAGCAGGGCCACCGGCGTGCCGACGATGGCCAGGGTGTCGTTCATCAGCAGGGCCGAGGCCAGGCCCATGAAGAAGACCATTATGAGCAGCAGCTGCGACTCGGTGCGGGCGCGCTTGAAGACTTCGAACTTGGCGTGGGCCAGCCAGCCGCTCAGCTCGAAGACCTGCCCGGCGGCGAACATGCCGAACAGGAAGGTCATCACGTCCCAGTCCACGGCCGCCAGCGCCGCGGAGGGCGCGATGTCGCCGGAGAGCAGCACGGCCGCGGCGCCGCCGCACATCACCTGCCAGATTTCCAGGCGAAAGCCCCGCACCTGCCGCACGGCTATCAGCAGGAACACGGCGGCCAGGACTGTCAGCGGGAACATCAGCCGGCCTTTACGAGGGCGTCGTAATCTTCCGGCGTGTCGAAGTCGCGGATAATTTCGGGATCTTTAACTTCCAGGTCGGTGATCTTCACCGAGGCGTGATGCGTGACCCAGTGCAGGCCCTTGTCCGGCGGCCCCTCGAAGCAGAGCGCCTTGTGGGCGGCCGGGATGATTATGGGATGCCCGCGCTTCAGGCGGGAATCCGCCGCCCTGAAGACCCGCGGTATGACTATGGTCTCTTTGTTGGCAAGCCAGCACTCTATGATCTTTTTATAGGTCTCTGGATCTATGGCAGGCTGGTCGGCCAGGCAGACCATGAAGCCTTCGGCGAACTCGGAGATCTCGCCGAGCCCCGCGCGCAGCGACGAAATCTGCCCGTGCTCGGGGTTCGGGTTCACCGTCACCTTTTCCCCCGCCGGGGTCCAGCCGGCCAGGATCTCGTGGGAGTCCCGGCCCAGCACCGCCACGCGGTCTTCCACGCCGGCGCGGCGCAGGGCGTCGCAGACATGCTCGATAAAGGGCAGGCCCCGCCACTGCAGCAGGGCCTTGGGCCTGCCCATTCTCGCCGAGTCTCCGGCGGCCAGTACGATCGCGGAAAGCACGGCGCTAATCCCCCATGCAGATACCGAGGTCGCGGGCGGTCACAATGCTGTCGCAGTCCGGCGGCACGGTCTTCATGCGGCCGGAGATCTCGGACAGCGGCACGTAGCGCACTGTCGGAGGGTCCAGCGCCACCATTACGCCGCTGTGCCCGTCCGCCAGGGCGCGCACCGCCGCCGCGCCGAAGCGCAGCGAGAGCAGGCGGTCGAAAGTAGTGGGGCTGCCGCCGCGCAGCAGATGCCCCAGCACGACGGTGCGGCATTCCTTGCCGGTCAGCGGCTCGAGTTCTTTGGCCACTTTTTCGCCCACGCCGCCCAGCTTTTCGGCCCGGCCCAGCTCTTTGCTGAGCACGGATACGGAACCGCCTATCGGCTTGGCCCCCTCGGCCACCACCACTATGCAGTAGTGCTTGCCGCGTTTGGGCCGCAGCTTCAGCGCCTCAGCCACTTTCTTGATGTCGTAAGGTATCTCGGGGATCAGGATGGCGTCGGCGTTGCCGGAGATGCCGGCGTTCATGGCTATCCACCCGGCGTAGCGGCCCATCACTTCCACCACCATGACGCGGCGGTGAGCGCTGGCAGTGGAATGCAGGCGGTCCAGGCATTCAGTGGCGAAAGAAACGGCCGTATCGAAACCGAAAGTCGCCACCGTCTTCTCCAGGTCGTTATCGATGGTCTTGGGCACGCCTATCACGCGCAGGCCCTTCTCCGCCAGGATATTGGCTATGCCCAGCGAGCCGTCGCCGCCCAGCGCCACGAGGGCGTCGATCTTGTTCTTGCGGAAAGCGGCTATCAGCTCGTCGGTGCGGTCCTTCTCGTACCACTTGCCGTCTTTGCCCAGCGTCGGGTACTTGGCGGGGTTGCCCTTGTTGGTGGTGCCCAGTATGGTGCCGCCGAGGTGAGTGATGCCGCGCACCTTGCCGCGCGAAAGCGTTATCAGCCCGCCGTCGGGGTATTCCTCGGGCATCATCAGGCCGTTGTAGCCGTCGCGGATGCCCACCACCTCTATGCCCTTGTGCAGCGCCGAGATGACGACCGCCCGTATGACCGCGTTCAGCCCCGGCGCGTCCCCGCCCCCGGTGTTGATAGCGATCCTCCTGATTTTGGTTTTTGCCATATTCCCCCCTGGATGAAGATCAGACTCCGGCCTTCCGGTAAAGCGAAGCGGCGGCGGCGGTGGCGCGGGCGGTGAGAGCGCGCTCGTCCACCCGGGTGAGGCGGCCGTTCTTCACTACCACCTTGCCGTTGACTACGGTGTACTTGGTGCGGTGCGAAGCGCCGCAGAACAGCAGCGAGGCCAGCGGGTCCGCCTTGGAGCCGATGTAGTCCAGGCCGCTCACATCGAAGATGGCGAGGTCGGCGGCCTTGCCGGGCTCGATAGAACCGATGTCGGAGCGGCCGAGCACCGCCGCGCCGCCGCGGGTGGCCAGCTCCAGCGCCTTGCGGGCGGGCATGGCCTTCACGTTCTCCAGGCGGTGCACCAGCATGCACTGGCGCGCCTCGCCCAGCATGTCGGAAGAATCGTTGGAGGCGGAGCCGTCCACGCCGAGCCCGACGGGCACATTGTGCTTGAGGAACATGGGGATGGGCGCTATGCCCGAGCCCAGCCGCAAATTGGAGCAGGGGCAATGGGCCACGCCGGTATGGGTATGCCCCATCCGCTTGGCTTCCTTCTCGTTGATATAGACGCAGTGTGCGAACCAGGAGTTACCCTCTTCCACCCAGCCCACGCTTTCCATATACTCGAGCGGGCGCATCTTGAAGAGCTTCTTGCAGAAGGCTTCCTCGTCCTTGGTCTCGGCGAGGTGGGTGTGCATGCGCACGCCCCATTTCTTGGCCATCTCGGCAGTGATCTTGAGCAGTTCCGTAGTGACGGAGAAGGGCGAACAGGGCGCCATGGCCACATTGGTCATGGCGAATCTGGCGGGGTCGTGGAACTTCTTTATGACGCGCTCGCAGTCCTTCATGATGAAGTCTTCGCTCTGCACCACTGAATCCGGCGGCAGCCCGCCCTTGGAGCGGCCGCGCGACATGGAGCCGCGGGTGGCGGTGAAGCGCATGCCCAGCTCGCGAGCGGCGGCTATCTGCGTGTCTATGAAGAAGCCGCTGTCCTTCTTCGGGAAAAGATACAGGTGGTCGGAGCTGGTAGTGCAGCCGGTGAGCAGCAGCTCGCCCAGGCCGGCCTGGGTGCTGGCGTAAATGGCCTCGGGGTTCACGTGCTTCCAGATGTCGTAGAGGTAGACCAGCCAGTCGAAGAGCTCCGCGTCCTGCACCTTGGGCAAGTTGCGGGTGAGCGTCTGGTAAAGATGGTGGTGGGTATTCACCATGCCGGGCATGACCACGCAGCCGGCGGCGTCTATGACGGTGTCGGCTTTTACCTTGAGACCTTTGCCTACCTTCTTTATCTCGGGTCCCTCGATATAGACGTCGCCGCCCTTTATCTCGCGGCCGGCGTCGTCCATGGTGGCCAGCAGTTCGGCGTTCTTTATGAGTAGTGTTTTCATGTTTATCCTCAAATTTATGTCTTTAAATATTATAGTAAAATCAAATTAGAGCGATGATAAAGAACGGGGACGAAATAGGCGGCTATAAAATAACCGGGGAACTGGGCCGCGGCGGCATGGGCGTGGTCTACCGCGCCCACGACAAGGTGCTGCAGCGCGACGCCGCCCTGAAGATGGTGCTCCCGGAGGCGGTCACGCCCGACAGCAAGCGCCGCTTTCTCCGCGAGGCCGCGGCCATAGCCCGCTGCGACCACCCCGGCATCATCAAGGTCTATTCGTTCGGCGAGCACGACGGGCTGCCATACATGGCCATGGAGTTCGTCGACGGCAAGCCGCTGCTCTCTTTCCTGGAGCTGGCGCGCTCCATAGCGGCTATCGGGGACGTGGAGGAGCTGAAAAAGTACGGATACCTCAGGGACCTGTCCCCCGAGGACGAGGAACTGCCCTATTTCCTGAGGCCGCTTACCGGCCTCCCCTTGGGCGACCCGGACTATGAAAGCCGCGCGGCCGCGCTGGTCGCCGGCGTCGCCGACGCCCTCTACGAGGCTCATTCCCTGGAGATACTCCACCGCGACATCAAGCCGTCCAATATCCTGATAGGCCGCAAGGGCCTGCCCAAGCTGGCGGATTTCGGCCTGGCGAAATTTTCGGACTCTTCCGATATCACCACCGGGCAGCCGATGCTCGGCACGCTTCGCTACATGTCTCCCGAAAGCTTTTCCGGCCGCGGGGCTTCCCCCGCTTCGGACATCTACAGCCTGGGCACCGTGCTCTATGAGCTGGTCACGCTGGAGCACCCGTTCAAGGGCGACACCACGGCGGCCTTTATTAAAGCCGTAACGCAGGATAAGTGCCCTCCCCCCTCGAAGCACAACCAGTCCGTCTCTCCCGCGCTGGCCGTTGTGATCATGCGCTGCCTGGAGAAGAGCCCGGCGGCGCGCTACAAGAACGCGCGGGAGCTGGCCGACGCCATCCGCCTGGCCGCCAGACCCAAGGGGCTGAAGACCAATATCGTCGACGGGCTGATGGGCCTGCTGCGCACCCAACCGCAGGAGACGGGAGCCGGAGAGGCCGCAGGCGAACTCCGAACGGCCACGGAGACGGACCGCCGCGAGGCCGCCAGGCTGGCCGGCGAGGCGGCCCTGAATTATTTCAGCGATTTCTCCGTACCGCAGGCGCAGGGCCTGACGGAGGCGGCCCTCAAACTGGACCCGTTCTCCGTGGACGCCACCGCCATGCTGGTGGTGCTCTCCAACCACATGGGCGAGACCCCGCTGCTGCGCAAGGCCGGGGCCCGGATGCGCCGGTTGGCCAAGTCCGGGGTTGACGAGCACGCCCGCCTTTACGCCGGGCTCCTTACAGAGCACCTGTCCAAGTCGGCCGACTGGCTGAAAAAGCTGGAGCACTACCTGGGCGGCGGCTCCGACGATCCGGCGCTGCTGGCCATCTGCGCCAGGGCCAGGCTGGCCGCGGGCGACTACGCCAGGGCCCGGGAATACGCCCGCCGCATAGACCAGGCCATCCCCGGCGGCTCGCTGTTCACCTGGTTCGTGGAGGCCTATTTCAACGTCTGGGCCGGGCGGCGAGACCTCTGGCTGCAGCTCACCCTCGACGCCATAAGGAACCACACAGGAAATGTCATGCTCCGCTTCGCGCTCGCCGAGGGCCTTACCGAGACCGGCCGCCTCGACGAAGCGGAGGCTGCGCTGCGGGAAGCCGCAGGCCTGGCCGGCGACCACGACTTCATGCCGCTCCTGCGGGCCGAGCTGGCGCTCATGCGCGGGGACTACAAGGCGGCCTGCGTGGATATCCGGAAATCCCTGGGCGCGGAGAAAGACGAATCCATCGGCTACGCCTACTACCGGCTCAGCAAGCTCTACGCCCTCCGGGGCGACAGGAAAGAGGCCCTGCGCCATTTGGGCATAGCCCGCAACCAGGCGCCGGAGCTGAATTTCAAGAGCAACCAGGAACTGGAGGCCCTCGTCGAGGGCTCGGTGGAATACGCCCCCTCTTTCGAGGACCTGCCCGCGGACTGCCTCGAGGTGAATTTCAAGAAAGCCAAGCGGGCGCTGCTCGACAACCTCTGCTCCGCGTCAAAAAATACGGACACCCCTTTCTCCACGGTCTACATGTTCGGCAGGGACGCCGAGCCGGCCGCGGTCCGCTGCTGGGCCGTCTTCAATGAACTGGACCTGGAGCCGAGGAAGCGGGTAAAAACTTTCCTGCAGGCCCTGCCCATGTCCTCTTTCCTGGACGCCCGGGGCAACCCTCTAAAGGCCGAATTCGCCAGGGTGCAGACCTCTTACGCCAGGTACATGGCTACGGTGCAGCTGCCGTCGCCGGTGCGGCAGGCCGGTTTCTGCCCGGTAGAGGCACAGCTCAACCTGGAGGGCCTATGGCACGAGCGCCAGGGCGGGGTCATAGACCTGCGCCTCGACGAGACCGCCCGTGGCGTAGGCCACCGCTGCCACATCCTGGCGCTGCCCGAGGATTCCGCGATGCTGGAGCTTTCCGACAGGGCGGACGAGGAGCTCAAGCGCGGCGGCTGGCGCTTCCTGGTCTACCGGCGCCTCTACTTCGACGGCGGCCATTTCCGGCTGAAGGCCCGCTTCAAACACAGGAAGGAAGCGTGACGCGGCCGGCGCTCACCCTAAACCTGCGGCTGAAAAAGCCGCTGGCGCGAGGCATCACCTCGCTGAAGCTGCTGGACCCCACCATCTCAGATCTGGCCGGGCTGCTCACCGGCGTGAAGCCGGTCACCTACACCGATTACTCCAAGAGCGACTGGCCGTATATAAAAGGGCTATGTGACGCGCTCGGGCTGGTCTACGCCGACCCGGAGGCCGCGGCGGCGCGGCGCGGCAAGCACCTGGGCTCGGCGCCCGGCGGCCGGAAGATGCTGCTGCTGGCCAGGAAGCCGGGGCCGCTGAAGGCGGCTGTGGCGGCGTGGGGCAAGTCGGCCATAGACCGAGACTGGGGGCTGCTGCTGGGCTACCCTGAGTGCTGTGTGGACGCGTATATCCGCTGGCGCACAGCCTTTCACCTTAAGAAAGATTTGGTCCGCTTCACTGCGGAGAATTCCCCCGCCGGGGCTGCCTGGGACTTCAAGCTTAACAATCTCGTGAACTATTTTTCCCGCGTCTACGGCGCGGACGAGCGGCAGAGCCGCCTGATCAGCGACCTGAACCAGCGGGCCGGCCTGCTGATTTCCATCGCGCACGTGGCCAGCTGGCATTCCTGCTCCTACCTCTGCAAAGAGAGTTCAAAGAAGGCCGCGGCCATCTACGATTTCTTCGTGGACTACGCCCCGGCTTACGCCGCGGGCCTGAAGCGGCTGCTGGCGCGGCCTTTCCTCTTCGTGGATAAATACGATTTCATGCCCCTCGATAAAAAAAACGGGACCGGGTGGGCCTTCACCTATCCCGCGCTGCCGCTGGGCCTGCTTTCGCCTGCCCGTGCCGCCGCCCTCAAGAAAGCCGGAGAACTTAAACTGGCCGGCAGCGGCCTTGAGGTGGGCTGCAAGGCGATAAAAACCGGGAGGCCGCCGATAATATTAAATTTTTCTTCCCGAAATTTATAAAATAGAATTGCGGACAACATGACAGGAGCGCCTACTATGAAAAAAATACAATTCCTTTCCGACGCGCAGCTTAAGTCCGAGGCGGACCGCTGCCTCTACTGCGAGGACAAGCCCTGCCAGAAGGCCTGCCCGGCCGACTGCTCGCCCGCCGACTTTATCATGGCCGTGCGCCAGATGGCGGATTCCGATTTCAAGCGCTCCTCGGCGCTGATCATGGGCCACAACACCTTCGGCGGAGTCTGCGGCGCGGTCTGCCCCGACTGGTTCTGCGTCAAGGCCTGCTCGCGCAAGCTTTTCGACAACCCCATCAATATCCCCGCCGTGCAGGCGGCCGTGGTGCAGCGGGCTAAAGAGCTGGGCGTGATGCCCAAGTTCAAGAAAGCCAAGCCGAACGGCAAGAAAGTAGCCGTCGTAGGCGCTGGCCCGGCGGGCTTCGCCGCGGCGGGCACGCTGGCCCAGCTCGGCTACAAGGTGGACATTTTCGAGAAGGACAAGAAAGCCGGCGGCGCCTGCAACCTCATCCCCGACGCGCGCTTTCCCAAAGAAGTGCTGACCACCGAGATAGAGTGGATAAAAAAGCTCGGCGACATCTCCGTAAAGACCGGCGCGGCCGTCAAGAATCCCGCCGACCTGCTGAAGAAATACGCCGCGGTGATAGTTACCGCCGGCGTGGAAGAACAGCTTAAGCTCAATATCGAGGGAGAGAACCTGGGCGTGGAAGGCCTTGAATACCTCAGAAACACTTCCAAGTATAAAGTCAAAGGCAAAAACGTGGCCGTGATAGGCGGCGGCGCGGTGGCGGCCGACTGCGCCATGAAGGCGCTGCAGCTGGGCGCGGCCAAGGCCGAGATCTTCACCCGCAAGAACATCGGCGCCATACAGCTGCCCGAGCACGAACTGCGCGATATCCTGAAGGCCGGCATCGACATCAACGGCAAAAGCCGCATCACCGGCATCCTGAAAGGCGGCGGCATAAAGATAGTCCGCCTCGACGATAAAGCGAAGGACATCCCCGGCACCGGGCAGGTCCGCACCGATATACAGTTCGTAGTGCTGGCCATCAAGAACATCCCCGTTTTCAAGGACAAGGGTGAGAAGGGCGTGTTCCTGGCCGGCGACTGCAAAGACGGCGCAGCCACCGTAGTAGAGGGCGCGGCTTCCGGCAAGAACGCCGCGATGGCCGCCCACGCCTATATCAACGGCAGGAAGGCCCCCGAAGTTAAGGACCACAAGAAGAGCCATGTCATACTGGCCGGCCGCGACCTGACCCCGGTGGACCTGAGCACCGACTTCTTCGGCCGCAAGCTGAAGTCGCCCTTCATCATTTCCGCCTCCCCCCACTCGGACGGCTACGACCAGGTGAAGCGCGCCTACGAGGCCGGCTGGCCCGGCGTGGTGATGAAGACCGCCTTCGACGGCCTGCAGATCCACATCCCGTCGGAATACATGGTGACCTTTACCGAAAACACCTACGGCAACTCGGACAATGTCTCCGGCCACCCGCTAGACCGCGTCTGCGCCGAGATCAAGAAGCTGGTGAAGGAATATCCCGACCGCCTGACCGCGGCCTCCACCGGCGGCCCCGTCACCGGCAACGACGAGTTCGACCGGAAGGGCTGGCAGAGCAATACGCTGAAGCTGGAGAAGGCCGGCGCGATGGCCATAGAATATTCCCTCTCCTGCCCGCAGGGCGGCGACGGCACCAAGGGCGACATAGTCTCCCAGGACCCGGAGCTGTCGGCCAAGATCATCGGCTGGGTGATGGAAGTCTCCGACCCGAATGTCCCCAAGCTGTTCAAGCTGACCGGCGCGGTCACCGCCATCTGGCAGGTGGTCAACGCCATAAAGCAGGTTTACGCCAAATACCCGCACAAGAAGGCCGGCATAACGCTCGCCAACTCCTTCCCGGCGCTCGCTTTCCGCAATCGCCTCTCCGGCAAGGGGAAGTGGGAAGAAGGCATGATAGTGGGCATGAGCGGCGAGGGCGTGGCCCCCATCAGCAATTTGACCATCTCCAAGGCCGTGGGCCTCGGCGTGCCGATCTCCGGCAACGGCGGGCCGATGGATTACAAAGCCGCGGCGCATTTCCTGGCGCTGGGCGCCAGGAGCGTACAGTTCTGCACCATTGTAATGAAGTACGGCTTCAATATAATAGGCGACCTGGAAAGCGGCCTCAGCCACATGCTCGAGGAGAAGGGCTACAAGTCCGTAGGGGACTTCGTCGGCTGCGCGCTGCCCAAGCCCGTAACCAACTTCCCGGATCTCACGCCCGTGAAGAACATCCCGTCTGTGGACGCGCAGTTGTGCCGCCACTGCGGCAACTGCGAGCGCTGCGGCTATTTGGCCGTGCAGCTAGACAAGGACGGCATCCCGGCTTTCGACGCGTCGAAGTGCATAGGCTGCTCTCTGTGCGTGAAGAAGTGCTTCTCCGGCGCGCTCAAGATGCGCCGGCGCACCCCGGCCGAGCTCAAGGTCTGCCCGGACTAATTCAAGGATCACCATGAAAACAATACTCATAAAGAACGGACTCATAGCCACCCTCGGCGAGAAGAACAAGGTCCTGACGGGCCACGCCCTCCTGATAGAGGAAGGGCTGATAAAGAAGATAGCCCCGCAGAAGAGCTTCAAGGGCAAGTACGGCAAGGTGATAGACGCCGCCGGAAAACTGGTAATGCCCGGCTTCATCAACACGCACATGCATTTCTACAGCACCTTCGCGCGGGGCCTGGGCAAGGCCGACCCGTCGAAGAGCTTCGTGGAGATCCTCAACAACCTCTGGTGGCGCCTGGACAAGCAGCTGACCAACGCCGACTCGTACTACAGCGCCGCGATACCGCTGATCAACGCCGTGCGCAAGGGCACCACCACTATAATAGACCACCACGCCAGCCCCTTCGCCATCACCGGCTCGCTGGCGGCGGTGGAGAAGGCCGTGCGCGAGACCGGCCTGCGCGCCTGCCTGTGCTACGAGGTTTCCGACCGCGACGGCAAGGAAAAAGCCAAGGAAGGCCTCGACGAAAACTCCGCCTTCATAGCCGCCTGCCAGAAGCGCGACGACAACATGGTGAAGGCCCTGTTCGGCCTGCACGCCTCCTTCACCATCACCGACGAGACTCTGGAAGAGGCGGCCTACCGCGGCCACAAACTGGGCGTGGGCTTCCACATCCACACCGCCGAGTCGCAGGCCGACCAGCTGCACTGCGAGTCCCACCACAAACTGCGCGTGGTAGAGCGCCTGCGCGACTACGGCATCCTGGGCCGGCAGTCCATAGCCGCGCACTGCGTGCACGTCAACGACGAGGAAATTGAGATCCTCAAGAAGACCGAGACGGCCGTGGCGCACAACCCGCAGTCCAACGCCAACAACTCGGTAGGCATCGCCGACGTGGCCAACATGGCGCGGCGCGGCGTGCTGGTGGGCCTGGGCACCGACGCCATGACGGTCAATATGCTCGAAGAGCTGCGCTGCGCGCTGTGGCTGCAGCATCTCAAGCACGACCCGTCGCACGGCTTCATGGAAGTGGCCAACGCGCTGCTGGTCAACAACGCCAAGATCGCCAACCGCTATTTTAAGAACGTCGGCGAGCTGAAGCCCGGCTACGCGGCCGACATAGCGATAATAGACTACATGCCCCCCACCCCGATGGACGCCTCCAACTTCGCGGGGCACCTCATCTTCGGCATCAGCCAGGCAACGGTGGATACCACCATAGCCGCGGGCAAGGTGCTGATGGAGGGCAAGAAGCTGAAGCTCGGCCTCGACGAGGAAGAGGTTTCACGCAAATCCTGCGAGCTCGCCAAAAAGCTCTGGAGCCGGTTCTAAAAACGGCTTCCCAGCCAGACAAAGAAGCCGGCCCAGCGCCGGCTTCTTTCTGTTTTGGGGCTTGACAGATCCGGATCCGCCTGCTAGACTATCACTGTGCTAGCATACTAGCACAGTTATGATTACCCTAAACCAACTCTCACAGGTTCCTATCTACGACCAGATCAAACTGGGCTTGAAGGGCCTCGTTAAAAAAGGGCTGCTAAA
Source organism: Elusimicrobia bacterium GWD2_63_28 (assembly GCA_001799895.1). Classification (GTDB taxonomy): domain Bacteria; phylum Elusimicrobiota; class Elusimicrobia; order Elusimicrobiales; family UBA9959; genus UBA9959. The sequence continues at coordinate 34,022 of MGUI01000015.1, forward strand.
ACCCGGCGACGCCGCACCCTCCATCAGGAAGATGGCGGCCGACCTGAAAGTAAATCCCAACACGGTGGCCCGCGCCTACCGCGAACTGACCGCCGAGGGGTTCTTCGAGGGCAGCCGGGGCCAGGAGAACATCATTTCCCCCCGCGCCTGCGGCCTGGCTGAAAACGCCTCCCGCAAAGTGTCGGAAGGCCTGGAAGCCGCCCTGAAGGGCGCGCTGGAAAGCGGCTTTACCTGGCCCGAGGTAGAAAAGATGATAGCCGCCCTTAAGAGGAAACTATTATGAACGACCATATCCTTGAAGCAAGAGGGCTAAAAAAAGCTTTCGGCCCGAAAGAAGTACTGAAAGGGCTGGACCTGAGCGCCGCGCGCGGCGAAGTGGTCGGCATACTGGGCCGCAACGGCTCGGGCAAAACCACGCTGTTCTCCATACTGCTGGACCTGACGGCGGCGGACGCCGGCACCGCGAAAATACTGGGCGCCAGGCCCGACGGCAGCGGCAGGGTGCGGAGCCTGATAGGCTATGTGCCGGAAAAGCCGGCCTTCCACGGCTTCATGACGGCTAAGCAAGTACTGGAATTCCGCGCCGGTTTCTTCCCCAGCTGGGATATGGCCAAGGCCCTGGGCCTGTGCAGGAAACTGGAACTGGACCCGGCCTCCCGGGTCTCGGCCATGAGCAAAGGCAATTTGGCCAAGCTGGCCTGGATCACGGCCACGGCCCATAACCCGGAGCTGCTGCTGCTCGACGAGCCCACCTCCGGCCTGGACTACCTGGTGCGGGACCATATTCTCAACGGCCTCATCCACGAACTGACCGAAGGCGGCAAGACTATCCTGGTCTCCAACCACCGCATGGGCGAGATGGGCGGCATCCTGGACCGGGTCTGCGTGCTGAAGGACGGCGTCATAGCCGCCAGCCACGCCGCGGCCTTCCTGGCCGAAGAGGCGTTCCGCGCGGCGGCGCGGCTGGAGTCGCCCGTCGCCCTGCCTGACGGCGTCGTGGCGCTCAATGGCAGCGGCGCGCTGCGGGAATTCGCGGTATTCGGCCGCGAGCGGCTGGAGAAGCTCAAGCTGGACCCGGCCTTCGCCGGGGCGGAGATCTCCCCCCTGTCTTTGGAAGACTCTTTCAAAGTGCTGCTCGGAGAATAAGAGGAAAACATTATGAAGAACCTCATCATCCTTCAATTCAGGAAAAGCCTCCTCCCCTTTTCAGTGCTGGCGGGGGCCGTCCTGCTGTCGGTTCCGGCGGCCTTGCTGTTCCGGCCCGATAGCCTGACAGGACCCGAGGCCGTAAACATCGCCATGCTCTTCTGGGCCCTGGCCGGCCTGCCGCTGGCCATAATGGCGCTGGCCGGGGCGGCAGGCTCAGACGCTTCCTCTGACGCGGCGCGCGCGTCCGAGCAGCCGCTGCCGGAGAGCCAGTACAGGCAGGTGCTCGCCGGCCTGGCCGCGGCCGCGGCCCAGACGGCGCTGCTGATACTGGCCATCTACGCCATAATGGGCTTCTCGGTGCCGCTGGACAAGCTCAACTTCGTTAACGCCCATGTGGCGAGTCACTACTTCTTCTACGCGGCCTTTCTCGCCCTTTACGCCTTCACCCTCTCCTACGCCTTGCGCAACGCCGTAGCGGGAGGCATCGCCGCTGCGGCGCTGCTGGCCGTCACGGCGGTCCCGCTGCTCTCAGCGTCCCTCTTCAGCGGGCTGATGCTGGACCTGGTCCCGATGGCTTTCCTCAATTCGCTCACCGGGATCTTGGTCCTGGCCGGGACGCTCGGCGCGCTATCCCTGCTGTGCCGCGCTTACGCCCGCAAGGAGGCGGGCAGAGCGGTTAAGGCCCTCTTTGCCGCGCTGCTGCTGGCGGCCCCCGCGCTCCCTCCCTTCATCGGCCTTGCCATCCTGCGCGGCAAGTCCGCGGAGGTGACCTGGCCTGTCTTCCCGCTGACCATCCAGGCCGACGCCCCCCAGGACGCGCCCGGCGTCATGCTGGTGCAGAAGCCCTTCACCGGAGAGGTCTTCCTGATAGACGAGGAAGGCAGGCGCGCCGCCGTCTTTCCCGATGATTCGGCCCGGGGCCTGCCGAATTATTTCTTCCCCGTGCCGGCCTTCGTGCGCGGGCAGACTATGGCCGGCCCGGACGGCAGCGTCTGGGTCTACGCCGACCGCTATGACAAGCCCGGTGTGCTGATGAACGGCAGCGCCGCCGGCGGGCTGAAGTTGCGCGCCGCTATGCCCGACTCCTGGAGGGCGAATTTCGTGCGGGGAAAAGTGCCGGGGATAGTCGAGCGCCGGAAGGACGGCTACTATTATGCGCAACTCACCCCAGGTGACGGGCCGCTGAAGTGGGAAAATGTCAAAAACATCACCGGAGAGGCCGCAAAACGGTGGATAACCGGTACCGGGGCGGAAGCCCTGCTGGACGCTTTCCTGCGGAGCAGGCTGGCCGAAGCGCCGGGCGTGGCCGTGCTTGCGGCCGACGGCAGAACCGTGACCGCCGGCGGCGGGAAGTGGACGGTGCCCGGCGCCCTGGGGCCCAAAGCCCCCCTCATCGGCTTGCGGCTCGGCGACGGCATGAGCTATGTAGTCCCGGCCCGCGAAGGCAAAGGCTATGCCGCCTATCTCTGCCCCCCCGGCAAGGCGGCCCGCAGGCTCTGGGGGGATTATTTCCGCCCGGGCGCGAATTTATGGGCCGCCCCCGACGGCACGCTCTGGGGCTACAGCAGGAAATCCAGCATAGTCCTGACGGTCAGAAAGCTTTCCGGCGCGTCAAAGAAAGAATTCGACTCGCCTCAATTCAACATACTGACCCGCGAAGGAAAATCCATAGAGTCTTTCAGGCTTGATAACGTATTAAGGGATCTCCCGGAGGCCGAAGGGGACATAGCGCTGGTCAGGGAGGAGAAGGGAGAGCTCTGGTTCACTATCGGCAACGGTTACCTGGTAAAGACCGGCGCGAACCCGAACGGCCCCTATTCAGCCTGGAGGTTTCCAGAAAGCGTGCGCGAGAAATACTGGCGCAGCACCCTGCTGCCCACCCGCAACGGGATACTGATAGCGGCGATGGACGGCGTTCACTTCATGGACTGGGAAGGGAAAGCGAAGCGGCTGTAGGACCGGGCACAAAAAGACGCGGGCCGCCCGTAGAGGACGGCCCGCGCTCTTTCCCCCCGCGGTCAGAAAGTCTGCGTTACCTTGTTGAGGCCTTTGGGGTTGTCGGGGTTGAGCCCCTTGGACAGCGCCAGACGAAGGGCCAGCTTCTTCATGCGTATGTCCACCGGGATACAGCTGAAAGGGAATTTCAGCGAGCCGGGCTTTACCACGTGGAACGGGGTGCCGCGCTCTTTGAGGGCGCGCTTCACTTTCATGATGTCCTCTGGCGCCCTGTCGGATGGCGAGAAGAGGAAGACCAGGTCTTTTGAAGTGTAAGCCCCGACGGGGCCGTGCAGGAATTCGGCGGCGGAATAGCCCAGCGCGTGGGCCTTGGCCATCTCGCGGAACTTCAGGGCGGAGTCTTCGGCCACGGCGTTATACGCGCCGCGCCCGACGAAACCGAGCATGTTGGCGGCTTTAATTTTCTTCAGCAGCTCTTCCCCCCCGTAATTTTCCTTCACGGCGCGGGCGGCGGCGGAGATGGCGTCCTTAAAATCGCAGTCGCCGAAGCAGCCGCTCCAGGCCTGCGCGGCCCACAGCACAGCCCAGAGCTGCAGCTCGAAGCTCTTGGTGGCGGCTACCGGCACCTCTTTGGAATGCGAAAGCAGGATATGCCGGCCGGCCAGGCGGGCCAGCGGGTTGTTCTTCAGGTCCGGCTCATTGGTGACCGCCACGCCCTTAGCTCCCCACTTCATCAATTTTTCGAGGCAGGCCGTGATGTCATGGCTGCGGCCGGACTGCGAGAAGGCCCAGACGGCCTGGCCGTGGAAGTTAAGCGGCTTCTTTGCTTCGAAGATGGAGTGCGGGTGGATGAAGTTAGTGATGGTGCCGGCGTAGGTTTCCCAGATGTATTTGGCGAACAGCGTGGCCGTGCCGGAAGAGCCGCGCCCGACCAGGTAGACGGTCTTGTCCGAAGACCTGATGGCCAGCTTCTTTATCTCCCCGGCCCGCTTCGAGAATTGGGAAAGCAGCTCCGGGATCTCGGCGATGTCTTTGTAGGTGAGGGTGTCTTTAATGTTCATTTTCCCGCCGTTTTTCTTTTGATTTCCCGCAATTTTTTTATCCCCAGGTCTATGTCGCGCAGGTCCATGCCGGTGCGGCCGTAATGGGCGTGCTCTATTGGGGAATCCGGGCAGATATAGGTGCCGCGCCGCACGCCGCGGGGGTCCTTTTCCAGGCCCAGCCAGATCAGCCAGGGCTTCATGTCCGAGAAATCCTCGGCGACCAGTTCCGGATTGGAGCGCATGATGGCCGCGCGGTCGCCGAAGCCGTCCAGCACCACGCCGCTGTGGTAACCAGCCTCCTTGGCGGCCTCCGCGTCGCGGTGGGTGTCGCCTATCACGAACACGTCGCGCTCCTTTATGGGCGTTTTCGCCAGCTTCGCCGCCCGCACCACGGCCTTCTGCAGCACGACGCTGCGGTGATGCGAATCGCAGCCGTAGCCGCCGAAGGCGAAATGCCTGAGAAAACCCGACGGCTCCAGCTTTATGAAAGCCCCGTCCCTGAGGTTGCCGGTGCCGAGGCCCAGCAGCACGTCCTTGCGGCCCGAAAGGCGGGCGAGGAATTTCTCCACGCCTTTAACCTTTAAATATTTTTTCGCCTTCACCGAGGCCAGAACCTCGGAGGGCAGGCGGTCCACGTATTTCTGAGTCAGGACGGCCAGCTGCTTCCTGGTGGGCTTGCGGCCGGCCCCTGCTTTAAACGCGTTCTCGAAATTGGCTTTGTCGGTGGCGCCCTGCAGCTGCACGGCGTCGCAGGCGTTCTTGTGGCCGGTCAGGGCCTCCACGGCGTAGTTGAGAGCGCGCGCGCCCGCCCCGCCCGCCTTCACCAGCGTCCCGTCTATGTCAAAAAGTATTATCTTCATAAGAAGGGGACGTTGTTGAGTTGTTGAGTTATTCACCGAGTCGCTATAAATTTGAGGTGTTTTGACATCTTACCGGAAATAACTCAACAACTCAACAACGTCCCCGGAGTTCCCCGGAGTATCTTTCCTTTCTTGACCGTCATGGAGCACTGGTTCGCGCCGAAATAGTAGCACAGCTCGCGGTAATCGTACGCGGCGAAGAAGGCCAGGTCCGCCTGGCGGCCGGGCGCGATGACGCCGCAGCGGTCGCCTATGCCCAGCGCCCAGGCGCCGTTTACGGTGGCGGCGCAGAGGGCCTCCTCGGGGGTCATGGCGCAATGAGTGCAGGCGACGGAGAGCACGAACTGCATGTTCCAGCACGGGCAGGTGCCGGGGTTGAAATCTGTGGCCAGCGCCACCGGCACGCCTTCGGCTATCAGCTCGCGCGCGGGCGGAAATTTGGAGAGGCCCAGGTAATAATTTGAGGCGGGCAGGAGAGTGGCAATGGTGCCCGCGTCGCGCATGGCGGCTATGTCCTCGGCGTAGACGTGGTCCGCGTGGTCGGCGCTGACGGCCCCCGCGGCCGCGCCCGCCCTGGTGCCGCCGTAATTGGACAACTGCTCGGAATGCACCTTGGGCCGCAGGCCCAGGCGGGCGGCCTCTTTCAGGTAGGTTGTGGTCTGTTCCGGCGTGAAATAGCCTTTCTCGCAGAAGATGTCGGCGAAGACGGCCAGGCCTTCAGCCGCGGCTTTAGGCAGGATCTCGGCGATAATATGATCGAGATATTTCTGGGAATCCCCGTTGAACTCGGGCGGCACGCTGTGGGCGGCCAGCAGGGTGGGCAGCAGCTCCAGCGGCGTGAGTTTCCTGGCCTCGCGCACGGCCCGCAGCATCTTCAGTTCCGAATCCAGGGAGAGGCCGTAGCCGCTCTTGACCTCGGCGGTGGTGGTGCCGCATTCCAGGAAGCGGGCGGCGCGCCTGGCCAGCTGCGCGGCCATCGGCTTGAGCGGCTGTTTGCGCACGGCGCCGATGCTGGAGAGTATCCCCCCGCCGGCGGCCTTGATCTCCGGGTAGGAGGCGCCGGCGGTGCGCATGGAGAAATCCTTCAGACGCGGCTCGGCGAAGATCATGTGGGTGTGGCTGTCCACGAAGCCGGGCAGGCAGACGCCGCCGGTCTCGACCACCTTCGCAGTTTTCGCCAGGCGGTGCCGGGCCACGGCGGCCCTGGGGCCGGCGGCCTCGACTATGCCCTTCTCCACGAGCACGGCCCCGTTCTTGACGAGGCCGATTTCGCGCATGGCCGCCCCCGCGCGGGGCGCGTCGTCCCCGGCGAAGGTCAGCAGCTGCTTTATGCCCGTGAAGAGTATGGCCATCAGCGGAAGTTGTCGAACTGCAGGGTTATGCCGTAATCCCCGCCCCGCAGCAGGCTCATCACGTTCTGCAGCTCGTCCTTGGACTTGGAGGTCACGCGCAGCGTGTCGGCCTGAATGGAGACATTGGCCTTCAGCTTGGCGTCCTTCACGGCCCGGACTATCTCCTTGGCCTTGTCCTGAGGGATGCCCTGCTGCACTTTCACGACCATCTTGGCGGTGCCGCCCAGTGCGCTCTCCACCTTCTGGGCCTCGAAATTCTTCACCGGCAGGCCGCGCTTGGAGACCTTCATCATCAGCACTTCGAGGAGTGCCTTGACCTTGTAGTCGTCTGAAGACTGCAGCATGATCTTGTTCTCCTTCTTGTCGAAGTTGATCTCGGACTTGGAGTCCTTAAAATCGTAGCGGTTGACCACTTCCTTCATGGCGATGGCTATCGCCTCGTCCACCACCGTGTACTCCACCTTGGAAACCACGTCGAAGCTGAAATCAGAAGCCATAATTATTCTCCTATGTTTTACTTAAGCATCGGGACTTTGACGCCTTTCTTTTTGGCGAAGTCCGAGGCGATCTTGTAGCCGGCGTCGGCGTGGCGCAGCACGCCCATGGCCGGGTCGTTGGTCAGCACGCGCTCCAGGCGCGAGGCCATTTCTCTCGTGCCGTCCGCCACGGTAACCTGGCCGGCGTGCAGGGAATAGCCCATGCCCACCCCGCCGCCGTGGTGGAAAGACACCCAGCTGGCGCCGGACGCGGTGTTGATCAGCGCGTTCAGGATCGGCCAGTCGGCTATCGCGTCTGAGCCGTCCTTCATGGATTCCGTCTCGCGGTAGGGGCTCGCCACCGAGCCCGAATCCAGGTGGTCGCGTCCTATCACTACGGGCGCGGAGATCTTCCCCTTCTTCACCAGGTCGTTGATGCGCAGCCCCATCTGGTGCCGCTCGCCGTAGCCCAGCCAGCAGATGCGCGAAGGCAGGCCCTGGAACTGCACCTTCTTCGAGGCCATGTCCATCCAGCGCCTCAGGTGCTCGTCCTTCGGGAACAGGTCCAGCACCAGTTTGTCGGTGACGGCTATGTCCTTCGGGTCGCCGGAGAGGGCCGCCCAGCGGAACGGGCCTTTGCCCTCGCAGAACAGGTCGCGGATGTAGGCCGGCACGAAGCCGGGGAAGTCGTAGGCTTTTTTCACGCCCTGCTTGAAGGCCATCGTGCGGATATTATTGCCGTAGTCGAAGGTGACGGCCCCGGCCTTCTGCAGCTTGAGCATGGCCTCGACGTGGATGGCGATGGATTCCATCGAGAGCTTAAGGTATTTCTTCGGGTCTTTGCGACGCAGGGCGTCGGCTTCCTTCACGCTGTAGCCCCTGGGGATATAGCCCTTCAGCGGGTCGTGCGCGGAGGTCTGGTCGGTGAGCACGTCTATCTTCACGCCGCGGCGCGCCAGTTCGGGCAGCACCTCGGCGCAATTGCCCAGCAGGCCGATGGAGAGCGGCTGGCGGGCCTTCATGGCCTTCTGCGCCAGGACCAGCGCCTCGTCGAGATCGCGGCTCATGATGTCCACGTACCTGGTGTCCAGGCGCTTCTGTATGCGGGTTTCGTCCGCCTCTATCACTATGGCCACGCCGCCGTTCATGGTGACGGCCAGCGGCTGGGCGCCGCCCATGCCGCCCAGGCCGCCGGTGACGGTCAGCTTGCCCGTAAGGTCGCTCTTAAAATGTTTGCGGGCGCAGGCGGCGAAGGTTTCGTAGGTGCCCTGCAGTATGCCCTGCGTGCCGATATAGATCCAGGAGCCGGCCGTCATCTGGCCGTACATCATCAGGCCCTTCTTCTCCAGCTCGTCGAAGGTTTCCCAGTTGGCCCAGTTGCCCACCAAATTGGAATTGGCGATGATCACGCGCGGCGAGTATTCGTGGGTGCGCAGCACGCCCACGGGCTTGCCGCTCTGCACCAGCAGGGTTTCGTCGTTCTCCAGTTTCCGGAGCGAGGAAACGATGGCGTGGTAGCAGTCCCAGTTGCGGGCGGCCTTGCCGCGCCCGCCGTAGACCACCAGGTCTTCCGGGCGCTCGGCCACATCCGGGTCCAGGTTGTTCATCAGCATGCGCAGGGCGGCCTCCTGCTGCCATCCTCTGCAGGAAAGTTTATTGCCGCGCGCGGCCCGTATGATCTTATTCATAGAAATAGTGTGCCTCCTCCGGAAAGACGGCTATAGTGATATTTTATGTTTTCTGCGGGCCTCGGGGAAGCCCGGCGGCGTGTCAGGCTGACAATAGTTCGCGGTCAGCAAAAATATCGCTTTCGCGGGCCTTGATGTAGACCCTGATGGCGTAATTGAAATAGAGCTCACGAACAAGCTTCTGCTCCGGAGTCTTTTCAAACCTGTCCCAGCCCAGCGCCGCGTCCAGGCCGCGCTGCAGTTCCGGCAGGTTCTCAGCCGAGACCTTGTCGGCCGCCGCCAGACTGCCGTCCGTAAAAGTAAAATCGCAATAACAGTTCAGGTCGCCTTTGAAAGGTCCGGGGACGATCCCGTACTTGGGCGCGTTCTTATAAGTTTCGGCCTGCGGCAGCAGGTTGAGGCGGCCTATATGGTAGGTTACCCGGGGCAGGTCCTTGAGAGTCTCCGCTATGAACGCCGCGGTGGTCTTCGCCTCCTCCGGAGTTTCTCCCGGGAAGCCGGTGATGAAAGTGAGGTGCTGCCCCAGGCCCGCCGCGGCGGCCGCTTTTATCACCGCCCGGGTGGTCTCCGCGGGCACGGGGTCGGGGTACTTGCGCATCAGGGCCTGCACGCGCGGGACCACGGTCTCCACGCCGAAAAAGATCTCGCTGCAGCCGGCCCGCTTGATCTTATTCAAAAGCTCGTCGGGGTGCCGGGCGTCCAGCCGGCAGCGGCAGCCCCACTTGATGTCGAGGCCCTTGGCCAGCACCAGGTCCGAGAAATGGTTCAGCAAATCCGGATGCACCGCCTCGTCCTCGAAGTAAAAATATTTGTAGCCGAGCCGGGCCAGCCGCTCTATCCTGGGGAAAGTCGCGTCGATGTCGGCCTTCTCCGGCGCGGCGCCGCTCTGGTGCTTGGAATGCTGCGCGCAGAAGGCGCACTTGTTCCAGTAACAGCCCTTGCCGCTGAGGCGCAGCAGGAAGGAGGGCTCGGGCGTAAAGACATGCAGCAGGGGCGGGCAGGTTTCCCCGTCCGACGCCGGCGGCTCGCCGGTAAAGTCGGCGGCCGTCAGGAAGCCGGCAGGCCTCTTGCCCGCCGCCAGGTCGCGCAGCAGCAGCGGCATCACGCGGTCCGCCTCGTAGCTGTGCTTGATCACGGAATCTATCAGCTGGAACACGGCGCCTGTCCTGACTATGGCTTCGGCCTGCCAGTCCAGGGAAAAGTTCTCGTAGCCGGGGTCCGTGACGCAGATATATACGCCGGGATTCAGCTCCTTCAGGCATTGCGCCCAGACCAGGGCGGAAAGCAGGTCGAATTCCGACGTGACCGGGATAAAGCAGGCGTCCGGTGTGAAAGGCAGCTTTGCCGCCGCCGCCCTGTAGCTGGCGCGCAGGACAGTATCCTTGCCTGAGAAAGCCAGCATCTCCGCTGTTTCCCGGAAGCCCAACCCGTTTACGACCGGGCCGTTCTGTACGCCCACGGAGAATTCGTCCACCAGGAAATTGAAGACCCGCAGGTAGTCGGAAAAGGGCTTCAGGGCCGCGGCATAGGAGGCGGCCGAGGCGTAGGTGGCCGGGGCGCGCATAGCTTCCAGCGAGGCCCCGGCGCGGAGGGCCAGCTTTTCCAGTCCGGGGATCCCCGCGCTGGAGGACAGCTTCTCCGAAATGATCTTCGCCAGCGGCAGCTTCTCCGCCAGTATGCCGACGAAGGACGACGAACAGAAAGCCCGCCACCACATCTCGTTGGCGTTGAAATACGCATACTCGTGCTCTTTGGAGGCGGCGGCGGCGTCCCACCATTTCCCCGGGTCGTGGACCAGGTTGGGCAGGCAGCCGGGCAGTATGGAGAAAAGTATTTTCATTGTTTCCTCAGGGTGGCGTAACCTTCTTTAAAGCGGGGGATCAGGCCCTTGGCGACTATGACCAGGATATAGACGTTGATGAGCGCGCCCAGAACGCCGCCGCCGGACCAGGTCCCGGCGAAGAGAAAAGCGCCCAGGCCCTTGGCCATCAGCCAGACCACGTAGACCAGGTAAAGCGTGAACCCCAGCATGGCCAGGGAGTAGATCTTTTCGGAAAAGACCGCGTAGCGGTTGCCCTTGTAGGCGGTGACGATATCCTTGTAGCACCAGTAGCCGTCGGTGTTAAGCAGCGGGTTCAGGTTGAAGAGCAGCAGGAAGGCCAGGTACTGCACCACCACGAAATAGGCGCCCCAGCCCGTGGCCAGGTAGGCGATGACCACGCCGGCCATGAAGAGGCTCTGCAGCGCGAGGCCAGCCAGGTTTATGGAGATCTTCGGCTTGAGCGGCAGCTCCCCGATGCCGGAGACATTGGCGTAAAAGACCGGGTACATCAGGTACAGGGAGAAACCTATGGGCCGGAAGCCGATGCCGTTGAGGTAGGCGAAGATGGAATGCCCGGCCTCGTGCACCAGGATGCTCAGCAGTATTATCGCGAACACCGCGCCCTGCTCGCCCGCCGTGAGCGCTATCCCCCGCCCGGCGGAAAAGCCGGCGAAGGAGAAAAGCGCGGAGAGCAGCAGCCCGAGCAGGCAGCTGGCCAGCGCGAAGCGGAAAAGGGCCTCGCCGGTGAATTCCGCGTCCTTCAGGAAAAAGAAAACGCGGTCCTGCAGCTTCGAGGGGAAAAATTCCAGGGCCGGGTTCAGCAGGTATTTCAGGAGCGTCTTGTGCCAGGGGTTCTCGGAAGCCGGCACCAGGCACTTTATCTCCACCAGCTTGGCCAGTATTTTTTCCGGCTCGGGCACGCCCAGGCGGCGCAGCTCGCCGATATAGTCGGCGGGCGGCCCCTTGCGCGGCAGGCGTGAGATTATATTCTTGGTGGAGGCGCTTATCTTGAAGCAGGAATCCCCGGTGACGACCAGCCAGGAGCCGCCCCGGGGAACGGCGTAGTTATTCAGGAAAACGTTTTTCAGCGTCTCCGGCTTTTTTTCGGGCCCCGTGGTCTGGGTCATCTGGAGGCTAGTTGCCGGCCTTGGCCTTCTGGTTCTCCAGGTAGGAGAACCGTATGGCCTCCGCCAGGGACTCCCTGTGGTCGGCGCAGTCCGGCGCGAAGATGTCCTTGTACAAGACCCTGGCGTTATAGGCGCAGCTGCCGCCGCACAGCAGCGCGTAGGGGCAGTCCAGGCATTCTTTTATGCTGCTCACGTCGCGGGAAAGGTTCCGCTTCAGCGTATCCGTAAAGGTCACGCCGTCCTTCGTCACTTTGCCGAGCAGGTATTCCTCGCGGCCCGCCTCTACGGTGCAGCCGTAAAGCTCGCCGTTAGGGTCCAGGATGAAGGCGTTGGGCCTGTTGTGCATGCAGTGGGTGGTATGGGAAAGCCGCCGGTTCGGGGTGGCGAGGGTGTTTTTCATGTCCCAGACCCGCGAATTCAGCGGATAGCCGAACTTCGCGCTTATCTCCCTGGCTATCGGGTGCGTGACGTCGATGTGCTGGGTAAGCTTGGTTGGGTCCGTGGCCGTATAGTCCCTGACCGGCGCCAGGTGCGGGAAGCAGCGCGGGTGCCCCACTATGTCCTGCTCTATCAGGTAATCCACCGTATCGCGCAGCGCCGCGTAGTTGTCGCCTATGACGTGCATTCGGATGGCTACGGTAGCTTTTTTGTCCAGCATCAGGTGGATGTTGGAGATGATCTTCTGGAACTTCGCGCCCTCGGAGCGCTGCAGCGAGGCGCCCTTATAGCCGCCCGCGTCGAGCGTGACCTGCACGCTGTTGATATTGCCGGGCAGCGGGCCCAGCATGTCGGCCACGCACTCTATGGTGCTGCAGTTGGAGATGGCGGAGGTCCGGATGCCGTATTTCGCCGTGTACTCCATTATTTTGCGTATTATCGGCGCGTTGGACGGCTGGAACGGCTCCCCGCCGTAAAGCGTGATGTCCATATCGTGCGGCTTCACTCCGGGGAAGATGGCGGAGAAATGTTTATTGAACACCAGGTCCAGCAGCTCGTCGGAGATCTTGGGGCCCCACTTGCGCGGCTTCAAATCTTTCTGGTAGCAGTACTCGCAGGAGAGGTTGCAGTCGTAGCCCAGCAGCAGCATCAGGACCGCCGAGCTCGTGACCGACTCGAGGTTCTCCTTGTGCAGCACGGCGACGCGCTTCGCGAATTCCGCCCTTTCCGTGTCGGGCGGCAGCTCCGTGACGTGGCCTCTTTTTTTAAAGAAAGCCAGCTCGTTTTCGGAGATAAAATCCAGGCTGCCGCCGTCTTTAGCCTGGCGCATTTTTTCGGCGAAATCTTTGCGGACCACGTCCACGTTCCCGGAAAAGCCGTTGAACAGCAGGACCTTGTCGTCGAGGTTTATCAGCGCCAGGTAGCGGCTAAGATAGGATTTTTTCATAGAATTTACCCTGTTTCACGGCCTCGGAGTATTCGTGCGCGGCCAGGAAGCGCTCTTCCGCCAGCGTCGAGAAAGCGCCGGCCGGCTTCGGCTTGAAGTAGCGGTGATATTTCCCTTCGTAGAGGTACTGGTCTTCGCCGTCCAGGTAAGCCTCGGCCTTCTGCTTTATTTCCGGCAGTTTTTTGACATGCGCCTCGTAGGCCGGGCCCGACAGCCCCAGGGCGTCGGCGAGACCGCCGCCGTTCATCCCGGCGAGCAGGCAGAACCTGAGCCCGTCGGCAACGTGCCTGGCGCGCTTCGCCGGCAGGGCTAAGGAATTCAGCGCGCCAAGCGCGAAAGAATACAGCAGTTCCCCGGCGAGCAGCTGCTTGAGCTCACCCCCCGGCCTGTCGGGAGATATAAAGATCGTCCCGTTCCCGGCGCTGAAGACCCGGGCGTTGCCCATCAGCAGGCTTACCACCTTAAGCTTCCCTGTCCTGAAAAAGAGGCCGTTCGGGAAAGATTTCTCCACCAGGTCCCTGGCCCGGGCCGCGAGGGACTCTATTTCGGCGGGGCTTAAAGAGGCCGGCACGCCGCCGGCCTGCAATTTGAGGCGCAGTTCCTCGAACTCGGCCCCGCCCGCTTTGGAGCGGGCCAGGCCGTGGCGGGCGAAAACGGCCGCAAGCCGCGGCAGGCCGCCGGTAAGGAAGCCGGCGAAATCTGAGGCCTCGTTCACTATCGCCGCTATCTCCGCCGTCTCGTCCGCCACCTGTACGCCCTCCGGCTCCGAAGCAGCGGGGGCCGACCCGCGCGCGGCTTCAGCGAAGGCCTTTGCGGCCTTGCCCACAAAAACCGCATAGTCGTCCAGTTCGGCGGCGGGAATAGCTTCTGGCAGGAACATATTGACCCCGTTGCCGTTGGCCATGTTCGAGACGCTCAGCCAGACGGAAAGCGGGCCGGCGGCCTGCCCGCCTAGGGCGGAGAGGTCGGTGAGGAGCTTGCGGCTTTTCAGGTCAAAGAAACCGTAGCGGGCGCCCGCCCCCGGTTCCTCGAAAGAGTCCAGCTCTACCCTGGCGAGGCCGGCTTCCTCAGGTAATGGGGAGGAGGAAAGCCAGGCGCAGCAGGCCCCGCTTTTAGCCAGCTGCAAGGCCAGGGCCGCGTTGGCCAGCGAAGAGAGGTTCCAGCCGGAGATATTTTCAGGTGAGGACGAGAATTCGGCCGGGTGGCAGACCGCCGGCTCTTTAGCCGCCGCCAGGATCTTTTCTTTTTCAGCGCCGGGCAGGAAATAGAGTACGGCGCCGTCTTTGCCCGTAGAGACGTGTTCGACGGCAAGCTCGAACAGCTTCTCCCCGGTTTCCGCGGCGTAAACGCCTAACGACCGGCCGAGCAGCCCGCCGGGCTTGGGATAGCCGGAAACCGCGGCGAAGAAATATTTCCCTTCGGGCCCGCGCTTCAGCAGGCCGCCGGGGCCGGCGAGCCGGGCGCAGACGCAGACCTTGCCCGGCTTGACAACTTCCGGCGACTCCGCGCCCACGAAAACGCCCCCGCCCGGGGCGAAGAAATGCGGCATGCCCGCCAATATCTCCCGAAGCGGCAGAGAATGTTCCGGCTGCTTTAGCCCGGGAACGATACGGCAGGATGAAAGTTTCTTAAGAAGGTCGAGGTATTCAGTCATAGTTTAAATTTAAAGTCCCCACAAAACAGGGTTTATGGGGACTTGGATGAAAGACCGGTTTTTCGGCGGCGCGTCACATCTTATCGTTCATTGCCCGGCCCCTGCTATTTCTATTTTATCTTAATCACCGCGGGCAGTAAAGAAGCGCCCCTCTCAACCGCGCACGGCGGATGGCATGTTTCCCGGGCGCGTCTCTATTTTTTTCAGGATGCAGTCGCAGAGGGATCCGTAAACGCCGTCATTGTTCTTGCTGCCGGCCGTTAGGACGGCAGTAAAAGACAGGCGCCTGTCCAGTTCGGCCACCAGCAGGTCCTCTTCCGCCAGGAACTCCACCGATTCTATTATGTTGGATTCGCTCTTCATTTGATCCTCACTTATCCGCGCACAGCGGATGCCAGGTTGCCGCACGGGCGTGGCTCGAATTTCTTCAGGATGCAGTCGCAGAGGGATTCGCAATGTCCGTTATTGTTCCTGGAACAGGCCTCCAGGACTAAAGCGGAAAACGACAGCCTCTTATCCAGCTCGGCCACCAGCAGGTCGTCAGCGGCCAGGAACTCCACCGATTCTATTATGTTTGATTCTTTGCTCATATTTCCCCCTTCTGCGCTCTTCATGACTAATACGGAACAATTTTAATGCCAGAGATATTCGCGTGCCGCTCTGCTATTATCTCCGCCTGGCCATGACGCCACTTATTTTCACATGAAAATGTATATTTTCATATGAAGATATTTCAGGCGCCGGGGCGTTAAACTCAACCCCTTACGGCGCTGACGCCGCTGGCCTGGTTCGCGCAGTCAAATGACTTAGCGAAGCAACCGCAGATGCCGCCACCGAAGCCGGTGCAGCTCTTGCCCGTATCCCCCAGAGCCGTAAAGGAAAGGCGCTTGTCCAGCTCGGCCACCAGCAGGTCGTCCGCGGCCAGGAACTCCACGGATTCGATTATGTTCGTTTCGTTCTTCATAACATTTCCTTTTATCCCCTAACGGCTGAAGGCTGGCTTGGTCCCTGGGGAACATTATAAGTGTAGCCGACACAATCACAAACTCCCGGAACCGATACAAAGGACAGCCTCTTGTCCAATTCCGCGACCATCAAATCCTCTTCCGACAGGAATTCCACCGATTCAATTATGTTGGTTTCTTTTTTCATATTTTCACCTTAGATCTGATTTTAGCCTGCGCCCGATACGGAACAATTTTAATGCCAGCATTCAATAGCCCCCCCCATCGAAAAGGCCATCCTGCCGGGGCAACGGCCCCGGTCAAGGAAAGATTATTTAAGTGTCGGAGTTTACGCGCCGGACATCTGCTTCAGGTCGGCCAGGACGGCTTCCTTGGCGTAATTGAAATGCAGGTCCGCGCGTTCTTTGGCCAGGGCGGCCCTGGCTGAGGGGTTGGAATGGTCGGCCTTCACAAGGTCGGCTATGAGGCGCAGGACGCTCATATCGCTTATGATCTTTGCCTGCGTAAGAGCGTTGCGCTCCTTGTAGGGCTCTATGGCCGCCTCAAGGATGAAGGCGTAGATGCGCCTGTAAAGGGCGTCCGCCTGCTCCCAGATAAAGCCTACGGCAGGGTCTTTGAAGCGGTACTGCAGGTAAAGCGTCTCAATGCCGGCGCCTGTAAGATCGGCGCTCTTCTCGAACAGCCCTTCGGCCTTTATATCCGCCAGGGCCTTGGTATAGATATGGGCCTTCATGCGGTAGGCGCCGTAAGAGAAATGCTCCAACCCCACCTTCACCATGAAGTTGGCCGAGCGCACCAGGTCCGGCACGGTGGTCCAGGGGGTGAAAAAGATGTAGCCGCAGTCGAAATGCACTTTTTCCGCGTTAAGGATATTAACGGCTTCGCAGATCTCAGCCACGGTGATCTTCTTGTTGAACGCCTCCAGTTCGGAAGCGTTAATTGACTCTACGCCGATGAAGAGGCCGGTCAGGCCGCAGGCCTTCAGGATCTTCAGGCGGGGCGCGGTAATGTCGTTCACGCGGCAGGCGATGAAGAAACCGATCTCCAGGCCCCGCTTTTTTATTTCGGCGCTGAAGTCTTCCAGGTATTTATCGGCGGCGCCGGCATCGGCGGACGGGAAGAAATTGTCGGCCTGGAAATTAAAGTGGCGGCAGCCGGCCCTATAGAGCTCCTCCACCTCGTCGAAGAAAGAATTCAGGGACCTGCGGCGTATGGCGGAATGGCCGGAAAGGCCGTAAAACTCCTGCAGGGCGCAGAACGAACAGCGCCCGTAGCAGCCCCTGGCTAGCTCCACCGGCTGCATGCCCCCCGTGCCGCCGTAACGCAGCGGGCGGGGCAGGGCGTCCAGGTCGCCGGTGACGCGGACATGCGGATTTTTAACCAGTGCGCCATCTTTCCCGGGGTAGATTATCCCGCTGGTAGCGCGCCAGTCGCGGCCTTCCCTGAGGTTGGCCGCCAGTTCGCAGGCGGCGGCTTCGCCGTCGCCGTAAACTATGGAATCGAAGTAAGGAAACTTTGAGAACAGCAGTTCCGCGTAAAGCGAGGCAAAGGCCCCGCCGGCCGTGATATGCTGTTTGCAGCCGGCGGCCCGCAGCTTTTTAATTATCCTTATCGCCGGGCCCAGGTTGTAGATATTCAGGGAAAAGCCGAGGCAGTTAAAATCGCTTTGAGCTGCCAGCGCCACGGTCTCGTCGACCGAAAGCCTCTCGAAATTAGAATCTATGATCCTGAAACTGACGCCTTTTTCCCGCAGGTAGGCGGCCAGCGCGCCCAGGCCCAGGTTGAGCTGCTCCTCCTGGCGCTCGTAATACTTGTAGAACATCTCCTGCGGATGTTCTATTTCTATGGAGGGATTGAGCAGCAGCAAGTCGACTTTCCCGCCTGGGCCGCCGGTTTCGTTCATAATTAAACCCGCCGGCCGGTCAGGGGACGAAATAGCCGTTCAGCACCGCGTCGGCCACGGCCTCTATGCGGCCGGAGAAGACCTCGTCGCCCTTGAAGGCGGGGGAGATCTTGCGGAGCTGCGCGAGGGCGGCCTCCACGCGGGCGCCCGACTTGAGCGGGCGGTGGAACTCCACGCCCTCGGCGGCGGCCATCAGCTCTATGGCGGTTATGCACGCCACGTTGCGCACCACGGTGCGCAGTTTCAGCGCGGCGTTCATGCCCATGCTGACGAAGTCCTCCTTGTTGGCGGAGGTGGGGATGGAATCGGCGCTGGCCGGGTGGCTGAGGATCTTGTTCTCGTTGCAGAGCGCGGCGGCGGTGACGTGCGCTATCATGAAGCCCGACTCCAGCCCCGGGTTGCGGGCCAGGAAAGGCGGCAGGATCTCGAAGTCGCTGACCAGCTGGGCGGTGCGTCGCTCGGAGATATTGCCGAGGGCCGTGAGGGCGATGGCGGCGAAGTCGGAGGCGAAGGCCACGGCCTGGCCGTGGAAGTTGCCGCCGGAGATGACGTCTATGGAGCCGCGCGTTTTTCCCTCTACCACCAGGGGGTTGTCGGTGACGCTGCCCAGCTCCGTCTCGAAAACGTTCAGCGCGTACTCGATGGCGTCGCGGGCGGCGCCCATGGCCTGCGGCATGCAGCGCAGGCAGTAAGGGTCCTGCACGCGCTTGTCGGCCGTCTTGTGCGAGGCGCGGATCTGGCTGCCCTTCAGCATGGACTCCAGCATCTCCGCCACCTCGAGCTGCCCGGGATGCGGCTTCAGCTCGTGGATGCGCTTGTCGAAGGCGGAAGGGGTGCCCTTCAGCGCCTCCACGCTCATGGCCCCGGCGAGCACGGAGGAATAGAACAGGTTCATGGCCTCGAAGAGCGCCAGGCCGCCGACGGCCTTCATGGCCTGAGTGCCGTTGATCAGGGCGAGGCCCTCTTTCTCAGCCAGCTCTATCGGTTTTATGCCGGCTTCCTTCAGCACCTCGGCGGAAGGGCGCCAGTCGCGCTCGTCCTCGAACTTGGCCATGCCCTCGCCTATCAGGGTCAGCGCCATGTGGGCCGACGGGGCAAGGTCGCCGCTGGCGCCTACCGAGCCCTTGGACGGGATGAACGGGATAACGCCCTTGTTGACGAGGGCCGAAAGGGTTTTAACCACCACCGGGCGCACGCCGGAGTTGCCGCGGGCTAGCTCGTTGGCCCGGGCGAAGATGAGGCCGCGGGCCTCGGCGTCGTCGAGCGGGTCGCCTACGCCGCAGGCGTGGCTGCGGATCAGGTTCACCTGCAGGCTCTTCAGGCTTTCGCGCGAGACGCGCTGGCTGGCCAGCTCGCCGAAGCCGGTGTTGATGCCGTACATCACGCGGTCCTCGGCCAGCAGCGCCTCCAGCGCTTTGCGCCGGGACTCTATAAGTTTAAGGGCCTTGGGCGGGATCTCGGTCTTGCGGTAGCCGAAGGCCACCTCGGCGAAGTCCACTATATCCGGGGCCGAACCGAGGCTGAAAGGCTTGTTCTTTGCGCTCATGATGTTTTTCCTCCGCATTTTTCCGAAAGGTCCTTCACGGTCGCCACCCCGGCGGCCCTGAAGGCGGTTATGAAATGTTCAAAGATCTTGCGCGTCATTTCCACGTCGGCGAGCGCGCGGTGCCAGCCCTGGCTGGAGATGTTGAGTTCGGCGGCGATATTGCCCAGCCGGTTGCTCTGGAACTTCCAGTTCTTGCGGGCTATGGCGAGGGTGTCCACCACGTGCAGCTTCGGGAACTTAAGCCCGACCCGTTTGAATTCTTCCCGCAGGAAGCCCAGGTCGAAGTCGGCGTTATGCGCCACCACGACGGCGTTCTCCAGCAGGTCCAGCAGGCGCGGCGCCACCTGGCCGAAGGACGGGCTGTCCTTGACCATGGCGTCGGTGATGCCGTGGATCTTGGAGACCTCCGCGGGGATAGGCACGCCGGGGTTGACCAGCTCGGACAGCGTTCCCACGCGGGCAGCTCCCAGGAAACTGACGGCGGCCACCTCGCAGACGCGAGCCGACCGCGGGGAAAGCCCGGTGGTCTCCACGTCGATGAAGGTAAAGACGGCTTCTTCTATTTTTTGTTTCTCTATTACTTCCAGCATGTCCGCCTTGTTATAAATAGCCGTAATACACGAACCTGGTGCAGGCGCCCAGCAGCGCGGCGATAACCACGCTGAGCCAGACGTTAATGCCGCTCAGGTCCATGATGCGCTTGCGCCTGATGTAGAAGAGCTGCGCCGCCCAGATGATGGCGAAGGGGATCCACCAGCGCCCCTCGGCGAAGAAGAAGGCCCACAGCACCACCCGCTCGAAGATCAGGAAATATTTCTCGTCGAAGCTGGGGAAGGGCTTGCCGAACAGGTCCTTCTCTACGAAGTAGATCAGCACCGTGGTGGAATGCGTCACCAGCACCAGCATGGAGGCGATAGCCGCCCACTTGTCCCCCATCAGCAGGTCGGGGCCTGGCATCACGACGGGCGCTATCATGAACAGCACGTAGAAATGCAATACCTGGTCGGCCAGGAAGCTGGCGGTATTGTCCTTCCAGCCCAGGGTCTTCATGCTGTAGACCCGCAGCTGGTCCACGATGAAGTGGATGGCCATCATCAGCAGCAGGGCGCCCCAGCCGCTGACCGCCACGCCGCCTGCGCTGAACCAGGTCTCCGGGAGATAGTCCCAGACCAGCGCGGCGGACACGATGAAGTGGGTCAGGCAGTGCAGCAGCATGCCCCACAGGTTCTTGCGCTTCATGCGGTTCACGACGTCAAACTGCAGCGTGAAGTCCGCGAGAAGGTGCGAAAGTACCAGGCGCCAGAAGATTACCATAAGCCCTTAGCCTTTCTCGGTAAGGTTGAACGACTGGTCCCAGTCCTTGATCGGCTCTTTGATAAAGAGCTCGGCCTTGCCTATGTAGAATTTGACCGGCCCGTCGTCCGGGCGGGCGGCCAGCGCGGCCTGGAAGTCCGGCAGGGACCCGGCGTAGTCGCCCTTGTAGAACTTCTCTATGCCCGCCTCGTAGTGCTTGAGCATGGCCTTCACTTCCGGCTCCGCTTCCCCCTTCATGGCGAAGGGCTCGTAGACCTTCACGGGGATGAGCTTGCCCACCACCCGGATGCTGCCGAGGTAGCGGTAGTCGAAGAAGTCCTTGATGTCGCCGAAGGTCATCTCGCTGGTCATGATCTTGGAGGCGAAGTACTTGTTGGCGCCCTCCATGCGGGAGGCCATGTTCACGGTGTCGCCCATGACGGTGTAGGAGAGGCGCGACCTGGAGCCCATGTTGCCCACTACCATAGGGCCGGAGTTAACGCCCACGCGGCATTTGGGCTTTATGGTGAACTGCGTGAGCGCCTCGTTGAGGCGCGTCATGGCTTTCTGGCAGTCTATGGCCGCCATCACGCCGAGCTTGCGGTGGTCGGCCTGGTCCAGAGGGGCGTTCCAGAAGGCCACGACGCAGTCGCCGATATACTTATCCACCGTGCCGTCGTACTTCAGGATGACGTCGGTAAAGGCCGACAGGTATTCCACCAGCATGGAGGTCAGCTCTTCGGGCGAGAGCTTCTCGGACATGGTCGTGAAGCCCGCCAGGTCCAGGAAGAAGGCGGTCATGTCGCGCTTCTCGCCGCCCAGCGACAGCTTGGACGGGTCCTTGGTGATCATTTCCACCACCTTCGGCGACAGGTACTGTCCGAAGGTGTTCTTTATCCATTTCTTCTCGCGGCCCTCGGCCAGGCCCTTGTCCACGGTAATGTAGGCGAAAGGCAGGAAGAAGGCTAGAGACACCGTGGCAAAAGGCATCAGCACTCCGTTGATCAGCAGAACCACGTAGCCGACCGCCAGGGCCAGCAGGAAGCCGGTCCCGGAGGAGGTTAGCACGGGCATCGAATACTTGCGCAGGATTACCGGCACCCAGGGCAGCAGCAGCGTGAGCAGCGTGGTCCAGCCGAGGAAGAGCGGCGTAATAAAGTCCCCGGAGAGGGCGTTGTCGATGTAGGTGGCGTGCACCTCCACGCCCGGCAACTGTTTGGAGAAGGGACTGGGCGAATAATCGAAGGCGCCCACGGCCGTGGAGCCCACCAGCAGGACGCCGCCTTTTATAGCTTCTCTTTCTTCCTTGCTGAGGCGTCCGCTAAGGATGTCGGCAAAGGAGATATGCCTGAAGCTGGAGCCGGTCACGTCCCTCTTATCTTTTGTCCAGCCGGGATGCTTGACCCGCGCCACATAGTTGCGGTAGCGCAGGATCTTTCCCTGGCTTTCGGTCGCTTGCTCGGCCGCGTCTCTTTTGTATTCGTAAAAAAGCTGGGAAACATGCTTGCCGGTATAGAAAGACACCCCGGCTATGCCGATGGAAGGGATAGGCAGGTCGGGGAATTCCTTGCCCATCGCGGTCTTTTTCAGTTCCGTCTGACCGAAAGTTATATATTCCACAGGGTCAGCCGTCTCATCCTTAACCCAGAACGGCATGTAGCGCCGTATCTGGCCGTCGGTGTCGAGCAGCGTATCCACGTGCGGGTGGGACATGATGGCGCTGGCCGCGGCCAGCCCCTTGATCGGGTACTTGAAATTCTCGGTTCCCGACTCCTTGATGATCAGGTTGGAGACATTGCCCGCCCTGGCCGTGGCGGCTACGAAGCGGCTATTGTCGGAGTCTTTGTCCCGCTTACTCTGCGTTACTATCACATCGAAGACTACGGCCTTGGCGCCGTACTGTTTCAGCCTGTCTATCATGTCGCCGTATAGGTTGCGGGGAATGGGCCAGCCATACTGGTCCAGCGAATAGTCGTCTATGGCCGCGATGGAAATCTTGGAATTGGCCGGTTTCGTGATATATTTGCCGTAAAACACCCTGTTGCCGAAAGAATCGTCCGGCTCCATCAGCCTGTCGGCGAAAGGGACATGATTGGCTATTAGGGTGGGCAGGTTCATGATAAAATGGTCCCAGCCGAAATCCAGGCGCCGTGTGATTTCAGAGACGGTGCATGTCGTGAACCAGAGCACGGAAAACACGAGAATCCCCGCATAGAGTTTCTTATTCCCCGCAGTTTTAGTCGCCATAGTTACAGAACCCCTTTACTGTTTTTCAGAACAGGCTTTTTACCCCAGCGTTTACTTCACCGAAAATTTGAAAACCCCGCCCGGGCCCGCTTCGGCCCAGATGCTGCCGCCGTGCAGCTCCGCTATCTTGCGCGAGATGGCCAGGCCCAGGCCGAAGCCGGCCTCGCCTTCCCCCGCCTTGAGCCGCTTATACCTGTCAAAAACCGCTTCCAGCTGGTCTCCGGGTATGCCCGGGCCGGTGTCGGCTACCGAGAACAAAACTCCGCCGTTCCGGGCCCTGACCGAGGCGGTAACCTTGCCGCCGGCCGGAGTGAATTTCCAGGCGTTGGACAGCAGGTTCTCCACCACCCGGCGCAGCAGGGAGGAGTCAGCCGCGAACTCCAGCTTTTCAGCGCCGGCGGTTTCAACGGCCAGCGCCACGCCCTTTTCCTCGAAAATCGCCCTGAAGCTTTCGGCGGAGGAGGAGAGGAACTCGGCCGCGTTCACCTTCTGCAGATCCAGCTTCAGCTGGCCGGCCTCCATGCGCGAGATGTCCAGGATATTCTCGAGCAGCTTGAAGAGGCGGTCGCTGGAGTCCTTCACGTTGCGCACGTAGCCGGACTGCCTGGCCTCCGGCGGGAATTCCTTTTCCAGCAGCTTGATGTAGCCCTGCATGGTCAGCAGCGGGGCGCGCAGGTCGTGGGCCACCGAGTGGAAGAAATCTTCCTTCATCTTCTGCATGCCGCGTTCCAGCGTGATGTCGCGCAGCACCATGAAGACCGCCGGGTTCTGGGTCTTGGCGGAGAGCGTCTGAACGCTGACGCGGTAATATTTTTTTTCGCCGCCCCGCTCCAGCTCCACCGCGCCGCCCTTGGCCGCAGAGCTCTTGTAGACCAGGTCGGCCACCCTGCGGCGGACGGCCTCGTTCTCGCCCTGGGCGGCGTCGGCGCCCAGGATCTCGCGGGCCGCAGCGTTGGCGTAAAGCAGTTCCCCCCGCATGTCGGAGAGCACGATAGCGTCGTGGATCAGGCTGACGAGCAGCTCCAGCTTCTGCTTCTCTTCGAAGACCTTCTCCACCTGTATGCCGTGGTAGCGGTCAACTTCCCTCATCATCGAGTTGAAAGCCCGCAGCAGCGCCGACAGCTCCGTGAACTCCGTGGTCTCCGGGACCGGCGCCTTGAATTCCCCCGAAGAGACCCGCAGGGCGCCGTCCATCAGCGCGGCCACGGGCACGCCGAGGCGGCGCGTGAAGAGCAGCGCCGAGAAATAGAAGACGGTGACCACCGCCAGCAGGAAGAAGGCGGTCAGCCACGAGATGCGGTTAAGCCCGCCGAAGGCCTCGGCCTTGTTCTCCAGCGCCACCATGAACAGGTCGAAGCCGCGCACCGGGGCGGCCGCCCCTATATACGGGCCGTAGCGACCGGAGATCTCGAAGACCGCGCCCCGCTTGAGGATGTCGCGGACCTCGGCGCCGTTGAATTTTTCGAAGGAGCCGGACAGCGCGATGGCGTTGCCCTCGGCGTCGGCCAGCAGCAGGCCTCCGGTCTCGCCCAGCTTCTGGGTGCGCAGCTTGACGAAGAGGTCCCGCAGGTTCACCGCGGCGAAGGCGTAATAGCCGCCGCCCAGCGGGTAGACCAGGCGGCAGACCGGCATGTCGTAGATGGTCTCGAAGCGGCCCAGCGCCGCGCGCCCGGTGCGCGCCGCGCCCTGGAACAGGGCGTCCCCTGACAGGTCCACGTAGCCGAAATAGCGCTTGAGCTCGGGCGCCCCGCCGCTGAGCACCTCGCGGCCGTCGGCCTTGGTAAAGGCCAGGAAAAGGAATTCGGGGTTCTTCTTCAGCGCCTTCTCCAGGGAGGCCTGGCTGACGTAGGAGGCGTCTGAATCCCACATGCGCTCGAAGCGGCGCGACAGGTCCTGCGCCTCCCGCTCCATCATCAGCGAGCCCATCTGGGCGACGTTGCGCTGGAAATTGGAGATGTCCTGCCTGGCCCGGGACTGGAAATAGAACAAGAATAGCGTGGCCGGGACCAGCGGGATAAGCCCGGCCCCGAACACGATAAGCAGCAGCCTGTTCAATAAGGTCACAATAAATTAAAAACCCGCCGGAGCCGGCCCCGCGGCCGCCCCCCATTCCTTCGGTTCGCCAGGCGAACCTACTTCTTCTTCAGCGCCTCTATCAGCTTGGGCACTATCTCGTGCGCGTCGCCCACTATGCCGTACTTGGCGACGTTGAAGATAGGGGCGTTGGGGTCCTTGTTGACCGCGATGATGACGTCCGAGGCCTTCATGCCCACTATATGCTGCACCGCGCCCGAGATGCCGAAAGAGAGGTAGAGCTTGGGCGACACCGTGGTGCCGCTCTGGCCCACCTGGTGCGTCTTTTCCTTGAAGCCCAGGTCCACGGCCGCGCGCGAGGCGCCCACCACGCCGCCCAGCAGCTTCGACAGCTCCTCGAGCTGCTTGAACTTCTCCTTGGTCTTCATGCCGCGGCCGCCGGAAACGACGATATTGGCGTTCTCTATCTTCACCGCGCCGGCGTCGTGCGCTATCTTGCGCTCCAGCACCTTCACGCGGCGCAGGCTCTTATCGAGCTTGGCGGGCTCGCGCACCACCAGGGCGGTGCGGCCCAGCACCGGCTCCGCCATCTTCATAACGTTGGGGCGCACGGTGGACATCTGCGGTCTGGAATTGGGGGCCAGGATGTCGGCCATGATGTTGCCGCCGAAGGCCGGCCGGCTCTGCAGCAGCAATCCGTCCTTGATGGCCAGCGCCGTGCAGTCAGCCGTAAGCCCGACGTAAAGCGTGGAGGCCACGCGCGGGGCCAGGTCGCGCCCCTGGATGGTGGCGCCGTAGAGCATGGAGGACGGCTTGTGCCGGTTCACCAGCCCCACGATGACCGTGGAGAAGACGTCGGTGTTGTACTCGAACAGCTCGTCGTGCTCCACCATGTAGACCTTGTCCGCGCCGTAGGCGCCGAGGTCTTTCTCGTAATTGTGGTTTTTATCCGTCAGCAGCACGGCGCAGAGGTCCTCGCCGAGCTCGTCGGCGAGGCGCCGGCCGGCCGACAGCAGCTCGAAGGTGACGGGTTTGATCTTCTTCTGCGCCTTGTCGCCGGTCTCGGTCAGCTCGACGTAGACCCAGACGCCCTTGTAGCCGGAGAAGTCCTTGGCCGAGGCTTCCTCGCGGGTGATGGTGATGGCCTGCACCGGGCAGACCTGCACGCAGGCGCCGCACAGCGTGCAGGCCTCGTTCATCACCGCCTTCTTGTCTATCATGTTGATCGCCGCGAAAGGGCAGACCGGCACGCACTTGGCGCAGCCTATGCATTTTTTGGAAACTTCTATCATCGTATCTCCTGATCTCTAAAATTGTCTTACTCGCCCGTGAAATGCTCGCTCTTCATGATCTCCAGGATCTTCGCCACGCCTTCCTGGCCGGAGCCGGAGAACATGGCCGCCTTACCGCGCTGCGGGGGCGGGTAGATCTTGCTGACCTGCGTGGGCGAGCCCTTCAGGCCCAGGTACTGCGCCTCGGCGCCGATGTCTTCGGCGTTCCAGACGTGGAACGGCTTCTTCAGCGAGCCGTTCACGGCCAGGAACGACGGGTGCTGCGGGGCGTAGTCCTTACCCATGATCATCGTGACCAGCACCGGGGGCCGGGCCTCCAGCAGCTCGTGGCCGCCGTCTATCTGCTTGCGGGCCAGCACGCGGCGGCCGTCCACGTCGACGTGCTCGCAGAAGGTCACCTGGGGGATGCCCAGCTGCTGCGCCACGCCGGGGCCGGTCTGCGCGGTGTCCCCGTCGATAGCCTGCATGCCCGCGAAAATGATGTCGACCTTGCCGACCTTCTTTATGCCCTTGGCCAGGGCATAGGAGGTGGCCCAGGTGTCCGAGCCGGCGAAGGCCATGTCGGAGAGCAGCACGCCCTCGTCGGCGCCCAGCGCCAGGGCCAGCTGCACCACGGCCTTGGCCTGCGGCGGGCCCATCGAGACCACGGTCACCTTGAAGCCGTGCTTCTTCTTGAGGGCCAGCGCGGCCTCCAGGGCGAAATGGTCGTAAGGGTTGAGGATGCTGGGCACGCCCGCGCGGATCAGGGTGCCCGTCTCGGGGTTGATCTTTACTTCAGTTGAATCCGGAACCTGCTTGATGAGTACTGCTATGTTCATTAGGTGTCTCCTAAATTATTTCGCCTTGAACGTCTGCTTGAGCTTGGCGGCCACCAGGTCCATGTCGGCGATCATGCCTTTCTGCTCGGCCTGGACGGCCTCCAGGTTGACCGCGTCGGCGAGGTTACCCGCCTGGTCGGCGGCGCCCAGCACCAGCGCCAGGCCCTCCACGCAGGTGGAGAGCGCGGCCTCGCGCGCGAACACGCGGGCCATGGCCTGCCAGCCCTCGCGGTCGAAGCGGACGGTTTCGGTGTACTTCTCCGCCGCGGCGGCGGTGGAGAAGATGGCGGCGGTCTCGGCCGCGGCTATCATCTTGCCCAGCTTGAAGGTGACGTGCTGGTGGCGCGTGAGCTTCTGCACGCGGCACTCTTCCATGATGGCGCCCAGGGCCCGCAGGCCCAGCGCGGCGGCGTGCGCCCCGGCGCCGGGAACCTTCGCGTGCAGCTCGTCGAGCCGGTCCGCCTGGTCCATGTAATACCTGCCGCGGGATTTAAGGTGCTCCTGCCAGCGGCCGCGGTAGATGGTCATCTCCAGCACCTCGCTGGTGCCCTCGTAGATGCAGGTGATCTTGATGTCGCGCTTGATCTTCTCTACGGGGAAGTCCTTGGTGTAGCCGTAGCCGCCCAGCGCCTGGATGGCGTCGTCGGCGGCTTTGTTGCCCCACTCGGAGGCCCCGTACTTGGCGATGGCGCCCTCGGTCTGCAGGCCGTGTTCTCCGGAGTCGAGCCGCAGGGATGTGAACTCGATATAGGAGCGGGCGCCTTCCATGCGCACGTAGTTGGGCACCAGCAGCTTGTGGGTGTAGCCCTGCTTGTCGGACAGCGGCCCGCCGCCCTGTATGCGCTGCTGGCTGTAGCGGATGGCCTGCTCGAGGGCTTCCTCGCCCGCGCCGAGGCCGAAGGCGGCCACCATCACGCGGGTGTAGCCGAACACGGCCTGGGCCTGCAGCAGGCCTTTGCCCTCTTCCATGCCGATGAGGTTCTCCGCGGGGACGTAAACATTGTCGAGCGACAGCCCGGCGGTATTGGACAGGCGGATGCCGTGCTTGTCCTCGTGCTTGTTGGGCGAGAAGCCTTCCATGCCCTTCTCCACGATGAACCAGGACGGGCCGCCCGGGGCCATGGCCAGCACGGTGTGCATGTCTGCCACGCCGCCGTTGGAGATCCACTGCTTGTTGCCGGTGATGCGGTAGCCGGCTATCTTGCCGTTCTTCACCACGTGCTCGGCGCGCGTTCGCAGGTTCACCAGGTCGGAGCCCGCGTCGGGCTCGGTGGCGGCGTAGGCCACCAGCAAATTCTCGGAAGCTATGCGCTTGAGCCACTTCTCTTTCTGCTCTTCGGTGCCGCCCACGTTGAGCGGGTCGGTGCCGAGGAAGGTGGCGAACACGCCGGTGGCGATGCCCAGGTCTATGCGGGCCAGCTGCTCGCAGACCCGGTAGATGTCGTAGGTGCCGCCGGAGACGCCGCCGTATTCCTCGGGGATCATCAGCAAATGCACGCCCAGCGTATCGCGGTCGTACATCTCCTTCAGTATCTGGGCCGGAAATTCGTTCTTCTCATCCAGCTCGCGGATCAGGTCGTAGGGGATGCGCCGCTTGGCGTATTCCTTGAGGCTGTCCAGCATCAGGTTGCGTGAAATAACGTCCATGCTTGCCATTCAATAACTCCTTGGGTCGCTAAAAAAACTTAAGCCTTCACCGCTTCGCAGGATGCTATGTAGCCCTTCACCTCGGCGGTGATCTTCTCTCCGAAGGCCTTGTCTTCGAGGCCTTCCGCGTTTATGAAAACGTTCTCCGCGGCGCAGCGCACGGCCGCCTCCAGCAGGTAGCGGGCGCTGCGGTAGTCGCTCATCACGTGGGGAGAGACGGAGCCTTGGCAGACCGTCAGGCCGGCCATGGCCTCGGAGGCCAGGCGGGCGGTCTTGAGCGGCACTTCGGCCGCGTGTTTCAGGGCGGCCTGCATCTTCACCTTGCGCTCCGGATTGTCCTTGGGGATCTTCATGGCTTCCATGAAAACGTCGAAGGAAGCGGAATCCTCGGAGACGCAGGTCATCAGCGCGGCCTTGTGGGCGCCCAGGCGGTCGTTGAGTTCGCGCAGGGCCGGCTTTTTGGCCTCGTCGAGCTTCTTGCTGCGCAGGGTGATGCCGAGGGCCATCTGGCCGAGGGCGCAGCCCATGGCGCCGCTGACGCCGGCCGCCGAGCCTCCGCCGGGGGTGGGCTCGGTGTTGGCGAGCGCGTCCACGAAGAGGCCCGCTCCGGCCTGCCAGGAGCTCAGCAGCTTCAATAGTTTGGTCTCGAGCACCTGCTCTTCCTTCTTGAAATCCTTCACCTGCAGGTTCTCCACCGCGTAGTCGGTCAGGGCGTCCTGCGTGGTCAGGCCGATGAGCTCGGTGCCGGTGACGGCAATGCCCTTGGGCCCCAGGTCCTTCTGCAGCTCGTCCATCACGCGCTTGATGGAGGTGGTCTTGTAGTCGGTGAGCACGGTAGACATCTGCACCTGGCCCTTGCTCTCCAGGAAGATTTCCTTGGCGCGCAGGGCCGGCAGGCCGCCGCCCGAGGTGCGGATCTTCTTGGCCAGGGCCTTGGAGAACTCCATGTCGGTGGTGGCCAGGTTGACGTTGAAATTGACGATCTGGTTGCGGGCGCCCACGGCCATGGCGCCGGCGGTGGGATGGATGTGGTTGGGCCCGAAGTCCGGCACGCGCTCGGGGTCCTTGCCTATCACTTCCCTCAGGCCCTCGAACTGGCCTTTGCGCACCTTGGCCAGGTCCTTGCGGTGCTCGAATTTGGCGGCGCGGTCGTAGAGGTACACCGGGATGTTCAGCTCGCGGCCGATGCGCTCGGCGGCCTTTTCGGCCAGCGCTATGCAGTCCTCTATCGTGGAATCCATGATCGGGATGAACGGGGCTACGTCGGTGGCGCCCATGCGGGGATGTTCGCCCTTGTGGTGGTTGAGGTCTATAAGCTGGGCGGCCTTTTTGGTGACCGCGAACATGGCGTCGGCGGCGGTTTCCACGGGGGCCATGAAGGTGAGCACGGTGCGGTTATGGTCGGCGTCCTTCTCCACGTCGAGAATGAGCACTCCGGGCACGGCCCTGGCGGCGTCCACGATGGCGTTAATCTTTGAGAGGTCGCGGCCTTCGCTGAAATTGGGAACACATTCTACGAATTTACCCATAGGTCCTCCGTGGCGGCGGGCGCCGTATAATATATACATAATTAAACAAAATTATGAGGTAGCGGAAAAGGCCGTAAAATGCGATAACCCCCTTTTGGGGGGTTATCGCTCTCCCTTGTTTCGGGGAGTTCACAGTTGGAGGCCGATATACGGCGTCCATCTATATTATAGCAGATGCCATTGACTTGTCAAGGGGCCTTGCGCTTTTTCCAGACCCCGTAGGTCAAGGTGAACATGGCGTTCAGGCTGTCGGCGGAACCCAGGTCCAGCCTGGCGCCGCTGAC
Organism: Elusimicrobia bacterium GWD2_63_28; assembly: GCA_001799895.1. Lineage (GTDB taxonomy): Bacteria > Elusimicrobiota > Elusimicrobia > Elusimicrobiales > UBA9959 > UBA9959. The sequence goes on from MGUI01000015.1 coordinate 64,091, forward strand.
ATTGAACACGTGGTGCCAGCGCAGGTCCAGCGCCAGCCGGGTATCGAACAGGAACGGGTAAGAAACCCCGCCGCCGAGGTTGACGCCGCCGCTGGAGCCGGAATCCGAGCCGTAGCGGACGCCGCCGGCGGTGTAGGCCTGCTGCCGCCACTGGTAAACGCCGGCGCCCAGGACGCCGTAAAAGATCTTGTTCCCCTCCGGGAAGGAGGCCTTGACAAAGGGGGTCAGCGACAGCAGTTTGACCTGCATGCCGTCCACGCCGAGGTTCAGGTAGCGCGCGCCATAAAAGGTCTCGGCGCCGTAGCTCAGCACCTCGTCCACCCTTTTAGACACGGCCAGGCTGAGGGCCTGCGACGTCTTGAAGCCGTCGCTCCCGTCGCCCCAGTGCCCGCCTATGGGCCTGCTCCAGCCCAGGCCGGCCGAGATATAGCCGGCCAGGTAGCGCGAGGGCGGCGGCAGCTCTCCCAGGTCCGGCAGGTCGGGCAGCACCTGCGCGCGCGCAGGCCCGGCCAGGCAGGCCAGCAGCAGGGCTCCGGCGGCCAGCCGCATCAGCGGGGCTCCACGCCGATGCCCGCCTTCACGCGGTCCAGCGAGTAAACCCCGTCGGAGGAAAGGAATGCGGGCCGGCGCAGGCCGCTGTCCTTGATGAAGAAAGGCGTGTCAAGGTCTATGAAATCGAAGCCGCCCAGGCCGGCGGCGAACTGGGCCGCGGCGCAGGAGGCCAGCTCGCTCTCCACCATCTCGCCCATCATCAGCTTTATGCCCTTGGCGCGGGCCAGGGCCCACACCTCGCGGGCGCGCAGGAAGCCGAGCTTGGTGAGCTTGATATTGACGGCCGTGACCGCGTTGCGGCGGATCAGGTTGAAGACGTCGTCGAGGGAATAGGCGGACTCGTCGGCGCAGACCGGCATCGGCAGCCGCCGGGACAGGTAGGCCAGACCGTCGAAATCGTCCTTCTTCACCGGCTGTTCCACCACCTCGGGGGTTATGCCGCGCCGCATCAGTTCCTTGACGAACTTCTCGGCTTCTTTGGCGGTATAGGCGCAGTTGGCGTCCAGGTAGACGGCGCAGCCGGGCGCGGCCCGGCGCACTGACTCCAGCCGCCGGTAGTCCTCGTCCATGTCCACCCCGGTCTTGATCTTGAAGATGCGGAAGCCGCGGGCCCGCATTTTCCTGGTAAATTCGTACGCGGCGTCCGCGCCGCCTATCACCACGGTCACGTCTGTCTTGACGGCGGGCATCCGCCCGCCGAAAAATTTCCACAGCGACACGCCCTGCAGGCGCGTGGACAGGTCCAGCACGGCCATCTCGGCGGCGGCCAGCGCGGCCCGGTTGCCCTCCAGCAGGCGCTCCAGGCGGCAAAGGGCCCCGAGGTAATCAGAGGCGTCCAGCCCCGACAGCAGTTCCCCCGCCTTCGCCAGGCTGCGCATGGTGCGCTCGCGGGTCTCGCCGGTGATGTGGGTGGCAATGGCGGCCTCGCCGTAGCCCTTTACCCCGCCGGCGGCCTCCAGCGTGAACAGGGCGTTCGTCATGCTCTTGTGGCTGCCGCTGGAGATGGTGAACGGCGTGAACAGCTCCGCGTCCAGCTTCCTGACGGAATATTTTTTTATCAGCGAGTCTTTCATGATTTCTCCCCGGTGGTGAGTTCCCTGCCCAGCAGCATCAGCACGATCACTATCAAGAATATCAGCACGCTCTGCGCCAGCAGCAGCCAGGTGCCGGCGGTGGACGCGGTGTGGCGGATGGTCCAGGCCCCGAGCCCCAGGCAGACATTGAGCAGCATTATGAACCCCACGGTCTGCGGCACGTCGAGCCCCAGCTTCATCAGGCGGTGGTGAAAATGGTCCTTGCCGGTGTATTCCAGCCATTCTTTGACGCCGGCCACGCTGCCGTTGCGTATCCGAGAGACGGTGGTGTAGATGATGTCGAAGATGGGAATGCCCAGCACCAGCAGCGGCGTGGAGAAGGCCACCGCCGGGTTGTCCGTGGCCCAGCTGCCATAGAGGGCCAGGCAGCCCAGGATGAAGCCGATGAAGGTGGAGCCGGAATCGCCGAGGAAGATCTTCGCGGGGCGCCAGTTCATGCGCAGGAAGCCCACACAAGCGCCGGCCAGGGCGGCCGAGATGAACGAGAGCGGGAACTGGTTGGAGTTCCAGCCGATGCCCAGGAACAGCAGCGCGCAGACCGCCCCCATCGTAGAGGCCAGGCCGTCGATACCGTCCATAAAATTGAAGGCGTTTATTATCCCCACCAGCCAGACGACGGAAAGCAGTACGGAAAGGACCTGGCCGAAGGGCAGGCTGAGCGGGAAGCTCAGGCGCAGGCCGAAGAAGGTCACCACCAGCGCCGCCGCCGTCTGCCAGAACAGGCGGGTCCGGGCGGAGAGGCCCTTCCAGTCGTCTAAGAAGCCCAGGACGAAGATTATCGTACCGCCGAGCATTATGCCCAGGATCTCCCTGGAGAACTGCTGGTTGCGCAGCAGGGCCGCCATAAAGGCCAGGTAAATGGCCACGCCCCCGGTGCGCGGGATGGGGGTGTCGTGCACCTTGCGCGCGGAAGGCAGGTCCAGCGCCCCTATCTTCAAGGCCAGCCAGGCGCTGGCCGGGGCCAGCAAAAACACCGCGGACATGGCGATCAGGAAAAGGTAGAGCCAGCGCAGGCCCTCGGTCCACGTCCAGGCGGAGAAGCCGCCCGGCGGCAGCAGCGCCAGCAGCACGGCCAGCACCGCGAAGGAGAAGAAGCCGCCCTGGCGCTTAATAGTCACGCCGGCGGCCTCCCCCTGGGAAAACTTTTTTTATCATTTGCAGGAGAGCAGGTGGTCGAGCAGCAGGCGGCGCGGGACGAACCCCTCCGCGTACTTGACCCGGTCCTGGTAGCCGCGGAACATGGCGGCGGCCTTGGCGCTCTCGACGATGGAGAGGTCCTTGACCCGCGTCTTGTACACCTGCGAGCGGTGGCATTTCAGCAGCGCCACCTTGTCATTGATCACGGGCCCGATGTCTACGAACACCCCGGGGTTGAAGTCCAGCGTGGTCGGCACCTCGTAGAACAGCAGGTTTTTGGTGTAGCGGGCCGCGGTCTCCACGGCCTTGGCCACGTTGCGGTGGTCCTGGTGCGTGTCCGAGGCGTAGTTCACGAAAATCATGTCGGGCTTGACGGCCTCTATGCGCTCTTCCACGGCGCGGATCAGCTCGCGGGTGACAGTGACGCCGGTATCCTCAAAACCGCCCCAGTACAGCTTGGCCTTCAGCATGGCGGCCGAGCGCTCCTGCTCGGCGAAGCGCACCTTGGGGTCGCCGCCCACGGAGCCGCGCGTCATCACCAGCAGGCTGATCTTGTGGCCGTGCGAGGCCAGCTTGTGGAAGGTGCCGCCGCAGCCGAATTCCAGGTCGTCGGGATGGGGGCCAATGCCCAGTATTTTCATAAATTCACCTTGAGCTCTCCACGCCCTCGGCCACCAGCTCGTCGGTTATGAGCTTGACGCCTTTGGAGTAGGCCGCCAGCATGCTCATGTTGGCGATATTGTTTATCCAGCGCGGTATGCCGCCGGAGCGCTCGTAGAGCAGCTCCAGCGCTTTCTCGTCGAAGATATTCTCCGCGAGTCCGGCCACTTCCAGGCGGTGGAGGACGTATTTACTGGTCTCTTCGAAATCAAGCGGCTTCAAGTGACAGCTGAGGGTTACGCGCTGGCTGAACTGCTTGTTGGACTCCAGTTTCTCTTTGAGCTCGGGCTGGCCGCTGAGCAGCAGCGTGAGCAGGAAGCGGGTCTCGGTCTGGAAATTCAGCAGCAGGCGCAGTTCCTCTAAGACGTTCTCGTCGTTAATCAGCTGCGCCTCGTCGATGGCCACCACCACGTGCTTGCCGTCCTGCATGGTATCGCGCAGGAAGCGCTCTATCGCCATCAGCACGTCTTCCTTGGCCTTCGGCACGTTGTAGCCGGTGAAATTGTGAAGGATGATCTTGAGCAGGCCCAGGTCGTCGAGCCGCGGGTTCTGCACGAAGGAGAAAACATAGCCTTTCTTTTTGAACTGCCGCTCCAGCGCTTTCAGGAGCAGCGTCTTGCCGGTGCCGTAGGCCCCGGTGATCACCCCGCAGGCCTTCTTCTCGTCCACCACGTAGGAGAGCCGGGAAAAAGCCTCCTCGTGCTGCCCGGACTCGAAGAAGAACTCGGTGTCGGGCGTGTTTTCGAAAGGGAGTTTCTTCAGGTTCCAATGCTTCTGGTACATTAAGTAGATTATATATAAACGGGGACGCTGATGACTATATGACTATTTGCCGTGCCATAAGAGGCTAACGCGCGGCCTGGAAGCCGCAATAGTCATATAGTCATCAGCGTCCCCTGACTATAAAAAAACCGCGCTGCCGCGGCTTGCAGTCAGAGCTAGGGAGGCCTATTTCGTCCAGACGGCGTAGGCGGGGCCCTCCGCCGCCAGCTTCCAGCCCTGGCCGGGGTTCCAGGGCTTGTCCCCCAGTTTCATGGCTACCTTGCCGTCTATGGAGGCGGCGTAAAGGCCCCTTTCGGCCTTTACGATGTCCGCCTTGCTGGAGGCCGTGAGGCCGGCGGCGCGGCGCAGCTTTATCAGCGCCGAGAGCTTGTCCTTGAGCCCCCAGTCGAAGAAATGCGGCCAGTAGACGCAGGGAATGCCCGGGTGCGTGAGGATATAGGCGTAGCCGGCCAGCACCTTGTCCGAAGGGAAAGGCCAGGCCCGCCCCTGTATGCTGCCGGAGGGGCTGGGCCCGGTGTCGTGGTTGTCTATGAAAGTAACGGCGTTGGCGGGCCACCAGCCTATCAGGCCCGCGGGCTGCCGGTGCTCGTCGGCAAGGCGCCAGTATTCGCCCGACTGCACCGCGGCCTGCAGTATGCCCTTGGTGGTAAAATCGAAGACCTTGATCTCGCCGTTCACGGCGTCCATCCAGTCGCAGGAGGCCTGGCGGTGCGCGTCGGTGTTGTTCTGGTCGAAATCGTCCCAGATCTCCGCCACGGCGAAGGAGGCGCCGCTGGCCCTGTTGTAGTCCAGCATATAGGCCGGCGAAAAGCCCCGGGCGTAGTCGTAGCGCCAGCCGTCGAAGCCCGCGTCGCGCAGCGAGGCCAGCCAGCCCTTCACCGACTCCCGCACGTATTTTTTGGTATGGTCTATGTCGCGGGCCGCGTGGAAACCTTTGCCCGTATCGGCCGCGCCCTGGCCCTTGCCCCACTCGTCGTCGGAGCAGACCGAATCTGCGCCCCAGGCCGGCGCGCTGAAATCCGCCCAGTCCTTTACCCCCACGCGGTGGTTCACCACCACGTCGGCTATCACGCGAAGCCCGGCGCCGTGCAGCGCCCTGACGGCGGCGGAGAGCTGGGCGGCGGTGCCGTACGAAGAATCGAGCAGTTCCAGTTTCCTGGGCATGTAGCCTTCCGGGGCCAGGGAATCCGAAGGCGGCGGCAGCCAGACCAGGTCTATGCCGGCCCCGGATAGCTCGCGGGCGCGGCCTTTAACCTCCCCCCACCACGGGGCTTTCTGCCAGGAGGTCCAGTGGAAACCCTGTATCATCACGGTGGTATCGCCGCCCACGGCAAACAGGGGGGCCGCCAGCCAGGACGGCAAGCTGCAAAATAAAAGCGCGGCGGCGGCAGCGTATTTCCGCATCACTTAATTTTTAGCAGATTTATAAAGTATGTCAAGGGCCCATGGGGAACGGGCCGGGGGACTTCAGGCGAGTTTCTTGCGCAGGAATTCGGCGCGGAAAGCGTCGCGCGCGGCGGGGTTCAGCTCCCGCCCCGCGGCGGCCTGTATATGGGCGGGCTGCATCAGCAGCGTCACCTGGTTGAACGTGCTGAAATCCAGGCCCATGTTCCAGCCCATGGCGGCCCCCATGCGGGCCAGCGAGACGTTCTGCATGAACTCCTCGTAGGAGAGCGTGCGGGCGTGCTTGAGCAGGCCCAGCGCGCGGTAGACGGCGTCCTCAGTCTTCACCTTCAGCGGCCCCTTCAGCAGCTCCTCCCGGGCGGCTATCTCCTGCCGTATCAGGTTGCGGATCACGCGGTCTATGTTCTGGCAGAAATCTTCCTCGGAGCGGCCCAGGCAGGTGGCATTGGAGATCTGGTAGAAGTCGCCCAGCACCATGGTGCCCTCGCCGTAGATGCCGCGCGCGGTGACGCTGAGGTGGGAGAGGTTTTCCAGCACCTGCGGCATGCGGCCCAGGCGCGACAGCGCCGGCAGGTGGACCAGGCAGGAAACCCGCATCCCCGTGCCGGCGTTCGTCGGGCAGGCCGTCAGGAAGCCGAAGCGGGGGCTGAAGGCGAAAGGCAGCGCCCGGCCCAGGGCCTCGTCAAGCTTCAGGGCCGCGTTCAAAGTTTCTTCTATCGAGAAGCCGGCGCTGAGGCACTGCAGGCGCAGGTGATCTTCCTCGTTGACCATCGCCGAAAGGTCTTCGTCGTTGGAGACCGCGGCCCCGGCGGGCAGCACCGCAGCGGCCAGCGCGTGCGAAACGTGGTGGCGCTCCACGAGGAAGCGCTTTTCGAGCGAAGAGAGGGCTTCGAACTTCAGGAAGTGGCCGCGGGAGAACAGCCCGGTGTCTTTGACGGCCGCCAGCGCCAGCCGGCGTATCTCGCCCAGCTGCCGCGGCTCGGCGCGGTTGGGAAAAGGGAAGCCCTCCAGGTTGCGGGCGAAGCGCACCCGCGTGGAGAAGATGATGTCCGGCCAGCCGCCGCGCGCGTTGGCCCAGGTGACATAGGGGCGGAAGGTCTTCAGGGCTTCAGCCATGCCGGCCCTCCAGCAGCTTCAGCTCGTCGCGCAGGCGGGCCGCCCCTTCGAAATCTTCTTTCGCCACCGCCTGCTTGAGGGCGGCGCGCAGCTCTTCCAGGCGGCGGGCGATCTCCGCGTTGGAAAGCTTGAGGGCGGGCCCGCCGGAGTAGGCGCGCCCGGCGTGCTGGGCCGCGCCGTGTATGCGCGACATCAGCTCGGCCAGCTGCGGCTCGAAGCTTCCGTAGCAGGCGGGGCAGCCCAGCCGGCCGCTCTCTTTGAACTCCGAGTATTTGAGGCCGCAGCCCCCGCAGCGCAGCGTCTTCTTTTCCGGCGGCAGGAAATCCTTAAAATAGCCGCTCATGTTGCCTACGATGTCGGAGATGTTGAACGCCCCGGTCTCGAGGCCGAAGCCCATGCCCTTCTTGGCGGCGCAGGCGGTGCACAGGTGCAGTTCCTTCACCTTGTTGTTGACCGCCACCTTCAGGAAGACGGAGGCGTTATGGCTGCGGCAGTCTTCACACAGCATTCAGCTTGCCCCCGCCCATGTGCAGGGTCCTGTCGGCGCGTCGGGCGGCCTCTTCGTTGTGCGTAACCATCAGCACGGCGGCGCCCAGGCCGGCGGCGGCCCGCAGGTCGTCCATGATCACGCCGGAATTGTGGCGGTCCAGGTTGCCGGTCGGCTCGTCGGCTATCAGCAGGGCGGGGCCGTTGCGCAGCGCGCGCAGCATGGCGGCGCGCTGCTTTTCCCCGCCGGAGATCTCCCGCGGCAGCTTGCCGGCTATCTCTTCCAGGCCGAAGCGCCGCAGCAGTTCGAGCCCCGCGGCCGGGTCGCCCTTGCCAAGCACGCGCGCCGGCATCTCGATGTTCTCGAGCACGGTGAACTCCGGCAGCAGCGAGTCGAATTGGAAGACGAAGCCTATGTTTTCCAGGCGCAGCACCGCCTTGGCGGCCTCGCCCAGATCCTCCAGCTTGCGGCCGAAGAGCTTTATCTCGCCGCTATAGACGTCGTCGAGCAAACCTACGATATTGAGGAAAGTGGACTTGCCGGAGCCGGAGGGACCCACGATGGAGACGAACTCCCCCTTCGAGATGTGGAAATCGAGCCCCTCCAGCACGAGTATCTGTTCGTGCCCCTGCGTATAGGCCTTGCTCAGCCCGGAGATCTCCACGATCTTATCCATAGCGTATCGCGTCCATCGGGCTCACCTTGGAGGCCCTCACCGCCGGGATGACGGCGCTCAGCATGCAGAGCAGGTAGCTGCCCGCGGCGGTGCCGAGGATATTTATCAGCTTCAGCTCCACGGGCACCTTGGTCACATAATAGATGTCCGCCGGCAGCTCCACCACGGGGTAGATGGAGATGAACACCGAGAGCCCCACGCCCAGCGCCACGCCGATGGTTATGCCGGTCAGGGCGATCAGGTTGCCCTCCCACAGGAAAACGCGGCGGATGAAGCCGGGGCTGGCGCCCATCGCCCGCAGGATGCCGATGTCGCGCAGCTTCTCCATGCTCATCATCAGCAGGTTGGAGGCGATGTTGAAAACGGCCACCAGGATTATCAGCCCCAGCACCAGCGACATCACGAACTTCTCCAGCTTCAGCGCGGCGAAAAGGGTCTGGTTCATGTCGGCGTAGGTCTTGACCGTGTAGGCGAAGCCCAGCGCCTTGCGCAGCGCGGCGGCCGTTTCCGGCGCGGCCTTGATGTCCTTGAGCCGCACCCCTACCCCGTTGGCCCCGCCGGGGAAGCCGAAGAACTCCCCGGCCGCGGAGCGCGAGCAGTACGCCATGGTATTGTCGAATTCGAAATAGCCGGTGCGCACCAGGCCGGCCACCCGGAACTTCTTCATCTTCGGCAGCAGGCCCAGGCCCATCGAGGCCGAGCCCTGCGGCGAGACCAGCACGGCGTCGTCGCCGGTCCAGAGGCCCAGGTTCTTGGCCAACTCCTCGCCGAGCACTATGGCCGGCGGCTCGCCCTTGACGGGTTTTTCCAGGGCGTCCCAGGAGCCCCGGGTGAGGGAGGTCTTCAGGCTGTTGACCGAGAATTCGGCGGCGGGATCGAAGCCCTTGACCACCGCGCCCGTGGAGCGGTTGTCAAAGGTGAGTATGCCCTGGCCCAGCACGAAAGGCGATTCCGCGGCCAGGCGGCCGTCGCGCCCGAAGGCCGCGCGCACCACTTCCAGGTCGCGGGGCTGCATGCGGCCGTAGATGGTGATATGCGCCTGCGCGTCGATAATTTTCTTCTTGATGTCGGACTGGAAGCCGTCCATGATAGCCAGCGTCACTATCAGCGCGGCCACGCCCAGCGCCACGCCGGCCACGCCGATGAAGGTGGTGATCATGGCGAAGAGGCCCTTCCTCTTCGCCAGCAGGTAGCGGCGGGCTATGAAGAATTCTGTGGACATAAACCGGGAACTTGCGTGCCGCAGGCGCGCGGGGCGGTTGTCCGCCCCGGCAGCCCTACGGCTTCGCTGGCTCGCTCTCCGAAGGGCGCAGCAGCGGGAACAGTATGACCTCGCGGATGGAGGGCTTGCCGTTCATCAGCATGCACAGGCGGTCGATGCCGATACCGATGCCGCCCATCGGGGGCATGCCGTATTCCATCGCCTCTATGAAATCCTTGTCGAGGATGTCGGCCTCGCCGTTGTTCTCTTCCTGCTGCTGGCGCAGCTGCTCCACCAGGCGGCTCTTCTGGTCCTCGGGATCGTTCAGCTCGGAGTAGGCGTTGGCTATCTCCTCGGTGCCGGCGAAGAACTCGAAGCGCTCCACCAGGCTCTCGTCGCCGGCCTTGCACTTGGCCAGCGGGGTAATGGCCGTGGGATAATCCATCACGAAGGTGGGCTGCACCAGCGCGCCCAGGATCTTCTCGTCCATGATGCGGTCAAAGATCTTGGCGGAGGTGGTGTCGGCGCCGCACTCCACGTGCAGCTTCTTGGCCAGGGCGATCAGGTTGGGCCGGTTGAAGCCCTTGCCCTTGAGCACCTCGTGGATGTCCTCGCCGGTCTTCTCCTTCCAGGCGTCGGGCAGGCTGAGGCGCCTGAAGGGCGGCTTCAGGTTGATGGTGTTGCCGTTGTATTCGATGGTCTCGGAGCCTATGGTCTTGATGCAGCGCTCGAAGACGCTCTCGACGAATTCGGCCATGCCGTTGTAGTCGGAGTAGGCGATGTAGGCCTCGAGCGTGGTGAACTCGGGGTTGTGGCGGGTGTCCACGCCCTCGTTGCGGAACACGCGGCCTATCTCGTAGGCGCCGTCGAAGCCGCCGATCAGCAGCTTCTTGAGCGGCAGCTCGGTGGCGATGCGCATGTACAGCTCGTAGCGGTAGGCGTTGTGGAAGGTGATGAAGGGGCGGGCGTTGGCGCCGCCGGCCTGCGCGCAGAGCACCGGGGTCTCCACCTCGAGGCAGCCGCGGCCGTTGAGCTCTTCGCGGATGGCGGCCACTATCCGGGCGCGGCGCACGAAGATGGCGCGGGTCTCGTCGTTGGAGATCAGGTCCAGGTAGCGCTCGCGGTAGCGGGCCTCGGCGTCGGTCAGCCCGTGGAACTTCTCGGGCAGCGGCCGCACGCTCTTGGACAGCACGGTCAGCCTGGCCGCGTCCACGGTCAGCTCCCCGGTCTTGGTGACGAACATCTTGCCCTCCACGCCGAGGAAGTCCCCGACGTGCATCTGCTTCTTGAAGATCTCGTAGGCCTCTTCGCCCACGGAATCCCGCTTCACGTAGATCTGCAGCTTGCCGGTGCCGTCCTTGAGGTGGGCGAAGGTGGCCTTGCCCATCACGCGCATCAGCACCATGCGGCCGGCTATGGTCACGGGCGTATCGGGCGGCAGCGCGGCGGCTTCCGCTATCTTATGCGTCGGCTTGAAGCGGTGGGGGAACGGGTCGATGCCCTTCTCCCGGATCGCCTTGATCTTGGCGTAGTTGTTGGCGACTATTTCGTTGATGCCTGAATTAGGGGTAGGTGTTTCGTTCATTTTTTTGAGGCTATCGCGTCCTTTACGATTTTTACGAGGTTCTTGGGTTCAAAGGGTTTCTCGACGAAGGCGAAGATATTGGAGGCCAGCTCGAACAGGTCCTTCATCTGCCCCTTGGCGGTCAGGATGATGATCGGGATCTGGTTGAGCTCGTCCATCTCCTGCAGCTTGGACTGCAGCGTATAGCCGTCCATCTCGGGCATCATGATGTCGAGGATCATGGCGTCGGGCAGCACCCGGCCCGGGTCTTTCGAGGTCAGCTTGTTGTAGGCCTCGAGCCCGTTATAGGCCTCCAGCACCTCCAGCTTCTCCCGCTCGAGCAGCACCTTTATCAGGTACACCACATCTTTCTCGTCGTCAACCACCATCACCTTGGACATAAGTCTCCTGTTGTCGTCAGCGCCTGCCCCGCCATTTATACGCGGGGATAAAGATAGAGTATTTTACAAGAAAAGAAGTCCTCATAACAAGCGGGGAGCCGCGCGGGCGAGCGGCGGGGGGCGGCCCTTCCTTTCAGGGGCGGCTCCAAATATGTAAAATAAAACCGGAAGCATTTCAACGGAGGCCCACCATGGCTATTGAAAGGACACTGGTACTGGTAAAACCCGACGGCATGCAGCGCCACCTGGCCGGCCTGGCCATAGACCGCCTGGAGAACACCCACCTGGAGCTGGTGGGGGCCAAGATCGCCACGGTCACCGACGCGCTGGCCAGGGAGCACTACGCCCTGCTCGAGGGCAAAGGGCCTTTCACGGACAAGAAGCTGTTCGAGCACCTGATCAATTTCATAAAGGGCGAATACCACGGCGACCCCAAGCGCAGGGTGATGGCCCTGGTCTACCAGGGCGAGAACGCCGTGCAGGGCATCCGCGCCGCCGTAGGCGTGACCAACCCCGAGGACGCCTCCCCGGACACCATCCGCGGCGCCTTCGGCCGCATCTGCCGCAAGCACGGCTACTTCGAGAACGTCGTGCACGCCTCCGGCAATATCGAGGAAGCGGACCGCGAGATCAAGATCTGGTTCAAGCCCGAAGAACTCCTGAAGTGAGCCTATGAGCCGCAAAACCCACCTCCTGGCCGCGCTGGCCCTCTGCGCCGCGGTGCTGCCCCCCCTCCCCGCTTCGGCGCAGGAGCGGGAAGAGGAGCGCGTCACGCTGACCGCGGAGGACGGTTGGAACCTGGGGGCGCGCTACCTGAAGGCGGCCCCGGGCGCACCGACGGTGGTCCTGATACACACCCAGAAAAGCGACCTGAACGAATGGGAGCCCTGGCTGAAGCCCCTGAAGCGCTACGGCTTCGGCTACCTGGCCATGGACCTGCGCGGCCACGGCAACAGCTTCGTAAAGCCCGACGGCTCCACCACCACCTGGCGCGCCTTCAGCCTGAGCGGCTCCGACAACGAATACAACAAGATGCTGCGCGACGTGGAAGCCGCGCTGGCCTTCCTCTCCACCAACTCGGTTACCGGGGACCAGACCGTGCTGGCCGGCTCCGTGCTGGGGGCCAACCTGGCGATAAAGACGGCCGCGATACACCCGGAGATCTCCATGGTGGTGGCCGTCTCGCCGGTGCTGAACGTCAACGACGTGCTGTCCGTGAACCCGCTGCGCGCCTACGGCCGCAGGCCCATCCTGCTCATCGGCGGGGCGGACAGGGCGCGGCAGTACACCGAGCTGCAGATCCTCAACAGCACGGCCAGGATAGCGTGCGGCACGGGCAACGTTTCAGTGATCATAGAGGCCCGGGGCTTCGGCCCGGGGCTGGTGAACAAGTATAACGTGCGCCGGGTGCTGGACTGGATAAAGAACCCGCGCCTGCCGGAGGTGGTGGCGTATTCCACCGCCGCCATCGCCGGACTGCTGTCCGGAGCTACCGAACAGATCGCGGCGCCCGAAGACGGCGCCATGCAGGACTACGCCGGGGAATGACAATGAAAAAGAACGACGCTTTCGACAGGTACTCCAAGCTGCCCACCGAGCAGAACAACCCGCGCACGCGCGACCTGGACCGACTGCCGCTGCGGCGCGTGCTGGAGAAGCTGAATTACGAGGACGCGCTCGTGCACCGGGCCGTGGCCAAGGCCATACCGCAGATAGAGCGGGCCGCGCGGGCGATCTCAAAATCCTACCTCGCCGGCAAAAAGATCTATTTCATCGGCGCGGGCACCAGCGGCCGCCTCGGCGTGCTGGAAGCCGCAGAGATCCCCCCCACCTACGGCGTGGCGCCGGACGTCTTCACCGCCTTGATGGCCGGCGGCCAGATGGCGGTCTTCCATTCCAAGGAAGGGGCCGAGGACGTTTTCGAGAACGGCCGCAAGGAGATCGCGGCGCTGGCCCGCCGCGGCGACGCCGTGATAGGCATAGCCGCCAGCGGCATCACCCCTTACGTGCAGGGCGGCCTGGCCGCCGGCAAGGCGAAGGGCGCCGTGACCGTGCTGGTCACCTGCAACCCCCGCGAGAGGGCCAAAGAGGTCTCCATCCGCGTGGCCATAGACGTGGGCCCCGAGCCGGTCTCCGGCTCCACGCGCATGAAGTCCGGCACGGCCACCAAGCTGGCGCTGAACATGCTCTCCACCGCCTCCATGATAATCTCGGGCAAGGTCTACCGCAACTGGATGGTGGACGTGAAGACCACCTCCAAGAAGCTGGTGCTGCGCGCCGAGCGCATCACCGCCACCGTGGGCGGCGTAAGCCAGCCCGAGGCCCGGCGCCTGCTGGACCTCACGGGCAACGACGTGAAGACCGCCATCGTGATGGCCCGCCTGGGCGTCTCCAAGGAAAAGGCCGCGGCGCGCATCCTAAAGGCCCGCGGCTTCCTGAAGAACATACTGGGCTGATCTTGATAAAATTCCTGTCCTCCCTCAAGCTCTTCTTCGCGCTCTGCCTGGCGCTGGGCGGAGCCTTTATCTACCAGACGGTGTTCAACACCGGGCCGGCCGTCTACGCTTCGGCCTGGTTCCTGGCGCTGGGCGCCCTGCTGGCCCTCAACATCGCGGTTTGCGCCGGCGGCCGCATCAAAACGGCCGCCCCGTCCTTCCTGCTGATACACGCCGGCCTGATCCTGGTGATACTGGGCAGCTTCGCCAGCCGCGCCCTGCGCTTCGAGGCCGAGCTGCCGCTGCGCGCGGGCGCGGAATCCGACAGGGTTTACGCCGGCAACGCCGTCTACCAGCTGCCTTTCTCGCTGAAGCTGGAAAGCTTCCGCCTGGATTATTACGGCGAGCCCACAGGCTCGCTGACGGTCATGGACGAGGGGGGCGGCAAAGATTTTCCGGTCAAGGAAGGCTCCGTCATAAGCCTGCCCGGCGGCGCAGAGATAAAAGTCCTGCGCCTGCTGCGCGACTTCGGCCTGTCGCCCTCCGGCGAGGCGGCCGACAAATCCCCCTATTGGCATAACCCGGCGGCCCAGGTGGAGGTGAAAGCGAAGGGTACCAGGAAGAAACTGTGGTTCTTCGCCAATTTCCCCGGCATGCACCGCTCGGAGCTGCCCTTCCACGTCTTCTACAAGCTCGAGAACGCCGACATCAAGAATTTCACCAGCGCGGTGCTGGTGCGCCCGGCGGGCGGGGCGGCTTTCAGCGCCGAGATCTCCGTCAACAAGCCGCTCAGGACGCTGGGCTATACCGTTTACCAGACCAGCTACGACCCGGCCGAGGCCGGCTATACTTTGCTCACCGTGGCGCGCGACCGCGGCCTCTGGCTGGTCTACGCCGGCTTCGCCGCGCTGCTGGCCGGCATTTTTTTATGGCTGAAAAAGTGACGCTTCTGTTCAATATCTCGTTCGCGCTGGCGCTGGCCTCCCTGGCGGCCGCGGCCGCGGACTACCTCTTCAAAGAAAAGGCCCCGCGCAGGCTTACGCCCGCGCTGCTGGGCCTCTGCTGGCTGGCCCTCACCGCCGGCCTGGCGCTCCTCTGGGCGAGGCTGGGCCGCCCCCCGCTGGCCAACCAGTACGAGTCCCTGCTGACCATGCTCTGGTTCATTTTCCCCCTCAGCGCCTACTTCTACCGCCGGTTCCCGGTGCCGGAGGCCCTCTGGCCGGCCGCCTTCGCGGCCCCGGTCCTGATGGGCGTGGCCGGCCTGCTCGACAAGACGGCGCGCCCGCTGATGCCCGCCCTGCGCTCCGACTGGCTGATCTTCCACGTGCTCTCTTCCATGGCCGCCTACGCGGCCTTCGCGCTGGCCGCAATCGCGGCGGCCGCGGCGCTGGCCAGGAAAAAGACCGCCGAGGACGAGGAGCTGCTGCTGCGCCTGGCCAAGCTCGGCTTCGCCTTCCTTACGCTGGGCATAGTAACCGGCTCCGTCTGGGCCGAGACGGCCTGGGGCGCCTGGTGGAGCTGGGACCCCAAGGAAACCTGGTCGCTGCTGACCTGGCTGGCCTACGCCGCCGCGCTGCACCTGAGGAAGAGGGGCTGGCACGCCCATAAATTTGCGATAACCCTTATCGCCTGCTTCGCGCTGGTGCTCTTCACCTATTTCGGGGTAAACTTCCTGCTGAGCGGTATGCACAGCTATGCCTGAGACGATTAAAAAGCTCTGGAGCGCCTTAAAGGAACTGGCCGCCAGGCGGCAGGACTTCCTGATCAAGGCCGCCATCTACGCCGGGGCGGCCGGTTTCGCCGCGCTGACGCTGTTCTTCGGCCCGCCGAAGCTCATCGAGCGCACCGAGACCACCAAGTTCTGCGGCCTCTGCCATTCCATGAAGCCGCAGCACTCGGCCTGGGAGCACTCGGCGCACCGCTCGGCCCGCTGCATAGACTGCCACCTGCCCAACGACAATGTCGTGAACCACTACGTCTGGAAGACCATCGACGGCAACAAGGACGTCTTCTACGAGTTCTCCGGCCTGCGCGAGCACGACGAGATAAAGCTTTCCCCCCACGGCCACAAAGTGCTGCAGGCCAACTGCATCCGCTGCCACGAGACGACGGTGACCCACATCGACACTAAGCGGGCCTGCATAGACTGCCACCGCACCGCGGGGCATAAGAGACAGGGAATGACCGAAACAAGGTAAAAACCATGAAAAAACTCATACTCTTAACTCCGGCGCTGTGCTTATTTTTCGCCGCATGCACCAAGAACGCGGACCCGATCAAGATCACCGAGCTCAAGCCCGGCGAATACGAGCCCAAGGAATGGGCCAAGAACTGGCCGCTGGAATACGAGGGCTGGGAGGCCACCGCCAATCCCACCCCCGCCGGCAAGAGCTACTACAAGAAGGGCTGGGACGCCGACGGCAAGATCTACGACAAGCTCTCCGAATTTCCCTACATGCCGCTGCTGTTCTCCGGCTGGGGCTTCGGCATAGAGTACAACGAGCCGCGCGGCCACATGCACATGCTGACAGACGTGCTCGATATCGACCCTTCGCGCCGCAAGGCCGGCGGCGCCTGCCTGACCTGCAAGACCCCCTACGCGCAGGAGCTGCAGGCCAAGTACGGCAAGGACTATTTCTCCAAACCCTTCGACGAGATCCACGCGCTGATCCCCAAGAACCACCAGAAGCTGGGCGCGGCCTGCATCACCTGCCACGACGAGGCCGACGCGTCGCTGCGCATCCTCAACCAGTTCACCCTCGGGAAGGCGCTCAAAGACATGGGCGTGGACACGGCGAAGCTGTCCAACCAGGACCTGCGCTCGCTGGTCTGCGCGCAGTGCCACGTCACCTATGTGGTCAGGAAAGACAAGGACATGAAATCCGATTCCGTCTTCTTCCCCTGGCAGAACTCCAAATACGGGAGTATTTCCATAGAGGACATAATAAAGACCATCAAGAGCGACCCGGCCCACCTGGAATGGACGCAGGCCGTGACCGGCTTCAAGCTGGGCTTCCTGCGGCACGCCGAGTTCGAGCTGCTCTCCAACGACAGCACGCACTGGAAGGCCGGCCTGGCCTGCGCCGACTGCCACATGCCCTACACCCGCTCCGGCTCCAAGAAGATCTCAGACCACCGCGTGATGAGCCCGCTGAAAAAAGACATGAAGGCCTGCATCCAGTGCCACACCGAGGGCAAGGAATGGCTGATGCAGCGCGTGAAATCCATACAGGACCGCACGGCCTCGCTGCAGCTGCGCGCGGGCTACGCCACGGCGACGGCGGCCAAGCTGTTCGAGCGCGCTAACGCCGTGAAGAAGGGCGGCCGCTCGCTCGACGAGGCGCTCTACGCCAAGGCGAAAGAATATTACGAGGAAGCCTTCTACCGCGTCACGTTCATCGGCGCGGAGAACTCGATGGGCTTCCACAACCCGCCCGAGACGCTGCGCGTGCTGGGCGACGCGGCCTATTTCGCGGGCAAGTCCGAGGCCCTGCTGCGCCAGGCGCTGGCCCAGGCGGGCGCCCCCGCCCCGGCCCGGGTGGACCTGGAACTCGGCAAGTACCTGAACAACCGCGGCAAGAGGAAACTGAACTTCGACCGCACCGTGGAGTTCAAGGACCCCTTCAAGAACCAGGAAAAGTTCTAAACCCCGCGGCGATAAAAAGGCCCGCCCCCGGCGGGCTTTTTTATTTACGCAACCCTACAGGCTCCCGGCGCGTATTATTAGCGTGGAACCCGCGGAGGCCCGGCCCCCGTCGTTAATTTTGTAGAATCAAGGAATGCGCATGCTGACCTGCCTCCTGCTGCTGGCCGTACTGCCGGCCGCCGCCGCCGAAACCCTGACCCTTGAAGAGGCCCGCAAGGCCCTGCTCGCCGCCAACCCGCAGGCCCAGGCGGCCGCCGGGGACCTGGAAACCGCGCGGCTGCGAGTGACGGCGGCGCGCGCCGGGCTTTACCCCAGCCTATCGGCTTCAGCCTCCTATACCCGCTCCGGCACCCAGGGCTACGAGCCCGGCGACTCGTACTCCTACGGCTTCAATGGCAGCCAGCCCCTTTTTTCCCCCTCCGTCCCCGCCTCCGTCCGCTCCGCCTCCGCGGCGCACAGGGCGGCGCGGGCCGCCTATGACAGAACGGCCTCCCGGCTGGTCTACGAGCTCAAGGCCGCCTTCGCCGACCTGCTGAACGCCGGGGAAAGCGTGAAGCTTTCCGAGGAGACCCTGAAGCGCCGCGGGGAGAACCTGGAACTGATCCGCCTCAAGTACGAGGCCGGCCGCGAGAACAAGGCCGCGCTGCTGGAGACCGAGGCGGCGCTGAAGACCGCGCAATGGCAGCACGAGCGCTACAGGAAGAACCAGCGCCAGCTCGCCCGCAGGCTGAACCGCCTGCTGGGCCGCCCCCCGCAGACGCCGGCGCCGGAACTGCGCCTGCCGGCCACGCCCGAGCCGCCTGAAGATTTTTCGGTTTTCGAAGGCCGGCTGCGCGAGCATTATGCCCTGCGCGCCGCGCGCGCGGCCGCGGACTCCTCCCGGGCCGCCCTGGACACGGCGGGCAGCGCCGTACTGCCGGAAGCCTCGGCGAACGGCAGTTACCGCTGGAGCGGCACCGACTGGCCGGAAAAGCGCAGCGGCTGGTCGCTGGGCGCCAGCCTCAGCCTGCCGCTTTTCGCCGGAGGCCGCCTCTCGGCTAATTTAAACGCCGCCCGTTCCTCGCTCAGTTCCTCCGAGGCCGGCCTGAAGAACGCCTCGGACGAGGTTTACCTGAACGCCGAGGACTCCTTCCTGGCCTGGCGCGAGGCGCGGGCCTACCTCGACGTGGCTAAAAGCTCCCTGGACGCGGCGCAGGCGCGCGCCTGGCTGGTGCGCAAGCAGTACCTGGCAGGCCAGGCCTCCTATTTCGAGTGGCGAAACGTTGAAGAGCAGTTCATAGCGGAGCAGAACCAGTACCTTTCCGCCGGACGCGGCCTGGCCGTCAGCCACGCGGCCTTCGCGCAGGCTATCGGAGAATAAATGAAAACGCCCTTTTTCAAGACTAAAAAATTCATCTTCGGCCTCGCCCTGCTGCTGCTGTTCGGGGGCAGCTGCGCGGCGCTGAAGAACAGGAAGGCGAAGGCCGAGCAGAAGCGCCTCGCGGAGCTTACCGCCATCAAGCCCGAGCGCGGCGTCCTCGTGACCAAGACCCAGGCCATAGCCAGCGTCGAGCCGGAGAACCGCGTGCAGGTCACCCCGTCGGTGGGCGGCCGGGCGGAGGAAGTGCTTTTCACGGAAGGCCAGGAGGTGGCTAAGGGGCAGGTGCTGGCCTGGGTCAGCTCCAGCGAGCGCACGGCGCTGATGGATTCCCTCAAGATGAAGGACTCCTCCCCCGAGGAGCGGCGCATGGTGGAGGAAGCCTACAACCTCACGCCCGTGGTCGCCCCGATCTCCGGCATGGTGGTGAAACGCTCGGTGGAGCCCGGGCAGTCCGTCAGCCAGGCCAAAGAGCTCGCCGTCATCTCGGACCGCCTGATCGTAAAGACTTTCGTGGACGAGACCGACATCGGCGCCGTCAGGGAAGGGCAGAAGGCGGAATTCTACCTGGACGCCTTCCCCAAGGAAAAGCGCTATGGCCGCGTGCTGGCCATCTCGCATGAATCCTCCCTGAAGGACGGCGTGGTGGTCTACGAAGTAAAGGTACTGCCCTCCGGCGGGGTCGCCGCCCTGCGCTCCGGCATGACCGCGGACGTCCTGATAGTGACCGGCGACAAGAAGAACACCCTCACCCTGCCCAAGAAGGCCGTGAAATACCGCGACGGCGAGGCGACGGTTTCCATGAAGGCCTCTCCCGCCGCGAAGCTGGAAGACAAGAAGATCAAAGTCGGGGCCTCCGACGAGGCTCGCATAGAAGTGACCGAGGGCCTGGCCGAAACCGACACGGTTTATTATTCCACCGGCGTGACCAAGGAAAGGTCCGGCTTCGGCGCGAGCTTCTAAAACAGGAACCGATGCAGCCGCTCATAGAGATCAAACAGGTTTCCAAGACCTATGTTACCGGGGACTTCCGCGTGGAGGCCCTGAAAGCCGTGTCGCTGGCCATAAACGCCGGCGAGCTGGTGGCGCTGGTGGGGCCTTCGGGCTCCGGCAAGAGCACGCTGCTGCACATCATGGGCTTCCTGGACCGGCCCGATTCAGGAGAATACTATTTCGCCGGCCACCCGACCGCCAAACTGCCCGAGAGCCGGCTGGCCGCCATCCGCAGCCGCATGGTCGGCTTCATCTTCCAGTCCTTCCACCTGCTGAAGCGCACCTCGGCGCGCGACAACGTAATGCTGCCGATGGTCTATACCGGCCTGGGCTCCGACTCCGCCAAGGCGCTGGAATGCCTGCGCCTCGTGGGGCTGGCGGACCGGGTGAAGCACAAGTCCAACGAGCTCTCCGGCGGGCAGTGCCAGCGGGTGGCCATAGCCCGCGCCCTGGTCAACGACCCTCTGGTAGTGATGGCCGACGAGCCCACCGGCAACCTGGACGCCGTCAGCCGCCAGGAAGTGATGCAGGTGATAAAGGATCTGAACGCCAGGGGCCAGACCATCATCATCGTTACCCACGACGACGAAGTGGCGGCCATGACCGACAGGACCGTGCGCATGAAGGACGGCCTGATCGTCTCCGACGAAGTGCGCCGTCCCCCCGCCGCCTCCAAGGCCGCCAGCGCGCAGCTGCCGCCGGCCCGCCTGAGTTTCTCCCCCTCTGAGTTTTCCGAGCAGCTCAAGGTGGCCTTCAAGGCCATCTGGAGCCACAAGATGCGCAGCGCCCTGACGGTGCTGGGCATCTTCATCGGCGTAGGCGCCATCATCTCGCTAATGACCATCAGCGAAGGCTTCATGAAGAGCCTGCTGTCCGGAGCCAGCGAGGAGGACGCCAAGAAGGTCTGGGTTACGCCGCGCTGGCAGCACGGCAAGCCCCGCAGGAAGTTCACGATGGGCGAGGTGGAGGCCATCCGGACGCGCGTGCCGCTGGCCGAGAAGGTGACCCCGTCGCTGTCGCGCAGCGGCCTGGAGGTCTCCGCCGGGGATAAGCGCACCGAGGCCAACGTGCAGAGCCGCGAGGGCTTCGACCCGGCCGAGCAGGCCGCCAAGCCGGACTACTTCGAGAACCGCAAGGTGACGGGGCGCTTCTTCACCAGGGCGGAGAACCTGGGCCGCGCCCGCACGGCGGTCATAAACCAGGCGCTGGCCAAGAAGCTCTTCGGCGGCGAGAACGCCGTCAACGCCGAGATAAGGATAAAGGATATCACCTTCACGGTGGTCGGCGTGGCCGACAGCCACAAGGCCGAGGATATCTTCGGCGGCCAGCCCTCCGCCTACATCCCGCTCAACACGGCGGGCAAGCGCGTGTTCGGCGCGGCCAAGCTGGACTACCTGGAAGTGGCCGCCCCCACCCCCGACGACGCGCAGGAGGTGCGCCGGCAGATCATCAACGTGCTGCGCGAACAGCGCGGCCTGCGCGAGGACGCCGAGGAAGATTTCGAGGTGCGCACTTTCGAGGCGCAGATAGAGATGTTCAAGAGCACGATGGGCAAACTCTCGGGGGTGGTCTACGGGATCGCGGCCATCTCGCTGCTGGTGGGCGGCATAGGCATCATGAACATCATGCTGGTGAGCGTAACCGAGCGCACCCGGGAGATAGGCCTGCGCAAGGCTCTGGGCGCGCGCAACTCCGACATTTTAAGCCAGTTCCTGATCGAGGCGGTGGTGCTCTGCCTGCTGGGCGGGGTGCTGGGCGTGGGGCTCGGCTTCGGGCTGGGCTGGGCGGCCTACCTTTTCACGAAGGTCAAGCCGGCGCTCGGCGCCGGCACCATAGCTTTCGCTTTCGGTTTCTCCACCCTTATCGGCGTGGGCTTCGGCTTCTGGCCGGCCATGCGGGCCGCCATGCTGGACCCCATAGAAGCCCTACGCTACGAATAAAAGTTAATACCCGCCGTAGAGCGCCAGCAGCAGGTCCTCGTGGATCTTGTCGGCCGCGCCGCCGTTCATGGAATAATTGTTCATTATCGACGTGAAGGCCAGCGTCCTGCCCTTCTTCGTCTTCAGGTAGCCGGTGTAGGAGCGAACGCCGTTGAGCGAGCCCGACTTCAGGCGCAGGTTCTTTTCGAGGACCGTGCCCCTGCCCAGCCCTTTCAAATGCCCGGTGGCGTCCGGGTCACCGGGGAAGACCAGCGAGTCGTAGAACTCCGGGAAATATTTCGCCTTGAAAACGTGGCGCAGCATGTCCGTGAAGGTTTCGGCCTTCACGGTATTGCGGAACGAGAGCCCGCAGGCGTCCTCCAGGTCCAGTTCGGTGACGTCGGCCCCGGCCGCGGCCAGGAACGAACGCAGCGCCTCCAGCCCTTTCGAGGGGGCGCCGTCTCCGAGGTGCCGCAGCAGCAGCTCGGCGTAAAGGTTGAAACTCCGCTTGTTGGTAACGCGCACCGCGGCCTTCAGCGGCGCCGAGGGCGTCTCGGCCACCCGCGTCAGCGTCGCGCCCGGCGCGGGAACGCCCCTGGCGGGCTTCTTGTTGGAGTTTATCCCGGCCTTCGCCAGGTAAGCGCTGAAAGCCTTCGCGGCGTAGAGCGCCGGGTCGGGCAGGGCGGCCTTGATGGCGAACTCCGGCTGCCCCTGCGGAATAGTGCCGACCAGGACGGCCGTGGCCTGCCCCGGGAAGGCGTAGACGTAGCCGTTGTCCCCGGAGCCTCTCGGGCCGGTCTTCATCCGGTTCTCGAATTTCAGCCCGTCCTGGTAGGGTTCGGTGCGCAGGACCGCCGCCTCTGCGCCTACGGTCTCGGCGGGCTTGAAGTAGAGCTTGTAAAGGTTGTCCCCGACGGTGAGGGCGGAGGGCTGCGCCGCGTAGTAGTTGCCGATGTCCTCCCACGCCCAGGAACCCGGCTGCCAGCTCTGGAAAGCGGAGTCGTCGCCTACGACCGCGCCGTTTATCACGTTGATCCCGGCTGCCCTGACGGCTTCGGTCCAGGTCAGGAACACTTCCTCCAATTGGGAGGAGTCCTTTATCAGCTGTGAGCCCAGCGACAGGTCCCCGCCGCCCTTGATATAGAGATTGCCGTTCAGGAAACCGTTGACGATACTTCCGTCGTAATAAAGCCTGGTGTAAAAGATCTTTTCCGGCCCCAGCTTCTCAAGGGCCGCGGCCGTCACCACCACCTTCAGCGAGCTGGCAGGCACCAGGTTAAGCCGCGGGTTGCGCTCCGCTATCACCTTGCCGGTCGAGGCGTCTTTGACGCTGAGGCCCCAGGAGGAGTTCTTTATGCCCGGCAGGGCGGCTATTCCTTTTATCGTAGCCTTTATATCCGCGGCCTCCAGGCCGCCGGGCAGCAGCGCGAGCGCCGCCGCAAAGATCGCGGTTTTCATAGGTAAAAGTATACCAAATCAAAAAATGGTAAATTATCTTTCCATGAAACTGCTACTTGCCGCCGCCCTGCTTTTTCTTCCCGCCCGGTCCTTCGCCGAAGAGGCGGCGGGAAAGAGGACCACCGTCGAGATAGAGCTGGACCCTTATTATTCGGCCATAGGCGTCTACAACAGCCTGACCGGCAAGCCCATCCCCCACCTCAAGGTGGCCTCCGAAGTAGAGATATACAAGGAGCTCATCGCCAACTTCTACCGCCCGCGAACGCTGATCATAGAGGCCAGCCTGAACCCGCTGCCCTACGCCGGCACGCTGATAAAGCGCCACCAGCCCGGGCTTTACGGGGACATGCAGTGGAGCAGCAACCTCAACGCGGTGCAGGCGGTCACCGCCGGCTTCGAGGAGCCGTGGGCGCTCTCCCTCTTCCTGGGCAACGTGGTCTCTTTCGACACCATAAAGAAATCCTTCCAGGGCAAGCGCAACGGCTACTCGGGGCTGCTGGTGGACCTGGGCACGCACCACATAAAGGACAATGTCCTGATACGCGACAACTGGGTGCAGATGGAAGGAAAACTGAAAGGCGAGCAGATCCTGACCGACCGCAGCCTGCGCTGGAGCTTCCGCGGCGGCGCCAAGTTCCACGGCGACCGCCATATCTCGGATTCTTTCTTCGTCGGCTTCAGGCGCAGCCGCACGGACTTCAAGGAGAAGGGCAGCTTCTGGCTGCTCAACAGCGGCTTCGAGTACACCTCCGACTTCTCGCAGGAGAAGCTGGAGCCGATAAGGCATTTCCTCGTGTTCGACAAGAAGTTCCCGGCCAAAAAGTCCCGCATGGCCTTCACCCTGGGCCTCGGCTTCGTCTGGACCGCCGACAAAAAGTATTCCGGCCCCCTCTCCAGCAGCGCGGCCGGCACCAAAACCCCCAACAGTTTCCAGTTCATCCTCCGCCCCAACCTCGAGTTTTAGACAATGCCTGGCCCGGCAGGGCCAGCAGGCTGATATAGCTTTCAACGGATAGGGGCTTCGCGGGTGGCGGGCGGGGCGTTACCCTATTTTCTGGAGTAGCGGCCGGACTTCATGGTGTCGAAGTAGGCCACTTCGGATCTGGTGAGGAATTTGGGAGTGAGCTTCAGCGCCGTTATGCAGTCGAGGATGTAGAAGAGGGCGGTCAGCACCTCGTTGACCGCCTGGGAGGCGGCGCCTTCGAGCTCCGGCGCGCCGACATACAGCGCCTGGTCCGGCGAGAGCACGTTCTCAAGCATGAAATTCTTGCCGTAATGCGCCAGCCGCGCCGCGTTATGCGCCGACAGCCCCGCCGACGGGACTAGGGCCGGGTAGGGCGGCAGCGACAGCCCGCGGCGGATAGTCTCGTTCACGCCCTCGTTGAGCTCCAGCGCCCCGTCCACCCCGGCGTGGGCCGCCAGCAGGCCGTGGCTGCCCAGGAAAAAGACCTGCGGGCCCGAAGCCCGGGCCCTTTCCCCGATGGCGGCGCAGAGCTGTGAGCCGGGCGCCTTGTAGGGGATGAACGCGGCGTCAGGGAAAAGCCGCCGGCCCAGCGCGTGGCCCTCTGCGCTCATGTTGAGGATATTGGCGTAGACCGAATGCGTGTGGATCACCACGGTATTGAGCAGCGCGTGGAAGCCGGTCTCGATGGAGGGCTTGGCGGGCGGCACGCCGAGCGCCGGCAGCGCCTGCGCGCAGATAAAATCGGTAAACTCGCCGTCCCCGCCCGGGCCGGCCGCTATGCGCCGCTTTATATTGCCGTAATTGACCAGGGTCCAGCCGCTGCGCGCCGTGACGTCCTTCAGCTGTGCGCCGGAGGCCTTCACCAGCATGCGCTCCGCCCCTATCTTCACCGAGACGTTCCCCCCGCCGCCCTGCGTCAGGTCCGGGCGCGAACCCGCGGCGCGGGCCGCGCGGGCCAGCAGTTCGGGGGCATTGTCCAGGGAAGGATCGAAGACCATTATTTCTTCGCCCTCGGGTGCGCTTTCTCGTAAACCTCTTTCAGGCGCTCCAGGGAAACGTGGGTGTAAATCTCGGTGGTCTGCAGGTTCTTGTGGCCCAGCATCTCCTGCACCGACTTCAGGTCGCAGCCGTTGTCGAGCAGGTGCGTGGCGAAGGAATGCCGCACCGAATGCGGGTTCACGTGCCGCGCGAAGCGGGCGCGCCTGGCCATCTTTTTGAAGATCAGCGCTATGCCGGCCCCGCTCAGCCGCGCGTTGCGGTGGTTGAGGAACAGCGGCTGGCCGTGCGCCAGAGGCTTCGGCCTGGTCTCCAGGTAATCCCGGATAGCCGACAGCGCCTTGTCCCCGACGGGGACCAGCCGCTCGGCCGACCCCTTGCCCATGACGCGCGCGAAGCCGGAAAAAAGGTCCAGGTCGCCTATGTTCAGCCCCGACGCCTCCGAGCGCCGCAGGCCGCTGGAGTAGACCAGCTCGAAAAGGGCGAAATCGCGCAGCGCGAAATAATAGTTCTTCTCCCGGGCGTTCACTTCCTCCGGGCGGTTATAGTCCTGCAGTTTGCCCACCTCCCCCTCGGTCATGAAGCGCGGCAGGCGCTTCTCCTTCTTGGGGATGGTTATCAGGTCGAAAGGGTCCGTCTCCAGCCTGCCGTTCTCCAGCAGCCAGCCCATGAAAGAGCGCACCGCGGAGATCTTGCGCAGCAGCGTGTTGCGGGAGACGCCGCGGGAGCTTACCGAGGCGATGTAGCCGCGCATCAGCAGGCGGTCCAGCGCCGCCGGAGTCCCGGCCCTGTTCGCCGCGGCGTAAGCCAGGAATTCCCCGAGGTCGAACTGGTAGGCCTTCAGGGTGTTCCTGGAAAAGTTCCGCTGACCGCGCAGGTGCAGCAGGAATTGGTCCGCCAGCAGTTTCATGCCTAAATTTTAGCATTTAGCCCCCGGGGTTATCGGCCGGGGAAACAAAGATTTAACATTCCCGTCATTGACTCTGGGTTTCTATGCCCTATAATATATAAGTAATTATCCGGGCGGCTTCCGAAAAAGGAAAACCGCGCGGTATGTGATTTCTTTGAGTCAAGACGCCTGCCGCATTTAATCAAGCGGGCGGGCCTGCGGTGAACGCTACAGGGAGGTATTGTGCCGCGCGAGGAAGACTTCGCCTCTCCGGATGGCTTCGCGAACGCGGCCGGTAATTTTAATACCGGCGCGCGGGCATCTTCGTTGCCCCGGAAAGCGGCCGGAGAGGGCCAGGGCCCCGGCGGAACCGCCCCGCAGGGCCGCCCCCCCCGCTCGAAAACTCTTGTCAGGATCTTAGCCTCTGGACTGGTCTGCCTGCTGCTCTTCTCCGCCGCGCCCGCTATCCTGTCCTCGGCCGGCCTGCATTTCGGCCTGGTTTCCGCCGTAAAGTCCAAAGTCAAGGAACTGGGGAAAAAAGTCCGGGACCGCATGGCCCCCCGCTCGCTTTCCGCCGTAGCCCTTTCCTCGACCACCGTACACCTCTCCTGGAAGGACACCGCCAAAGACGAGGACGGCTTCAAGATCGAGCGCAGGGTAACCGCGGCCGGCTCCTATTTCCAGCTCGCCGTCACCGGGCCGGGAGCCTCCAGCTATCTCGACGCGGGGCTGACCGCCGGCACCACCTATTATTACCGCGTCCGCGCCTACGCCGGCGACCTCTTTTCGTCCTACTCCAACGAAGCGTCCGCCGTGACGCCCCTGCCGGGCACGGGACCGGGCGCCACCAGCATCAATTCCCTCACCACTTCCGTCCTCGCGGTCTCTACCGGCGCGTCCACCACGCT
Source organism: Elusimicrobia bacterium GWD2_63_28 (assembly GCA_001799895.1). GTDB lineage: Bacteria > Elusimicrobiota > Elusimicrobia > Elusimicrobiales > UBA9959 > UBA9959. The sequence continues at coordinate 90,731 of MGUI01000015.1, forward strand.
GACCTGCTCGGTCACTAACCCCGGCAGCCTTCCGCTGACCTATACCTGGAACCCGGGCAGCGGCACTATCTCTGGCAGCGGCGCGAGCGTAACCTGGACCGCCCCGGTCTCCAGCGGCAACTACACGGCCGCCTGCTCCGTTTCCGACGGCGCAGGGGGCGGCGACAGTCGGGAGCTCAACATCCTGGTGGTTTTCCCCTCCGACATCAGCTTCACGCTGTCTGTCAGCCCCCCGGTAGTCCCGCCCGGAGGGGCCAGCGTCATTACCAGCAGCGTCACCATGCCCGACCCTAACCTGGTGGCGCTGACTTACACCTGGGAAGCCGCCAGCGGCACCCTGAGCGGCGCGGGCTCCGCGGTGACCTGGACGGCCCCCAACTCCACCGGGGCCTACACCATATTCTGCGCGGTGGAGGACGGTACCGGCGACAGGATGGTCCTGCACACGGACGTCTACGTGGCCACGGGGCCTGTCATCACCGCGCTTATAGCCGATCCCGGGATAATCTCCACCGGCGCCGTCTCCGGCATAATCTGCGTGGCTACGGCGGCGGCGGGCAGCCTGACTTACACCTGGTCCGCGGATAGCGGCACTATCGCAGGCTCTACCGAGGCCGTCACCTGGACCGCGCCGGAGTCCACGGGCGCTTATACCGTTACGGTAGAGGTCGCCGACGGGCTGGGCGGCACGGATTCCCGCAGCCTGTCCGTCCTGGTCAACAATCCGCCGGTCATAACGGCCTTTGCGGCCCTGCCGGAGGTTATCGAGCCTAACTCCGTTTCCACCGTCACCTGCCTGGCCTACGACCCTGACGGCGCCCCGGTGACCTACACCTGGTCGGCGGGCAGCGGCACTATCGCGGACCTGGGAGGCGGCCAGATGGCCTGGACCGCGCCGGATTCGACCGGCACCTATACCGTCAACTGCGAGATCTCCGACGGCGGAGGAGGGCTGAACGGCGGAAGTTTACAGATCATCGTAGCCTCGGGCCCCGTCATCACTTCCCTTACGGCGGCTCCGCCTTTCATTTCCACCGGCGCGGCCGCAAGCGTGATCTGTGTGGCCACGGCCCCGGCCGGCGACAGCCTCACCTATACCTGGACCGCCGCCAGCGGCACCATCGCCGGCTCTACCGCGACCGTCACCTGGACCGCGCCTGAATCCACCGGCTCTTACACCGTTACGGTAGAAGTCGCCGACGGGCTCGGCGGGACTTTTACCAGGAGCCTTTCCGTCCTGGTGGACAATCCGCCGGTCATAACGGCCTTCGCGGCCCAGCCGGGGATCGTAGAGCCGCTTGAGATCTCCACCATTACCTGCCTGGCCTACGACCCCGACGGCGGCGCGCTGGCTTACACCTGGTCCGCCACCAGCGGGACTATCGCGGAGATCGGGGCGGGGCAGATAGCCTGGACGGCCCCCGACGCCACCGGCACCTACACCGTCTCCTGCGACGTGTCCGACGGGGGACGCACAACCTCTTCCAACCTGCAAGTGCTGGTAGCTTCGGCGCCTGTCATAACCTCGCTAACGGCCTCGCCCATAGCGGTCGCCACCGGGGCGGTCTCCAGCGTGGTCTGCGTGGCCACCTCGGCCGCCGCCAGCCTCACCTATACCTGGTCCGCAGCCAGCGGCACGATAAGCGGCGCCGGCGACACGGTTGCCTGGACCGCGCCCGCTTCCACCGGCGTCTTCACCGTCACGGTACGGGTATCCGATCCCGAGGGGCGCTACGCCGAACAGGACCTCTCCATCCGGGCCAATAACCCGCCCGTGCTCGCGCCCCTCTCGGCCTCGCCGCCTGTCGTGGGCTATTCGGGCATTTCCACCATAACCGCCTCGGCCTTCGACCCGGACAACGGGCCCGTCACCTACGCCTGGTCGGCCGCCAGCGGCACCATCGCCGGCATTGTTGACGGCCAGGTGCGCTGGACCGCGCCCGACGCCACCGGGACCTACACCATTTCCTGCGAAGCCGCGGACGACCAGGGCGCCACCGTACGGCGTGACGTGCAGGTGCTGGTCGCGTCGGCTCCGGTCATTACGTCTTTCACCGCCTCCCCCATCTCGGTCTCCACAGGCGCGGACTCCATCCTGGTCTGCGTCGCCACCTCGGCCGCCGCCGGCAGCCTCTCTTACTCCTGGACCCCGGGCAGCGGCACCATAACCGGCACCGGAGATTCGGTGACCTGGACCGCCCCGCCTTCCACGGGCGTCTACACTATCTCGGTGCAGGTCTCGGACGACTTCGGCGGGACGGCGGCGCAGAGCCTCTCCGTAAGGGCCAATAACCCGCCCGTCCTGGCGCCGCTGCTGGCCGCGCCGCCCATAGTCAATACTCTCGAAATCTCTACGATCACGGCTTCGGCCTACGAGCCGGACGGCGGCACACTTACTTACACCTGGTCCGCCACCAGCGGCACCATAGCCGATATCGCCCCGGGTCAGATAGGCTGGACCGCGCCTGATTCCACCGGCACCTACACCATTTCCTGCCAGGCGGCGGATGAACTGGGCGCCGTAGCGCTGCGCAGCGTGCAGGTGATCGTCGCCTCCGCGCCCATCATAACCTCGCTTACGGCCTCGCCCGCCTCGGTCTCCACCGGCGCGGCCTCCAATCTGGTCTGCGTGGCCACCTCCGCCGCGGCCAGCCTGACTTATACCTGGGACGCGGCCAGCGGCTCCATAGTCGGCAGCGGCGAGACCGCCGTCTGGACCGCGCCTGTTTCGACCGGCGTGTTCACCGTCGGTATACGGGTCTCCGACCCCGAGGGGCGCTTCTCCGAACAGGAACTTTCCATCAGGGCCAATAACCCGCCCGTCCTGGCGCCTCTGCTGGCCGCGCCGCCTATCGTGAACAATGCCGGCATCTCCACCATCACGGCCTCGGCCTACGATCCGGACGGCGGCCCGATAACCTATACCTGGTCCGCAAATAGCGGCACCGTAGCCGACATCGTTGACGGCCAGGTGCGCTGGACCGCCCCCGACGCTACCGGCACCTATACCGTCTCCTGCGAGGCAGCTGACGAGTTCGGGGCGACAGCGCGCTACGACCTGCAAGTCATCGTCGCCTCGGAACCTGTTATCACCTCTTTTACCGCTTCGCCCGCCGCAGTCTCCACCGGCGCCGTCTCCAACGTGGTCTGTATCGCGACTTCGGCCGCGGCCAGCCTCACCTATACCTGGAACGCGGCCAGCGGCACCATCGTCGGCAACGGCAATACCGCTGCCTGGACCGCGCCCGACACCACCGGCGTGTTTACCGTTTCAGTCACGGTCGCCGACGCCGCCGGGCGCCACACCGAGCGGGAGCTCTCCATCAGGGCCAATAACCCGCCCGTCCTCGCGCCCCTCTCGGCCGTGCCGCCTATCGTCAACACCCTGGAGATTTCCACCGTTACAGCCGCGGCTTACGACCCGGACGGCGGCGCCATAACCTATACCTGGTCCGCAAATAGCGGCACCATAGCCGATATCGCCCCGGGCCAGATTGGCTGGACCGCCCCCGACTCCACCGGCACCTACACCGTCTCCTGCGAGGTGGCTGACGAGTTCGGGGCGACAGCGCGCTACGACCTGCAAGTCATCGTCGCCTCGGAACCTGTTATCACCTCTTTTACCGCTTCGCCCGCCGCAGTCTCCACCGGCGCCGTCTCCAACGTGGTCTGTATCGCGACTTCGGCCGCGGCCAGCCTCACCTATACCTGGAACGCGGCCAGCGGCACCATCGTCGGCAACGGCAATACCGCTGCCTGGACCGCGCCCGACACCACCGGCGTGTTTACCGTTTCAGTCACGGTCGCCGACGCCGCCGGGCGCCACACCGAGCGGGAGCTCTCCATCAGGGCCAATAACCCGCCCGTCCTCGCGCCCCTCTCGGCCGTGCCGCCTATCGTCAACACCCTGGAGATTTCCACCGTTACAGCCGCGGCTTACGACCCGGACGGCGGCGCCATAACCTATACCTGGTCCGCAAATAGCGGCACCATAGCCGATATCGCCCCGGGCCAGATTGGCTGGACCGCCCCCGACTCCACCGGCACCTACACCGTCTCCTGCGAGGTGGCCGACGACCAGGGCGCCACCGCCCGCCGGGACTTGCTGGTAGTGGTGGCCTCCGCGCCCATAATAACCGTCTTTACGGCCTCCCCCACGTCGGTCTCCACCGGCGCGGCCTCCAACCTGGTCTGCGTGGCCACCTCGGCCGCCGCCAGCCTCACCTATACCTGGGACGCCGCCAGCGGCACCATCGCAGGCAACGGCGAGACCGCCGTCTGGACCGCGCCGGTCTCTACAGGCGTGTTCACCGTTTCAGTCTCGGTCTCCGACGCCGCCGGGCGGCACACCGAGCAGGAGCTGTCCATCAGGGCCAATAACCCGCCCGTCCTCGCGCCGCTCTCCGCCGTGCCGCCTATCGTCAACAACCTGGAGATTTCCACCGTTACAGCCGCGGCTTACGACCCGGACGGCGGCGCCATAACCTATACCTGGTCCGCAAATAGCGGCACCATAGCCGATATCGCCCCGGGGCAGATTGGCTGGACCGCCCCCGACTCCACCGGCACCTACACCGTCTCCTGCGAGGTGGCCGACGACCAGGGCGCTACCGCGCGCCGGGA
>MGUI01000016.1 GCA_001799895.1 Elusimicrobia bacterium GWD2_63_28
GGTGGAGCTCGACGACCTGAAAGACCGCGACCTGCCGATGCAGAAACTGCTGCTGGCCTCGCGCGAAATGATGAGCAAGTATAAGGGCCTGCGCGTGGCCGTGATGCCGGCGGGCGGCTTCGGCGGCGGCGACTCCGAGCTGATGTACAACATCTCGGGGCCGGACCTGCAGAAGCTCAACGAATATTCCAGCGCGGTGGCCGACAAGCTGCGCACCATCAAGGGCGCCGTGGACGTGGACACCTCCTTCTCCTACGCCAAGCCCGAGTACCGCGTGGAGATAGACCGCCGCCGCGCCCACGACCTGGGCGTGAAGGTGGAGGATATCGCCACCTCGCTGCGAACCCTGGTGGGCGGCGAAGAGGACATCACCAAATTCAAGGACGGCGACGAGCTGTACCAGGTGCGCCTGCGCGCCGAAGAAGGCTTCCGCGACAGGAAAGAGGCGATCGAGGCGCTTATGGTGCCCGCTTCCGGCGGCCGCGTGACGCGCCTCGACAGCGTGGCGCGCGTGGTGGAAGGCGTAGGCCCCACCCAGATCGCCCGCTTCAACCGGCAGCGCAATGTGCAGGTGAAAGCCAACGTGGACAACATCCCGGTCAACAGGCTGATAGCGGAAGCGGAGAAGGCCTTCAAGGCGCTCAACGCCCCGCCGGAGTACAAGGCCGGCATCTATGGCCGGGCCAAAGAGCTAGGCAAGATGTTGAGGGAATTCGGCATAGCCTTCGTGCTGGCCTTTATCTTCATCTACATCGTGCTGGCCAGCCAGTTCGAGAGCTTCGTCTACCCGGTCTCTATCATGATCGTGCTGCCGCTGACCATCCCATTCGCCATCATCTCGCTGTTCATTACGGGCCAGAACCTGACGCTGTTCGCCATCATGGGAATGTTCATGCTGTTCGGCATCGTCACCAAGAACTCCATCCTGCAGGTGGACTACACCAACACCCTGCGGGCCAAGGGCATGCCGCGCCACCAGGCCATGATAGAGGCCAACCGCACCCGGCTGCGCCCCATCCTGATGACCACGCTGACGCTGATAGCGGGCATGATCCCGACGGCGCTTGGCACCGGGGCGGGCTCGGGCACGCGCCGCACCATGGCCATGGTCATCATAGGCGGCCAGACGCTGTCGCTGCTCATCACGCTGCTGATGACGCCTGTCACCTACTCGCTGATGGACGACTTCGAGGTCTGGTTCAGGAAGAAATACATGGGCGGGGTAAAAACCGGGACCGAAGCCTAGAACCGGCCGGCACAAATAAAAAAGGGAAGCGAAAGCTTCCCTTTTTTATTGTACGGGAACCAGGCCTACAACTGGCGCCGCTGGGCGGCGATGTTGAAGAGCTTGATGTAGGCCTCGGCCGACTTGTGCCAGGCGTAGTCGCCGCGCATGGCGTTGCGCACCATCATGTTCCAGTTCTCGCGCCAGCCGTACAGGGAAATTATGTGCCCCAGCACCGAATGCAGCTGGCCCGCGTCGGCGTTGTCTATGGCGAAGCCGTTGGAATCCTTCGGCTCGCCGTTGTAGAAGACGGTGTCCTTCAGGCCGCCGGTGCGGGTCACCACTGGCAGCGCGCCGTAGCGCATGGAGATCATCTGGCTCAGGCCGCAGGGCTCGAAGCGCGAAGGCATCAGGAAGATATCGGAGGCGCCGTAGATGCGGTGCGCCAGCGCCTCGTCCATGCCGGTGCGGAAAGCCACGCGCTTGGGATTGGCCTCGGCCAGCGCCGTCAGGGCGTCCGCCAGCCCCGGGTCGCCCGCGCCCAGCACCACGAACTGCACCTTTTCCAGGAAATCAGGCGCCACCTTGAGCAGGATATCCAGGCCCTTCTGGTAGTCCAGGCGGCTCACCACGCCCGCCAGCAGGATGTCCTTGTTCTCTTCGAGACCCAGCTCTTTCTGCAGCGCCTTCTTGGCCGCCGCCTTGCCGCGCTGGAAGCTCTTCAGCTCGTAGCCGCGCTCCAGGAAAGTGTCGGTGGCGGGGTCCCAGATCTCCTCGTCTATGCCGTTGAGGATGCCGAACAGGTCGGAGGTGCGGTGCTTCAGCACGCCCTCCAGCCCGTGGCCGAACTCCGGCCGGTACTGGATCTCGCTGGCGTAGGTGGGGCTGACCGTGGTGATGAGGTCGGCGAAGACCAGCGCGGACTTCATGAAGTTCACGCCGCCGTAGAACTCCAGTTTCTCAGGCGTGAAATCCAGCCAGGTGAAGCCCGCCTTCAGCAGCGCCTCTTTGGGGAACATGCCCTGGTAGGCGATATTGTGGATGGTGAACACCGAGGCCGTCTTGGCGTAGAAGGAGTCTATGCGGTAAAGGGTGCGCAGGTAGGCGGGCACCAGGCCGGTCTGCCAGTCGTGGCAGTGGATCACGTCGGGCTTGAAGCCTATGAACTTGGCGCCCTCCAGCACGGCGCGCGAGAAGAAGATAAAGCGTTCGTCGTTATCCTCGTAGTCGCCGGCGGCGGTGCGGTACATGCCGGGGCGGTCGAAATACTTGTGGCTCTCGATGAAATAGACCGCGACTTTGCCCCACTGCACGCGGCTCATGGTGGCGGTCTCCACGCGGTTGCCCACCGGGATCAAAAAGCTGCCGCCGGTGGCCTTGGGCGAGAAGGCCCCGCCGCCCACGTTGCGGTAGCGCGGCAGGAACAGCACCACCTCGGCGTCCTCCGCCTTGGAAAACACCTGCGACAGCGCGCCGGTCACGTCGGCCAACCCGCCCGTCTTGCAGAAAGGGAAAGCTTCGCTGGCTGCGATAAGGATCTTCATAGCGGTCTCCTAAACCTTGTATTTCTTCCCCGAGTTGAGAATCTCAGCGGCGTCCTCGGGCGACACCGTGTTGATGTAAAAGCCGGTCCCCCACTCGAAGCCGGCCACGTGGGTGAGCTTGGGCATGATCTCTATATGCCAGTGGTAATGCCCGGCGGACGGCTCCTGCACGGGCATGGAATGGATGATCAGATTGTAGGACAGGTCCGTGAGGGACACGGCCAGTTTGGACAGGGCGATCTTCACCACCTCGGCCAGCGGCCCCGCCAGGCGCTCCGGCATCTCCTCAAAATGGCTCTCGTGGACCTTGGGCAGGATCCAGGTCTCGAAGGAGAAGCGGCTGGCGTAAGGCGTGACCGCCAGGAAATCGGCGTTCTCGGCCACCACCCGGCCCTTGAATTCCTTCTCTTCCTTCACGATGTCGCAGAACACGCAGGTGCCCCGCTCCATGTGGTACTCGGCGGCGCCTTCTATCTCCTGCATCACGCGCAGCGGCGCCATCGGCATGGAAATTATCTGGGAATGCGGGTGCAGCAGGCTGGCCCCGGCGTTGCGCCCGTGGTTCTTGAAGATCATCACGTACTTTATGCGGGGATCTTTCCTGATTTCCTTCACGCGCAGCACGAAGGTCTTCAGCACGTCGGCCACGGCCTCCGCCGGCATTTCCTCCAGCAGGCGGCCGTGCTCGGGGGTCTCTATCACTACCTCGTGGAAGCCCATGCCGTCCATGCGGTCGTAGATGCCGCTGCGGCTGTTGCCTGCGGCGGCGTCGGAGACCAGGGCGGGGTACTTGTTGCGCACCACGCGCAGCCGCCAGCTGCCCCTCTCGCCGGGCAGGGAATAGATGACCGGCGGCGTCATGTCCTCGTTGCCGGGGCAGAACGGGCAGAGGTAGCCCTTGCCGTCAGGCCCGGCGCCGGGCCGGAACTCGTTGGGGCGCAGGCCCCGCTCCGAGGCGATGATCACCCAGCGGCCGAAGACGGGATCTTTGCGGATTTCAGGCATTTATTAAAAGGGCGACGCTGCGCGCACAGGAACCGGGGAACGGCTACTCCGGCTTTTCGCCGGGTTCTTGCGAAGGCTGGTCAGGCGCTCCGACTTCAGCGGGAGGCTCGGGCGGCGCGTCTTCCGCGGCAGCTTCGGGCAGGGCTTCCTCAAAGGAGGAGGGCTCGGGCTCCGCCTGGGCTTCGTCGCTCTCCGGCGCCGCTTCGGGGGCCGGCTCGGCGGGGACCTCTTCTTCGGCGGGCTGTTCCGGCCGGGGCTCGGAGGGCTCCGGAGCGCCCTCGAGGGCGGCCTGCGCGGGATCCTGCGGCGGCGCGCCTTCGGCCACCGGCTCGGGCGTGGAATCCTGTTCTATCAGTTCCACCGCGGTGGACTGCGCCGCGGCGGCCACGTTCTCTATATTGAAGCTCTCCAGCTTGGGCAGGTCGTCGAGGGAGTTCAGGCCGAACTGGCGCAGGAACTCGCTGGTGGTGCCGTAAAGGATGGGGCGGCCTATGCTCTCGCGGCGGCCCACCACGGTGATCAGCTTGCGCTGCGTCAGCGTCTCCAGCGGGCCTATCACTTCCACGCCGCGTATGGCCTCAATGTCGCCGCGGGTGAGCGGCTGCTTGTAGGCGATGATGCAGAGGGTCTCCAGCGCGGCCTGCGTCAGGCGCACCGTCATCTTGTTGTGGAATAGCTTGCGCACCCAGATGCCGTATTCCGGCCGCGTGGCCAGCTGCCAGCCGCCGGCCACCTGCATCACCTGCAGGGCGCCGCCGGCCTCGTCGTAGCTTTTGCGCAGGTCCTGCAGCGCGGTCTCCAGGCGCTCCTTGTTCTTGATCTCGCAGAGCTGCGAGATGCGGCTCACCGGCAGCGGGGCGTCGGTGATAAAAAGCAGGGTTTCCAGCACTTTCTTTAATTCGGCGTCTTCCATATTACCTCTGTAGCAAAGTCAGTTTTAAAATTTAGTTCCCTGCACCCTGCTGGGTTTCGGGAGCGGCCGGGAGTCCGGCCGGGACTGTTTCCGGCGCCGAAGCGGCGGCGACGGGCTCCGGCGCCTGCGCGGGAGCCGGGGCCGGATAAATGCGCACTTCGCTGTAGGCCTCGTCCTGCGACACCATTATCCTGCGCTGCTTCACCAGCTCCAGCAGGGCCATGAAGCAGGTGATCACGCCCAGCCGCTTGGTCTCGGAGGCGAACACCTCGTCGAGTATGAGCCACTCGCGGCCTTCCAGCATCTTCTCGATCTTGGCCACGCGCGACTCGATGGGGAACTGGTCGGCCTCCACCTCGCGGGTGGGCTCGGCGCGCTCGAAGGCGCGCTTGACCGCGTCCATCAGGGCGTAGAAATCCAGGTCCAGGTATTTCTCCTCGCTGGTGAACACCGGCGAGCCGCGGTAGAAGGCGTCCTTGAACTTGGAGAAGCGGACGTTCATGTCCTTGGAGGCTTCCTTGTAGCGCTGGTACTCCTCCAGCATGCTCACCAGGGCGCCGCGCGGGTCGGGGCCGCCCTCGCCCTCCAGCACTTCGGGCGCGGGCAGCAGCATCTTGGCCTTTATCTGCATCAGCGTCGCGGCCATCACCAAAAACTCGCCGGCCACGTCGAGGTTGAGGTTCTTCATCAGCTCGAGGTACTGCAGGTACTCGGCCGTGATGTTGGAGATCGGGATGTCGTAGATATCAAGATTGTTCTTCTTGATCAGATGCATCAGCAGGTCGAGGGGCCCCTCGAAATTTTCCAGGTGTATGTCTATCGCGCTCATATTAATCCCGCCGCCTTGGAAGCCGCGGCCATTTTCTTCGACGCCACGGCGCGGGCCCTGGCGGCGCCGTCGGCCAGCACCTTCTCCACGTCCACCGAGGCCGCTAACTCCGCCCGGCGGGCGCGGAAACCGCCGACCTCTTTCTCCATCAGCTCTATCAGCTGCTTCTTGCAGGCCCCGCAGCCTGTTTTGCCTTCGCGGCATTCGGTCTCCCGGGCCTGCCAGTCCGGGTTGTAAAGCTTGTGGAAGGCGCACACCACGCAGCCCTCGGGGTGGCCTTTATCGTCCAGCTTCACCTTGAGGGGGTCGGTGTACATCTTCTTCACCTTGGCCTCCAGGCTCTTGGCCTCCTCGCCCAGGAAGATGGTGTTGCCGTAGGACTTGGACATTTTGCGGCCGTCCAGGCCGGGCACCAGCGGGGAGGAGGTGAACAGCGGCTCGGGCTCGTTGAGCACCTGGGCGCCGAACATGTGGTTGAAGCGGCGCGCCATGTCGCGCGTCAGCTCCAGGTGCGGCAGCTGGTCCTTGCCTATGGGCACGAATTTCGCGTCGTAAAGCAGGATGTCGGCGGCCATCAGCACGGGGTAGCCGAGGAAGCCGATCACGGCCATGTCGGAGTGCAGCGCGGTGGCCTCGGCGTCCTCGCCGTGGGCCTCGGCCAGCTGCTTGGTCACGCCCTCGGCCTTCTTCATCTTGTCTTCCTGGCCCTTGTACTTGGCCTTGTGCAGCTCCTGCAGCTGCTCCTTGAAAGTGGGGTTGCGCAGCAGCCAGCTGATAGGCGTCACCATGCCCATCAGCAGCGTGAGCTCGGCGTGTTCCTTCACGTCGGACTGGCGGAAAAGAACGCACTTGGCCGGGTCCAGCCCCAGCGCCATCAGGTCTAGCACCATTTCGCGCGTATTTTCGGCGATATTCTCGCTCTTGTCGGCGCCGGTGGTCAGCGCGTGCCAGTCGGCCACGAAGAAATAGCAGTCATACTTGTTCTGCAGGTCCAGCCAGTTCCTGAGGGTGCCCCAGTAATTGCCGAGGTGCAGCCGGCCGGTGGGCCTGGCGCCTGAAACTACCACGGGTTTGTTGTTTTCCATAATTGTCCGTTCAAATCATCGTATAGACGAACACTACCATCTGCCGCGCGAAATTCAGGATGGGGGCCAGGATCTTCTGCAGCAGGCCCGTGACCACCAGGCCGAGTATCAGGTAAAAGCCGTAGGGCAGGTGTTTCTCGTAAATCTCCAGGGCGCGCCCTTTCAGCAGCCCCAGCGCCACCTGGCTGCCGTCCAGCGGAAAAACAGGGAACATATTGAACACCGCGAGCAGAAGGTTGATCTGTATCGCGAAGCCGAAAGTTATCAGCATCGGCTCCGTCAGGCCCTCTCCCAGGAAACCCAGCGAAACTATCTTCAGCATCACTATGGAAACCGCCACCAGGGCCAGATTGGAGAGCGGGCCGCTGAGGGCCACGAAAGCCATATCAGTGCGCGGGCTATGCATGCGGTACGGGTTCACCGGCACCGGTTTGGCCCAGCCCAGGGCGGGAAAGCCGGCCATTATGCAGAGGGCGGGCAGCACCACGGTGCCCACCGGGTCTATATGCGGCAGCGGGTTGAAAGACAGCCGGCCGGAAAGATAGGCCGTATCGTCCCCGCGCCTGTAGGCCGCGTAGCCGTGGGCGAATTCGTGGAAAATTATCGAAAAAAACAGCACCGGAATCTGTAAAATCCACTCCATGTATCCAATTATATTAAATATGGAGGGGACGCTGATGACTATATGACTATTTTCATTCTTTCGGCCAGTATACGCCCTTTGGACGCCAACTTTGAGACGGCGCTCTGCGTTATTCCCAATTCACCCGTCAATTCCACAGCTGAACCGCCAGCCGCCTCCCGGCACAGATAGCAATAAATTGCCCGCGCGCTGGCGGGGCCGCGTTCCCGGGTACGCCTTAATATATCCTCGCGGGCTATCCCGGTAGCCGTCTCCACCGCTGCCAGCACTTCCGCGCGGCTTTTCTTCACTTTTTGCATAGCCTCTCCGGCTGCTCTTAGCACGGCCGCCACAAAATCCCCCTCTCCGAGTATCCTCTGGTCGGATAACACTTTCCCCCGGGCCCGGAAAGCCTTCAGAACGGCTCTTTTTCCGTTAAGGCTGCGCAGCAGACCGCCTCCGGAAAGATCTTTAAGTCGCATTTCTTCCGCTTTTGCGCGCATAACCTGCATGTATTTGGCGACCGCCTCCCCGTCGCTGCCGCCAAAGTGGCATAAAAGGGAGTCCCGGTTCAGTATGCCGTCTTCGACACCGTTGATCGCGGCGCTATGCCCGCACCATTTATAGGCCGCAAGGCCGTCCAGGTCTTGCACCAGTCGGGCGCGCAGGGGATTTAAGTGGATGTAAGGCGCAACTTCCAGAAAATATTCCTCAAGATCGCAGATGATGGCTTTATATCTGTTCTGGAACAGATGCCCGGCGCGGCGATGCCTCAGATTAAAGTTGATGGCATAGCCGGTCATAGCGTGATGCATCAGCTCCGAAAGAGGCCGCTCGCCCCGCAGGACAAGGAAGTGAAAGTGATTTGGCATCAGGGACCACGCGAGACATTTGGCCCCCGACTTGTTCAGCCATACGCCGATGCGCTTCTGGAAATCCAGATAGTCGTCTTCGCCGAGGAATATACTGCCGCGCTCTATGCCGCGCGACATTACGTGATAAACCTGTCCCGGAACGTCTATTCTCGCTTGCCTGGGCATATCCCCCCCCTTCTTCCCGTAAGATTATAGAATAGCAGACGTCCCCGACAACCGCCTGTCGGGATAATTTTGGTCGTTTCATGTTTTTACTACAAGAAGGCCGCTAAAACCCGGAACACCTGCAAATAGTCATATAGTCATCAGCGTCCCCTACAATATACTTTTTAGTATAATTTCAGCAGGCAGCGGGGCAACTAAAAATGGAAAAAATCGAGAAACTCATTAAAGAAAGAAAGGCCAAGGTCGGCATTGTCGGCATGGGCTACGTGGGCCTGCCTCTGGCCGTGGAATTCGCCAAGGGAGGCTTCGCCGTGACCGGCTTCGAGGTGGACGCCCAGAAGGTGCGGGACCTGAAAGCCGGCATCTCCTACATAAGCGACGTCTCCACCGAAACGGTGGGCGCCCTGGCCAAGAAAGGCCTGCTGACCGCCACCCTCGATTTTTCCGCCCTCAGGAAAATGGACGCCGTCATAATCTGCGTTCCCACCCCCCTGCGCAAGAGCAAGGATCCGGACGTTTCCTATATAGTGGCCTCGGTACAGGAGGCCCGCAAGTACCTCAGGCGCGGGCAGATCATCATACTCGAGAGCACCACCTACCCCGGCACCACCAAGGAGCTGGTGAAGCCCATGCTGGAAGCCGGCCCCCTCAAGGCGGGCAGGGATTTCTACCTGGCCTTCTCGCCCGAGCGCGTGGACCCGGGCAATCCCAAGTACGGGGTGAAGAACACCCCCAAGGTGGTCGGCGGCCTCACCCCCGCCTGCACCCGGCTGGCCGGCCTGCTTTACGCCGCCGTCATAGACCGTGTGCTCGAGGTGACCAATACCGAGACCGCCGAGCTGGTGAAGCTGCTCGAGAACACCTTCCGCGCCGTCAATATCGGCATGATGAACGAGATGGCCCTGATGTGCAACAAGCTGGGCCTCGACGTCTGGGAGGTCATCAACGCCGCGGCCTCCAAGCCCTTCGGCTTCATGCCCTTCTACCCCGGCCCCGGCATAGGCGGCCACTGCATCCCGCTGGACCCGCATTACCTCGGCTGGAAGATGAAGACCCTCAATTTCGAGCCGCGCTTCATAGAGCTGGCCGGCGCCATCAATTCCTCCATGCCGGAGCACGTGGTGGCCCGCCTGGGCGAACTGCTCAACACCCGCGGCAAGGCGCTGAGCCGCTCGAAGGTGCTGATGATAGGCATGGCCTACAAGCCCGACATCGCCGACCACCGCGAAAGCCCGGCGCACGACGTGCTGATACTGCTGGAGAAGACCGGCGCCGCGGCCGACTACTACGATCCTTACGTGGCCGAGACCGACCTGGAAGGCGAGACCCGCCGCTCAAGGAAGGACGCGCTGAAGAAGATAAAGGAGTACGACTGCGTGATGATAGTCACGCCGCATTCCTGCATAGATTACGCGGATATCGTTAAGCGGGCCCGCCTGGTCTTCGACACCAGGAACGCCACCAAAGGGCTCAAAGGGAAGAACCTCTACCGCCTATGACCGATGCCCAGGACCCCAAACTGCTCTGGTTCAGCTTCCTCAAGATCTTCACCCGCGCGCTGACCCAGATAAACCTCTACAAGCCCGACCACCCCCAGGTGAAGCTGGCGCTGGAAGAGGGCCAGTCCCTGCTCACGCAGATCGCCGATTCCCTCAACGGGGGAGACCTCTCCATCACCCTCGACAGCGACAAGCTGCTGATAAACGGCACGCCGCTGCTGACGGCGGACAAGCTGCCCAACTCCCTCAAGAACCTGTTCACCAGGTTCCGCATCCAGACCATCACTTTCTCCAAAGGCGCCGACGCGAACGACCTGCTGGTCCTCTGCCAGGTGCAGGCCCACAAGGGCGACGCCAAGACTTTCCTCAAAGAGCGGGACATCACCAGGATAAAGCTCGACGAAGCCATGTACGCGAAGATCGGCCCCGGCGGCCTGCCGGCAGGGACCGGAGCCGGGCAGGGGCCCGGCGGCGGACAAGGGCCGGGCGCTGGACCCGGGACCGGCGGCGGGCAGGGCGCGGGGCCGGGGGCCGGCGGCGGGCAGGGTGCCGCGGCGGGACAGGGCCCGGGCGCAGGAGAAGGCGCTGGCGGCGGGCCAGGCGCCGGCGCGGGACCGGGCGCGGGCGGCGGACAAGGGTCCGGCGCGGCGGCCGCGGATAAATTTTCGGGACAGCTGGAAAACCTGGGGTTGGAGTCGGCGCTCGCCGAAGTGGTCGCGCGCGTCACCCCCGACCCGGAAGAGCGGCGCCGCATCATGCTGCTGCTGACCGCCAAGTTCAAGCAGGAGATGGAAAACACGGTGAACAGGGCGCTGGAAGGCATCCGCGGCGAGAAAAAGAAGGTAGAGAACGACATGGTCCGCGCGGAATCCGTCATGACCAGCATCGCCGACGGCGTGGTGGTGGTCGACCGGGAAGGCAAGATCATAATGATGAACCCCCAGGCCGAGGCCATCTCCGGCCGCCCGCTCCTGGAACTCTCGGGCAAGAAGATAGTGGACCTGTCTCAGCTGGAAAGCCAGGTCATCTCGCTGGCCCGGGAAATCTACTCCGACAGCCGGGCCGACATTTCCAAGGACGTCTCCCGCACAGGCCCGGCCGAGCTGGCCGAGACGGTTAAAAAAGCCACGGCCATCATCCAGAACGAGGACGGCAAGATCGTCGGTACGGTCTCCATCCCCACCGACGCCGTAAAGCTGAAGCAGGCCGAGCAGCTGCAGCAGGATTTCATCGCCAACATGACCCACGAGCTGCGCTCGCCCCTCACTTCCATCAAGGCCGCGCTGGAGCTGATGAGCCGCGACGCCGCCAGCAGCGAGGGCGACCGCGGCGTGCTCAACACCGCCATCCGCAATACCGAGCGCCTGAACTCCATCATCACCGACATCCTGGATTTCTCCAAACTGCAGTCCGGCAAGCTGGTCTTCCGCCAGGAGGACGAGGTCCCCGACGAGATAGTCCGCGAGGCCATAGATTCCATGCGCGCCTGGGCCACCTCCAAAGGGCTGAAGCTGGAAGCCAGCGTGCCGCCCAACCTGCCCAGGGTCTACGCCGACAAGCGCCGCACGGTGCAGGTGCTGATCAACCTTATTTCCAACGCCATAAAGTTCACCCCGTCAGGCGGCTCCATACAGGTTTCCGCCGACGCGGGAAAAGACGCCGCCTCGGGCTTCGTTTTCTTCGCGGTGAAGGACACCGGCGCCGGCATAAAGCAGGAAGACCAGGCCAAGATCTTCGAGAAGTTCGTGCAGGCCGCCTCCGGCGAGAAGGTGAGCGGCACCGGCCTGGGCCTGGCCATCACCAAGGCCATGGTCATCATGCAGGGCGGCAAGGTAACCCTGGAGAGCGAGCCGGACCGCGGCTCCACCTTCCGCGTCTCCATGCCGGTCTACAAGGGCCACGCGGAACCGCAGACTTTCGAGCCCATGCCCGAAACGCGGGAAGAGGCCAAGGCCTGGTGGAAAAAGCTGCTGGGCATGTAGGCTTGTTATCCGGCCCCGATAAATCATAAAATATATCCTCAGTCGTTCTTTAAATGCGCTCGTATCTCAACGGATAGAGTCCCGCCCTGCGAAGGCGGGTATACAGGTTCGATTCCTGTCGAGCGCACCAGATTTTTACCGTCGAAGGCAGCGGAAAGTAAGAAAAACACACTTACCTTCAGTTGCCTTCTTCTCTTAGGGGGACATATGTCCGAGAATAAAGAAGAAAAGAAAGTGGAAACCAAGACCGGCAAGTACGTCTACGACGCCAAGCTGGGCAAAGTCGTGAAGGTTTCAGACGAAGTCCCGGGCCTGAAGAAAGGCGCGGGAGCCTCCGACACCTGCCCCATCAACCCCGGCGGCCACAAGTGCAACGGTTGCTGCGGCCACTGAAGCCCCGCCGGGCAATGACCAGGCTGGAAACCGAGATCTTCTCCCGGCACGAAAAGACCGTGCTGGCCGCGCTGCGTTCCGCCACGGTGGGCGTGGCCGGGGCCGGCGGGCTGGGGTCCAATGTCGCCGTCTCGCTGGCCCGCGCCGGCGTGGGCAGGCTGATCCTCGCCGACTTCGACAAGATAGAGCCGTCCAACCTGAACCGCCAGCAGTTCGCCGTCCGGCAGATCGGCAAGCGCAAGGCGGCGGCCCTGGCCGCCAACCTTAAGCTGATAGCCCCCTTCACCGCGGTCAAAGCCTACGACGCCAAAGTCGGTCCGGCCAATATAGAGAAACTCTTTGGCGGCGCCGATATATTGATCGAGGCCTTCGACCGGGCCGAAGAAAAGGGCATGCTGATAAACGCCTGGCTGAAGCTGCACCCCGACCGGCCGGTAATAGCCGCGTCGGGCCTGGCCGGCTACGGCGGCAACTCCAAATTAAAGACGCGGCGCATGGGCAGCCTCTATATCTGCGGCGACGGCGCCAGCCAGTGCCCTCCCGGGATCAGCCCGATGGCGCCGCGCGTGGCCCTGGTGGCCAACATGCAGGCCAATTTAGCGGTAGAACTGCTGATGAAAATAAAGGGGAAAAAGAATGTTTAAAACCAATGAATACTTCGACGGCAAGGTAAAGTCCATAGCGTTCACCGCCGGCGGAGGCGCCGCCACCGTGGGCGTAATGGCTCCCGGCGACTACGAGTTCGGCACCGTGAAAAAGGAAATAATGACCGTGGTCAGCGGCAAGCTCACCGTCAAACTGCCCGGCGAGGCCGACTGGATGGACTTCCCCAAGGGCGGCACCTTCACAGTGGCCCCCAACTCCAAGTTCCTCCTGAAGGTCGGCGAAGACACCGCCTACCTCTGCCTCTACGTGGATTGAGGGCGGGAGCGGAAATAAAAAACCCCGGGCGGTCCCGGGGTTTTTCATTTTACGGCGCGGCGCTACTCCTCGATGCCTTCCAGTTTCAGGAATATGCTCTTGGACTTCAGCGCGGCGGCGAAGGCCTGCTTGTCCACGGCCTTAATGTAGGCCTCCTCCGGCGACACCACCTTGTCGCAGACCAGCTTGAACAGCGCGTCGTTGAGCACCGTCATGCCCGACTTCTTGCTGGTCTGCATGGTGGACGGGATCTGGTAGATCTTGCCCTCGCGGATCAAATTGGAGACGGCGCTGTTGACGAACAGGACCTCCATCGCGGCCACGCGCCCGCCGCCCGTTTTCTTGCACAGCGTCTGCGAGATCACGCCCTTGAGCGAAGTGGACAGCATGGTCCTTATCTGCGCCTGCCTGTCGGCCGGGAACTGGTCTATGATGCGGTCCACCGTGGAGGCGGCCGTGGTGGTGTGCAGCGTGCCGAACACCAGGTGCCCGGTCTCGGCGGTCTCGATGGCGATGGCGATGGTCTCCAGGTCGCGCATCTCGCCCACCAGCACGATGTCGGGGTCCTCGCGCAGCGCGGCGCGCAGCGCCTGCGAGAAGCTCTGCGTGTGCACGTGCACCTCGCGCTGGTTGATCAGGCAGTTCTTCTTCTGGTGCACGAACTCGATGGGGTCCTCGATGGTAATGATGTGGTCCTTGCGGTGGCGGTTGATGAAATCCACCAGCGCGCACAACGTGGTGGACTTGCCCGAGCCCGTAGGCCCGGTCACCAGCACCAGGCCCTTGGACAGGTAGCAGAGGTCCAGCACTTCCTTCGACAGCCCCAGTTTCTCCGCCGTCACTATCTCTATCGGGATCTGGCGGAACACGGCGCCCATGCCGAACCTGTCCAGGAAAACGTTCGCGCGGAAACGGGCCAGGCCCGGTATCTCGTAGGCGAAGTCCGTGTCGTGCGTCTTGGCGAACTGCTCGGCGTTGTGGGGCGGCAGGATGGCCTCCAGCAGCGGCGCCATCTTCTCCGTTTTTACCGGCGGCAGGTCAGGCAGCTCGGACATGTCGCCGTGCAGGCGTATCATGGGCTTGTGCCCCGAGGTTAGATGCAGGTCCGAAGCCCCCAGCTGGCACATCTTGCGCAGCAGGCCGTTTATTTCCGGCTCGCCCGCCAACGGGGCGCCCAGCGGGCCGTCCGCCTTCCTGGCGCCCACAAAAACCCTGGCGAGCACGCCTTTGCCCTCTACTGAGAAAGAGATTACTATGGTCTTGCCGAACGCGGTGTATTCAAACACCGTCGGCTTATTGTTAGCTATGGTAGCGGCGGCGTCCGGCGGGGCCACTTCCCTGATCAGCCCCACCACCTGTTGCACCGTCAGCTCCTGGTTGAGCAGCGGCACAAAGGCGCCGTTGCTCTTCAGGAGCGGCGCCGCGCCCGGCTCCAGTATGACCTCCTGCCCGGGCTGCAGCTTTTCTATAAGTTTATCCAGTTGTGCCATATTCCCCCGTGTCCGACGGACGCTTTAGAATTCCCAGGTCAACCCCGCGAAGAAATAGTTTAGCCAGGCGAAAGTGTAGACCTCCCCGGCCCCCGAGCCGCCTTCCAGGAACCGGTAGCCTGCGCGCGCCCGCAGCCCCGGCCTGAGGTCGCGGCTGACGGAGAGGGCGGCGTCTTCGGCCCGCCCCTGCGGCGCGGCCAGGCCCTCGAAGTCGAACAGCAGCGCCCAACCGGGCCGGAAACCCCAGTCGGCGGAAAAAGCCGCCAGCGGCACGAAGCCGGTATTTTTAAACTCGGAGGACTGGGTCCCGTTATCCAGCTGTACCGCCGCGTGCCTCATCTTGAGCGCGCCGCCGGCGCGCAGGCGCAGCGCGCCCTCGCGCCTGAATTCGTAGAGATAGCGGACCCGGTAGGAATTGAACTTATAGACGGCCTCGGTCCTGACCCCGGCCGGGAAGGTCACGCCGTCAAAAACCACGGTTTTAGGAAGGACTCCTTCCGACTTCAGGGTCAACGGCGCGGCCAGCAAAGACCAGTCGTGCCTGCCGCTCACGCGGCCTAAGCGGAACCGGGCGAAAGCGGCCGTCTCCGACTTCAGGTCGTCCGTCAGGGAAAAGCGCGTGCCGCCGTCCAGCGGGACTTTGGCGGTATTGTGCCCGGCCCAGGCGGCGCCGGCGTCGGCCTCCAGGTAATACTGAGCGCCGGCGGGGCACGCAAGCAGCAGCAGCGCGAGTGTTAATTTCAGCATAGTTCAGCCGCCAGAGTAGATGTGAGAGATGACCACCCGGTCGCCGTCGTCTATCGTGTCGCTGTTCGCCACGGCCCTGCCGTTGCGCGTGATGATGGTCGGCCGCTTCTTATCTATCTTCACGAAAGCGGACAGCTCCCCGGCCGTCATGGGCCCCGGGAGCTGCACCACTTTCTCGCTGAACCCGCCCTCGTAAATGAGCGGGCCGATAAGCTTGACCGTAACCTTCATCAGCTCAATTTCGCGTGTTTCCCGGCCGCCGCGGCCTCGTCAGCGAGCCCCAGCTTCTTGAGCGTCTCCAGCGTCGGAATGCCGCGCTTATCGTAACCGCGAGCATCGTAGTAATGCTGCAGCAGCGAGTCGTACTTGTCGTATTCCAGCACCACGCCCTTCTGCGGGCCTTCGGTGTCGGCGTTGCTCTTGTCGAACCAGACCGCCGGCGGGTAGTCGTCCTTGCGGGTAACGTTCGGGAACTCGCGCAGGTAATGCAGCTTGATCATGGAGTAGGCGCGGTCGGCCGCCGTCCAGAAATTATCCAGCGTCCAGTCCAGGCCGGTGACGGCGTTGAAGAACTTGGGATAGTTCTCCAGCTCGTAGCCCACTTCCACCCAGGGGAAGCGGCAGGCCACCAGCATTTCGAACAGGCCGCCGCGGATGCGCTGCAGTTCTATCACCTTGGCGGCCTTCTCGGGGCCGTAGCTTTCGCGCTTGCTGTGCTTGAGCTCGAAGGTGATGATCCACGCCTCGCGGTGATGGCCGCCTATGGCCGCCACGCCGAAGGCCAGCGCCTGGCCGGGAATAGACTTGCAGTTGTAGGCGGCCATCTCCAGGCCTTTCACCTGCATGGCGTAATCGGCGGAGTTCTTGCCGTAGACCTTGGCGGCCTTCAGCGCGCCGTCGGCCAGCAGATTGCCGGCCTCGCCCTTACGGGTTGCTATGTCCCAGAGCAGCGTTTTGCCCTTATCGGCGTCGCCGAACTTGAAGTCGCCCTTCGTCGCGCCATGCTCGATGGCGTCGGCGTAGAAGCCCAGCACCGCGCCGGCCGAGATGGTGTCCAGGCCGTAGTCGTCGCACAAATAATTGAGCGACCCGACCTTCTTGAGGTCGAACACGTTGACGTTCGGGCCCAGCATGCCGATATTCTCGTAGTCCAGCTCGCTCTCGCGGCCTTCGTCGTCGTGGATGGTGATGCCGCAGTGCATGGTGCAGCTGGGGCAGCCGTAGGTGGCGATGCGGGCGTCGTTAAGGCGCTCGCCGTCTATCTTGTGCGCCTCGGGATGGGAGGTCTTGCGCATGTTCTGCACCGGCAGGCCGTTGACCTCGTTGCACCAGGCCAGCACGGCGTTGGTGCTCTGCTTGCTCCAGCCTGTCTTCTGGTCCAGCTCACGGGCCTTCTTCAGGCCCTCGATACCGAGCTTCTTCATCAGCTCCGGGTCGGCCTGCGGTATCTGCTTGGTGCCTTTCACCACTATGGCCTTGAGCATTTTGGAACCCATCACGGCGCCGATGCCGGGGCGGCCGCCTGCGCGGCCTTCCAGGCTGCGGATCACGGCGAACAGCACCTTGTTCTCGCCGGCCTGGCCGATGTTGAGCACGCCGGCGTTCCGGCCGTGCTTCTTATAGATCCATTCATTGCCGAAGTAGGTGCCCTTGCCCCACATCTCGGCGGCGTCAAGGAACTCCACCTTGTCGTCCTCGATGTTAAGGTAGGTAGGGGCGTCGGCCGCGCCCTCGATTATCATGGCGTCGTAGCCGGCTTTGCGCAGCTGGCTGGAAACGTTGGAGCCCAAATTGCCGTCGCCGTAAAAGCCGGTCAGCGGGCTCTTGGCGGCCACCACAACCTTGCCGGTGTTGGGGGCAGGGATGCCGGCTATGGGGCCGAGCGCCACCACCAATTTGTTCTCGGGGCCGAGCGGGTCTATGCCGGGCTTGAGTTCGTCAAAAAGTATTTTAGCCGCGAAGCCGCGGCCGCCTACCCACTTCTGCGCGAATTCTTCGGTAAAGGATTCTTTCTTCCAGGTCTTGTCGGTGAGATTAACCCTGAGTATGTAGCCGGTCCAGCCGTTCATGTTAGCCTCCGTAGATAGGACAACTCGTTCTGCCTAAATTTTACCCTTTTTAAGTCCTCGGTGGAACCCGTGTCCGGCCGTCTTTAGTCCCAGCGGGGCCTGGGTCCAAATACCGGGCCCGTCTGGGCACAAAGCCTTATGCGGCGTTCGGAGGCTAATTGGTAACCTATTCCTTGCAAAGCTTTCGGCCCCCGGGGGCCAGATCCAAGGAGATATAATGAAAATATTAATAACCGCGGTTCTGCTCGCAGCCGGTTTTTCTCCGGCCTTCGCCGGGCAGCAGGGTTCCTTCGCCGAACTGGCCGGAGCGGCCAACTCGGACGCCATAAACCTCGCTTCTCCTGTTCCCTCCAAGGTCAACGTCGGGGCAGCCTTCCCCGGCATGCAGACCTGCTCTTTCACCGCCGTGAAGGACAATACCTGCGTGTTCACCTGCGCGAACGGCGCCACGGTTACCCGGCCGGTGCTCCAGTCTTCGCTGGTCGCTAACGGCTGCGCTAAATTCATAATGATCCCCTCGGATAAGAACAAGGCCGCCCAGAGCTGGGCCGACGCCGCCAAAGCCGCCTACCTGGCCGCCCTGGACGAGGGCGGGCTTACCACCTACGCCGACCTGAAGGAACTCCCCCCGGGCGCCCGCCGCCAGCTGGAGCAGGAGTGGCAGACCCTCCCCGAGGGCCCTGGCAATGAATCCGAGCCCTTCAAGATGCTGGTCAACGGCAGGACCGCCTTCGTCATACAGAGCTACATCCACGACGACGCGATGCGCGCCTACGTCTTCAATGCCGCCGGCGTGCTGGTGGCCTACGGCGAGGGCAGCATAGAGAAGGACTTCGCCTGGCTTCCCCTCCCCTGATAGTTGCAGGCGAACAAAAAGAACACCGCCGGGTTTGCGCCCGGCGGTTTTTTATTTAATTATCAGAATTCTCTAATGCCCGCCGCCCCTGAGCATTTCAAGCGAGTGCGGGATCAGGTCCAGGATGGCTTCAAGGGACTCTTTTACCGCCTTGGGGCTGCCGGGTAAATTAATGATAATGGTGTTGCCGCGTATGCCCGCTATGCCGCGCGACAGGCAGGCTTTTTTTGTTTTCTTGAGGCCCTCGGCGCGCATCAGCTCGGGCAGGCCCGGGATGTTCCGCTCTATCACCTGCGCGGTGGCCTCGGGGGTGACGTCGCGGCCGCTGAAACCGGTGCCGCCGGTGGTCAGCACCACGTCCACCCGCAGGTCGTCGCAATAGTGGAGCAGCTTTTCCTTTATGGCGGGAATCTCGTCGGGCACGATGTCGCTGGCGACGGTCTCACCCCCTATGGCCTTCACCATTTCAGAGATCAGACCGCCGCTGACGTCTTCCGCTTCACCGCGCGAGCAGCGGTCGCTGGAGGTGAGCACCGCGAATTTAATCTCTTTTGTTCCTTCCACTATGCCTCCGTGGGCCGCAGGCGCCGGCTTAAATTTTTTCTACGCTGTCCCCGGTTTGTATCTCCCCGCCTTCGAGGACCTCCGCGAAGATGCCTTTGCGCGGCATTATGCAGTCGCCCACCTGGTGGTAGATGGCGCAATGCTGGTGGCACTCTTTGCCGATCTTTGAAATCTGGAGTATGGCTGTGCTGCCTAAGCGCAGGCGGTCGCCTATCTTCAGGGCGGCCAGCTCAACGCCTTCGGTGGTGATGTTCTCGGCGTAGATGCCGGGGCGTATGCGCACGGTGGCCTTCTTGGCGGCGGCGTCCGCTATCTGCAGACGCACGCTCTCCATGTCTAGCAGGCTGACCTGGCGTATGGGCATGCCGGCGTGGGCGTCGTCTTGAATGCCGTGGCCTTTTACCAGCACGGCAGACCGGACGTTCTCTTTAGGCACGCCCTTGGCGGCGCTTGTGTTTATAGAGTAGATCTTTCCCATATATTCATCCTGCCCTATTCCGCGCCCGGATCATTTTCAGAAAAAACGGAAGCAGCGTCCCCTGCCCCCCGCCGCGGTTCACCAGTCGGCAGGTTTGTAATCCTTCAGGAATTTGCCCCACACATGCTCGCCGGTGTTAAAGCCGGAGATGATAGGGTCCACGATGCGCGCCGCGCCGTCCACGATGTCCAGCGGCGGGTGAAAGCGGTGCTCCGCGGTCTTGCGCGCGGCTATGTGCGCCGGGTCCTCGTCGGTCACCCAGCCGGTGTCCACGGCGTTCATGTGGATGCCGTCGAGCTGGTAATCGGCGGCCGAGGTGCGCGTCATCATGTTGAGCGCGGCCTTGGCCATGTTGGTGTGCGGGTGCCGCGTGGTCTTGAACTTGCGGTAGAACTGCCCCTCCACCGCCGAAACGTTGACTATATGCTTGTCGCGCCCCGGCGTGCGCAGCATCAGGGCTTTGAGCCGCGCGTTCAGGATGAACGGCGCCACGGCGTTGACCAACTGCACTTCCAGCAGCTCCACGGCGGGGACTTCCGCCATCAGCAGCCGCCAGGAGTTGCGGTCGCGCAAATCCACCTGCTGCAGGTCCTGGTCCAGCCGGCCTTCGGGGAATAAGCCTTTCTGCGCGGCCAGTTCTTCGGGCAGCAGCGGCACCTGCGACAGCGCGGCGGCGTGCGTGAGGCCCGCCAGCGCGGTGGCGGGCAGCTGCGCCGGGGCCACCTCACGGCCGGGGGCCGGGGCGCCTTCGGGCAGGATATGGTAGCCGCGCAGGCCCTCGTAGGCGCCCAGCAGCGAGCGCGCGGCGGCCGGCAGGTCGCGCAGGGGGCCCTGCTCGCGCTCCATCATGTGCGCGTAAAAGTTTGGCGGGCGGCGCACCGTCTGGCAGGCGTTGTTGACGATGAAATCCAGGCGCTGTCGCGTGGCCAGCAGGTGGGAGCAGAAGGCCTCTACGCTGGGTGTGTGACGCAGGTCCAGGCCGAAGATCTCCAGCCGGCTGCCCCACTCTTTAAAATCGGGTTCCGCCGCGTAGCGCACGGCCGAGTCGCGCGGGAAGCGCGTGGTCACTATCAAATGCGCCCCGGCGCGCAGCAGCTTGATGCCCGCCTGGTAGCCGATCTTCACGCGCCCGCCGGTAAGCAGGGCCACGCGGCCGCGCAGGTCGGCGGTTTCGGTGCGCTTGAGGAAATTCACTTCGGCGCAGGCAGGACAGAGCTGGTCATAAAAATGGTGCAGCTGCGTGTAGTTGGTCTTGCAGACGTAGCAGTTCTGCTCTTCGTGCGGCTCGCGGAAGTCCGGGTTATCCGTGACCTCGCGCTGCGAGGCGGACGGGGGCGGCAGCTGGTTGGGGGTGGTGAAGACAGCCTGCCGGCGCAGCTTGCGGATACCGGTCTGGCGCAGCGCGCTCTCGGCCCGCTCCAGCCTGGCGGCCTTGCGGCGGCGCTCGTATTCCTTTATCATCTGGCGGCGCGCCAGGGCGTCGGGGCGCGACACTTTGCCCGCGGCCGTCAGCAGGCGCGTGCTTTCGGCCTCGGGCAGGCTTATCAGCAGCCCGCGGTCGTTGGCCAGGGCTTCCAGCACTTCGGCGGCGGCCTGCACTCGGGCGGAGAATGAAGCGGTCTTAATCTCAGGTTCGGTCATTGTTGTGGCGCGCGGCGGCGCGTTGCGTGTTTGTCTATATTATCAAATGAGAAAGGGGACGTTGATTCCTAATTCCTAATTACTGACAATTTCCGGCGACCTGTTGATAAATAGGAATTAGGAATCAACGTCCCCTACCTCTGGTAATGGCCGCTTTTGCCGCCGAGTTTTTCGAGGAGGAAGATGTCCCGGATCTCGAGGTCCTGGGCGAACATCTTGCACATGTCGTAGATGGTGAGGGCGGCGGTAGAGGCGGCCACCAGGGCCTCCATCTCCACGCCGGTCTTGCCGGTGCAGCGGGCCTCGGCGGTTATGAGGATGCCGGCGTTCTCTATCTTGAACTCGACGCCCACGAAATTGAGCGGGAGGTTGTGGCAGAGGGGTATCAGGCCTGCGGTATTCTTGGCGGCCAGGATGCCCGCGAAACGCGCGGCTTCCAGCACGTTGCCCTTGGGCAGCTGGCCGGCCTGTATCAGGCGTATGATCTCGGGGCTGAGCTTGATGTAAGCCTGGGCCCTGGCCGTCCGTTTGGTGTCCGCTTTTTCGCCAACGTCTATCATATTTGCCTTTTAGCCGCCCAGGCTGCTCATTTCTATGTGGCCGGCCGTCGGGGAGTCTTTCCTGTATTTAGATTTTACTAAAAATATCTTTTTTAGATAGTCGGCCAGGACCTCGTCCGGAGCGCCGCCGCGCAGCAGCTCTTTCAGGTCGTGGGTGGCCGGGGAGAAGAGGCACGGGTACACCTTGCCGGTGCAGTCCATGCGCACGCGGTTGCAGCTGCCGCAGAAATAGCCGCTGCGGCCGCTGATAAAGCCTATCTTGCCCTTGGCGCCGCGCCGCCTGTAGATGCGCGCCGGGCCGCCGGCCGGGGCGGGCGGCAATTCTTCCAGCGGGCCGTAGACCTCTTCTATGCGCTTCTTGGTTTCTGCGGTGGTGAACAGGGCTCCCTTCAGATTGGCCGAGCGCTCGTTGGTGGGGAAGAATTCTATGAACCGCACCGTCAGCGGGAAGTCTATGGACAGCCTGGCGAATTCTGCCACCTCGGAGTCGTTGATGTTTTTCATCACCACCACGTTCAGCTTCACCTCGGAAAAACCGGCTTTAAGGGAGGCCATCAACCCGTCCCAGGCCGCGTCCAGCCCTTCCGAGCCCGTAATGAGCTTGAAGGTGGCGGGGTTCAGCGTGTCCAGGCTGATGTTCACCCGGTTCAGGCCAGCCTCGCGCAGCGGCACGGCCAGGTCCTTGAGCAGCAGCCCGTTGGTGGTCAGCGCCAGCTCCTGCAGGCCCGGTATGGCGCGCAGCAGTTTCACCAGGCCGACTATGTTCTTCCTCACCAGCGGCTCGCCGCCTGTCAGCCGTATCTTCTTCACCCCCGCCCGCACAAAGGCGCCGGCCGCGCGGGCCAGCTCTTCGTGGCGCAGCAGGTCGTCATGCCCCAGGTAGCCGCTCTTTTCCCTGGGCGTGCAGTAGATGCAGTTGAGGTTGCACCTGTCGGTGAGCGAGAGCCTGAGGTATTCTACTTCCATGTGATGAATTTAGCCCTGCCGCCTTTTTTTATAGAACCGTTCTCTTTAACCAGGGTAAAACCCGAGGCTTCGGCGAGGGCCAGGATATCCGCCGAGCCGTTATTGGAGACTGCCGCCAGCGAATAGCCGCTCTTGGCGGCCACCCTGGAAAGCACCAGGGCCCGGCGCGGCGTGCGCGGTTCGAAAGCCCCGGCGCAGGTCCCGTCCAGAATGGCCGGGGCGAAATCGGGCCGCCCGGCCATCTTCCTTATGGCTGGGCGTATATAGGCCAGGTAGGCCAGAAAGTTCGCCACCGGGTTACCCGGTATGCCGAATATCAGCTTGCGCCCCTTCACGCCGAAGAACATAGGTTTGCCGGGCCGCACCCGGACCTTATGAAAGACCTTTTTCACGCCCAGCGTCTTCAATATTCCGGGCACCAGGTCGTAGTCGCCCATCGACACGCCGCCGGAGATCAGGACGACTTCGGCCTTCAGCGCCCTGGCCAGCGCGGCCTTCATCAGTTTCGCCTCGTCGCGCACTATAACGGGCGCCGCGTGCACCCCGTCGGTCTTCAGCAGGGCCGCCAGCATGGGGCCATTGCTGTTGTAGATCTGGTTTTTGCCGAGCGGCCTGCCGGGCGGGATTATCTCCCCGCCGGTATTCACCAGCGAGACGGACGGCAGCGCGCCGCACTTCACCGCGCCCCGGCCGGCGGCGGCCAGCGCGGCTATCTGCGAAATCTCTATCACCGTGCCGCGTTTAAGTATCAGCTGCCCCTTCTTTATGTCCTCGGCGCGGCGGGCTATATTGGCGCCCTTCTTTATACCTGTGGAAAATCTGACCAGTCCGTCTTTTTCGGAAGTTTCTTCCACCATCACCACCGCGTCGGCGCCGAAGGGAACCGGGGCGCCGGTCATGATTTTCACGCAGGCCCCGGCAGGAACCTTACCCTGAAGTACATCCCCGGCCTGTATCAGCCCCAAGTTGCCCAGCTCGACGCCGGGCTTAATCTCCGCCGCCCGCACGGCGTAGCCGTCCACGGCGGATTTGTCGAAGGGCGGCATGTCCAGCGCCGAGCGCACGTCCTCGGCCAGCGCGCGGCCGACCGATTCTTCCAGCCGCACGGCTTCCGGCGGCAGCGGCCGGGCGCTCTTAAGAACTGTCGAGATAGCTTCTTCGAAAGTGATCATTTTGCCCTCTTTATTAAATGCGCCGCCGTGGCCTTGAACGAGGCGTAAACCTCGCGCCCCGGCTTAAGACCCAGCCCGTCCACCAACTGCTTCGTGACGGCCGCCTGCGCCGTAAAGCCGCAGTCCAGTTCCACCTTGTATTCCAGCCCCCACGGGGCCACCGCCGCCACTACGGACTTGAAATTATTGCGCCTGCCGCCGGCGTCGGCGTTCAGCGAGATGCTCACGTCCTCGGGCCGCAGGCAGAAGAACACGCTGTCGCCCGCGGCGCAGCCCGACACCGCCATCAGCGTTTTTCCGCAGGCCTCGACGGTGCAGAGATTGTCCTGGTTAGAAACCACCCGGCCGGCCAATATGGTCTCCACGCCCACAAAATCGGCCACCTCTTTGGACGCGGGCCGGGAGAAGATCTCCTGCGGCTCGCCCTGCTGCAGCAGGCGGCCGTTGACCAGCACCGCCAGGGTGTCGCAGAGGGTCAGCGCCCCCTCCTGGTCCTGCGTCACCAGCACCGCTGCCGCCCCGGAATCCTTCATCACCCGGCGCAGGTCCCGCGTTATGGACTCCTTCACGCGCTCGTCCAGGCTGCCGAAGGGCTCGTCGAGCAGCAGCAGCTTGGGCTCAGTCACAAAGGCCCGCGCCAGCGCCGCCCGGTGGCTCTCGCCCTGCGACAGCGTTTTAGCGTTGCGGTCTTTCAAATGGGTTATCCGGAAAAGTTCCAGCGCGGCGTCCACGGCGGCGCGGTCTACCCGCCCCCGCAGTTTAAGCGGCAGGGCGACATTAGCGAAGACCGTGTCGTTGACCAAGTAAGGCTGCGAGAAAACCACGGACATGGCCCGCCGCAGGAACAGCCTGTTCTCCGGGGCCAGCGCGTCGCGCCCCATGATGGTGAGCGAGCCGTTCTCCGGCCGGCGCAGCATGGCCATGGCGTTGAGCAGCGTGGTCTTGCCCGCGCCGTTGGGGCCTATGATGGCGAACACTTCCCCCTCGCGGATGTTCAGCTCGTCCACCGCCAGGGTGAAGCCCGTATCGAAGCCGAGGCGCAGGGCCTTCAGTTTTATCATCGCGCCAGCACCTTGTTCTGTTGTATCAGCGTCAGCGCCAGGTTCACCATAAACCCCACGGTCAGCAGCACCAGCCCGATAGCGATGGCCATGTCGAAATTGCCCATCTGCGTTTCCATCACGGTGGCGGTGGTCAGCATGCGCGTCTGGTGGCGGATATTGCCGCCCACTATCATCACGGCCCCCACCTCGGCCACCAGCCGCCCGAAGCCGGCCATCACGGCGGCCGCTATAGTCAGGCGCATTTCTTTGAGGCAGACGCGGATGGCCTGCCAGTCGCTGGCGCCGAGCGTGAGCACCTGGTTGTAGAATTTCGGGTCCACGCTCTGCATGGCGGAGATGGACAGCGCGGTGATGATGGGCAGGGCGATGATGAACTGCGCTATCACCATGCCTTTAGGGGTATAAAGCCAGTTCAGGAAGCCCAGCGGCCCGCTGCGCGCAAGAAAAAGCATGACGACGAGCCCCGCCACGACGGGCGGCAGGCCCATGCCGGTATTGACCAGGGCGATGAGCAGCTTCTTGAGCGGGAATTTCTTTACGGCTATCCAGGCGCCCAGCGGCACGCCGGCCAGCACCGCCAGGGCCGTGGCCAGCAATGACACGGACAGCGACAGCCGGGTGATGGCGAAGATCTCCGGATTGCCGCTGAGTATGAGGTGCAGGCCTTTGCGCAGGCCCTCGAAAATAAATTCCATTTAAATCAGTTTGTAAGCGGGAAACGCATGCTTTATATTTTACTAGATATAACGGAACCCAACTGCGGCCCCGGCCTTGGGCGCCCGGGCCGCGGCGGCGTTTTTCAGCCTTTATTTCGCGGCGTAGTCGTAGAAGAACAGCTGCTGGCCGTATTTCTCAACGCCGAAACCTTCGATTATTTCTTTGGCCTGCTTCGAGAGGACAAAGTCGTAGTAGGCCCTGGCGCCGGGAGCGTTCACCCTGGAAAACTTGGCCGTAGGGATCAGTATCAGGCTGTAGCGGTTTATCAGCGCTTCGTCGCCCTCGCTGACTATTTCCAGGCCGAGGGTCTTCTTCATCGAGAGGTAAGTAGAGCGGTCTACCAGCACATAGGCTTTTTTCTCCTCGGCTATGGAAAGAGTGCCGGCCATGCCCTGCCCGGCCTCAAGGTAATGTTCTTCGGCCGGCTGCGCTCCGGCGGCGGCCCAGAGTTTCAGCTCTTTCTTGTGCGTGCCGCTCTGGTCAGCGCGGGAAACGAACAGCGCCTTGGCCGAGACTATTTTTTTAAAAGCCTCGGCGGCTTTCCTGGCCCCCTTCACCTTGGCCGGGTCGGCCGCGGGGCCAAGCAGGACGAAATCGTTATGCAGGAAGGTTATCCGGTCGGTGCCGAGCCCCTCCTCCACGAACTTCTTTTCGTCGTCGGGGCTGTGCACCCAGAGGAGGTCCGCCTCGCCGGTGCGGCCCAGCTGCATGGCCTGGCCGGAGCCCACCGCTATGGCCTGCAGCGTGTGTTTGCCGTCCTTCTGGAAGGTCTCGTTGAGCACGTCCAGCAGGCCGGTATCGCGCACGCTGGTGGTGGTGGCCAGCCGCACTATGTTCCGCGGGGCCTGCTGCTGACAGCCGAAGGCTAAAACCAGGCCGGCGATCGCCGGGAACAACAGTTTAATTCTCTTCATGTTTTTTATCCTATGTAGAAAACCAGATCTTGAAGCATAACTGCAGGTACAGCGGACAGGCAAAGTGTAAAGAATGAAAGCGCGGTTGCAATTTCTCTTCCGGCAGCGGGAACAGAATAATCCTAGCAATTTGACAGCGGGAGGGCTTTTATGAAAACATTCAAAAAAGGACCTCTGACAACCCCAGCCCATGATCGCCTTTCTCTGCCTGCTCTCACTCGCCATCGGCGTTTACCTCTACCGCACCTTCGCGCAGTTCGGCGGCGGCTTCTCCGGAGCGCTGGCAGAGACGGCCGGCGAGCCTCCCCCCCTCACCACCTCCCCCTGGGCCGTGCCCGCCGCCCTGGCCGCGGGCTGGGCGTTGCAGGGCCTCTGGCGCAATGCCCTGGGCTTTCCCTTCGACGTAATGTGCCACGAGCTCGGCCATTCCTTGGCGGCCTGGCTGGGCGGGCGCTGGTCTATCCCCATAATCGCCGGCATCGCCATGACCGACTCTACGCCCTCGCTGTTCCTGAGCGTCCTGGGAGCAGGGGCCATCGCCTGGCTTTCCCGGCAGGCGGTCAAGGCGCGCAGCCCGCTCCTGCTGTTCTGCTGCGCCCTGCTGATAGCCGGCTTCGTCCACCTTCAGTTCATAGTCCCCGACAAACAGTTCGAAGAATACCTGCTGCTCGGCGGCCACGTCGGTGAATTTATTTTTCCAGCCCTGCTGATAGCGGCCTTCTACAAGCGCGGCCCGGCCGGCCTGCGCTGGGACTGGTTTAGGTACCCTTTCATGATAGCGGCGGCCTTCTCGCTGGTGGGGGCCTGGCAGTTCTGGGCCAAAGCCGTGGCGGACCCGGTAACGGGCATTTACGGCATCGACGTGACGCACCGCAGCGTGGCCGGCAGCGATATCGCGCGCCTTATAGCCGGGCATGGCTGGACGGCGCAGCTGGCGGTGGACCGGTTCCTGCTGCTGGGCAGGGCGGCCTGGCTGTTCGTCGGCCTGGTTTACCTGCGCCCCCTCCTGGCCAAGCCAGGCAAGACAACCGCCTCTTGAAGCTCTGCCGGGGCCGCCTTTTGCCCGCCAGTTCTGGGTTTTGAGCCCCCTATATATAAATATATAAATCTCCGTTAAGAATATCACAAGGGCTTGAAGCCGGAGGGGCTTTTCAGTAGAATTGGGGAATGTCCGAAAAGAAACGCGTCCTGATAGTGGACGACGACCCCTCTCTGCGGGAACTGGCCGCGGTCATCTTTTCCACCAAATACGAGACACAGGAAGCCGACGACGGCGTAGATGGCTGGCAGAAAGCCCGGGCCTGGCAGCCGCATTTGGTAGTCACGGACCTGATGATGCCGCGCATGCACGGCTATGAACTCTGCGCCCGGCTGAAAGGCCCGGACGGTCCACCCGGCGTTAAGGTAATGGTGATCTCTTCCAAGCCTTTCGAAACGGACAAAGCGCAGGCCTTCACGGCCGGCGCGGACACCTACGTGGTCAAACCTTTCAAGATGGACGACCTGCTCAACAAGGCGGACGCCCTCCTTTCACCGGGCGCGCCCGGACTGGCCGCGCACCGCGCGCAGGACAAGGGCACGCCTGTCCACAGCTCCGAACTGCCGGCGCCCGCCCCGGCCCCGGCCAAAGACGGCAACCTGCCGGTTTACGTGCGCTTCTGGGGCACCCGGGGCTCCTGCCCCACCTCAGGCGTGCAGACCTCGCGCTACGGCGGCAACACCGCCTGCACCGAGGTGCGCATCGGCGACACCCTCATAATAATCGACTGCGGCACCGGCCTGCGCGAACTGGGCGGCGCGCTGCTGAAAGAATACGCCGGCAAGCCCATAGAGGGGCATATCCTCGTCGGGCATACGCACTGGGACCATATCCAGGGCTTTCCCTTCTTCGTCCCGCTCTACAGCCCCAAAAATACCTTCAACGTCTACAGCGTGCACGGCGCCAACGGCAGCCTGCGCAAGATCTTCAGCGAGTCCATGGCCATGGATTACTTCCCGGTGCCGCTCGCGAACCTGGGCTGCAAGCTGAGCTTCGTGGAACTGGAGGGCCCGGTGGACCTGGGCGCGGCCAAGGTCACGTTCCAGCACCTCAACCACCCCGGCCCCTGCATCGGCTTCCGCATCGAGACGCAGGGTAAGGTGATAGTTTACCTCAGCGACCATGAACCCTTCTACAAAGTGGGCGGCGACTCCGAGACGGCCAAGCGCCAGGACGACGCCATCGCCGAGTTCGCCCGCGGCAGCGACCTGCTGATACGCGAGGGGCAGTATACCGAGGCGGAATACGCCACCCGCAAGGGCTGGGGGCACAGCACTTTTGACGACGCGGCGCAGTTCGCCGCCCAGCTCGGCGCCAAGCGCCTGGCCATTTTCCACCACGACCCGGACCACAACGACGACGCCCTCGACGCGCACATGCAGTACTGCTGCGGCCTGCTCAAAAAACTGGGCTCCGACACGGAATGCTTCGCCGCGCGCGACGGCCTGCGTATAGACCTGTAGCCCGCGGGCCCGCCGGCGCAGGGAGGATTTATGAACAATTCACACGGCAACAGGCCGGCCAATGAGCCGGCCAAAGACTACGCGCCCGGCAGCCCCGAGCGCGAAGAGCTGGTTAAGAAACTGGCGGAGCTGAAGGCCAAGCCGCTGGAGATACCCCTTATCATCGGCGGCAAGGAAGTGCTGACCGGCAAGACCTCTCCGGTAATAATCCCGCACGAGAACAAAAAAGACCTGGGCAAATTCCACAAGGCCGGTGCCGCCGAAACGGAGCAGGCCATAGCGGCCGCAGCCGCCGCCAGGACGGGCTGGGCGCTCACGCCCTGGCAGGAGCGCGCCGCCATCTTCTCTAAAGCGGCCGACCTGGCCGCGGGGCCCTGGCGAAGCACACTGGTGGCAGCCACCATGCTTGGCCAGTCCAAGAACGCGCACCAGGCCGAAACCGACGCCGCCTGCGAGCTGGCCGACCATTGCCGCTTCAATTCCTTCTACCTGGCCGGCCTGCAGGCCGAGCAGCCCAGGTCGCCGGAGGGCGAAAAGAACGCGCTGGAATACAGGCCGCTCGAGGGCTTCGTCCTGGCGCTGACGCCGTTCAATTTCACCTCGCTGGCCTCCAACCTGACGGCAGCACCCGCGCTGATGGGCAATACCGTGGTCTGGCGGCCGGAGCCGGGCGCCGTCTACTCCGCCTATTACCTGATGAAGCTGTGGCAGGCCGCCGGCCTGCCCGACGGGGTCATCAATCTGGTGCCGGGCCCCGCCGGCGAGATCGGCACCTGCGCCATAGACAGCCCCGGGTTCGCCGGGCTGAATTTCTCCGGCTCTACCCCGGTCTTCAACAGCACCTGGAGCGCCATCACCCGCAACCTCTACAAGTACAAGCAGTACCCCCGCGTGGTGGGCGAGACCGGCGGCAAGGGCTTCATCTTCGCGCACAATTCCTGCGACCCCGAGGCTTTAAAGACCGCCATGATACGCGGCGCCTACGAGTACCAGGGCCAGAAGCGCTCGGCCGCCAGCCGGGCCTATATACCGCGCACGCTCTGGAACGCCATAAAGGACGACCTGGTAGCGCAGATAAGCGCCATCAAGGTGGGGTCCTGCGAGGATTTCTCGTGCTTCGTGAACGCCGTGATAGACAAGCCCGCCTACGACAGCGTGAAGGGGCATATCGCCCTGCTGAAAAAGGCCCCGGAGATAAAGCTGCTGGCCGGCGGCGGCTGCGACGACAGCGCCGGCTATTTCATCAAGCCCGCGCTGATAGAGACGGCCGACCCGGGGATAAAGGCCATGCAGGAAGAGATCTTCGGCCCGGTGATGACGGTCTTCGTCTACGAGGACGACAAGTTCGCCGAGACTTTGAAGATCTGCGACGAGACCTCTCCCTACGCGCTCACCGGCGCGCTGTTCGCCCGCGACACCGCGGCCATAGCGCAGGGCTCGGCCGCGCTGGCGGCGGCCGCGGGCAACTTCTACATCAACGACAAGCCCACCGGCGCCATGGTGGACCGCCAGCCTTTCGGAGGCGGCCGCGCCTCCGGCACCAACGACAAAGTGGGCTGGCCGCACAGCCTGCTGCGCTGGACCCAGGTCCGCTCTATAAAAGAAAACCTGGCTCCCCCAAAGGACTACCGCTACCCCTTCATGGCCTAGCCTTGTCGAGGTTGAACCTCCTGGAGGTTGAACCTCGACAAGCGAAAAAGCCGGGGAACAGTCCCCGGCTTTTTTATTTTATGGGATCAGCTAAAAAAGGCTGAACAGCAGGCCGGCGCCGAAGGCGAAGACCAGCCAGAAGGCGCCGTAAACCAGCAGGCCCCGGCGGCCTATCAGTTTCTGTGACATTATCATGGTGGGGATGCAGGTCCCGACCGAACCCAGCAGGAAGGCGAAGGCCGGGCCCGGCCCAAGGCCCAGTTTCAGCAGCGAAAGGGTCAGCGGGATCTCTTCTCCCTCGCAGACATAGAGCGGCACCCCGGCCAGCACCGCCACGATATAAGCCAGCGGCCCGGAGGCGCCGATATAGCGCGTTATCACCCCGGCCGGCAGCAGCACCGTGAGCAGGGTGGCTATGGCCATGCCCAGCACGAAATATTTGCCGAGGTCTTTGAGTATGTCGGCGAAGACCGGCCAGAATTTTTTCGGTTCTTCCGTCTCTTCCTTGCCGCAGCCGCAGCCCGAGCAGCATTTCTTTTCAGGGACGGCCGCCGGGATATCCAGGAAGCCCGGCCTGTTGCGCTCCAGCCAGATAAAGATGGCGCCTATCAGCAGGGCGCCGAAGAAAGCCGCCAGCAGGCGGGCGGCGGTGAACTTCCAGCCCAGCACGGCCCCGGTCAGCACCAGCGTCTGCGGGCTCACCAGCGGCGAGGCCAGCAGGAAGCTGGTGACGGTGCCCAGGTCCGCCCCTTTGCGGCGCAGCCCCTCGGCCATCGGCATGGTAGCGCACGAGCAGCCCGGCATCACCATGCCCAGGATCGCGGCCTTGGCCATGGAGCCCCAGCCCCCGCGCAGATGCTTCAGCGCGAATTCCGGCTTCACGAACACGTCGAGCGCGGCCCCGAAGGCCGCCCCGGCCAGGAAATAGGGCAGCACCATCCAGGTCAGGCTCAAAAATTCTTTGGCAAAGGCGTAGATGAAATCCATGCAGATATTATCCCAGCCCCCGCCCTAAAAGTCAACTGTCGAGGTTTAACCTCCTGGAGGTTGAACCTCGACAGGAAAAGGAAAAGCCCCGGGGCGGCCCGGGGCTCTTGGTGCCATACCTCGCTATCGAGGCGAAGCCTCGATAGGGGTTTATTTCGCGCCGCGGTTGACCATCAGGTCCAGGTCTTCGCGCAGGCTCTGCAAGTCTTCCTCGTGCTCCACTTCCTGCTCCAGGATGGTCAGGGCCATGTTGTAGGTCACCATGTCCTTGTCTTTGGTGGCGTCCATCAGGGCTTTGTAGGCGGAGATGGCGCACTGCTCGCCGGCTATATTCTGGTCCAGCAGCACAGCAACATAAGGATCCGCCGGGGCGTCGTACTGGCAAGGCGTCTCCTTCAGCCAGCCGTCGGGGCCCAGCACGGGGGTGCCGCCCAGCTGTATGATGCGCCCGGCCAGCAGCGTGGCGTGGCTCAGTTCTTCGGTGGCGTGCAGGGTCAGCTCGGCCGCCACGGCGTCCTTCATGGGGCCCTTTATAACCTTGGCGCCCAGCCAGTACTGGTAATAGGCCAGCCATTCGCTGGCGAAAGCCTTGTTGAGCATAACCAGCAGCTTATCCACGTCCATGCCGATAATTTCGCGTCCGCGTGTTCCCATATTGTTCTCCTTTTTCCGCGCCGCAGGCGCGGCCTTAACCCTCTGAAAGTCTACAATATGCCCCCCATCGCGCTCAACCCGGGACCAAGGGCCTATAAGGGCATAGGAACTAATACCGGACAAAAGCGGGTCTTTGGCTCCTTATGGCGGGAGACTCTAAGTATTAGACTATATATATGTTAAAGCATTTCCTTCTCTCCCTTACCGCCGTTTCCATCTTCTCTACTTTCGCTTCAGCCCAGGCCATCAGCCCCGAGGCGCTGCAGGCGCTTAACGCGTCCGCTATCGAATCCCTGAACGTCCCGGTCCCCGAACTGCCCGCCGATAAAAAGTGGGGCATCAGCTATGACCTGACCGGCGCCCTGTCCATACAAGGCGAGCGCGTAATGCTCAACACCCCGGACGGCCGCCTGTTCGAGCTGGACCTCAGCCTCCGCAAGGCCCGCAAGTTCGACGGCCACAGCGTGAAGGTGGAAGCCAAGGCCAGGCAGGCGGACGACATGTCCGTGCTGAAGGTCTCGGAAATTGAAGAATACAACCCCGCCAACGAGTTGAAGCTGCCCCCTTACCTGCCCAAGCGCCGCCCAGCCAAGCTGATAACGGACGAGCCCGCCGCCATGACCGTGGGGAATGTGCGCTGGCTCTACAACCAGAACCCGCAGGAAGGCGCCTTCGACTGGGCCACCGCCGTCATAAAGCCCGAGCTGGTGAAAGAAGTCTATTTCGTAAAGAAGCCCTTCGCCCCCGAATGGATAGCCGCCCATTCGCTACTGGCTTTCACCTTCGAAAAAGGCGGCCTGGTGGACGCCAACGGCAATGAATCCACCGCCCTGGTGCTGACCATAGAGGCCTTCCTGCGCGAAGGCCAGGTCTATGACCTGAAGGCCGGCCTCAAGGACAATTTCGGCATAGTCTGGCTGCTCACCTCCTGGGAAGACTATGTCACCCGCACCGCGCTGGTGGACAAGGCCCGCCTGATCCCGTACGCCGTCAAGAATCTCACGCACCAGCAGAAGGCCGACATGATACGCGAAAGCGTGCGCCTGGCCGCGGTCAACCGCGAGGGGGAATATTACCACACCATCACCAATAACTGCACCAACAACCTGCTGATAGTGATAAACCGCGTGCTGCCCGAGAACCGCCGCATACGGATGTGGACCATCCCCTACCTGGCCTACAATGTGCGCGCCACCATGCCGGTGATGGTTCCCAAGTACCTGCAGGGCAAAGGCCTGCTGGGACCCGAACTGGGCGTAATCAACGACACTAATTACCAGGTTCCGCTGCCGTAAAGACCTCTCGGGCTTATAAAAGACCGGGCCCCGCCCGGTCTTTTTTCGGCCCTGCAGCCGGGGACGGCCCCCCAAGAATAACCGTCCCCGGCCGGCCAGACATCAGTACGGCGCTTCTTCCCCTCCAGTCTTGCCCTTCTTGCGGCCGCGCTTGCCTTCGCCAGCGGGGGCTTGCGCCTCAGGCCAGGCGGCGTCGTCCACGTGCTCGCCGGGCGCGTGGTCAGCCTCGGTCCCGTCTGCCACGTGTTCGCCCGGGGCGTGGTCGGCGGCCGCCGCTCCTTCTTGCCCTGGCTGTTTGGGCCTGTCCCCGAGAAACTCTATGGAGTCCACGTAGACCAGCATCTTGGTATGATGCTTGCCGTCTTCTTTGCCGGTCCACTCCTCCTGCGCCAGGTGGCCCTCCACGAACACCTGCCGGCCCTTGTGCAGCTTGGCGGCCAGGTCGGCCAGCTTGCGGCCGTGGTCGCGGTTATAGGCCTTCAGGTTCACCCACACCGGCACCTCCTCCCACTCGCCGGTCTGCGCGTTCTTGCGCATATTGTGCACCGCGAACCCGACGTTGGCCACCCGGCCCCCGTTGGGGAACTCCGTTATCTCCGGGTCGCGCGTCAGCCGCCCGATCAGCATTACTTTGTTCAAGTTCGCCATAAAGCACCTCCCCAAAAGTTTCGATGTAGTCTCCCCCTGCGGCTTCAATAGCATAGCAGGCCACCCCGACAAGGGCGTGTCGGGTTGTTGAAAATATTTTTTTGTGGTTTTCCCTATCGAGGCTTCGCCTCGATAGGGGAGTCGGCAGTGAAGGTTACAGCCAGGGGTACAGGCGGCCGGCGAGGCGGTCCGTCAGCGTGGGCTTGTATTTGGTTATGCGGACGCTCTGCGGCAGGTCTACGTCGAACATTTCGCGGCCTATCTTGCCGGCCAGGCCGGCGTCCAGAACTACCACGTTCAGCTCGTGGTTGTTCTTCAGGCTGCGGCTGTCCAGGTTGGATGAGCCGAAGCTGCTCCAGAGCCCGTCGATGGTAACCACTTTCTGGTGCGCCATGCGGCCCTGGTACTCGTAGATTTCAACGCCGGCGGCCAGCAGCTGCGGGTAGAAAGAGCGCGAGCTCTTCATGGCTATGGCCTTGTTGTTGAGCGCCGGGAACACCAGCTGCACCTGCGCGCCGCGGCGGGCGGCGGCGCAGAGCGCGTCCACCACGTCGGGGTCGGCGAAATAGGGAGCGGCCGCGCGGATGGACTTCTGCGCGGTGCCGAAGGCGCGCAGGTACATGGCCTTTATATTGCGGTCCTCGTTGCCGCGGTGGTACACCACGCGGGCTTCCACG
Organism: Elusimicrobia bacterium GWD2_63_28; assembly: GCA_001799895.1. Taxonomy (GTDB): domain Bacteria; phylum Elusimicrobiota; class Elusimicrobia; order Elusimicrobiales; family UBA9959; genus UBA9959. The sequence goes on from MGUI01000016.1 coordinate 34,710, forward strand.
CCGCCGGCGGCGTCCTTCAACTCGGGGTAGAATTCGGCGCGGTCGCGCACGGCGCCGCCGGATTCCGCCCATTGCTCCAGGAAAGAGTCCTGCAGGCGGGCCACCGCCGGGCCGTCTATCCTGCTCTGCTGGTCGTGCCAGTCCACCTGGTAATGGCCGCCTATGTTCATGCCGCCGGTAAAGCCCACGCGCCCGTCTATCACCATCACCTTGCGGTGGTCGCGGCTGCCGGTCCACCGCGCGGAATTATTGGTCAGGGCCTCGGCGCCGTTCTCGCGCAGGAAAGCCAGCAGCTTCTGTATCTCCTCGTTCTTCTTAACTCCGGAGCCGTAGTAATCGACCAGCAGCCGCACCTGCACGCCGGACTTGGCCTTGGCCGCCAGCTTGCGGGCCAGGGCCCAGCCGATATCGTCAGCTTGCAGCTGGTAGATCTCTATGTGTATGGAGCGCTGCGCCGCGTCCAGGGCCGCCTCGGCCGCCGGCAGCACGTCGCCGTCTATGAGGAAATCTATTTTATTAAGCCCCGCGCTGCGCGAGCCGGTAACCGCGTCTATATAAAGGCCGAGCCCGGTCCAGTCGCCGGGCACTGCGGAGGCCTGGTGCTGTTTGGCCAGTTTCTCGATAGCACGGGGATAGGAGACCGCGCCGTGCAGCTTGAGCCGCCGGACATGGTAGTACAGATTGTCGAAAGAGGCCGCGTCCGGCGCCGACTCGAAAAGGCGGTAAATGGCGTTCTCGATATCCTGCTGGCTGGAATCCCCGCTGTCCCCGCTATTCATGGTCGGGCGCGAATATTTCACCAGGGTCTTGAGCATGGCCAGGCGCTGCTCCGCCGTGGCGGCGGCCATATCGGCGGCGCCCAGGGCGGCTATCTCGGAAACCGAATCGGTATCGACTACCGGAGGGAGGGCCGGAACGAAGACCGGCGGCAGGGGCGCGGCCTGGCCGGTCAGCGGCGCCTGCGCGGACAACTCTTCGAAGGCTTGTTGGGCGGCAGACTGCTGCTGCAGCAGCGGGATAAGGACGAAGATCAGGGCAGCGGGAGAAAGGGAATACTTCTTATTTACCATTCCTCTATTGTGCCTTTATACCGCCAGCGCCCAATAGAGGCGAAAGGACCAGGGTGAGGCGGGCATTTGGCCCACGCGGCCTCGGGCCCTAAAGCCCCGCAGGCAAAAGGTCCAGACCTCCCTATCGAGGCGAAGCCTCGATAGAAGGGTTAGAGCTTGTTGTATTTGGTGATGCGGCCGCGGGATTTGGAGACGGGGTATTTTACGGCGTTCTTCACGAGCTTCTGCTTCAGGGCGGCGGCCAGGTCTATCTTCAGGTCGTGGCCCAGCACCAGCACCCAGTAGAGCACGTCGGCCAGCTCGTCGGAGATGGCTTCCTTTTCTGTCTTTATGTGCGCGGCTATCTCGGCCGGAGTCTTCCACTGAAAATGCTCCAGCAGTTCGGCCGCCTCCAGCGCCAGGGAGATGGAGACGTCCTTCGGGTTGTGGAACTGCTTCCAGTTTCGCTCGTCGCGGAACTTGAGCACGGCGGAGGCGAGTTTTTTTATATCGGCCATATCAGTTGAGCGTCACGACTTCCCGCAGCAGGGCGGTATTGTCGCGCAGCCAGCGGCGCTGCAGTTTGTAGTCCGGGCAGGCCGCAACCACATGCGCCCAGAACTTCTTGGAATGGTTCATCTCGCGCAAATGGCAGAGCTCGTGTATCACCACGTAGTCCAGCGCTTCCGGAGGCGCGGCGGCCAGCCGCCAGTTGAAATTCAGGTTGCGGCGCCCGGAGCAGCTGCCCCACATGGTGCGCTGGTCCTTGATGAAAACTTTTTTATATTCCAGCCCTAGCTGCGCCGCCCAGTGGGCCACGCGCGAGCTTATTATCTCCCTGGCGCGCCTGCGCTGCGCCGGGGTAGGGCCCGGCCCGCGCCGGCGGACATAGGAGACGGGGCGGTACACCCGCGGCGGCGGGAACACCTCGGGCAGGTCCCCCGCGAGGGTGCGTAGGAAATCCCGCACGTCCCGGCAGACGCCGCTTATGTTCATTTCGCTTCCCCGCCTGAATTCATAGCTAAATTATAACAAATGCCTTCCGGCCTCTTTGTCGAGGTTGAACCTCCTGGAGGTTCAACCTCGACAAGGCCGTAAGCTCCGGACCTCGCTATCGAGGCGAAGCCTCGATAGGGTCAGGCGGCGGTCTCCACTTTGTAGAGGATCATCGGCTTTGACTTGCCCTTCATCAGCACCGGCTCGCCCTCTACGAATTTGGTCCCGGGGAATCTGCTTTGATCTATGCCCCGTATCACAGCTTCGCTCAGCAGGATCTCCGTGGCGGCCGTCTTGGTCTGGCTCTCTATGCGCGAGGCCACGTTCACAGTGTCGCCCAGCACGGTATATTCCAGCCGCGCTTCGGTGCCCACATTGCCGGCCACCAACCCGCCGCTATGCACGCCCACGCCGAAGAACACCTCCGGGTGGCGCTTCTGCGCGTTGAACTCTTTAAGAGCGGCCTTCATGCCGAGCGCGGCCCGCACCGCCGCCTCCTGGTGGTCTTTCACGCCGAACACCGGCGAGAAGATGGCCATCACCGCGTCGCCGATGAACTTATTTATCACGCCCTTGTTCTCCGCTATGGGATTGGTGATGTAGGCGAAATACTCATTGAGGAAGCGGATCAGCTCCACAGGCGGCATGGTCTCGCTGAGCGGGGTAAAGCCGCGGATGTCCGAGAACAGCACCGTGGCCTGTATCTCCTCTCCGGCCAGGTTCACCTTGCCGCTCTTCATGATCTTCTCGGCTATCTCCAGCGAAACGTAGCGGCCGAAGGTGTCCTTGATATGGTCGCGCTCCACAAGGCCGTCGAGCATCTGGTTGAAATGCCCCTTCAGCTGCCCCAGCTCGTCGGCGTACAGCACCGAGGTCTTGCAGCTGAAATCCCCGTTCGCCACGGCCTTCATGCGCTTCACCAGCGCGCTGACGGGCGCCTGCACGTTATAGCGGTAGAGCAAGATAGAGAGAGTCTGAAAGACTAACAGCAGCGCTACCAGGGCGCCGACCAGGACGATGGGGGCGACTACACGCAGGTTCTCGTAGGTCAGCAACTGCGCCGCGCCGTCTTCTCCGGCAGCCTCTCCGGCGGCTTTAAGGCCCGCGAAAAAATCCAGATTCGCGAAAATCGGCACATAAGCGCTCAGGAACAACGGCACCATGGCCAGCGAGAACATCATCAGCGCGTAGCGCAGCGTCAGGTTGATGGCGAAGCCGCGCTTTACGCCGTAGGGATTGTTGGCCAGGAAGAAAGGCTTGGCCATGCGCCCGCGTATATACAGGCCGGTCAGCTCCAGGTTCAGGTAGCTGACGAAAGTGCCCACCAAGAGCGCCGAGACCGCGAAGACCAGCTTCACCTTGCCGGTAGCGGGGCCGTAATGGACAACATAGTCAGCAACCTTGGAGAAGTAACCGTGCAGGGCGATGACCCAGCCCAGTATGAACAGGACCAGCGGCAGGTTTATGATGCGCTTCTCTATTCGGGCGAGATCCTGCTGCTTTTTAGAAAAATAATATTTATACAGCGGCCAGAGCCAGATCACCAGCAGCATCACGTAGAGGTTGCCGCGGCCATCATTTTCCGACCCCCACTTTACCGGTTTCCCATCCGGGCCGGGATCCCTCATTCCCGTAAAGTTTACCGGCCTGAAGATCTGTATCCAGGTTGCGTCGGAGAAGGAGTACGCCCCTTTGGAATCCGTAATGTGCTGCATTTCGGACTTCATTAGGTCCAGGTCTATCATTGAATATCTTTCAAAGAAAAAGGCGGTGAAGTTACCGAAAGCCACAGATAGCCCAAAAAGGATGTACAGCCCCAAATGCAGTTTATGGAACTTTTTCCAGAATGTGGATGTTTTTTTCATAGTTAACAGTTTCTACTCTTTTACCCATTGGCGGCCGCACATTACTTTGAAGGGGCAGTGCTTGCAGTCGTCCTCGCGTTTGGTGGGCTCGAAGGGGCGGTCAGGGTCCAGGATCTCCTCCAGCAGGGCGCAGACGGCGCCTTTATACTTGGCGAAGGCGGACGGGACGTCAGGGAGCTTGTGACTATAAGGCTTATACAGGCTTTCCTCGGTTATGTCCTGTTTGCCCAGCATCATCAACCGGGCGTCGAAATCGTTTACGGTCAGGCCTTTCAAGGCCGGCGTCACGTGATCCTTGGCCCCGCCGGCCAGCTTAACCTTGCCGGTCATGGCCAACAGCACATACACCGGCAGCTGCACCGAACGCAGCGTCTTGGACCATTCGGGGCGCGGGGTTTCCAGCGTGAAGCCGTGCCAGGAGGGCACCTTGGCCATTGAGCCGGTCTTGTAGTCCACAATAACTATCTTGCTGACCGCGGGCTGCCCGTAGCTGGCGGCCTGCTGCCGCAGGTCTATGCGGTCGGCCTTGCCGCGCAGCCGGACAATGCCGCTCAGCGGCAGCTCCAGCTCGGCCTCGAACTCGGCTTCCACGGCCAGCGGCGTAAAGGCGCCCAGGCCCTCGATGTGGTAATGCAGTATGTCTTCCAGGCGCTTCTCTATCTGGCGGTACATCACATAGCCGTAGCCTCTGTCAGTATCGGTCAGGTGGAATTCCAGCAGGGCCTCGCGCAGGCAGACCTTCAGCGCGGCCAGCTCGTCCTTGAATTCGCCCGGGGCGAACGGCCTGCCCAGCCGGTTGCCGCGCAGGAAAAACAGCTCCAGCGCCCGGTGGACTATGTTGCCGATGGAGGCCCGGCTGATCTCTTCGGAAACTTCCTCCTGCTCGCGCAGGCCCAGCACGTTGGTGAAATAAAACTTCAGCGGGCAGGCCAGGTAATTGTTCAGGGCTGAAGGCGAGAAAGCCGTGGCCTCCAGCTTCTTCATCACCTGCGGAGTCTTGGGCGCGGCCTCGGGCTCTTTGTTGCCGAAGTTCAGGTTGAAGAAGACCTTGTCCTCCAGCGCCTCCCGGTCGGCCCCGGCGGACTCCAGGCGGAACAGCAATTCCTCCACGAAAGGGCTCTTCTCGGACTTGGAATTGTCGCGGTAGAAGATATGGGCTTCCCCCGCCCCGCCGAGCAGGGTTTCGAAATAATATTTGCGCGCCGCCTCGCGCTCGCGGCAGGTGGGCAGCTTGAGCAGGCCCCGCATGAAGTCGGACAGCACGGCGTCGCCGGAGCCGGTAACGTTCAGCGCGTCGGCGTTGGCGTCCAGGAAATAGACCCGCTTGAACTTCAGCCCGCGGGTTTCTATCAGGCCCAGCACCTGCAGCCCTTTCACCGGCGTGCCCTCGAAGGGGTAAACAGCTCCCTTCACGGCCGCGCCGAAGAACTTGAAATAGGAAGGCCTGTCGCGGAAGCCCTCGGGAGCCAGGCGCGAGCCGCTTATGCCGTCGAGCACGCTCAGGAAAGTCCCGGAGAAGTCTTCCCAGTAGGGGTGCCGGTGCGCCGTGGTGGAGGCGGAGATGAATGAGACCAGTTGCAGCAGCTTCGCGGCGAAGTCCCCTACCGAGTCTATCTTTTCGAAGGGGCGGATTATGGCGTCGTGTATCAGGCGGAGGTGGGCGGTTATATCGGCCGCGGCCACGTCCTTGTAGTCGGCGTAATGCGCCAGGCGCTTCAGCGCCGAGTCCAGGAATTCCCCGTCCGTCTCTATGGCGGCCAGACTGGCGTAGCGGCTCATCCGCCCGAGGAAATGCTCCTGCAGTACCTGCAGGATTATGCGCGTCAGCTCAGGGCTGTTGCCGCGCAAGACGCCTTTCACATAAGGGTGGAACACCAGGTCCAGGTAGTCGGGGATGAAATACGCCGCGCCGTCGGCCCGGTCCAGCAGTTTACCCACTGACTCCACCAGCGAATAAACCGGGGTGTGCGAAACCGGGTAGCCGATGGCGATATTGTTGTTATCTTTAAAGTCCGGCAGGATATTGTGGACCACCGGGAACAGGGCAGCCGGGGCCGGGATCACTATAACGTCGCCCTCGTCGCAATTCTTCTTGTCTATGATCCTGTTCAGCGCGAAAACCTCGCTGTGGGTATCGGCCGCCTTATGGAAAGTGAACTTTCCCTCCGGGGGGACCGGCGCCTTATACGGCTTCACGGCCGGGATGAGGTGTTTCTTTACCAGGAAAGCCAGGCGCTCGCCCAGGCCGGGCCCCTCCTGGGCCAGCAGGCGGAAATTGGGCAGTTTAAAAAGATTCTCTATGAGTTTCTGCTCGGCTTTGGAAAGCAGGAAGAAACCGGCCATGATGACCAGCCCTTTATTGGCCAGCCCGGCTTTTTCAAGAGCGCCCGGCTCGGCGGCGGCGGCGTATTTCATGGCCTGGGTGCGCAGCCCCTGCCGCTCCAGCTCGGCGTAGAAAGCGCCGTAGAGCTTGGAGAAGCCGCCGAACTTGCCGCTGAAATCCTTGGCCCGCTTGAACATCCCGGCGCCTTCGCCGGCGTCCAGGCCGGAATCCAGCGAGCCCAGGTCCCGCGGGCTGACCAGCTCTTTCTTTATCTCCTCCAGATCAGCGAAGGCCTTGAAAGCCCAGGGCAGGAACCAGTCCAGGTCTACCGCGCCCTTGCCGGCCAGCGGGCCAAGGCTGGGCGTCTTGGCCTCCAGGTCCCGCATTATGGCGGCGGCGTCCAGTTCGCCTATCTCCGGGCCAACGGCGCCGGCGGCTTCGGCCAGGGAGGAGACGAACTCGTCCATGGAATAGATGGCCGGGCACTCGAAGGACTTGCCCACCGCCTCAAAAAGCTGCTTGCGCAGGAAATGCCCGGGCCGGCGGCCGGGAAAGATTACCACGCAGTCGGCCAGATCCTTGCGGCCGGCCAATTGTCCGGCTATGAAGGAAACCAGGTCCTCGTCCTGCCGCAGCAGTTTGAATTCCCCGCTCATATAACTTGCTCCGCTTTTTCTTCGTCCAAATAGATCAGCCAGCCTTCGGCCGGCAGGCCGGTGGCGTCAGTTACCACGTCGGCGTATTTTCTTAATTTCTCCTCGTAGCCTGCGTGCTCCACACCGGTTTTAAAATCCACGATGATCGCCTTGTCGGCGTCCAGCAGCAGGCGGTCCAGCCGGCGCAGTTTGCCGGCCTCGGGGCCGGAGATGAATTCTGTCTCGCGCTTCAGCGCGCGGCCGGTCTTTTTTGTAAAGAACTCGGCGATCCCGGGCTTGCCCAACAGGCTGGACAATTTTTCGCTGATTTTGGTTTTCTCCCGCCTCAGGCCCGGGCTGTACCGCCAGGCGCAGGCGTCGAAAGCGTGCTCCAGCCTGGCCTTCAGATCCCCGTCGACCCAGTCGATGCGCATCAGGATATCGTGGAAGAGCAGGCCGCGCTGGGTGTTGCGGTAGGCCTCCAGCGTGAGCCCCTGCCTGGAAATCTCCGGCTCGGGGAAAGCCGGCTGTATTATCTCGGACGGCTGGTGCGCGGGCGGCGTAGCCACCGCCGCCGGGTCGGGCGCGCCCCTTTCGCAATCGGCAAACACATAATGGAACTTGGCGGCGGCGCCTTTGCCCTGCTCGTCGCTGTTGCGGATCACCAGATTGGAAAGCTCGTTCTTGGGCCGGGTGGTTACCACGTACAGTTCGTTAAGCGCCTGCACCTTCTCGTCGGCCTCGCGCGCTTCGTAGATCTTCTTCAGCTCAGGGTCCCATTCGGTGTAATCGCTCTTTATGTAGACGATCTTCACCTTGTCAGGATCGCTCTTGTCGTAGAAGATGTTGCGGTCGGCGGCGCTGCCGCCCTGGCCGGTCTTCTCGTAGAGCAGATTGATCACCACGGGGTAACCCAGGCCCTTGCTCTTGTGGAAAGTCATCACGCGCACGGCGTCTATGTATTCCGGCAGCTCTATGGAGAAGGCGCCCGCGGCGTCCTCTCCGTCGTCGGAGGCGAAGTTGATGAAGCTGCGCGCGTCGGCGGCGCCCTTGCCCTGCAGGGAGGACAGCACTTCCAGGAATTTAACCAGGAAGCAGGACTCGTATTTGAACCGCTCGAAGAGCTTGAGCGAAGAGAAGGCCAGCGAGGCCAGTTCGTACACCGGCAGGTAACCCACCTTGGCGAACAGCGGCTCTACCAGGCGCTCCCAGGCGTCGGGGTGTTTGTCCTTGAAAGTGGTGTAGAGAGGCTTGCCCTTACCGTGGTGCTTCTCGCGGTGCTCCGCCCCCGCGGCAAGCACGTCGTCTTTCTTAAGCCCCGAGGCCTTCAGGAAAATGTCGCCGCAGGCAAAATTCAGAAAAGCTATGTCGTCGCCCGGGAACTCCAGGAAGGTGAACAGCGCTATCAGCTCCGCCACCACCGGCCGCTCGCGTATGTCGAGCGAGCTCATGGAGGCCACCGGCAAGCCGGCCGCGTTCAGCCAGGACACCACGCCCCGGATGTTCTTGTTCTGCGGCGCCAGCACGGCTATCTGGTCATAGCGGTAGCGGGCGTGGGCGTCCTTGATCAGTTCAACAACTTTGTCGCCTACCACCCGGTCCACGGCGTCCCCGGCGCTCTCCGCCTCGCCTTCCTCTGCCTCGGCGGCGGCTTCCTTTATGGCTTTGCGCGAGAAGATTATCTCCCGCACCAGCCCGGTCCCTTTCTTCGCGGGCTCGGCGTGCTGCTCGTAAGAGGTCAGCCCCGTCAGGTCGCTGCCGGGCGAGAGGATCTCCCCCTCCTTATGCGCCGGCAGGCGCTTCTTGAACAATTCTTCGGCGTAGTCGACTATCACTTCGCCGCTGCGGTGGTTGGACTTCAGGCTTTCCACGGTATGGCTGCCCTCTTCGGTCATGGCTACTATGGCGCTCATGCCCAGCACGTCGTCCCCGTCGTCCCGGCCTTCTATCACCTCTATGAACTGCCGCATGATCTTGTAGTCGGCGTAGCGGAACATATAGATGGCCTGCTTGATGTCGCCCACCATGAACAGCGAGCCGCCGCGCGCCAGCGCCTCCTGCACCAGCGGCAGCATGGCCCGCCACTGCAGCGGGTCCGTGTCCTGGAACTCGTCTATCAGGAAATGCTCTACCCGCTCGCCCAGGCGGATATACACCTCGGGCACGGCGGCGCTGTCGGTTTTCTTCAGGTAAGCGGTAAGTTTCTTGGCAATGTCGTCTATGTGCGCCACGTCTTCCAGACCTGACTTTATGCGCTCCAGTTCGTCCTTGAACTTGCCGTAAAGCCGCACAAAGCCGTTCAGACGGTGGTAGGCGTGCAGGCGGTAATAAGTGCCTATGGCGGCGCCCACCTCCCGCATGGGGCCGTCGAGCTCCGGGGGAATGCCGGCGCTGCGCACCTTGCCGCCGTTCAGGAAACCGTATTCCATGGTGTAGGCGTCCGCTATCCTGACGTGGTTGCCGGACTGCACCGCCTCGCGCACGCCGCTCTTCAGGGTGTCGGCGTAAAATTTTATTTCCTTCGGCTTGCTCTTATTGGCATAGGTGTGCGTGCGGGTGTCGAGCAGGGCCAGGAAGTCCGCGCTCTTTTCTGTCACGGCGTCTTTGGCGGCCTGCACTTCACGCTCGTCTATATCGGCGGGCACCACGCGGCCGTCTGACTTGCCCTCGAAGGTGAGCAGATTGGCGTAGATCTCGCGCATCTTCTCCACCGGGTCCCACGGGTAGGACTCGCCCGGCGGCAGGGATTTAAGAAAATCGTCTATCTCCTGTTTGCTCAGGTGGTTGCCGGTTTCTTTGGAGAGGATGGAATAAAGCGCCACGTCCACCAGGCGCTTGTGGCTCATGGTGATGTCCGGGTTGAGCGGCATGCCCAGCTCGCCGGCGGCCGCCATGGCGATGCGGTTGAGAAAGCTGTCTATGGTCTGCACGTGCAGGTTGTAGTAGTTGGCCAGCAGGTCTTCCAGTATCGCTCCGGCCTTGGCCTTCAGCTCCGGCATCTTCAGGCTGGTATCCGCCAGCAGCTGCGTGGTTTCATTGCAGACCTCGGCGGAGGCGGACTTCTTCAGCCAGGAGAGGATGCGCTCCTTCATCTCCTTGGCGGCGTTGTTGGTGAAGGTGACGGCGAGTATGCTTTCCGGCCGGTTGCCGGCCAGCAGCAGGCGCACGTAGCGGCGGGTCAGGGCGTGCGTCTTGCCCGAGCCCGCCGAGGCGCTTATAAGGATTATTTCGCTCTTTTTATCCATGCCAGTCTTCCCGCCGTAATAATTCTACTTTTTCTGGGCCGGCCTTACGTAAATAGCATAGCACCTTACCCCGACAAGGGCGTGTCGCATAGGGGTAAGTGTATCGCGGCGGCAAAAAAATATAAACTATAGGCAGGAGCAAAACCAGACTATGATCACATTACCCAGACTACGCTGCCCCAACTGCGGCAAAGCTATGGGCCCGGTAAGCGCCAAGGAAATTCCGCCCGCCAATAAATTTGAAGAGTGCCTGCGGCGCTGCGAGAAGTGCAGGATAGGCGCCAGCAATGCCAAGAACCCCGCCAAGGTGAAGTTCATCCACGCCGACCAGCCTCAGGAACCCGCGCCCCCGAAGCCTTAGCCGGCCAGGAGCTTCACGACGGGGATATCGGCGCTGGAGAAATCGTATTTGCCCAGGTCTCCGGGGGCCACCCACTCAATGCGGTCGTGGTCGTTCAGCTTGAACTCCCCGGCTATGTGCTCCGCCCGGTAAACCAGCAATTCTATCGGCAGGTGCTTGTACTCGAAACGGCTGGAGCACACAAAAGCGCCGATCTTCGTATCCACGCCGAACTCTTCCATCAGTTCGCGCCGCAGGCAGGCTTCGGGCGTCTCGCCCTGCTCCAGCTTGCCGCCGGGGAATTCCCATTTGCCGGCCAGCACGTCCCCGCGCCTGCGCTGGGCTATCAGTATCTTGCCGTCCTTCTCAATAACCGCTGCGGTAACTTGTTTCATCAGGCGGCCTGGCGGAGTTTTTCCAGCACGGCCTCTTTCTGCCGGGCGAATTCGCGGGCCTGCTCCAGGGTTACCAGGGCGAAGTGTATGGGCTGGTTGGGGGCGTACTGGCCCAGCAGGTCTATGTCGGCCGAGATCACGTTGAAGATGCGCGGGTAGCCGCCGGTGGTCTGGCGGTGGCGCAGCAAAATGATGGGGCTCTCGGGCGTCAGCTGTATGGTGCCGTCGGCCACGGCCCCGGAGATCATGTTGCCCATATTGCAGGTCAGCCCCGGCTCGCCGGCCAGGCGTATGCCCATCTTGTCCATTTTGAAAGTGGTGTGCCACTGGGTCAGGAAGAACAGCCCGGGCTGTTTCAGGCACTTGTATTCCGGCCCGGGGATCACGCGGATGCGCCCCTGCGGGTCGGCCCAGCCGCTGACGGAGGCGAAAGGCACCGCCTCCCCCGGCCCGGGGCCGCCGCCGTCGCGCCCCCTGAAACAGAAATAGGTCTGCAGGCCGTAGAGCTTATTGCCGAAAGTGATCCTGTCGCCGGCCTCGCCCGCGTAGACGCGGCTGTGCTCCACCGGGGAGGGCTCACCGGTACCGTGGTGAAGGAAGGCCTCCAGCCGGGCGCCGGTCAGTACAAAACAGCCGGGTGTCAGCAGTTCCAGCTCCGGCGGGCCGAGTATCTCCAGGGCCGGGCTGTTTTCAGGGTTGCCCAGCATTAAATTGCCGCGCCGCAGCGAGAAGCAGTCCATGGCTCCGCCAGGCGAAACGCCTATATGTTGCCTGCCGTAAGCGGGCAAGCCTGCGGTGCCGCAGAAGCCGGGCTTCACCAGGCGGATATTGCCCCTCACGCCGGAGGCCGCGGCGGCCTTTTCGGCCTGCTCTATGGCCGGGCGCAGGCGCCGGGCCAGTTCCAGGGCTATCGCCGAATCAGAATGTATGCAGACGGTGTCGGCCTTTATATTTTTCCAGGAGGGCTTGGCCGGGTCGCCGCTGACATTTATCCTGCCGCGCTGTATGATCTCGTCGGCCTGGGCCAGGGCTTCGTTCACGTCGGTTATCACGGCGTTGGGCGCGGAGCGGCACACCAGGCGCAAATGGCCGGCGGCCTCGTCGTAAGAATAGCGGCGGTCCAGGAAGGCCTCGCGCAGCACGGTGATGCCCAGCTTGTACACGGCAGCGGCCAGCTCGGAATCGGCCGGGGCCAGCACGCCCAGCACGCCGGAGCGCTGCAGCCAGCCGGCCAGCAGGGCGGCCAGCTTTGCGTCGCGGCAGGCCTGGTTGTAAAGAGCGCCGTGGAGTTTCACCAGCGTAACGCCGGGCAGCAGCGCCAGCTGCGCGTCCAGCGCGGCCAGCAGGTCCTCGTCGGAAATCTGCATGCTGGCGCGGCCGAAATTGGGTTTGTCGGGGTAGGAGAGGTGCGCCGCTATGCGCACGCCGCGCTGTTCGGCCAGCGCGCGGAAGGCCGCAACGCTTTCCCTGTCGCCGGCGTGGCCGTCGCAGGCTATGTTGGCGATGTGGATGAACTCCATCAGCGCGCGGTCGCCCTCGTGCAGATGGCCCTGTTCGCCTATGTCGCAGTTTATCAGTATCATTCTTCCGCCCTTGTGAACAGCACCGTGTCGCCGGGCTCTATGGGGTAGAGCAGCTCGGGCTGCGTCATGCCCAAAATGTTCCAGCCGCCGGGCGAGGTCTGCGGGTACACGCCGGTCTGCTCGCCGCCTATGGCCACGGCGCCGGCGGGCACGGCCAGGCGCGGCGAGTCCAGCCGCGGCGTAACCAGGCTGCTGTCGAGGCCGAGCAAATACGGGAAATGGGGGCGGAAGCCTATCATGGCCACCAGGTATTCGGGGCTGGTGTGGCGCCGCACTACCTCGTCGATGGTTATCTTGGCGTGGTCGGCCACGCGCTGCAAGTCCTCGCCGTTATAAACGACGGGCAGCACGTGCCTCGCCGAGCGCACCAGCAATTTGGCTTCGGCAGCGGGCATGGCGGCCAGGCAGCCGTCCACCACGGCGCGCACGGCGTCCCAGTCGCACAGCGGGTCGGCGTGGGCGGCCAGGGCGGTGTAGGAGGGCACCAAATCGTGCACGCCCAGCCGCGCCAGCTCTTCGTTCTTGTGGAGCTGGCGGTAAATGTAGAGCACCTGCAGCGAGGTCAGGCGGTCTATCTTCTCGCCGAGCTGCCAGCAAAGGCAGGCGTCGCCCAGGAAATAGGTGGTGCAGGGTTTAACCGGCGTCATCATAAAATATTATCCCCCCGAACAGCCGCTAGTCAGCCTCCGGCGCCGCCACATTCTTGCTGTTACAGGCCGAGTTGTAAATTGCCGCCATCGACACAGCGTAGTCCTGTAATTCGGCTTCGCTAAGTTCAGCCAGAGGGATTACGGTCCGATTCCCCCCGGCGTAAAACTTCTTGTCCCCACTGGCGGGAAAGTGCCGCCGGGCGGACTCGGGGATCCACTTAGAATCCTTTATAAACGCGTACAGCTCCGGCTTGCCGCCGTCGTTGGAAAGGGTAAAGAAGCAGACCATATTGGCCTGCAGTTCGTCGGGATAAGCGGGAGGGATATTCAAGGTGGGCGAGTAGCCGTAGATGGTGCGCACGCGCGCGCCCCAGGTTATCCCGGGCTTATTGCCGATCAGCGCCAGGGTTTTCTCCCAGAATACGTCGAACTTGGGAATCAACTGGGAAAGGCCGTCTTCAGCCCATTTGGCTTTCGTTTTAGCCAGGCGTTCGGTATATTCTTCCGGCGTATGCCTGCGGTTCAATTTGAATAAATATTTTTCCTGCTCTTCAGGGGAGATCTTCTTGATCTCTGAAATTTCGAACAACAGCCCGTCGGTGTAGCGCTGCCCCTTGGGGTAGCATTTGCCGTCCGCGCCGAGGGCGGTGTACTTGCCGTCCTTCACCTCGAGGAGTTTTCCGACGTACTCGTGGCCGGGCGACATTCTAAAGTTAACGAACTGGCCGTACGTTAAGCCGTCTGCCAGGGGCGGCGGCGCATACAGGTCCATGGAGGCTATGGAAACCCACCACGCCTCTTTGTGCGCGCGCACCAGCTTCGCCTTGCCGTGCGCGTGGTCCAGGTCGGTAATGACGCCGAAATTGCCGGTGTTCCGGCAGACCGCCACCGCGCCGATGCGGATATTGGGGTAATCGCCAGGCTTCACCGGGGCGTCGGGAACAGGTTCGCTCTTGAAATTCTTGCGCTCCGAAGCGATCACGTCCGTAAAGAGGGCGGACTCGGCTTCCGAGGCCGGCTCCAGGTAGGCCGCGTCGAAGGTAGAGGGCTTAAGCCGCAGGTCTTTGAGCGTAATATACTTGTCGATATTGGCGACGAAGCCGCAGAAGTTCATCTTCGGGTTCTTCAGGACGTCATACCGGGAGATCTTTGATTTATCCATAGTTGCCGTTTAGCGGGCGGGGAGACCGCTGTCCGCCCCTTCTATCAGCCCGCGCCGCTTGAGTTCCCAGAAACACTTGGCCGTGGCGGCCACGTCGGAGGACGCGTCATGCGCCCCCTCAAAATCCGCCCCGAATAATTTCTGGTGCAGCTCGGTCAGCTTGGGCCACTTGTAGCCGCGGGGCCCGGGGATGGCGCAGTACTCTGTGGTGCTGTGCATGGTGCAGATCTTGTACTTGGAAGCGGGGATGTCCGGCAGGTTATTGCGCAGCAGCTCGGCGCCCACTATCTTCTCGTCGAAGCTCATATTGTGCGCCACCAGGAATTTGGCCCGGTCCAGCTGGGCTTTGAAATCCCGCAGCACGAGGGCCAGTTCTTTGCCCTCTGCCTGCGCGCGCTCGGTGGTAATGCCGTGTATGCGCGACGCGTCAGCGGGGATGGCGAAACCTTCGGGCTTTATTATGGTGTTTACCGAGGTGAGCAGGTTCCCCTCGCCGTCGTAGGCCAGGTAAGCCAGCTGCACCAGCCTGGGCCAGTTGTCCAGGGCGGTCACTGGCGCCTGCCAGCTGCGCGGCAGGCCGGTGGTTTCGGTATCGAAGAACAGATACAGGGGCTCGGGCGCGATCTCGGGAAATAGTTCAAGCTGCATAGTTTATGGCGGCTCTCTCTCCGCTCAGCAAAATATTATCAAATCCCCTCTATCGAGGCTTCGCCTCGATAGGAAAACGGCGTCAGGCTTATTTACCCGGCCGCGGTTCCAGCTTGCGGGCCTTGGCGGAATCGGCCTTGGCCAGGTCGTAGTCGCCCCTGTCCTGGTAGATGGCGCCGCGGCTGCGGTAGGCGGCGGCGCAGCGCGGGTCGGCCTCTATGGCGGCGGCGTAGTCGGCCAGGGCGGACTTATAGTCCTCCAGCTCGGTATACACCTGCGCCCGGTTGCAGAACAGCTCCGCCGTAGGCGGCTCCAGCTCCACGGCCTCGTTAAAATCGGCCAGGGCTTTGTTCAGCTCGCCCAGTTCGTAATAGGCCATGCCGCGGCCGCAGTAATACAGCCCCACTTCGGCTTCAGGATCCAGCTCTATGCACTTTTCGAAATCCTTCAGCGCCAGCTCCGGCTTGCCGCTGCGCAGGTAGGCGTCGCCGCGGTTGAAGAGGTAGAGCGGGGTGCCGGGGTCCAGCCGCAGGGCTGCGGTGAAGTAGGCGGGGGCCTGCTGCTGGCTGCCGGGGGTGGCGCCCATGAGCAGGCCGAGGTTATTGTAGACGCCGCTTTCGCCGGGGCTATACTGCAGCGCCTTCAGCAGATCTTCCCCGGCCTTTTCCAAGTCCCCTTCTTCCTGGTAGATGAGGCCGCGGTTGTTATAGGCGTAGCCGCTCTTGGGGTCGTCCTTCAGTATCTTCGTGAACTGGGCGATGGCCTTCTCCGGCTGCTCCAGCTCCTGGTAAACCTGGCCCAGGCTGCCCAGTATTTCAGCGGAGCCGGGCTCCAGCTTGAGCGCGGCCTCGAAATCTTTCACGGCCTTCTCCAGCTGGTCCAGTTCGAAGTGCACCCAGGCCCGGTTGAACCAGGCCGAAGCGCCCTTGCTGTCCAGCTTTATGGCGCGGCTGAAATCTTCCAGGGCCAGTTCCAGCTCGCCGGTTTCGGCGTAGGCCTGGCCACGGTTATTATAGGTAGCGGCCATGGCGGGGTCTATCTTGAGGGCGCGGTTATAATCCGCGAAAGCCAGCTGGTACTTGCCGAGCTCGGCGTAGGCGTCGCCGCGGTTGCTGTAGAGGGCCGCGTCGCTGGGATTCATTTTGATGGCCCGGTTGAAATCCAGCAGGGCCTTTTCCGGCTGGCCCAGGTCCAAATAGCAGCAGCCCCTGTCGCTGTAGACTATGAAGTCCGCCTTGCCGGCGTCTATCGCTTTGGTGTAGCCGCTCACGGCCTTCTGCAGGGCCTTGTCGTCCAGGTGGCGTTCGGCGTCGTACCTGCTGAGCGCCCCGACAAAATAGTTTTTGATATTGGATAAGAGTTTATTGGTTTTCATTGGCTTTTTCCCGCTATAAGACTATTTTATCTTATAAAGGTCTATCGAGGCTTCGCCTCGATAGGGAGGTGAAGCCTCGCTATCGAGGCGAAGCCTCGATAGAAGTGAAGAAGGTTTTCAGGGCTTTGAAATCGGGGAGGCGGGCGCAGCGGGGGATGGAGCGCAGGAATTTGCCGCCGTAACGCTTGGTCTGCACACGCGGGTCCAGGATTACTATGGCGCCGAAATCTTTTTTGGTGCGGATCAGCCGGCCCACGCCCTGGCGGAACTTCACCACGGCCTTGGGCAGCGTGTAGTCCACAAAGAAATTCTGTCCCCTGGCCGTCATCCACTCCTGCCGCGTCTCTTCCAGCGGCGTGTCGGGCGAGGTGAAAGGCAGACGGCAGATAACAACGCAGGATAAAGCCTGCCCGGGCACGTCCACGCCCTGCCAGAAAGTGTCCGTGGCCAGCAGCACGCCGTTACCCGCGTTCTTAAAGTCGGTTATCAGCTTGGCCGGCAATTGCTCGCCCTGCTTGAAGAGCAGCCTGTCGCTCACGCGGCCGGCCAGGGCGCGCGCGGCCCGCTCCAGCGACAGCCAGCTGGTGAACAGCAGGAAGATGCCGCCCTCCACCGCGCCGCAGGTCTTAACGCAGGCGTCTATCACCGCCGCTTCGTACGCCGCGGCCTCGGCGGCCGGGTCCGGCATCTCCTGCGGCACCAAAATGCCCGCCTGCTTAGTGTAATCGAAAGGCGAATCCAGCAGCAGCTCATTGCTGAGGTCCAGGCCGACGCGGGACTTCAGCATCTTGAAAGAGCCGTCCACCGCCAGCGTGGCCGACGTGAGCACCACCGGGTAATTGCGGCCGAACAAATCCTTGCGCAGGTCCTCGGACACGTCCACCGGCGACATATTGAGCGAGATCTCCGGCTTTCTCTTTTTGTCGTTGACCTCTACCCAGTAGGCGCAGGCCTCTTCTTTGCATTCCAGGAAAGCGTTCAGGTGCGCGGCCAGCTCCAGGCAGCGCTTCAGGCAGGCTTTTATCTCCGCCTCTTCCATGTCGGACTGGCTGTGCGGTATGGCCTGCGACAGCAGCACGCTGAGCTCCAGCAGCGGCGCGTGCATGACGTTGGGCACCAGGCCGGGCTCGCGCACGCGGCGGGTTTTGGCGCGGTCCTTAGCCGGCTGCTCGTTCAGCGCCAGCTTCTCAGTGAGCGCGTGGAAAAAATCTTTAGAGGCGTGCTTGATCTCGGAAACCGCGCCTTTAACATCGTCCACCCAGTGGGCGGGCGGCCGCGACAGCCGGTGCGCCAGGCCCTTATTGGACTTGGGGCTGTACACATCGTCTAGAAAGCGTTTTACCTTGCGGTCGGTCAGTTCGAAGCCCAGGAAGGCGGCCGCCACTTCTTCCAGATTATGCGCCTCGTCGAAGATGACCGCGTTGAAGGCCGGCAGCGGCATGCCGGCGAAGAAGAGATGCTGGTTCACCACCACGATATCGGCCTTGGCGGCCCGGGCCACGTCCTTGCGGTGAAAGCAGGCCGTCTTGTGCGGGCATTTCTTGCCCAGGCACAGGTCCGAGTCGCGGCAAACCTCGGCCCACAGATGATGGGGCACGGCGAAAGGCAATTCGGCGCGGTTGCCGCTTTCGGCGGCGTGTATCCATTCCTGAAGTTTCTCAAGAGCGGCGCGGATCCCTTCTTCATCGAACAGCTCCGGCGACTGTTTACCGGCCCTGTCCAGGCGCGACAGGCAAAGGTAATTGCTGGAGCCCATAAGCAGGAAATAGGAAAGCGGCAGACCCAGCTCTTCCAGCACGGCCTTCACCACCAGCAGGTCTTTCTTGACGAGCTGCGCCTGCAGGGCCTTGGTATGCGTGGCCACTATTACTTTTTTCTGATTGCGCGCGGCCCACAGGGCGGCGGGGATGAGGTAGCCCAGGGATTTTCCTACTCCGGTGCCCGCTTCCACTACTAAATGCTCGCCCTCGCCCACGGCGTGCGCCACGGCCGCGCCCATGCGCGCCTGCTGGCCGCGCGGCTCGAAGCCCTTTATGGCCCGGGAGACGGCGCCGCCGGCGCCGAAGATAGAGGCTAGCTCTGCGTTTTCCATTTATTTTATGACGATAACCGGGCCGGGCTCATGGCGGGCGGCCACATGCACTTCAAAGTTAACTGCCAGCTTCTTGCGCTTGAAATAGGCCGCTATTTCCAAGACCGGCAAATCCGGGCGGTTGCATTCTGTGCTCAAATGGCCCAGCACTACCGCCTGCGGCTGCGCGGGGCCGGCGCAGCAAGCCTTGTGCAGGAAGCGCGCGGCCTTCAAGTTGGACAGGTGGAACTCCGAGCCCGGGTGGCCGAACTTCTTCAGCAGTTCCAGGTCGTGGTTGGCTTCCAGGAAAATAAAATCAGCGTCGGCGGCGCTGGCCACGTGCTCGTCGGTAAAGGTGCTGAGGTCCGTGAACAGGCAGACCTTGCGCTGGCGGTCGCCCTGCGCGGTAATTACAAAAGCCGTGGTGCAATAGTTGGGGGCGTGGGGCACGCGCAGGTGGGCTATTTTGAAATCCCCCACGGTGGCATTGCGCCCAAAAGGCTTCAGGACGGGCTCGAAGTCCGCCCCGAATTTTATCGTTATCTGTTTGGCCACCTCGGGGTGGCAGCGCACCTTAAGCCCCGCCTCGCGCAGCACCTTGAGCGAATTGGCGTTGATATGGTCCCCGTGGGCGTGCGTGACCAGCACCGAGTCCAAACCCGGGCAGAGGGCACGGGCGTCGGCCAGGGCCTGCCGGCAGTCGCGCTGGCAGCCCGGGGCGAAGTCCAGCAGCAGGGCGCTGGACTTGGTCCACAGCAGCGCGGCGTTCCCGCTGCTGCCGGAACAAAGTGATTTAAATTTTAGCGGCATGAGGTATAACTGCGGACAGGGCCTTTAGTGCTTCTGCTTATACATTCTACAAAAAGGGCAATCGCCACTTCTGAAAGCAGGCAGGAAAAGCGGGCAGCCCGCAATTCTATCTACTGCTCTTTTTCTTCGGGTTTTCGCGGCCGGTTTTAGGGCGGGGCAGGTGCGCCAGCGTGTCGCGCAGGAATTCGATGGGCTCTACGTCCGTGGCCATGCCTGGGCTCAGGGATGCTGTTCCGAGATTTCTTTATTGCACAGATGATGCACCAGGACCAATTTGCTCATGCAGGCGTCAAAGCGCGCCTGGCTGTCGGCCCGGCAGCGCTCACAGTCCGGGGCCATGCGCTTTTTTGCGTGCCGCTGCACTGTCTGCTGCCGCACCTCGATAATCCCGGCGTAGGCGCAGGAATGGGCGTAGGTGGTATGGTGCACCCCGCCGTCATCGGTGATATCCCCGCCGCACCAGGCGCATTTTCGCCCGTCTCTCTGCGCCAGAAATTGTTTAACGTACGGATTTCTTATAATGCGGCGCGCGAACTTAAGCCAAGGCTCCCTGTCGTAATCTTTTTCGCAATCAGCGGCCGGGCGCGCCGGCATAATTTTAAGGTTCATAGCATGTATACTAGCAATTAGCCGTAAACCCTATCTTTCTACCCGGCGGCCCGCTATTTCTTCCGCCAGGAGGCGCATTTGGATGTGGCGCTGGATAATTAGTTTTCTTTATTTATCAGGTTCACGACCAGCCGCACAACCAAGTCTTTATCTGGCGGTGCGCTTTCCGCGATCATCAGGGTTAAAGCCACCAAGGCGTTATCCGCCAGGCGCTTTGCCCCGTCAGCGCGATAAAGCAGGCGGTTCTTCTCCAGGAACCACAGGAACAAGGCGGCGGCTTTGCCCTTATTGCCGTCGGCGAACGATGGGGTCAACCTGTTCCGAAATGGAACAGGTTGATTTCCCCGCCAGTCCTCCGATTTTATCATTCCTCCATAATAGTTACAGCTAGTCGGCCTCAGTATGTTCCCAAATGGAACAAACTTAGATGAGACTCAACGCCAGAGTTCATTTATCCGGAAAATCCGGATAGTTGCCTCAGTTGAACTATCAAAGCTTCTTTGACGGTTCCCGACTCAACCGGCCAAGTATGTGTAAAAAATGCACGCACTGAGCTTTTAACCCGATAAGAGGCTGTCGGATTCTAATTATGGCGAATCTGTAATATTTTAAACCCATCGATTTCGATGGGTTTGACTCTGAGTATCAGATTATCAGGTATTCGGGCGGAATTACTTCCACAGCCTGGAGTCGAAGGCGAAGGGTGCGGGCTTTGAGATCTTGAGGGACTCGAAATCGGGATGCAGCGGGTTGATAAGGTAATCGTACTCCGAAGGGATTATGGTGGATGGAACGCGTAGGATAACGCTTTCGTTCTTTTGCGACCAGTTCAACCCGATTTCCTGAGTTGCGGCCGGGGCGGGCACATTGCGCCAGTTCTTTGGCAAGTTAGCAACATCTAAGTGTTTGATCTTCACACTTCCCGGGACATCTATCTTAAAACTCACAAAGCTGATCCCGCCGGCAACTCCCTCCAGATGCACAAATTTCTCCAGCACGGCCAGCGCCAGCGTCTGGGAAGCGTAAACGACCCTGACCCCCTGAGGATTCCAGCGCCCACCATACAGGGCCGCCCCCTCTCCGGAAAAAGTCGAGGCGGAATGGCGTTTTTTGTCTATACGCCAGATAGATATCACGGCAGCACCCCGAACTCCAGTTGATTAAGCAGCGTCTGCACCTGCTCATAACCCGGCTCGGTATCAAGAATATCAAGCGGGGCCTGATGGTTCAACCCGGGCTGGGCATGGTTTAACCAGGCCAAGGCATTCTCGGGATTTTCCAGGACCTTAGTCGCCAGCGCCCATATTTTTTTCAGGCGGTAAAGCCTGTCCCCGGACAAGGAGGATAGTTTTGCGTTCGAAGTCTTTATCCGCGCCAGGGTTTTATCGCTTATCCCTATTAAATGGGCGAATGTCCTGTCCGGCAGCTGGTACGCGTGCTGGATGACCCGTATTTGCGGGTAGGCAAAACCCGTGCGTATCAGCACAATATCGTTCTGCTCTTCCGCCGCTCCGGGTATGTATGCCCGGGGCCTGTCGGCTGCGGCTGACGTTGCAGAAGCGGTCTTTTTTCCTTTAACTGCTTTTATCTTCCATTTCATATAGCTTTCCCTCGTACTCATAGCATACCAGACATTTGTCTACACGTCAATGCCTATATGTCTATGCCCCTTTAATTGTGGCGGATTCGCCATAATTACGCAGCATATTAGCCGCTTTGCCATTTCTGCAACCAGTGACTGCAGTTTTTACTTTAGAACCTCCCAGTGGCCACCCTTGGCGGGCCCTACCCGGCGTATAAAGCCTTTCTTTTTTAACTTCGCCACATTCTTTTCAACAGCTGTTGTGCTTATCCCGATAACAGCGGCTAAAGAGGTCATTGTGGAATACCTGCCTGCTTTCAGGAAATGACATATTTTCGACTCGTTTTCTCCCAACTTTTCTACCAACTTATCTACCAACTTTTCACCCAACCTTTCACCCAACTTTTCACCCAACTTTTCACCCAACCTCTCCCTGCTGTTTTTCCCCTCTACCTGCTTAAGCGCATACTCCGCGTCCCGGAAGAATACCGCACGAAAAAATGACGTGGTCTCAAAACGGGGCTTCTGCAAACCCGCTTCCGCCATCAGGTCCCGCATACGTTTTATCCCGGAGCCCAGGCGCTCCACCTTTCCCATGCGGTGGAAGAGGTCGGCAATCACAAGATTTCTGCGGACCGACGCCTTGCCAAAGTCTTTAGGCGACAGGCCCGCTGGAATGCCGCCCGGGTTCTCTATCTCCACCCTGTCGTCGAACACGTTTACGTAGATGCTTGTGCCTCTAATGCTGTAATCGCGGTGAACAACGGCGTTCACAAGGGCTTCGCGCAGGGCGTCCAGGGGCAGCTCGTAAATATCGTGACGGTCCAGTTCGTGTATTTCGCTGCGGATATTAATATGCTTTTTAACAAACTCCATTGCCTCTTTCAGCTGAACCGGAAGACTGTCGCGCACGTCTTTGCGGTCATAGATGTGGGTTTTCGTGATTCCTTTGAACGCGCAAAGGACAATTTCGCAGTAAGGGATAAAGCGGCCTATGTCCGCCGCAAACATCATTGCCCCGGCGTTATTCACATGCCCTTTGCTGCCGGCTCCGATGCTGGCAAGGATTGTTTCCAGGTTCGCTTTGTCCACCTTGAATGAAGCGCCGGATTCCTTCAGGAAGCTCTTTACCTTCAGCAGGGAAATATCGCTAATGCTGATACCCGGGCAAGGCAGGCTTTCAAACAGCAAGTCGGTTGTTTCACGGAAGATTCCCCGGATCTCTTTTTGCGACATTTTCTGCGTTACAGCGTCCAGGCGCCGGAAATAGCCGGAAGAACAACTGTATGGTTTTTCAAGACCTTCAGGGATTTCTACCGCCACAACCTCCCCGGCCTGAGAGATGCAGGATATCGGGATGTGCGGGTCGCAAT
Organism: Elusimicrobia bacterium GWD2_63_28; assembly: GCA_001799895.1. GTDB lineage: Bacteria > Elusimicrobiota > Elusimicrobia > Elusimicrobiales > UBA9959 > UBA9959. The sequence goes on from MGUI01000016.1 coordinate 57,421, forward strand.
TGCGGGCCAGGGAAAGGATTTCCGCTTTCATCTGGTTGGAAAGGGTTTCCCCTGCTATTCGCCCATCATCGGCAATCCCCAGCAGGATAACTCCGCCGCGGGAGTTGGCGAAGGCCGTAATGTCACGGTCAATTTTTGTGGAATATCTTTCTTTGAATTCCACCCTGAGGCCTTCCCCCTCGCCGATAAGCAGCCGCACGTCTTCAGGTTTCATATGCCCCCCCATTGAACCTGTTTTACATAAATAGCATAGCAGGCGAACCCGACAACCGCGTGTCGGGTTGGTTTGGGGAATTTTTGAAATTTTAAACCCCTCAAATTCGAGGGGTTTAGGCTGAAGTTTGTCGAGGTTGAACCTCCGGTAGGTTGAACCTCGACAGAGGTTATTTAGCGGGGCGGGGGCGGGGGCGGGGTTTGGGGGCAGGCAGGCGGGCGAGAGTGTACTGCACCACCTCGGCCAGTTTCTCGCGGTCTTCCAGCCATTCGGCATTGGCCTGGGCGGTGTTCTTGCTGCCCGGGTAGGCGCGCGTAGTTTTGTCGCGGAACAGGTGCAGCGTTGCGGGCGAGGTTTTAAGAAAAAGCGTGTCGTCGCAGACCAGGGCGAACACCCGCCCCGCGCTGTAAACGCAGTATTCCCCCATCATCGGCCGGAAGCTGACCTCCGGCACAAGCGCCAGCGCGTCACGCAGGAATTCAATGGTTTCCTTGGAAGTCCCCATGCCATTATTTTACCTGTTTCCCCCGGCTTGAGCACACCCCGCCTAAAACATCTCCCTGACCCATTGCCAGAGGCGCCGGAATTGGCCGCCGCCGCGGTGCGAGTTTTGGGAATCCGCGCCCCAGTCCCCGGCGTGGGTGTAGCAGGCCAGCGCCACCGCGCCCAGGTAGGGCTGCGCCAGGTATTCCTCAGGGCAGTCCAGCAGCTCCAGCACGGGGTGCGCCAGGCGGGCCTGGGGCAGCTGCAGCAGCTCTGTAGCCGCGTCGGGCATGCCTTTCAGCAGCGCGCCGCCGCCGGCCAGTATGGCCCCGCCGGCCAGGTCCGGGAAGGCCGACTTCTGCACCGCCTCGTAAGCCAGCTCGAAGATCTCTTCCACGCGGGGCTGAATGTATTTCAGCAGGTCGCGCGCGGAGATCTCGGCCTTGGTGCGGCGGTCGGCCTTCATTATGGTCAGCTTCTTGTCTTTGTCCACAAAAGAGGAATAAGCCGCCCCGTATTTTTCTTTAAGCTCGCGGGCCCAGCCGCCGGTGGTGCCCAGGCCATGGGCCAGGTCTTTGTTGATACTGTCGCCGCCCATGGGGAGCTCTTTAGAAAAGTGCAGGGCCCCTTCGATATAAATCCCCATGGAGGTGGTCTGCCCGCCTATATCCAGCAGCAGGGTGCCAAGGGATTTCTCCTCTTCTTCCACCACCAGCTCCCCAAGGGCCAGCAGGGTATAGACGGGCTCTGCCGCCAGCTGGAAGCCGGCGGTATTGACCGCCTTTATCAGGTTGCAGATAGCGGGGGTGGAGCCCAACACCATGTGCGTTTCGGCCTCCAGCAGGCCGCCCTGCATGCCTATGGGGTCGGGCACGCCCGGCAGGCGGTCCAGCGAGTACTTTTGCGGCACCACGTGCAGTATCTCTATGGCGTTGCCCAGGCTGAAGGCTTTGCTGTTGTCTATAACGTTGGCCACGTCCTCGGCTGTAATTTCCTGGTCCGTGCGCGAGATGTTTACCCGGCCGCGGGCGTCCATGGAATAAAGGTGCGGGCCGCGCACGCCCAGCAGCACCTCGGAGGCCACCTGCCCCGAGCGCTTTTCCGCCGCCTCTACCGCCACGCGGATGGAGTGGGCGGCTTCCTCTATGCTGGTGACCATGCCGCTCTTGATGCCCTTGGAGTCGGCCCTGGCGCCGCCCAGCACGCGGAATTTGCCCGTTTCCTCGTCGTGCGCGGCTATCACGCAGGTAACCTTGCCCGAGCCGATATCCAGCGCGGTGATAATTTCTGTGTTTGGCATATAATCCCGTCGGGGCAATAAGAGTCTAACACCGAGACGCGACAAAGGCTTGTCGCGGGGACGAAAACGGCGCCGAAGGCCGCCACGCCTCAGTTTAGTTGCTGCTCACACCTGTTTTTGGAGAAACCGGTATCAGAGTTTAATGCACAGGCCGCGATTTGTCAATGGCTCGTATTCAATCAACTAAAATGTTACCGAAGCGGGTATCGTTAAATCACCTAAGATGTTACCGAAGGGGCTTCCCCCTTCCGGGAGACATTTAT
>MGUI01000017.1 GCA_001799895.1 Elusimicrobia bacterium GWD2_63_28
GAGAACGGCCGCCTGTGGATGCTCCAGTGCCGCGTCGGCAAGCGCAACGGCCTGGCCGCCGTGCGCATGGCCCTCGACATGCAGAAGGAAAAGCTCGCCACCAAAGAAGAGGCCGTGATGCGCGTGACCCCGGAGCAGCTCGACGAGCTGCTGCACCCCATCCTCGACCCGAAGACCGAGCTGGCGACCAAGCCGATAGGCAAAGGCCTCCCGGCCGGCCCCGGCGGCGCCGTCGGCATGATAGTTTTCACGGCCGAAGAGGCCGTTAAGTGGAAGAAGGAAGGCAAGAACGTCATCCTCGTCCGCGAAGAGACCAACCCCGAGGACGTCGAAGGCATGAGGGCGGCGGAAGCCATCCTCACCGCCCGCGGCGGCATGACCTCGCACGCGGCCCTCGTGGCCCGCGGCTGGGGCAAGTGCTGCGTCGTCGGCTGCGCCGACGTGAAGATCGACCTGAAGGCAAAGACCCTCAGCCTCGGCAGCGCGCAGCTCAAGGAAGGCGACTGGATCTCCCTGAACGGTTCCCGCGGCTTCATCTACACCGGCAAGATGCCGCTGGTAGAGCCCGGCGAGACCACGATGGCCATGCTCGGCGATTTCCTGAAGTTCTGCAATTCCATCCGCGCCCTAAAGGTGTGGACCAACGCCGACACCCCCGCCGACTCCGCCCAGGCCCGCGCCTACGGCGCCGAAGGTATCGGCCTTTTCCGCATAGAGCACATGTTCTACGGCAAGGGCTCCGACGCGGCGCTGTTCTGCCTGCGCAAGATGATCATGTCCAAGACCCTCGAGGAGCGCAAGGCCGCGCTCAACGAGCTGTTCCCCTTCATGAAGAACGACCTGAAGAACACCTTCAAGGTGATGGAGGGCATGCACGTGACCGTGCGCCTCATGGACCCGCCCCTGCACGAGTTCGTGCCGCAGCAGAAGGCCAAGCTCGAAGAGCTGGGCAAGGCCCTGGGCATCTCCTTCGAGGAGCTCGAGGCCCGCGCCAACGGCCTGCACGAGTCCAACCCCATGATGGGGCACCGCGGCGTGCGCCTCGGCGTCACCTATCCCGAGATCACCGAGATGCAGGCCCGCGCCATCTTCGAAGCGGCGGCCGAGCTGCAGAAAGAAGGCATCAAGGTCTTCCCCGACATCATGATCCCCGTGGTCTCCCTCGAAAACGAGGTGAAGCACCAGTCCGAGATCATCCACCGCGTGTACGCTGAGGTGATGAAGCAGAAGGGCGTGAAGGTCAAGTACATGGTCGGCACCATGATCGAGATCCCCCGCGCCTGCCTGATGGCCGGCAAGCTCGCCGAGACCATGGAGTTCTTCTCCTTCGGCACCAACGACCTCACGCAGATGACCTTCGGCTATTCCCGCGACGACTCCGGCGTTTTCCTGGCCGAGTACATAAAGGATAAGGACAGGGACGGCAACGACAAGATGAAGATCATCCCGGTCGACCCCTTCCAGACCATAGACCAGGACGGCGTGGGTGAACTGATAAAGATCACCGTCGAGCGCGGCCGCAAGACCCGCAAAGACCTGAAGATCGGCATCTGCGGCGAGCAGGGCGGCGAACCGGCCTCGGTCGCGTTCTGCCATAAGGTGGGCCTGACCTACGTGTCCTGCTCCCCGTTCCGCGTGCCGATAGCCATCCTGTCCGCGGCTCAGTCCCAGATAAGGGCTCCGAGAAAGAACAAGTAAGTGCGGAAAGCCGGCTACAAATACTTCCCGATGGTACTTTCCGCCCCCTCAGGGGGCGGAAAGACCGTCGTGCGTTCGGGCCTGCTGAAGCTCAATAAGAAGTTCGCTTTCAGCGTGACCTGCACCACGAGGCCCAGGCGCCCCGGAGAGAAGGACGGCAAGGATTACTATTTCGTTACCGAAGAGCGGTTCCTTAAGCTCAGGGCGGACGGCAAGCTGCTGGAGTGGGCGAAGGTGCACGGCAACTACTACGGCACCCCGGTCAAGTCGGTGATGGCGGTGCTGGAACAAGGCCGCATCCCGGTGATGACCATAGACGTGAAAGGCGCCCGCTCCGTCAAGAAACTGTTCCCGGAGGCGGTCACGGTGTTCCTGCTGCCCCCGGACCTGAAGACGCTGGTGCAGCGCCTGCGCGGCCGCGGTGAAGCCCCGGAGAACGTGGCGGTCCGGCTCGAGACGGCCCGCTCCGAGATCAAAGCCGCGTCCTCTTTCGACTACCTGGTCATCAACGACAGGCTGCCGGAAGCGATACGCGAGGTGGCGGCGATAGCCGAGCTGGAAACGCTCAAGACGGAGCGGAACCTGGACAAGGTCAAACGCTTCGGCAGCCAGCTGTACGGAAAAGTTTTGTAACCAACGGAGGATAACTATGACAACGCACGCAAAACCCGAGAACGAAGTCGGCCTGGAGCAGCTGATCTCCAACTACGGCGGCTTCGACGTAAAAGGCAAAGACAAGGACGAACATAAGTACCGGGACATCGTGCGCGCCATGCAGTGGGCCCGCCACCTGCGCCGCCAGGACGATTTCCGCAGCATCCCCATGGCCGAACTGATCGACCGCGCGCTGCTCGACGTGGTCAGCGGCAAGATCAAAGTCGCCGAGATCGAAGAGGCCGTGAAGAAGGACCAGGAGATAGAGGAAAAGCTGTCCTCCAAGCGCTCCGACGACCCCAAGAAGCTCCGCGCCAGGGAAGACAAGCCGGCTAAAGAAGCCGCTTAACCTTACCGGATGAAGCGGGAGCTCGCCGAGGCCGCGAAAGACCTGGCCGCCTATCTCAGGAACCAGGACGAGAACCTGGCCGAACCCCCGTGCATGGGCGCCGCGAAAGCGGCGCCCGTTTTGTCCCCGGCCGTGAAAACCACGAAAAAGGCCGCCGCGCCGCAGCCGGCCGCCGAAAAGGAAAATCCCCCCGCCCCCGCTATGACCCCAAAACGCCCCGCCGATATGGACGCCCTCGCCGAACAGGTAAAGAACTGCCGCAGCTGCGGCCTCGGCGGCACCCGGCTTAACGCCGTCTTCGGCGTGGGCACCTACAAGGCTAAAGTCGTTTTCGTCGGAGAAGGCCCCGGCTTCCAGGAAGACCACAAGGGCGAGCCTTTCGTCGGCCGCTCCGGCCAGCTGCTCGACAAGATCCTCGAGACCGTGCTGGGCCTGAAGCGCTCCGACGTCTACATCGCCAACATCGTGAAATGCCACCCGATGAAGAACCCGGCCGACCCCGAATCGCACGGCAACGACCGCCCCCCCACGCCCGACGAAATTTCAGCCTGCCGCCCCTACCTCGACGAACAGCTGCGCTTCATAAAGCCGGCCTGCATCGTCACGCTCGGCTCAGTGCCGACCAAGGTTCTGCTCAAGACCGACAAGGGCATCTCGCTGGTGCGCGGCAGCGCCTACGATTACCCCGTGGAGATAGTTCCCGGCCGCCCCATAAAAGTCATCCCCACCTACCACCCCGCAGCCCTGCTGCGCAATCCCAACCTGAAGCGCGACACCTGGGAAGACATGAAGATGGTCAAAGCGTTTCTGGAAACTGGTAAAATACCCTGAAGCGGCGCGGTTAGCGGCCGCTTCTTATGCTGGCTGAAATTTCTTTCCCCATACCGCTGCGGCGGACATTCTATTACCTGCTGCCCGACGAGCTGGAGCTCAGCGCCGCCCCGGGGCTCCGCGCCGTGGCGCCGCTGGGCAAGCGCCCCGCGGCCACGGGCGTGATCCTGCGCGTGCTCCCGGAGAAGGACGCGGACCTCAGCAAATTCAAGGAGCTCAAGTCGGTGACGCGTCTGCTCGACGACGAGCCGCTGTTCCCCGAGGACGCGCTGGCGCTCTCCGCCTGGATGTCGGCCCGCTGGGGCTCGCCGCAGGGCCTCTGCCTCGGCGCTTTTTACGCGCACGCGCCCGAAGACCTCCCCGCCCCCGCGGCCCTCCCCCAGCCGGGGCTGGCTTCGCCCCCCGGGGAACTGCCCGAACTGAAAAAATTCCTGGAGACCCTGGCCGCGCAGCGCGGCGGCGCTTACCTGCTGCGCCTGGCCCCGCTCGAGCGGCGCGAGGCCGTTTACCCGGCGGTCTTTCACGCCGCCCTCAAAGAGCCCGGCGCGCAGGGCCTGCTGCTGGTCCCCGACCTGAGTTTTATCCCGGCGCTGCAGGCGGCGCTGGAGCCGCTGTTCCCCGGCCGCGTGGGCGCCTGGCACGCCCGCCTGACGCCCAAGAAACGGGCCGAGGCCTGGGCCGGGGCCCGCTGCGGCCGCTTCAAGGTAACTATCGCCACGCGCACCGGGATCTTTTTGCCGTTCAAAGACCTCTCCCTCGCTCTGCTCGACGGCGAGCACGAGGAAGTCTACCGCCAGGAAGAGGGCGAGCCTTATTACCAGGTCCGCGAGGTGCTGCTGCGCCGCATGGCGGCCCTCCCGGGCCGCGCGGTGCTGGCCAGTCCCTGCCCGTCGATAGAGGCGTGGGGCGCGGCCGCCGCAGGAGATTTGAAGCGCTTCGACGCCGTGCCCCCGGCCCGCCTGGCCGGCCCGGGCCCCGACGTGAGGGTGCTGGACATGACTCAATATCCCGGGGACATACTGGCCCGCCCCCTGGCGGACAGCATCCGGCGCGCCGTCGGCGCCGGCGGCCAGGCGCTGGTGATAGCCGGGCGCAAGGGCTACGCCTCCCGTCTGCTATGCGCCAACTGCGGCTGGATGCCGCGCTGCGCGGAGTGCGGCCCGGGACTCACGCTTCTCAAGACGGCCGCCGCGGACCCGGTGCTGCTCTGCCGCCGCTGCGGCAAGAAAGAGCCCAAGCCCGCGATCTGCCCGGCCTGCGGCGGGCGGGTCTTCCGCGACTACGGAGCCGGCACGCAGAAGACGCAGGAGGCCCTTTCAAAACTGCTGCCGGGCACCAGGATCGCCCGCTTCGACGGGGACGTGCTGCGCGGCTCGTTGAAGGCCATGAGGGAAGAGCTGGAAAGCTTTTCCAAAGGCGAGGCGGACGTCCTGGTGGGCACGCGGATAGCCCTGCGGGAACTGGGCGCGCCCCGCCTGACGCTGGCCGCCTTTATCGACGCCGATTCCGACCTCTCCAGCGCGGATTTTCGCGCCTCGGAAAAGGCCTACCGGGCCTTTTACGGCGCCTGGCGCCTGTTGGGGGCCAGGGGCGAGCTCTTCATACAGACCCGGGAGGCCGGCCATTATGTCTTCTCCCGCCTGACGGAGATGGACTACCCCTCTTTCGCCGACGGTGAGCTGGCCGCCAGGAAAGACTTCTTCTACCCCCCCTTCTCCCACATCGTAAAGGCGCGCTTCGCCTCTTACGACGCCCGCGCGGTGCAGGCCGCCGGGGCGGATTTCCTGAAGGCCCTCTCCTTCCTGGGGCGTCCGAACTGTGCCGGGGAGATCCTGGGCCCGGTGATCCCGCAGGGCCAGGAGAAAAAGAAGTTTTACAGCGAATATTTCCTGGTCAAGGCGGCGGAGGAAAAAACGGCCGCCCTCTGCCTGGCCAGGGCCCAGGCCCTGCCGCAGCGGCCCGGTGTCAAATACTTCATAGAGGCGGATCCGCACGGCTTCCAGTAGCGCCCTCGCGGGCCTTCGCCAAAAATAATACAATTAACAGTCATGAACACTGATGAAATCCTGAAGGACATCACGCGCGGTTCCGTGGACGTGGTCAGCCGCGAAGACCTGGCCAAGAAGTTCGCCTCCGGCAAGAAGCTCCGCGTCAAGTTCGGCGCCGACCCGAGCAGCCCGGACCTGCATATCGGGCACAGCGTGACGATGACCAAACTGCGCGCTTTCCAGGACCTGGGCCATACCGCCGTGCTCATCATCGGCGACTTTACCGCCCAGATAGGCGACCCCTCGGGCAAAGACTCCACCCGGCCGGTCCTGGACCATGAGACCGTGGCCAGGAACGCCAAAACCTATACGGAGCAGGCCTTCAAGATCCTGGACCCGGAAAGGACGGAGGTGCGGTTCAACAGCGAGTGGCTCAAGCCTATGTTCGCGAGCCCCGCCGTCGGCATCTCCGACTTCATGAACGTCGCCAAGAACGTCACTATTTCCCGCCTGCTCGAGCGCGAGGATTTCCGCAGCAGGATGAAGGCGGAGACTCCGATCAGCCTGCTGGAGATCTTCTACCCGCTGCTGCAGGGTTACGACTCCGTGGCCGTGAAGGCCGATATCGAGCTGGGCGGCCAGGACCAGATCTTCAACCTGCTGATGGGCCGCGACCTGCAGAAGCTCTACGCCCAGGAGCCGCAGGTGGTCATGACCATGCCGCTGCTGGTGGGCACGGACGGCGAGAAGAAGATGTCCAAATCCTACGGCAACTATGTGGGCCTGAACGACCTGCCTAACGACATGTTCGGCAAGGTGATGTCGGTTTCCGACGCGCTGATGCATTCCTACTACGAGCTGCTCACTTCGGAAGACCTGGCCGCGGTTAAGGCCGGGCACCCGATGGAAGCCAAGAAGAAGCTGGCCGGGCTGATCACCGCCCGCTACCACGGCGCCGAGCAGGCGCAGGCCGCGCGCACTCATTTCGAGCAGGTCTTTTCCCGCAAGGAGCTGCCGGCCGAGATGGAGACTTTCCGCGCCGAGAAGGCGGGCAAACTCTCCTACCTGCTGGTAGCCGCGGGCCTGGTGAAGGGCATGAACGAGGCCAGGCGCCTCATCGCGCAGGGCGCGGTGCGGCTCGACGGCGAGAAGGTCGCCGAGGATATTAATTTCGAGCCCAGGAACTGCGTGCTCCAGGTGGGGCGCAGGCAGTTCCGCAAAATAGAAAAGTGAGGCGGACGATGCCGATATCCAGGTTTAGCGGTTTCTTTATCTGCCTCCTGCTGGCCGCGGCCCCGGCCGCGGCGCAGGACTTCCCGTCGGCCGACCAGGCCGAGTACCGCAAGATGGTGGAGCAGGCCATGAAGTCCGGCAATTACGCCCAGCCCGAAACCCAGTCCTGGGACGCGCGGCTGAAAGTTATTTCCGGCACCGTCATGGTGAAGACCGCGGAGAAGGACGAGTGGTCCAAGATAGAAGGCGAAATACCGCTGGACCCCAACGACGTGGTCAAAAGTTCCTCGGACGGGCTCGCCGAGCTCTACCTCGACGACAAGGGCGTGATCTCGCTGAGCCGCAATACCGAAGTGGAAATCGCCTCCCTGGAACAGGAGGACGCGGTCTTCTCCCTGAATTTCGGCTCGCTGGTGGCCAAGGTAAAGCATTTCCTCAACGAAAAGCACAAGATGAAGGTGCGGACCCCGGCCGCCGTCTGCGCCGTCCGCGGCACGGAATTCGCGGTGGAATATTCGGTGATGAGCAAAGAGGCCGCCGTGGGGGTCTTCGACGAGGGCCGCGTGGCGGTTACGCAGGCTGACGACGCCGGCGGCGGCCAGGAATACCTGCTGGAGAAGAACACCGAGATCGTTTTAAACCCGACGCAGAAGCGCATCCGGACGGTGCCCCTTTCGCGCATGAGCAGGCACCGCGGCGCGCTGACCGGCGCGCGCAAGCGCCTGCTGGCCCTGAAAGGCTGGCGGCCCCGCTCGGCCGCGAAGCGGGCCGAGCTGCGCGACCGCGCGCTGAAGCGCAAGGTCATCAGGAAGCAGCTCGGCGGCGCCAAAGCCGGAACCAAGGCCGGGGCCAAAGCCCGGGCCGCTGCCAAGAGGAAGGCCGGCGCGCGGACCAAGGCCAAGCGGCAGGCGCGCCCCGCCTACGACGAAGAATGAGGCTTTTTGTAGCGTCTTCTTTTGAGCCGTCTTTCGTGGCCAGCCTTAAGGCGGCCGCGGACTACGCGCGCTCCGCGGCCCCGAAAGGCGCCGTGAAGTGGGTGGAACCGGAAAACTTCCACCTGACCTACGCCTTCCTGGGAGACCTCGGCCCCGCCGCGGCCGAAGCCGCGAAGAAAGGCATTGCTGACGGCCTGGCTGAACTGAAAGCTTTTACCCTCGGGATGGGCGGCTTCGGCGTGTTCCCGTCGGCGCGCAGGGCGCGCGTGCTGTGGATAGGCATAGGGGAAGGCGCCGCCCCGCTGCGGGAGCTGGCCGGCAGGCTGGCCGAGGGTTTGACCGGGGCCGGGCTGACCTTCGAGAACCGCTTCGAGCCGCATGTTACCCTGGGCCGCGTGCAGGACTCCCTGCCTGAGAATTTTATGAGGAGGGTGGCTGATTTCGCCCCGGCCCGCAAGGCCTCCAGCCTGCTGGCTTCGGTGGAACTGATGGAAAGCGTGCTGACTCCCGACGGACCGGTCTACAAGCAGGTTTATTCCAAGCGCCTCTTATGAAAAAACCTAAGACCATCGCGATACTTTTTGCCCTGGCGCTGCTGGTCCTGTCGCTTTACTTCTTCTGGCCGGGCAGGCCGAAGAAGGTCTCTATCCCCGAAGGGGCGGGCGCAGGCAAGGTTGCCGCCGAGCTTAAGCGTGAGGGCGTAATAATAAGTTCCGCCTGGTTCAGGGTCCTGGTCAAGCTTACCGGCACCGGCAAGCGCTTGATGCCCGGCGAATACTCGCTGCGCGAGCACATGTCCGCCGAGGAGGCCCTCTGGAAGCTGACGCACAGCACCTATGTGAGCAGCGTCAGGGTGGTGCTCCCTGAAGGCTGGCGCATGGAGCAGATAGCCGAGCGCCTGGAAGCTAACGGCATCACTCCGGCGGCCAGGTTCCTGGAACTGGCGCGCGCGCAGAAACTGGAGGGCTACCTGTTCCCCTCCACCTACCTGCTGAAGAAAAATATGCCTCCGCAGGAAGTAATTAATTTGCTAAAATTAGAATTTGACAGGCAGGTGCTGCCTTTGTTCTCTAAAGGTTTCCCCGAGAAGCTGGACGCGCACAAGGTGATGATAATCGCCTCGATAGTAGAGCGCGAGGCCATGGACGACAGCGAGCGCCCCCTGATAGCGGCCGTCTACATCAACCGCTACCGGATCAGGATGCCGCTGGAAGCGGACCCGACCACTCAGTACGCGCTGGGCTATAACCAGTCATACGGCTGGTGGAAGAAGGCCCTGACGTACAAGGACCTCAAGTTCAAGTCGCCGTATAACACGTATGCCGTGGGCGGCCTGCCTCCGGGCCCCATCTGCAACCCGGGCCAGAGTTCCATAGCGGCGACAATGTCCCCGGCCAACCTGGACGCGCTCTATTTCGTGGCGGACAGGAAAGGGAAACATATTTTCAACGCCAATTTCGAAGAGCACAAGAAGGCCAAGCGCAGGGTTGAGCAGGCGGCGAAGGAAGCCAACCGTTAAAAATTTGGGCGTGTAGCTCAGTTGGGAGAGCGCCTCGTTCGCAACGAGGAGGTCGCAGGTTCGATCCCTGTCACGTCCACCAAATCAAAAACCCCGCAAGGGGTTTTTTGATTTGGTCATCCCAGCGCCTTTTCATTGCTTGTATTCCCCTATATAATTTGTAAAAATCTATAATGTAATAAGGTTACCCATTACGACGGCCAGGAGCGCAGGAGAATTTATGTCAGACTATTTCCCCCTTAAAGAAAAAACGCGCTACGAGTACAAGTTTACCAGCACCGAATTCGAAGGCACGGCCAAGATCTTCATCGATATCCTTGAGGTCAAGAAAAAGGCCGGCAAGCTGGTGGCCCAGGCCCGGATGATCTTCGAACTGCGCGACTCCCATACCACCCAGTACACCATAACCCGCGACGCCAAGTGGCTCACCACCGCCGATGGCGTCATTATAGGCGGCCGCCGGGAGTTCCCCCTGCCCGTCAAGGAAGGCGCCAAGTGGGACGAGTCCCCCGACTCTAACGAGATAGTTTCCCTCTCCGACAAGGTTTCCATAAAGGCCGGCAAGTTCGCGAAGTGCATGAAGATCGTCAATATGCTCGCCGGCGGCGACTCCGGCAAGTCCGTGCGCTATTACGCGCCCGGGGTGGGCTATATCCTCGAGGAATACAACGGCGAGGACAAGACCTGCGAACTGGAACTGCTCGCCGTGTCTAAAGTCCCCGAGGAAAAGAAGAAGAAGTCCAAGAAATAAGCCGCCCCCGCCGAAGCTGCAAGAGGTTTACAATGGCTCTCATCACGATCAAACAACTCCTCGCCAGTGCCGCCCCGGTAAACGGGGCGGTGGCGCGCGGCTGGATAAAGACCCGGCGCGATTCCAAAGTAATGTCTTTCGCGGAGCTCAACGACGGCTCCTGCCGCGAGAGCCTGCAGATAATCTTTGCCCCTGATACGGGCGATTTCTCCGCCGTGCTGCCCCAGCTGGTTACCGGCGCCGCGGTAGAGATCAAAGGCGACCTGGTGGCCTCTCCCGCCGCCGGCCAGAAATACGAGCTGCAGGCCAAAGAAGTAAAGATCTACGGCGGCTGCGATCCGGAGAAATTCCCGATCCAGAAGAAGAAGACCTCCGACGAGTTCCTGCGCACCGTGGCGCACCTGCGGCCCCGCACCAACAAGTACGCGGCCATGCTGCGCATCCGCGCGGAGCTGGCGTACTCCGTCCACAAGTACTTCCACGACAACGGCTTTTTCTACGTCCACACGCCTATCATCACCTCTTCCGACGGCGAAGGCGCCGGCGAGATGTTCACGGCGACGACGCTGGACCTGTCAAAGCCCGAAGCGCTGCCCAGGACCGACAAGGGCGAGGTGGATTTTTCCAAGGAGCTTTTGGGCAAGAAGACTTACCTGACCGTTACCGGCCAGCTGGAAGGCGAAAGCCTGGCTACGGCGCTGGGCAAGATCTACACCTTCGGTCCCACTTTCCGCGCCGAGAATTCCAATACCTACCGCCACGCCTCGGAATTCTGGATGATAGAGCCGGAGATGGCCTTCTACGAGCTCGAGGACGACATGGAGCTGGCCGAGGATTTTATCAAGTCCATCACGAAGAGCGTCATCGAGAAATGCCCCTCCGACCTCGAGCTGTTCGCCAAGTTCGTGGAGCCGGCGCTGATGGATAACCTGAAAAACATCACCGAAAATAAGTTCGAGCGCCTGTCCTATACCGACGCCGTCAAGCTGCTCGAGCCCGTGAACGAGCGCTTCGACGTCAAGGTGAGCTGGGGCGTGGACCTGGCGAGCGAGCATGAGCGCTTCCTGGTGGAACAGTATTTCAAGAAGCCGGTCATCCTTTACAACAAGCCCAAGGAAGCCGCCGCTTTCTACATGAAGCTCAACGACGACGGCAAGACCGTGCGCGGCATGGACGTGCTGGTGCCCCGCATTGGCGAGGTCATCGGCGGCAGCGAGCGCGAGAACCGCCTCGAGGTGCTTGAAAAGAAGATGGCCGACGCCGGGATCGATCCGCTGCCCTACTGGTGGTATCTCGACCTGCGCCGCTTCGGCTCGGTGCCCCACTCCGGCTTCGGCCTGGGCTTCGAGCGCATGATGATGCTGGTGACGGGCATCGCCAACATCCGCGACGTGACCGCCTTCCCGCGGGTGCCGGGCTACGCCGAATTCTGACGCGCAGCCCCACCAGCATGAAAAAGGCCGGAGAGATCTCCGGCCTTTTTTCTTTTACAGGGCGTATCAGCGGTGCTCGCTGCCGCGCAGGTGTGCCTCGAGGTCCTTGGCGTTCTTCAGATTCTCGCCGTAATCCGCCATCACGGTAAAGACCAGCGGCTTCGAAATTATCCTGACCAGCGTCGGGGCGCCCGGCTTTTTTTCCAGGCGTACCGTTATGCCGCTGCCGAAAGTGTTGAAGTTGAACGGGGAGCGCGCGGCTATCCTGCCGGCCTCCTGGTCCTTTTCGGTCAGGGTGAAGCCCGCGGTTTTTTCAAGGTAATGGGTTACGGTAGTGAAAAGGCGCTCGTAGTCCAGGGCGCTTTCGAATTCCCGGACCTGCCTGAGGGCGTAAATGTCGCGGCCGGTCTCCCCGGCGGCGGCGTGCCTGGCCCTTACGATGTGCAGCGTGCCCATTATCGCCGATACCGCCGTCCCGAAAAGCAGGCCCAGGGTCAGCGCGTTCTCCAGCGCCGGGCGGGCCTCCATTATCGCCAGGTTGGAGAAGAGCATGCCCAGGAAAAAGAGCGGCCCGGTTATGAAAAATATTCTTGCGTAAGTTCTGATCATTTTCCCTCCTGCGCCGGAATCATTCTATAAAATTAAGCGGCCCTGCGGCGCTTCAGCGAGGCGAGCACACCGAGGGCGGCCAGCCCGGAGAAGATCCAGACCCCGGCCCCGAAGGCGCGCTCCAGACCGGCGAGGTTCTCCGGCCCCAGCTTTACCCTGCCGATGAAAACCGAGAAGAGCAGCATCACTACGGCCATGCTGAACATCTGGCCGGTTACGCGCATGGTGGCCAGCGCGGCCGAGGCCACGCTGTATTGCCGCTTGTCCACCGAGCCCATCACCGCGTTGGTGTTGGGGGCGGCGAACAGGGCCAGCCCGAAGCCCAGCACCGAAAGCCCGGTTATGATGCGCCAGAGGGGCAGCCCGGCCGCGGGCGCAGAAAAGAAGAGTATGCCCGCGGCGGTGAGAGCCATGCCGGCCGAGGCGATGACGCCGGGGTCCCGCCGGTCCGAAAGGCGGCCGGCCCAGGGCGAGAAGGCTACCATGAACAGGGGCTGGAACACCAGCACGAAGCCTGCCTGCCGCGGCGTCATGCCTTCCGCGTACTGCAGGTGCAGGCTGAGCAGGAAGCCGGCGGCGAAGCTGGCGCTGTAGTTCAGGAAGGCCGCCAGGTTGGAGAAAGCGAACACCCTGTTTTCCAGGAAGAGGCGCGCGTTGAGCACCGGGTGCGCCACGCGGGTCTCGCGGGCCAGGAAGAGGGCCAGCAGCACGGCCCCGACCGCCGCGAAGGCGGGGCCGTAAGCCGAGGTTATGGACGAGAGGCCGTACATCAGCGCCCCCAGGGCGGAGGCGTAAAGCAGCGCTCCCGGCAGGTCGAACTCCTCTCCCTCGGCGCCCCTCCATTCAGCCCCGGCCATGCCTTTTCTTACCAGGGCCAGCACCAGCAGGCCCAGCGGGACGTTTACCAGGAAGATGGCGCGCCACGAAAGGTGCTGCACCAGCAGCCCGCCCAGCGGCGGCCCGAGAGAAAGCCCGGTGTAGACGGCCGCCGAGACCCAGCCAATGGCCTTGCCCCTCTTTTCAGGAGGGAAGACGGAAGTGAGGATGGCCACCGAAGTGCCGAAGATCATCGACGAGCCCACCCCCTGCAGCACCCGCGCCGCCAGCAGCTGCGGCGCGCTGGCGGCCAGGCCGCAGAGCAGCGAGGCGGCGGTGAAGATGACGAACCCGGCGGTGAAGATCTTTTTCCTGCCGAACAGGTCGGCGGCCCGCCCCATCGGCACCAGCAGCGCGGCCGAGGCCAGCAGGAAGGAAAGGGAAACCCAGCCCAGCGTGATCGCGTCCAGCCCGAGCTCCGGCGCCATCGCGGGCAGCGCGATATTTATGGCCGACAGCATGAACGGCGTCGAGAAAGAGGCCAGCACCGCTATAAGCAGCACCGTGTTAGGGTTGACCATCCGTATATTCTATAATTTTGTATCAGGACGGGAGGATCTATGGAACGCGAACAAGCGCTGCAGCTCTTGAAGGCCCACGTTAAGAACGAGAACATGATAAAGCATTGCCTCGCCTCGGAGGCCGTGATGAAGGCGCTGGCCCTCCGGCTGGGCGGGGATCCCGCCCTGTGGGGCCTGGCGGGCCTGCTGCATGACCTGGATGTGGAACTTACGGCGGGCGACCTTTCCCGCCATACGCACGAAACCGAGCGCATCCTCAGGGAGCACGGCCTGCCCGGGGACCTGATAGAGGCCGTCAAGCTGCACAACGAGGCGGCCCACGCCGGGCAGAAGCGCTCGGAACTCTTTCACAAAGCACTGGCGGCCGCCGAGACGGTTACCGGCCTGATAACCGCCACCGCCCTGGTCTACCCAGACCGCAAACTGGCCAGCGTGAAGGCCTCTTCCGTCGTCAAGCGCATGAAAGACAAGCGCTTCGCCGCCTCGGTGGACCGCGGGATAATAATGGAATGCGAGGCCGTGGGCCTTAAGCTCGACGAGTTCGTGGAGCTCTCGCTGAACGCTATGCGGGAGATTTCCGGGGACCTGGGGCTGTAGCCTATTTCAAGATCTTTTTTATCGCTCCCAGCAACTCTTCCGACTCGTAGGGCTTCTGGACCACGCCTGCAAGCTCGGAATCCAGCCGCCTTCGCCGTATCTCGGCCGGGTCCAGTGCGGTAAACGCCACGATAGGCGTTTTAGCCGCGCAGGGGATGGCCCTCAGCGCCCTGATGGCCTTCTCAGGCGTCATGTCCGGCAGTAGAAGGTCGAGCAGTATCAGGTCCGGTTCTTCTTTGGTCGCGGCAATGACCCCGTCGCCCGCGGTCGGCGCGGTTGAAACCTGCATCCCCTGGGCCGCCAGGCGCATTTTTACCAGCGCGGTGTGCTGAGTTTCGTCCTCTATCAACAGTATCTTCGGCATTATCCCCCCCGTGCCGCCGACATCTTTATAAAGAAGGTTTCCTCGTCAGAGAAATCTTCCGGGTATATCATGGATGAGATCAGTATGTTTTCGGACTTCCCCCCGGTTAGCTCCGCGAGGCTTTTCTGTATTGAAGCCATGGCTTTGGCGCATTCCTTTATCCCGGAATTGGAAAGCAGCGCCAGGAGATAGCCGTCCTTGTCCCGGACCAGGACATTGGCGCTCCGGATCGTGCTTTTTATCAATTCCGCGGCCCTTTCCGCCATGTCGCTGTCTTCTCCGCCCGGCAGTGCCAGCAGCAGCGCGGCCAGCGGCCGCTTTCCTCCCGCCGACGAATCTATCTCGCGGCGCAGCAGTTTCCTGACGGCGTCCCTGAAAACGGGCAGCGGCAGCAGGACGAAAAATCTGCAGTTCTTCCCGGGGTCGCTTTCAGCCCAGATGTGGCCGCTGTGCATCTCCACTATCCCGCGGCTTATCGCGAGCCCCAGCCCTGTACCCTCGACGCCCGGTTCAGCGGTGCTGCCCACCTTGGAGAATTTGCTGAAAAGTTTAGGCAGGTCTTCCGGCTCTATCCCGTGCCCGGTATTCTCTACGCAGAAAAGGGCCTGGTCTTCCCAGGGGCGCAGTGAAAAGACTATGCTGCCTCCCCGGGGGGTGAACTTTATAGCGTTGGAGGCCAGGTTTACCAGGACTTCGCGCAGTTTGTCCCTGTCGCAGAAACCGGATATGCGCTGCTCCGGGAGCTCCGTTTTAAGAGTTATCCCCCGTTCGGAGGCCAGAAAAGAGTAATCTCCGGCCGTCGCTGAGAGCAAAGCGCCGAAGTCGGTCTCCGCCATATTCATGGGCATGACGCCGGCTTCTATCTTGGTGATATCCAGCAGCCCGTCTATGAGGCGGTTGAGCCTTCGTGTGTTGTCCAGGCCCATCTTCAGTATTTCCTTCTGCTTATCGCTAGCCTCGCCGGCCGTGCCGTCATAGACCAGGTCCAGGGCCTCTTTCACCACGGTAAGCGGGGAGCGCAGCTCATGGGAAACCATTGATATGAAATCGTTCCTGGCGCGTTCCAGCTGCTTCGCCTGGGTCAGGTCGCGGACCATGACCAGCCTGCATTTCTCCGTGCCCCATTGTATTTCCGCTGCCCGGACTTCAACCGGGACCTTCCTCCCGTCCTTGCTGCGCAAATCTGTTTCTAAAGCGGCGCCGATTTCGTTTTCCAGCATGAACGGCCTGGAGATAAGCTCCGTCCTTTCCTGGCCGAATATGCGCTCCGCGCCCCGGTTGGCGAAAAGAACCTTGTTGTCCTCGCGCACAGCCAAAAAGCCTTCCGGTATTTTTTCCAGCATGTCCCGGAGGCTGGCTTCGCGCTCCCGCATTTTTAGTTCTATTTTGGCGCGCTCGATGGCATACTTTATGGAGTAAGACAGCCAGTCGCCTGTTATCTTGCCCTTTACCACATAGTCCTGCGCGCCTTTCTGTATGAGCTGGACGCCGAGATGTTCTTCGTAAAAGCCGGTCATTACGATTATGGGCCTGTCCGTGAAGATCCCTTTTGACCTTACCAGCGTGTCGGGGCCGTAGGAGTCCGGCAGGTTGAGGTCCAGCAGCACTACGTCGGCGCTTTCCGCCGCGTCGGCCAGCCGCGCCTTCTCCAGTGTGTCCGCGGTGCGCAGCGAGAAGACGCCGGCCTTCATGCCGGTTAAAAGATTGTCTACGATCTTGGCGTCGTAGTCATTGTCCTCCACCAGGAGGATCTTTATAGGCGTGTCGCGTTCGGCCATGTCGTTTAGGGCGCAAAAAAACGCTGCGGCTCTGCCGCGCTGAAGTTTGTATTGTAGAAGAACCCGTACCCCTTACCCCTAGATTATTAAATAATCGGCGGCAGGTCAAATGCCGGCCCTGTGACCTTTTATACATAAAAAAAGAGCCGCCGGCAGGCCGGCGGCTCTTTTAATAAGCTGTCCCTTCCTTACTGGAAGAAATACATCCCCACCGCGTAGGTGTAGGTGTGGTCGCCGACGGTGAAAGGCTCGTCGAGCTTTTCCACGCGGGCGCCTATGAACTCTTTCTTGTTCTCGGCCAGGTACTTCTTGTATTCCTCGAGCTTGGCCTGTATGGCGGCTTCGTCGGCGGCCAGCTTGGCCTTGTAGCCGAGCAGCTTGCCGATGTAGACCATGGAGAAGGAGGCGTCCTTCTCGACCAGCGTCACGGAATTGGCGAGCAGGTCGAAGGCTATGTCGTCGCCGTGCTTCATCTGGCGCAGCTGCACTTCGTGGTCGGCGTTCTCGTCGGCCTGGGTCAGGTAGTACACGCAGAAGGTGGGGCGGAAGGCCTCATGCTTTATGCGGAAGGCGGCTACCGGGGTCATGTGCTGCTTCTCGAGGGCCTCGACGAGCATGTGCTGCTCTTTCTGCATGGCCTCTTCGCTCAGGGCGTCATAGTTCATGCCGTCGGCCAGGAACCTGCGCACCACTTTGCCGTCCGGGGACTCGTACTTGAGTATGCCGAGCTCGGTTTTGTACTCGGTGGAGACCACCCGCATCCCGAACTTCTCGAGTATGGGGGTCCACATCGCGATGAATTCCTTGAATTCAGCTTCGGTTTTGGCGTGGCTGATGAGCTGGCTCCTGGAGGCGTTGGCTAAGAAGTGGAGCTTGGAGATCTCTCCCGAGACGTGGCCGCATTTGGCGGCTTCGTCCTGCTGCGCGGCGAGGACGGGGGCTTCTATTCTGACCGCCTGTATGTCGGCAGCGGTAATGTCGGTAAGCTCGGCCGCGTTAAGGGCTGAAACGCTCAGCATGGCGGCGGCCGCTATCGCTAATTTTTTCATCTATCTTCCTCCTGGGGCTCATTTACTGCTGTCTTAATTTTACATTTTCACGCCGGGAGATTAAAGGGCTTAAGGGTAAGGCCCGGGTAGGCCGTAAGGCCTATGACAATCGTCAACCCCGCCCGCTGCCCTCAGGTCCGTCCGGGGCCTTTCTGTGCCCGCGTAGCGGTTCTCCCGGGGGCAGTAGAAAACGAGTTTAATCATCAGCCGGTTCGGCGACCGGGGCGGTCCCCCGCAGGTCCAGCAGGCAGGTGTAGGCCCGGGCCACGGCCAGGCTCAGCCAGGGCAGGAAGACCAGCGTCTTCAGAGCGGCCGCGATCACGGTCCAGGGCTTGAGGTCGAGGGTCGCCGAGGGGCTCTTGAAGGGACCGGTGACGACGTAGATGTCGGGTACCAGGGCGCCGATGAGGGCTGCGGCCAGGAAGAGCGGGAACAGGCGGGTCTTCCAGTCCAGCGTGATGGCCGAGCTCAGCCGGAAAGATTCCCGCACCCCGGTGCGCCTGTCTACTACCGCGTACTCGCTGAAGGCGTAAGTCAGGTGGATGATGATCCCCGGGATTATGAACAGCAGCAGCCCGGCCGCCGTAGCGGCGCCCAGCAGCAGGCTGACGGCCAGGGCCCGGTGATAGACCGGGAAGGCGCTGAAGAGGTCGGTGAACCTGGCCCCGCTGCCGCGGACCAGCCTGATATAGAACAGGTTGACGCCTACGGTGACCGGCGTAACTATAAAGAACATGTAGGGAAGGGCGGGCAGGAAAGAGTGCTGCCGCGCTACGATATAGAAGGAGCCGGCCGAGATGGCGGCCTGCGCCAGCACGACGGGCAGCAGCAGCGGAAGGTTGGCGGCGTAGTCGTCCCAGGCCCTGGTGAACCAGGAGAGGGCCAGTTTATCCTTTTCAGTTTCTTCCACGTGCCTCCTCGTAAAGGCTCTTCGCCCGGTAGGAGCTGCGCACCAGTGGACCGGAGAGCACGGCCTTGAAGCCGGCGGAGCGGGCTTTCTCCCCCCAGCTCGCGAATTCTTCCTCGGTGTAATACTTAGCCACCGGGCGGTGGTCTTTGGAAGGAGCCAGGTACTGCCCCAGCGTCAGCAGGTCGCAGCCGCTGGCGACCAGGTCCCCCAGGGCCTTTTCCAGTTCGGCCGGGGTTTCGCCGAGGCCCAGCATTATCCCGGATTTGGTGAGGATATCAGGGCGGAGCTTTTTGGCGCTGGCTATCACTCCCAGCGAGCGGCCGTAGTCGGCCCCGGCCCGGGCCCCGGCGTAGAGGCCGGCGACCATCTCCAGGTTATGGCCGATCACGTCGGGGTTGGAGGCCAGGACCGTCTCCAGGGCTTTGACGTCGCCGTTGAGGTCCGGGATCAGCGGCTCCGTCCTGATGCCGGGAGAGAGCTCTTTTATCAGGCGGTTGGTCTCCGCGAAATGGGCGGCCCCGCCGTCGGGGAGGTCGTCGCGGGTGGGCGAGGTGAAGACCACGTATTTCAGGGCCCACTTGGCGCAGAGGCCCGCTATGCGGCGCGGCTCTCCGGCGTCGGGCGGGAGCGGGGCCTCGTTCTTTTTTACCGCGCAGAAACCGCAGCGCCGGGTGCAGATGTCTCCCAGTATGAGGAAAGTGGCCTCGCCCTCCGAAAAACATTTCCCCTTGTTCGGGCAGCGGGCTTCGTCGCAGACAGTGTGCAGGGCCAGCGCGGAAAGCTCGGCGGCCGTGCCGGCCGCGGCGGAGCCGCGCAGGTCCGCCTTGTTCCTGCGGACTTCCTTTACTATCCAGTCTGGAAAGGACGGCATTATTCGGTTATCTTGAGGTGCAGTTCCTTGAGCTGACGCTCGTCTATCACCGACGGCGCTTCGCTCATCAGGCAGGCGCCGCTGGTGGTCTTGGGGAAGGCGATGACGTCGCGGATGGAGTCGCAGCCGCAGATGAGACCGACCAGGCGGTCGTAGCCTATGCCTATGCCGCCGTGCGGCGGGGCGCCGAAATCCATGGCGTTGACTATCATGCCGAAGCGGCGCTGCACAGCCTCTTTGTCGTAGCCCATCAGGCCGAAGATCTTTTCCTGCATGGCGCGGCTGTGATTGCGCACCGAGCCGGAGCCGAGTTCCACCCCGTTGAGGACGAGGTCGTACTGGCAGGAGCGCACGTTGCCGGGGTCGGTGTCGAGCTTGTGCACTTCCTCGGGCAGCGGGGCCGTGAAGGGATTGTGGGAGAAGGTCCAGGCGCCGCTCTCGGCGTCTTTCTCCAGCAGCGGGAAGTGGCGCACCCAGAGGAAGGCCCATTTCTTGGACGGGGCGGGCTTAAGCCGGGCGATCAGTTCGTTGCGCAGGCCGCCCAGGCAGGGCGCGGCTACGGCGGCTTTGTCGGCGGCTATGAAGACGGCGTCGCCGTCCTTTACTTCCAGACGGTCACGAAGCGCGGCCTGTTCCGCCTCGCTGAAGAACTTGAGCGTCGGGGAATCCCATTTGCCGTCCTTGAAGCGCAGCCAGACCAGGCCTTTGGCGCCGAGCTTTTTGACCAGCTCGGTCAGCTTGTCCATGTCGCCGCGGCTGAAGGCGGCCCCCCCCTCGCCCTTGAGGGCGCGGACCACTCCGCCTTCGGCGAGCGCGCCTGAGAAAACCTTGAAGCCGGAAGCCTTGAAAATATCCGAACAGTCTTTGATCTCCAGGGCATAGCGCAGGTCGGGCTTGTCTGAGCCGTATTTCAGCATGACGTCGGAGAATTCCATCTCCGGGAACGGGCCTTCGGCCCGCTCGCCGATGCTGGCGAAGATGTCCTTCATCATGCCCTCTACGACTCTGGCCACGTCCTGTTCGTCCACGAAGGACATTTCCAGGTCTACCTGGGTGTGCTCGGGCTGACGGTCGGAGCGCAGCTCTTCGTCCCGGAAGTTGCGGGCCAGCTGGAAGTAACGGTCCATGCCGGACATCATCAGCACCTGCTTGAACTGCTGCGGGGACTGCGGCAGGGCGTAGAACTCGCCGGGGTTTGCGCGCGACGGCACCACGAAATCGCGCGCGCCTTCCGGCGTGGAGCGGGTGAGCATCGGGGTCTCGACCTCGTTGAAGTCGAGGGCGTAGAGGTAATTGCGTATGACCTGGGAGAGGCGGCTGCGCAGGACGAGGTTTTTGGCCATGGCGGGCCGGCGCAGGTCGAGGAAGCGGTACCTGAGGCGGGTCTCTTCGGAAACGCCGGCGTGTTCACCGAGGTCGAAGGGCAGCGGCAGAGAGGGGTTGAGCAGGGTGATCTCCGAGGCTTCCAACTCTATCTCTCCGGTGGGCATGTTCTTGTTGGCGTTGGCGCCGGGGCGCTGTATGACCGTGCCGGTGACGCGCAGGACGTATTCGCTCTTGGCCTCTTCGGCGGCCTTGAAGACGGGGCTGTCGGGGCGGGCCACTACCTGGGTGACCCCGTAGAGGTCGCGCAGGTTGATGAAGACGACGCCGCCGTGGTTGCGCTTGCTGTCGTTCCAGCCGCAGAGCGTTACGGTCTGCCCGGCGTGGGAGGCGTTGAGGTCGCCGCAGGTGTGGGTGCGCAGCGCGGTGGCTTTTGAAGTGTTGTTGTTTGTCATGGTTATGGTTCCTAAAAGTTGCGTCTTTTCCGTCCGGTCAGGTTTGCCGAGGGTATGGGCCCGTCGGGCACGCTATCGGCCACACCGTGGCCGCGCTCCCGCTCGGCCTCGGCGCTACGCAAGCCTCGGCCTGCGCGAGGGCCCGCCGAACCCACACCCTCGTCAACCCCTTCGCCTCAGAGTCAGAAGGAATCAACCCTTTAAAAGCTGGCTGAGGGTTGAGGGGGTTTCGGGGAGCGGGATTATTTTTTGTTCGCCGGGCTGCTTGAGCGGCTTGACGGCGCAGGTGCCGGCTTTAAGCTCGTCTTCGCCTATTATCAGGGCGAACGAGGCCCCGCTTTTGTCGGCGGAGCGCATCTGGGATTTCAGGCTGAGGTCGAAGCTGGAGAAGTCGGCGCTGACGCCCGCGGCGCGCACGGCGGTCAGGAGTTCATAGGCCTTGGCGCCCGCCTCTTTTGAAGCGGCTACCACGAAGGCCTTCGGCGAATGGTCCGGCGCGGGCTTGTCCTTCAGGAGCATGGCCAGCCTGTCTACGCCCAGGGCCCAGCCGACGGCCGGGGCCGCGGGACCGCCCATGGATTTTACCAAGTCGTCGTAACGGCCTCCGCCGCACACGGCGTCCTGGCTGCCCAGCGCCGAGCTGCGGACCTCGAAAACGGTGCGGGTGTAGTAATCCAGGCCGCGGACCAGGCCCGGGTTTACTTTATGCTCTACGCCGGAGATCTTGAGCAGCTGCTGGGTCCTGGCGAAATGTTCTTCGCAGGCGGGGCACAGGGACAGCCGCGGGGCTTTTTCGGCCAGGGCGGGGCCGTCTATCTTGCAGTCGAGCGCCCGCAGCGGGTTGCGCTCTATTCTGCCTTTGCAGGGCTCGCAGAGGGTGGCGGCGTTGAGGCGCAGGTAGTTCAGCAGCGTCTCGCGGTAGGTTTTGCGGCAGTCCGCGCAGCCCAGCGAATTAAGCTCTACGGAGCAGCCGGTGAGGCCGACCTTCTCCAGCAGGCGCACCAGCATGGTTATCGTCTCGGCGTCGGCGTAGGGCGAGGCGTTGCCTATGTGCTCCGCGCCTATCTGGGTGAACTCGCGGAAGCGGCCCGCCTGCGGGCGCTCCGCGCGGAACATGTTGCCGATGTAGAAGAATTTAGCGTTCCTGCCGTTCTGGCTGAGATTCTGTTCTATGTAGGCCCGGACAACCCCGGGAGTGCCCTCGGGCCGCACAGCCACTTCGCGCCCGCCGCCGTCGGTAAAGGCATACATCTCCTTCTCGACGATGTCGGTGGTCTCGCCGGTGGACTTTACAAACAGCTCCTTCAGCTCTATGGTAGGTATCCGCACTTCCTGGTAGCCGTAAAGGGCAAAGACCTCGCGCGCCGCCGCCTCCAAAGAGGCGAACAGCGCGGAATCCGGCGGGAGCAGGTCCCTGAAGCCCCTCAGGGAGTGCAGGGCCATCAGGCGTTCCCCGCCATCGACTGCAGCCTCTCCTGGTTCAGGATGATCAGCTCGCCGCGGCGGTAATCTATTATGCCGCTGCGCTTGAGGGTGTTTATGGCCCTGCAGACCGGCACCCGCGTGGTGCCCAGGTACTGGGCCAGCTCGTTCTGGTCTATGGCCATCTTCAGCGGCTTGGTGTGCTTGTCCTTGGACAGCTCCAGGATGGCTTCCGCCAGGCGGCCGAGGATATTGTGGAACAGCATCGACTCCACGTCCTTGTTGGCCTTGTGCAGGCGGTCCGCCAGGGTGTAGAGGATCTTGAGCGAGAACTCCGGGTTCTCGAGTATGAGGCGCTTGAAGTTCTTCTTGGAGATGACGAACAGCTCGCTGTCCTCTACGGACTGCGCGGAGGCCGAGCGCACCTTGCCGCCCAGCAGCGACATCTCGCCGAAGGAATCGCCTTTCTTCAGGAAGGCGAAGGTCTTCTTCTTGGAGGCGCCCACCGTGGTGAAGATCTTGATCCGCCCGGATTTGACGATAAAGAAGTGGTTGCCGAGATCTTCCTTGGCGAACACCATCTGCCCCGGTGCGTATTTCTTCAGGCCGGCGATACCGAGAACCTTGTTCAGTTCTGAATTGTTGAGCCCGCTAAAAAAAGTCACTTGTTTGAATATGTTCGCTACCATTTATTTTACTTCCTCCATCGGCATGCCGCACTTGGGGCATTTGCCGGGGGCGGCGGCTTCTACGCATTTCATCGCGCACATATATTTCTTGGCGGCTTTAGCTTCTTTCTTTCCCTCGTGCTTGCCGCGGGCGGCGGGGCCGCCTGCGTGTTCCATGGCGGAGGCCGCCTGTATCTTCCTGACGACTTCGGGAGTCTTGCCGGTGATGGTTACAACTATGCCGTTCTCAACGTTGCGGAACCTGGTCTCGGCGCCGGGCACCGTGGTCGGGCAGCCGGGGCACTTTTCGGCTTTGGGCGCGTAATGCACCAGGGCCAGCTCCTGAATCTGGGGAACTATCTTCGGGTCCTTGGCGGTAGTAGTCACTTCTACGCCCTTCTCAATCTTTTTGGAGACGGTTTCGGCGCCCTCTATCTTCTCGGGGCAGGTCACGCCGCCGCATTTCTTCCCGCCCTGCTTCGCCTGCTGCTTGTGCATGGGGCAGTCGCCGCAGTCGTGCGCCTTGGCGGGCTTCGCCGGGGCGGCCTTTACGGCCTCGGCTTTCTTGTCGCCGGCGCAGTCGCCGCATTTGGCGAAAGCGGCGCCCGCTACGGCCGCCAGGGTTATCATGGAAATTAGAATGGTCTTTTTCATATTTGGAGTCTCCTGTTCAACTTGACTTCAAACTACATGTACTAATTGTATAATTTTAATTAAAGCGTTGCGAGCCCCGCCCGCCCCGGCTCCCCGCGAGAGGGAAGTGCCGGGCGGCAGGTGCAAGGCTTGACAGCGCGCCCTTATATTAGGATAATGATAATCATTATCACCATGACAGACGTTGAAAATAAATGTGATTGTGGCTGCGGCCCCGGGTGCGGCTGTTCCGCCGGCAAGCGCTGCAGCCGCCGCCGCCGGGCCGTCCTGCAGGTCCTCTCTTCTTCCCCCTGTCACCTGACAGCCGAAGAAGTATACCGGGCCGCCGGCAAAAAACTGCCCGGCATAGGCATCGCTACTGTCTACCGCTCGCTGAAATGCCTCTGCGGCTGCGGCAAGGCCCGTGAACTGAAGTACGGGGACCACCCGGCCGTTTACGAGGCCGCCGGGTTAAAATCCCCCCACGGCCACCTGGTCTGCCTCAATTGCGGCGAGCTGAAGGAATTTTTCGAGCCTGCCATGGAAAAACTGCAGGCCGGCCTGGCCGCGGCCAACGGCTTCTCTACCGCCGGGGGCAGGCTTGAGATCTACGGTACGTGCGCCAAATGCTCAGGACTTAGAAAGGATAAAAATGAAAAAGATCATCGCGCTGGCTGTTGTTCTTAGCCTGTTCCCCTTCGCGGCCTCCGCCGCCCTGAAAAAGTCCGTGCGCTCCGGCAAACATGTAAAGGCCGCGGCGGTCCTGCAAGACCTGGCTCCCGCGGGCAGGAAGAACCCGCTGCCGGACGGCGGCTGGTTCACCTGGCAGTTCGCCAAGAAACCCAAGCTCGGCACCGCCATAGTGAAGGTGCAGGTTTTCGACAAGGCCGGCAACCGCGCAAAACCCTACGATATAATCGGCGAGTCCGGCATGCCGTCCATGCCTTACCACGATTCGGGCCCGGTAAAGTTCCAGCTCAACAAGAAGGGCGACTACCTGCTGCCGGTGGACCTGGTGATGCCGGGCGAGTGGCAAGTGGTGATACGAGTCCGCAAAGACAAGAAGGAGATCTATGCAGGTAAAGTACTTTTTACTATTTAGCCTTTTCATTACCTCCCCCGCTTCGGCCGGCTCTTCCCTGCTTTACCTCGAAGGCCAGGGCGTGGGAGGCTATTCCTCGGCGGAGAAATCCCCCGTCTACCATTCCATGTCGGCCGGCGAGCCCATGCAGAAATCCTCCGCGGGCTTCGACCTGGTGCGAAAATTCTCTTCGTCCTCAGGCGACACCGGCACGCTGGCCGTGCAGGCCCGCCTGGCCCACGACCCGGACTCTTACAACAGGGTGGAGCCGCAGGTCTACAACGCCTATTACCGCGGCCGCGCGCCCTTCGGCTATTTCTGGCTAGGGCATAACAGGCCCGCCGCGGGGCTGGAGAGCTATTTCGACACGCATGGCGCGCTGCTGCAGGCCCTGCCCATGTACGGCTACGGCTACGACCGCGACTGGGGCGCCGGCGCCAGCCGGGATTTCAGCTGGGGCGACGCCGCGCTTTCGCTTACCTCGGGCTCCGGCATGCGCCTGCGCGCCGCCGGCAACTACCTGGCTTCGGGCCGCGTCTCCCGCGGCGTGCTGGCGCGCGATAATTACTCGGCCGGGCTTTACGCCTCCTCCGGGAAAGTGCCGGAGATCACCGGCTACCGCGTCCTGGACGGTTCGGAAAAAAGCTATTCCGCCTTCGGCCTGGACTACGCCCTGCTCTGGGACCGCTGGGAGCTGCGCGCCGACCTGCGCGCAGGCGAGAAGCGCGGCATGCATTATTCCGCGGCGCTGGCGCGGGCCGGCCTGAACCTGCTCGACGAGAACCGCCTGAAGCTGGAGGCGCAGGCGGTCTATGACGGCATGGCGGGCATGGAGGGCTGGGCCCTGAGCTCCGGCGCCTCTTTCGCGATTTCCCCCTACCTCACCTGGCGCGCGGTCTTCGAATACGAAGAGGCGATGCGCGACCGGCGCCTGGTGACGCAGCTTTACTACTACCTGCCTATATGAAAAAACTTATCTTCTTCCTGCTGTTAGCCGCGCTGCCCGGCGCCGCCTCCGCCGCCGTAGGCTGCGACCTCAATGACCCGGACCGCGACGTGGCCCGCCTGTTCCCCGGCTCTACCGGCTACAAGACCCGCTACCTTTCTATCAAAGGTTCGGGCGGCCAACTCCTGCTGGAGCGCGTGGAGAAGCGCCTCGGCGACAAGTTCAAGGGCTTGTATGAAACCATGGATGTGCCCTACACCCTTTACGATATCTACAAGGGCAAAGAAGTGATAGGCTACATCCACGGCGTGAACCAGAAGGGAGAATACGGCGGCATACAGGTATTTCTCGCCCTTGAGCGGGGAGGAACGATAAAAGCGTTCTACATACAGAAGCTCACCTCGCGCGCCGCGAAGGACCTGCGCTCAAAGAAGTTCGGGACGCAGTTCGAGCGCCTGACGCTTAAGGATTTTGAACGCTACTCTCCGGGCAAGCCTGTCTCCGCCCCTCTTAAACTCGAGGCCCCGGCCAAAGCCGGGAAGGATTTCCAGGCCGTCCTGCGCGCCGTAAAGAAGAACCTGATACTGATGGACGAGTTCGTCTTCTCGAAGAAGGAAAAATGAACATATACGCCATTGCCTACAAGAACCTGCTCCGGAAAAAAGTGCGCACCGCGCTGACCGCCGGCGGCATAGCGCTGTCGGCCTGGGTGCTGGCCACGCTGCTCGGCTTCAACAAGGGCTACCAGGAAGGACTCAACCGCGACATAGACAATATGGGCTTCCAGGTGCTGCTCACCGCCAAGGGCTGCCCCTACGAAGCTGCCACGCTGATGCTCAAGGGCGGCACCGGCCTGCGCTATATGCCGGAGTCGGTAGTCAAGACCGTCTTCCAGAATCCCGAGGTGGAAAAGGTAACGCCGATGCTGATGCACGGCGTCTTCGACCCCAACAAGGGCGAGAACGGCGCGGTGGCGGCCTACCTCGGCGTGGACGCCGTCAGTTTCCCCCCCATGAAGCCCTACCTGGAATTCAAGCAGGGCGCCTGGTTCAAGGACAACAAGGCCCTGGAGGCGGTGCTCGGCTACGAGGCGGCGGAACTGGAAACCCGCGAGGTCGGCGACAAGCTGCTGATCCCCGGCATCGACAGGGAAGTGACGGTGGTCGGCGTGCTGAAGCGCTCCGGCACGCAGGACGACGGCACCATCTTCCTGCCGATCACGGCTGTACAGAAACTTTTCAACCGCGAGGGCCTGCTGACAGGCCTGGGCATCAAGGTTAAGAAAGAAGCGGACATCACGGCCCTGGAGAACCGCCTCTACGATCTGCCCGACGTGCAGGTGGTCTCGATGGCGCAGGTGAAGACCACCATTATGAACCTGGTCAACAGCGCGCGGGTGATAGTGATGGGCATAGCCGGCATAGCGCTCATCATCGCCATGGCCGGCGTGATAAACACCATCCTGATGTCGGTAATGGAGCGCTACGCCGAGATAGGCATCCTCAAGAGCATGGGCGCCATGCCGCTCGACGTGTTCAAGATGATCTGGGCCGAGACCGCCATCCTGTGCGGCCTCGGCGGGGCGGCGGGCATAGGCCTGGCTTTCGTCACCGCGCGGCTCAGCGAGGCCGCCGTCAGGTATTTCCTGCCGTACGCGCCCAACGGGGCGCTGGTGGCGCTGGACGGGGATATCAGCGGTTTCGCCTTCGGGCTGATACTCGCCGGCGGCCTGCTCAGCGGGCTCTACCCGGCCTGGCGCGCGGCGCGGGTGCGGCCGCTGGAAGCCATACGCATAGAGGGAGAACAATAATGGCGAACAATACCGTTATCTCCGCCGGGAACCTGTCGAAGATCTACAAGCGCGGCTCTGAAGAGGTCCGCGCCGTGGACGGCGTCTCCTTCGAAGCCGCCGCCGGGGAACTCGTCTCCATCATCGGCCCTTCCGGGTCGGGCAAGACCACGCTGCTCAACATGATAGGCTGCCTGGACAACCCCACCTCCGGCTCTCTGTCCGTAGGCGGCCGGCAGGTCTTCGGCGGGCACAAGGAACTTTCAGAGAAAGAGCTGACCGCCGTCCGCCGCGAAATGTTCGGCTACGTCTTCCAGAAGTTCTACCTCATCCCGACGCTGACGGTAGAGGAGAATATCCTGCTGCCCGGCGCTTTTTATAAAGCGCCCGGCGCCAAGGCGGCCCGGGACGTGATGGGCCTGCTGGGCATCGAGAAGCGCTCTGGCCACCTGCCCGGCGAGCTTTCCGGCGGGGAGATGCAGCGCGTGGCCATAGCCCGCGCCCTGATAAACGGCCCGAAGGTGGTGCTGGCCGACGAGCCCACCGGCAGCCTGGACAGCCGCCGCACCGAAGAGATAAAGGGCATACTGCGGGACCTTACGCGGCAGGGCATTACGGTGGTGATGGTTACCCATAACCTGGACCTGGCCCGCTCCGCCGACAGGATACTGGAAATCCGAGACGGAAAAATACATACGCCATAAGGGTATTTTTCTGCCCTAAGGGCCCTTGATAAATTGGCATTCAGGAGCTAGGATATAAGCAGGGGAAGGGACCTCTCCCCGCTTGTGGGAAGTAAAAGTACAGTTGAGGTCCATGCAGAGGGCGGACCATGCGGTCCGCCCCGCTTTTTGCCTTGCCGCTAGGCTTTTTCCGGGGCCAGTTCCGGCACCTGCCGCAGGCCGGGAACCTTCGAGGCGCTCCAAAGCTTTTCGGACCTGGCCACGTAGGCGGTGGCGCTGATGTCCCCGTAGACATTGACCGCCGTGCGGCTCATGTCCAGGATGCGGTCCACGCCCAGTATGATGGCTATGCCCTCGCCGGGCACTCCGAACATGGCCAGTATGCCCACCAGCAGCGGGATGGAGCCGCCCGGCACGCCGGCCGCGCCCACCGCCGTTATCACCGCCATCACCACCACCACCGTCATCTGGCCCAGGGTCAGGTCTACCCCGAACACCTGGCAGAGGAAGATGGCCGTGATGCCCTCGAAAATAGAGGTGCCGTTCATGCACATGGTAGAGCCGAGCGGCAGCACGAAGCCTGCGATCTGCGGCGGTATGCCGAGGCCCTGCTCGGCCGCGCCCAGGGCCGTGGGCAGGGTGGCCGAGCTGGAGCTGGTGGAGAAGGCGGTGACAATGGCCGACCGCGTCCGGCTGAAGAAGAGCGCCGGGGAGATCCCCACCAGGAAGCGCAGCACCAGCGACATGTTGACCCCGGCGTGGAAGAGCAGCGCGCCCAGCACCACCAGCACGTAGCCGCTCAGGGGCAGCAGCAGCGCGAAGCCGAAGCGCGAGGTGACGCCGAAGATCAGCGCGGTCACGCCGTAGGGGGCCAGCTTCATCGCCATCCCCACGATGGAAATCACCACCTCGTTGAGCGAATCCAGCAGTTCCGTCATCGGTTTGGCCTTGGCCGGCGGGATCAGGGTGAGGGCCGCGCCGAACACCAGGCCGAAGAAGATCACGCCGAGCATGTCCCCCTCCACCGCCGACTTGAGCGGGTTGCGGGTGACGATGTTGACGAAGGTGTGTACCCCGAAGCCGCCCTCTTTGGAGGTGTTTATCTTGGCCGAGGCGTCCCCGGCGTAGGTCTGCATCAGCTCTACCTTTACCGCGGGGGCCAGCCCGTCCCCGGGCTTGAAGACGTTCACGAAGACCAGCCCGGTGGCCGCCGCCAGGAAGGTGGTGGCCAGGAAATACGCCACCGCTTTGCCTCCCACCCGGCCGACCTTGCGCAGGTCCCCCAGCCCCGCCACGCCCAGGGCTATGGAGGAAAAGACCAGCGGCATCACTATCATGAACAGCATGCGCAGGAAGACCTGCCCGGCCGGGCCGGCTACGAAATGGTTCACCCATTCCACCAGCGGGTGTTTGCCGCCGAGCTGGGTATTGGCCAGGATGCCCAGGGCCGCGCCCGCCAGCAGGCCACGCAGTATTTTGGTGTGCAGCCTGGCGCCGCCGGTATTTTCGCTGATGGATTTTGACATGCCTTCCTCTCGCCGCAAATTTCACAAAGTCTACCAATTTTCAAGGCGGGTTTTTGATAGAATATTTACATCAATTTGCGGGGTTAAGGGGAGGTTTATGGCCACTTTTATCGAAAAACCAATGCTGGTGCCGGCTTCGGGCAACAAGCCCAAGGTCATAGAGGAATATATCGGGCGGGCGAACTCCAAGACCACCACCATCAGCGTGGCGCGCATGGTGAGCCCCGGCGGCTGGGAAGAGCCGCCGCAGAACCCCCTCTTTACCGAGTACACGCTGGTGCTCAAGGGCCTGCTGCGCGTGCAGACCCAGACGGAAACTTTCGACGTAAAGGCCAACCAGGCCCTCATCATGGAGCCCGGCGAGCGCGTGAGCTATTCCACGCCGACCCCCGAAGGCGCCGAATACATCGCCATCTGCCTGCCGGCCTTCTCCTTCGAGACCGTGCGCCGCGTCGGAGAGACCAAGAAGCCGTATTGAGCGTGCGGGCTGAAAGGAAAAGGCCGCCCGGAGGCGGCCTTTCTCTTTGCCCGCTGCCGCGCTAGGCCATCCTGGAGGCGATTTTAATCGTCCTGCCGGCCAGCATGAAATCCTGGCCGCCGCGGTGGTGGAAGGTCTTAGGACTTTTCCCGGAGGCGTCCACCCAGGCCCTCACCACCTTGAAGATGAAGAGGTTGTATTTTCCCGCCAGGCGCGCGTCGTGCAGTATGCACTCCAGGCTGGCGTAGCATTCCTTTATCAGCGGCGCCTTTACCGCCGAGCCCTGCTCGGGGGTTAGGCCGAACCTGGCGAATTTATCGGTCTTCGCGCCTGAAACATTCCCGCAGGCGACCGCTTTTTTCGCGAGCTCCAGCGTCGGGATATTTATCACGCATTCCTTCGAGGCTTTTACCATGCTGAAGGTGTGGTTCCTGTCGCTGATGACGCAGCCCACCAGCGGCGGGTTGAAGTCTATCATCGTATGCCAGGACATGGTCATGATATTGTTGCGGCCCTTATGCGCCGTGCTGACCATGACCACGGGCCCGGACTCGAGCAGGCTGTAAACCTTGTTCAGCGGGTAAGTCTTTTTCATGTTCCCCCCTATTTCATGCCGGGCCATTTCAGGCGCAAAGTCAGCAGGGCGTCGCCGGAGAAAAGCCTGGCCGCCAGCGTGACGAAGGCCGCGAAGACCGCGGCCTGGTAGGCTATGCCCCACCAGACCTGCGAGATATTTCCCATCATAACGTTCTGCGGCGCCATGAAGGCGTGGGTGAACGGGATGGCGTAAAGCAGGAACTTCAGCCCGGCGTGCGCGGTGCTCATGTCTATAAAGATGGGCAGCAGGTAGGCCAGCATCAGCGGCATCATCAGCGGCGTCATCATGGTCTGTATGCTTTTGACGTCCTCGGAAAGAATGCCGAGGATGAAGGCGATCGACAGGGCGCAGAGGATGCAGAACAGCACCGACAGCCCTATCAGGAAGTAGCCTGAGGAGGTCATCGTGAGGCCCAGCGCGGCCAGGGCCGGGCCGGCGGCGGCTACGGCCACCGACGGGTCGGCGCCCAGGCCGGTAACGCCGGCCATGAAGGAGCGCATGCCCAGCATGTAGGCGCCCGAGAGCGCCGTGGCTATCAGGCAGGAGGCGGCCAGCTTGCTCATCACCAGCAGCCGCCGGTCCAGCGGCGAACTGAGCAGCGTCTCCAGGGTCTTGTTCTCCTTCTCGCTGGCCACGGCGGTCATGATCATCTGCGCCGAAAGTATGACGATGAAGAAGACGGCCACCGGGAAGAAAAAGGACTGCGACTGGATGAAGCCTATCACCTGCGACAGCGACACCTGCGCGGTGCGCCCGTCGATAACGGCGAACTCCTTGGCGGGGGCCGGGTCGCGCAGGAAGGCCGGCGCCAGGGAGGGCAGGCCCCGCCCGAGCAGGTAGGCGCTGATCTCCGCCGTGGCCGCCTGCTCGGTGCGCCTGATGCGGGAGGCGGCGATGGCCGGGCCCAGGCCCGAGGCCTGCTTGCGGAAGCGGGAATAATACTCTATGCTGGAAGCGCGCCCGGCCGTTACTTCCGCCTCCAGCCCGGCGGGGATGACCATGAAGGAGTTTTCCCCCGCGTTCTCCGGCGCGGCCAGGGCCGCCGCTATAGTCGCTTCGCCCGCCGGCTTGAGCGTAGTCTTGCCCGCCGTCACGGCGGCGATGACGCGCTTTGAGAGCTCAGAGCGGTCCAGGTCCAGCAGCACTATCGTGTTGCGCGCCGCGGACGACTTGTTATGGCTGCCGACGGATTTTCCGATGACGTGGAAGACCAGCAGGGTCACGGCTATAGTGAAGAGCAGCTGGCGGGTCACCAGCTCCTTCATCTCTTTTTTCAGCAGTATGAAAAAGATGTTCATTGGGTCAGCTTTATGAAAACTTCTTCCAGGTCGGCGGTGGCGAATTTCGCCTTCAGCGCGGCCGGGGTGTCGCAGGCCAGCAGCTTGCCCTTGTTTATCACGGCAATGCGCCCGGAGAGGAACTCTATCTCCGCCATGTTGTGGCTGGAGATCAGGAAGGTCATGCCGCCGGCGGCCAGCTGCTTTATGGTCTTGCGTATCTCGTAGGCGTTAACTATGTCCAGCCCGCTGGTCGGCTCGTCGAGGATGGCCAGCCGCGGCTTTATCATCACGGCCCGGGCCAGCAGCAGCTTGCGCGCCATGCCTTTGCTGTAGGTCTTGATCTTTTCGCCCAGCCTTGCGCCGAGGCCCGAGAGGCGCTCGCCTTCGGCTACGGCCGCCGCTGCCCTGGCCCGGTCTTTGAGGAAAACCATGGCCATGAAATCCAGGTATTCGCGCCCGGTGAGGTTCTTGTAGGCGCCGGCCTCCTCGGGCAGGTAGCTGATCATCTCCCGCACGGCGTGCGCGTCGCGGGTGGTGTCGCGCCCGAAAACGGAAATGGAGCCGGCGGTAGGCGTCAGTATGGTGGCCGTCATCTTGAGCGTGGTGGACTTGCCTACCCCGTTAGGGCCCACCAGGGCGAAGATCTCCCCCTCGCCGACGGAGAAACTGAGGCCCGCCACGGCCTCGAAATCCTTATACTTCTTCACCAGGTCTTTTATTTCCAGCGCTATAGCCATGTTATGTCTTAGCTTTTCCTTTATGACTTTAGCGCGGCGGCGCCGGCGAGGCCCTTGACGTAGGTAAGCCCGTACGGCCAGGCGGCGGCCAGCAGGGAGGCGGCTATCGGCGTGAACAGCGTGGAGATGGTCTTGTTCCAGAAAGGATAGTTCTCGTCGGCCAGCCGCAGCATGCCGGCGGAGACCACCAGGAAGACCACGGGCGACAGCCAGAGCTCACGCGGCAGCACGGCCAGCAGGCTCTGTTTCGTAAGCAGGGCCGACAGCACCAGGGAAGCGGACAGCGCCCAGATGAGGAAAGTGGCCAGCGCGAAGAGCAGGCCGGTCAGCATCATGCTGAGCGTGTAGCGCTTGCAGAGGAAGAGAAGGAAGGAGAACGCCACGGCCCCGGCGGGTATCAGCCAGAGCACATAGGCCATGGCGGCCTGGTTGGAGTGATAGAACCGCAGTATGTCCCCCCGGAAATCAGCGAAGTTCTGGAACTTCGGCCCCTCGTGGTTTTTCAGCCGCTTCATCACCTTGCCGGCCGCCCCGGGCAGGGCGGGCAGGCCCGCGGAGGAACCGGCGGCCCCGCCCGACGGCGCCAGGCCTATCTGCCGCGTCAGCGCGTTGGATTTGAATTTCAGCTGCGGGGCGGCGTCCTGCATCAGCCCGCGCTCTTCGTCGGAAAGGCCGGCCGCCGCGCTTACGGGCGCCCCGCCCCCGGCGAGCCGCTTCAGGTCCGCCACGGTGCCGGACAGGTCGGCCATTTCGCGGCGCAGCTCGGCGGAACTTTCATCCTTTCCGCCGGGAATGATGGAATCCGGCACTTTGCCCCCGGCCAGGCCGGGCAGGCCGCCCAGCATATTGGGCAGGCCGGAGGCCCCCAGGGACAACCCGGCCAGCAGTACCAGTTTAAGCAGGCTTTTTGCCATCGCCGCCCTCGTAATAGCCGTAAACCCGGCCTATCGTCTGCACGTAGGCGAAGCCCTTGCCCGGCTTGTCGAGCTCCAGGTCCTTGGCCACGCCGTCGAGTATCTTGTCCACTTTCTCGGCGGTGGTGGCTATGAGTATGATGTGTTTTTCGGCCTCTATGAACATGCCGAAAAGGCTGAGCTTCTGCCGCACGCCGGTGCCGCGGCCGTAGAAACTGGTGACCCCCGGCGCGCCGTGCTTGAGCGCAGAGTCGATGGCCTTCTGGCCGTCCTTGCGCTGCACAACTACGGTGATAAGTTCCATGCTGTGTATGCCCATGAATCCTCCGCGCTGTACCGTTAAATATTATAAGCCCCGCTGCAAATAAGTATATCAAAAGAGGCGGCTTGGCGGCGCCGCCGGGGCACGCAGCCGCGGACCGTGTTTCAGGGAGCCGCGGTCTGCGGCGCGGGAGGGACGGAGAGCCCCAGCCCGGGCAGGGCCGGGTCGAGGACCGGCTTGGCGGGGCAGGGCTTCTGCAGGGCCCGGACTATGGCGCGGTTTTTCAGGAGCCGGGGCTTTATGGCTCCCAGCGCTTTGGCCGCCGCGGCGCGCTGGCGGCAGTCGGCTGACTTGAAAACTTCCCAGAGCTCCGGCTCGGCGGCGGCTGCCGCGGGCCCCAGCGCGCCCAGCGCTTCGGCGGCGGCTACCCTGACCTGGGGGTCTTTGTCCCCCAGGGCTATGGCGATGACCGCGGGCGCGTTCCTGGGCAGCGCCTTGGGCGTCCTGAAAGCGTAATTCCCCAGGGCGGCCGCCGCCGCCCTGCGCACCGCGGCTTCCCCGTCGGCCAGGGCCAGCAGCAGCGGCCTGACGGCCTGGGCCGGAGGCTGTTTCAGGCCGGCCAGCGAGGCCGCCGCGGCTTCGCGCGACAGGGGGTCCCTGGCTTTCAGCGCGTCGGCCAGCCAGCTTCCGTCAGCTCTGCCGGTCTTGAGCAGGGCCCGGCGCGCCCACTCGGCTGCCTCGCCGCCGGCGGCGGCTTTAGAAAGGGCCGGGATAAAATTTTCGGGCAGGGCCGCCAG
Source organism: Elusimicrobia bacterium GWD2_63_28 (assembly GCA_001799895.1). Taxonomy (GTDB): domain Bacteria; phylum Elusimicrobiota; class Elusimicrobia; order Elusimicrobiales; family UBA9959; genus UBA9959. The sequence continues at coordinate 34,559 of MGUI01000017.1, forward strand.
CACTTCCGGCGTATAAGCCGCGAGGGCCATGGCGCTATGCAGGCGGATCGCCGCATCCTGGTCTTCGAGCGCGCCGGCTAGGGCCTCCAGCGCCTCGGCGGGCGGGCGGAGCATGGCGCCCAGTACCAGCGACGCCCCGGCCCGGGAGCGCGGGTTCGGGGATCTTAAAGCGTCGGCCAGCCAGAGCCCGGCGGGGCGTCCTATGCCAGAAAGCGCCGCGGCGGCCGCGGCCTGCACTTCGGCGTCGGAGCTGGCGGCGGCCCGGGCCAGGACCGGTACGGCTTTTTCAGCGGCCGGCCCCATCTCCTCCAGGACCTGCGACGACCTCAGGGCCAGCTGCTTGTCCCCCCGTTCGAAATTCTTAGCCAGGGCTTTCGCGCCCGGCTCTCCCTGCGCGGCAAGGATGCGGCCCAGCTGCGCCCGCAGTTCGGGGCTTTCGGCTGAGAGCGCGGCCGCCAGGGCCGGCGCGGCCTCCGTCAGTTTGGAGAGGGCGCGCCCAGCGGGCGCTGACACTGACTGGTCCGCGCCGCCCAGGGCCGCTATCAGTTCGGGAACGGCGTCCGCCGCGGCCGGGCCCAGGTCTTCCAGGGCGGCGGCGGCGTAAGCCCGGTCCCCGCTGTCAGAGTCGGCCAGCACGCGCTTCAGTGCGCGGACGATATCCTTCTTTTCCCGCGGGCCAGCGGCCGCCGCGGCTTCGGCGGCCTCGGCGCGCGCGCGCGGGTCGTCTGAGAGCAGGCGCCCGGTAGCGGCAGAGCAGCCTGCCAGGGCGGCGCAGGCGGCGAGGAACAGCAGTTTTTTCATCGGTTAAAAGGATACAACTTTAAGGGCGGGCAAAAAAAGCGCGCCCGGGGAAGCCGCCCCGGGCGCGTGTTTTCTTAAGCCCAATCCGTCGGGCGCTAGTCGAAGGCTACTTCCCCTGACAGCTCAAGGGGGCGTGCCGTGCCCAGATCTATGGCGGGAGCCTCTACCTGCATTATCTCTATTTCCGCCGATTTTTCGCCGGCCAGCTTCGGGATGAAGGAGGCCAGTTCCGAGATCTTTGTGACGTCCTCGCCGCGGCCGCCGGTCTGCTCGTAGGTGGCCATCGTCGTGCAGCCGGCGGGGCTGTCGATGAAGTCCTCGTCGCCGCGCACCAGGATGCCCTCTATCTTTTTGGTCCTCGTGTTGAAGACCGGGGAGCCGGAGTTGCCGCCGAAGGTGTCGAGGTCGGCGGTGAAGTAGCCGACCTTGGAGAAGTCGCGCACCCTGGCGTCGTCGGCCAGCTTGAGCGGCAGACCCACGGGGTGGCCTACCACGAAGATGCCGTCGCCGTTCTTAAGCTTGGTCCCGCGGTTGACGGCCAGGGGCTTGCGGCCGGCCACCTTGCGGTCGAGCTGCACCAGCGCGTAGTCGGCGCCCAGGTTCTGGCCGGTGGGATTGGCCGAGTTGGGCTCGCCGGCCAGGAAGCGCTTCACCACCTTGGCGCAGCCGTAAACGTTGCCGGAGGGCAGGGCGGTCGTGGCCTCCGCGCCTTCCCCGCCTACGTTATAGCCGAAGACGAATTTGGTGTCCTTGCACTGCGCGTCGGTCTTGATGCAGTGGCCGGCGGTCATGATCAGGTCGGGCCCTACCAGGGCGCCGGAGCAGAAGGCCCCTATGGGCTGCTCGCGGAACTTTTCACCGGGGCAGAGGTTCAGGCGGTCGCCGAAATTGATCGTCTTGAGTTTTACGCCGCCGGGATTGAGGGCCTCCACAGAGGCTGATTTCCAGAGCGAAACGGTGGAGTCGGCCAGGGCTTTCTGCGCCGCGTCCAGCTGGAAGTATTCTTTGCGGTTGTCGCCGCCGTAGATGCTCTTGCTCTCGGCGAAGGAGAGAACGGGCAGTATGGAGAGTATCGCCGCGGCCGCCAGGGTGTTTTTTACGATGTTTTTCATAACTCCTCCAAAACGCTGCATTTGCTTGCGCTATGTTATACAGCGGGAGTTGACGAAAGTCAATAGCCAGTAGGCCTATTTTGCAGGGGGCCGGTGGACCTATGCGTATATAGGTCTTAAGGGCAAAGCCGGCTCAGGTCCAGCCGAGGTACATTCTTACGGTATGGTAGTCCACCGCCCTGAGGGCGATATAAGAGGTAATAATAAGAAGGGCGGCGGCGCCCCACTGCAGGGCGGGCCGGGGCGGTGCACCCGGCATGGTCCAGGCGTTCTCTTCCCAGGTCTTGCCGGAGCGCAGCCAGGAGGCCAGGCTATAGAGGGAATAGGCCGCGAGGGCCAGGACAGGGAAGCCGGCGTAGGCGGCCTCGGGCAGCGGGGCCAGCCAGGGAGGCAGGCTGTATTCCCAGCCGGAGCCGGCGGCGCGGTTCCACCAGTTCCAGAGCAGGCCGCAGGCGAGCCCGGCCAGGGCCAGGCGTATGGTCTTAGCCGGCAATCCCCCCGACAGCTCCCGCAGCAGGGAAGGCAGGCCCAGGCGCAGGTTGAGGGGCTCGGCCAGCAGGGCCGCGGCGGGCACGGCCAGCGGCCAGAACAGCGCCGGCTTGGCCAGTGCGGTGAGCAGCAGCGCGGCCCCCGCTGCCAGGAAGTAGCGGGGCAGGGCCTTTGGGATCTTGAAAGGGGCGGATTTGAGGCCGCGGAAAAAGCCGAAAGACCTGAACAGTTCGTCCAGGACGAAGAGGCAGGGCAGCGCCGCCGCCCAGGAGAGCAGGCGCCCGCCCCAGCGGGTGGGCAGCACCGAGGACTGGTCGAAATAGTGCCAGGCTTGCAGGCGCACGTTCAGCAGCTCCGCCAGGGCGCCCAGGGCCAGCGACCAGGCCGCCAGGAAAAAGAATTCCGCGGGGCGGGAGATCAGCGGGGAATTTCCCTTGAACCGGTAGGCGAGGTTGTCGGCCAGCAGGATAAAGCTCCAGGCCGCGAAAGGGAAGAACTGGTTGTTTATCGGCTCTATGCCGGTGTACCTGCCGGCGTAGCCGATGAAGGTCAGGAAGAACGCCAGGTATAGCGCGTACTTTGAAATCTGGTCCTCTTCGAACATCAGTTAAATGATAGCAACGCGCGGTTGTGGAAAGCAACAGGGGAAAAAGAAAGAAAGAGGCGGCGGCGCCTCTTTCTCCCCTGTAACGTCCCCCGCGCGGGTCAGAAGCTGAATTTGTACTGCTTCAGCCCCAGCTCGTCGCGCATGGCGATGATCTCGCCCTGGGTTTCTTTGTTAAGCGGCACGCCCCGGTCCTTGCGGTACAGCCAGGCCAGGTGTTCCTTCTCGCCGGCGGTGTAGATGCGCTTCGCGCCGGGCATCTTCTTCGAGGCCCGCAGTTCGCGCAGGATATTGCCGGCGGTCTTCTTGAAAGAGCGCAGCGGCACGAAGTGTTCGATGTCGATGGCCAGGAAGAAATGCCCGAGCGGGTAGGGGATCTTTTTCCCCTTCTTGTCCACGCCGAGCAGCGCCTTCATGTAGGCGCCCTGCTGCAGGGCGGCGGAGAGGATCTCCACCACGGTGCAGTAGCCGTAGCCCTTGTAGCCGGCCAGTTCCTCGCCGATGCCGCCGAGCGGCACCAGGGCGGCGGTGCCCGCCACCAGGTCCTTGAGCACGGCCCTGGAGTCGGTCTTGGAGTTGCCGTGCTCGTCGATCACCCAGCCCTTGGGCATCTTCTTGCCGAGCTTGGCGTAAACCTCTATCTTGCCGCGCTGCGTGATGGGCGTGGCGCAGTCGAGCAGGAACGGGAATTTCTCGTCGGTGGGGATAGCGAACGTGAGCGGGTTGGTGCCCATCATGTTCTCGACGCCGAAAGTCGGGGCGACCGACGGGCGGGCATTGGTGCCGGTGATGCCGATCATGCCGGCCTTCGAGGCCAGCATCGCGTGGTAGCCGGCTATGCCGTAATGGGTGGAGTTGCGCACCGCCGTCATGCCGAGGCCGAACTTTTTGGCCTTCTTGACGGCCATTTCCATGGCGCGCTTGGCGATGTAGTGGCCCATGCCGTTATGCCCGTCGATGACCGCCGTGGTCGGGGTCTCGCGGACCACTTCGAATTTAGTTTTCGGCAGCTGTACTCCCTGCTTGATGCGGTCGTAATAGATCGGCTTCAGGCGCGAGGCGCCGTGCGAATCTATGCCCAGCTTGTCCGCGGTTATCAGCACGTCGGCGCAGACCGCGGCCTCCTCCGCCGGCACGCCTATGCCCCTGAAGACGTCGCGCATGAAGCGCTCCATCACGTCGAACTTCACCCACTTCGCACCTTTCTCTATTTCCATTTTAGTTTTCCTCCGTTTAAATCAAGGCGTCTTTTTCTACCAGGTCGGCCAGGGCCGCGGCGGCCGCGAGGCCGCCGGGGATGCCGGTTCTGGCGTAGCTCGCCGACATCCCGGCTGCGCGCTCCGGGTCGCCTATGAAATTGCGTATGGCGGCCGCCAGCCTGTTGTCGAAATCCGGCCCCTCGTCCAGGCAGAGGGCGGCGCCGCTGCCGGCCAGCGCCAGCGCGTTGTGCTTCTGGTGGTCGCCGGCCGAGGTGGGCAGCGGCACCAGGATGGCCGGCTTTTTAAGCTGGACCAGTTCGGCCACGGTGCTGGCGCCGGAGCGCGAGATCACCAGGTCCGCCGCGGCGTACAGCGCCGGCATATCCTCGCGGTAGTCAAAGACCTTCAGGCCGCTTTCTCCGCCCAGGCCCGCCTCCGCGTAGGCGGCCTGCACCTCTTCGAAATTCTTCCGGCCGGTCACGTGCACGGCCTGCAGGTCCCCTTTCAGGATCCTGGCGGCGGAGATGAAGGCGGCGTTGAGGCGGCGCGCCCCCTGGCTGCCGCCGAAGATCAGCGCCGTGAATTTAGCCGGCTCCAGGCCGAGCGCCGCGCGCGCGCCGGCGCGGGCGCGCTCCTGCCTGAAGGCCTCGCGTATCGGCGTGCCGGTCAGCACGGAGCGAGCTTCGAAAGGGTTGTCCTGTACCGGCAGGCCCAGCGCGGCGCGGCGGCAGAACCGGGCGGCCAGGAGGTTGCCCAGGCCGAACCTGGCGTTGGACTCGTGTATGTAGACCGGGATGCCGGCCAGCCGTGCCGCCAGGGCGGCCGGGAAAGCGACGTAGCTGCCGGTGCCGATCACGGCCGCCGGCTTAAAGTCGGACATTATCCTGCGGGCCAGCGCCAGGGATTTCAGGAATTTGAAGAAGAACGCCGCCTGCCTGAAGGGATCCAGGCTGCGCGGCAGCGCGACCATATCCAGCTCGGCGTAGGGGAAGTCCGCTTCCTCCAGGGCCGGGCGGGCGATATCCTCTTTCTTGACCAGGAAGAGCGGCTGCCAGCCGCGCGCGCGCAGCTCTACCGCCAGCGCGAAACCGGGGTAAAAATGCCCGCCGGTACCGCCGGAGGCTATCAGGGCGCGCTTTTTTTCTACCATTGTTTGCCGCTCCTGTGGGCCGAGACGTTGAGGATGATGCCGACCATGATCATGGCTGACCAGATGGAAGAGCCGCCGTAGGAGAAGAAGGGCAGCGGGATGCCCTTGGTAGGCAGGATGCCGATGGACATGCCGATATTGTAGAAGGCCTGCAGCGAGATGAGCAGCGTCAGGCCCAGGGCGGTGAGGGAGGTGAAGATGCTGGGCGCGTTGCGCGCAATGCGCGCGCCCTTCAGCAGCAGGGCCGTAAAGAGCCCGGTGATGAACAGCCCGCCCACCAGGCCCAGCTCCTCCGCTACGACCGGGAAAATGAAATCGGTGTGGGGCTCGGGAATGTACATCAGCTTCAGCTTGGAGGCGCCGAGGCCCTTGCCGAACCAGCCGCCGGAGCCGACGGCGAGCATGCCCTGCACCAGCTGGTAGCCCTTGCCCGAGGTGTCGTTCCACGGGGAGAGCACCGCTTTCAGGCGGGCTATGCGGTAGGGAAAGAGTATGAACTGCACGATAATGACCGGGATGGCGGCCAGGAGAGGGGCAAGGACGAACTTGAGCGGCACGCCGGCGGCGCCCGCCATGAACAGGGCCACGCCGAAGATCAGCGCGGGCGTGCCCAGGTCGGGCCCCGCGGCGATCAGGGCCAGGACGACGAGCGTGGCGACGAGCGGCTTGAGCAACTCCCGCCAGTTTTCTTTGAGGCGGCTCATATTGCGGTCGAAATAGTCGGCGAGGTAAAGGATCACTATGATCTTGGCGAACTCGCTGGTCTGCAGTTTCATGAAGCCCAGCGGGATCCAGCGGCGGGCGCCGGCCACCTTGGGCATGAACAGCGTCAGCAGCAGCAGCGCGGCCGTCACCAGGAAGGCCGGCTTGATGTAGGGGCGTACGCGCTCCAGGTCCAGGCGCATGGCCGCCGCCATCAGGCCGAAGCCGGTCAGCATGAATAGCGCCTGCTTCTTGGTGAAGAAGAGGGTATCCAGCCCCTTGCTGCCGGCCCAGATGGCGCTCGCCGAGAACAGCGAGACCAGGCCCATGGCGAGCAGTATGATCACGACGAAGAAGAGCGGGTAGTCCATGAACCGCAGGTTGCGGTTATTGATGACATTGTAGGCCGGCTTCTGGCGTTTCGAGGCGTAGTCCATGGTTGTCGTCAGGCGCCGAGCCTCTTCACGAAGGCCTTGAACTTGCGCCCCCGGTCCTCGAAATCTTTGAACTGGTCGAAGGAGGCGCAGGCCGGGGAAAAGAGGGCGATGTCCCCCTTCTCGCCGAGCTGCAGTATCTCCCGGCAGGCCGTCTCCATCGTGACGGCGGTTATGAGCGGCGCGCTCCCGGCGAGCTCGGCCTCGATCTTGGGCGCGTCCGCGCCTATGGCCAGCACGCCTTTCACGCTGCTCTTTATCAGCGGGATCAGCGGGGCGTAGGGCAGGCCTTTGCCGAGCCCGCCCAGGATGAGCCAGATATTCTTCTTCGCGCCGAGCGCCTTCAGCGCCACGACGGTGGAATCCACGTTGGTGCCCTTGGAGTCGTTTACGAAATTTATGCCGCGCACCGTCCCGGCCGGCTCTATGCGGTGCTCCACTCCCTTGAAGGAGGAGAAGACTTTTTTCAGCGCCGCGGGGCTGGCGCCGCAGTGCAGGGCCATCAGCCCGGCGCACATGGCGTTCTCCAGGTTGTGCGCGCCCGGCAGGGCAGGCGGCTTTACGGCGAAGGCCTTGCCGCCATGTTTGAAATGGATCTTCCCCCCGGCCGCCCACGCGGCGAGTCTGCCGCCGGCGCGCAGGGAGGAGAAGAACAGCGCTTTTGACGGGCAGGCTTTGGCCAGCTCCCGGCAGTATTTATCTTCGAAATTGAAAACGCAGCAGCCGTCCTTGTCCTGGAATCTGAAGACTTTTTTCTTGGCCTCGACGTAAGCGGCCATGCTTCCGTGGTGGTCCAGGTGGTCGGGGGTGACGTTCAGCACGCAGGCGGCGTCGGGCTTAATGTGGGCGCTGTCTTCCAGCTGGTAGCTGGACACTTCCATAACTACGGCGTCTCCGGGGCGCGCCTTGGGCGCGGTCTCGGCCGCCGGGATGCCGACATTCCCGCAGACCAGGGCGCGGCCGCCGGGGCGCAGCGCGGCGTTCATGATCTCCCCCAGCAGCGTGGTGGTGGTGGTCTTGCCGTTGGTGCCTGTCACGGCAAGCAGCGAGCCGGCGCGGGAGAAGGCCAGGGCTATTTCTATTTCGCTGAAAACCGGGATCTTCTTTTTCTTGAGCGCTTTTATCAGCGGGTTGGCGTGGGACATGCCGGGGCTTTTTACGGCGAAGCCGCAGGCAAAGGCCCGCCTGCCGTGGCCGCCGGTCTCCGTCTCTACCGAGCGGGCGAGGCCCTTGAGCCTGTCTTTCAGCTCGGCCGCCGGCGCGCCGTCCGAGAGCAGCACGGAGAAGCCGCGGGCCGCCAGCAGGTTCGCGCAGGCGACGCCGGACTTGCCGGCGCCTATTACCAGCGCCTTGCGGCCTTTCAGGTCTTGCGGGTTGAACATATCAGCGTATCTTCAGCGACGAGAGCGCTATCAGCATCAGCATGATGCCGACGATCCAGAAGCGCACCGTCACCTTGGACTCGGCTATGCCCTTCAGCTCGAAATGGTGGTGTATCGGGGCCATCAGGAAGAGGCGCTTCTTGTTGCGCAGCTTGAAGGAGCCCATCTGCAGGATCACCGAGAGGGTCTCCACCAGGAAGATGCCGCCGGCCACCGGCAGCAGCAGTTCCTGCTTGGTGACTATGGCCGCCGTGCCTATGGCCCCGCCCAGGAACAGCGAGCTGGTGTCGCCCATGAACACCTCCGCCGGGTGGGCGTTGTACCACAAAAAACCCAGGCAGGAGCCTATCAGCGCGGACAGGAAGACGGTTATCTCGCCGGCGCCGTCGACGTAGATCAGCTTCAGGTAGGAGGCCCACTTCACGTTGCCGGCGGCGTAGGCTATAATCGCGAAGGTCAGGGCCGTGAAGACTATCGAGCCGGCGGCCAGGCCGTCGAGGCCGTCGGTAAGGTTCACGGCGTTGGACGAGCCGATGATGACCAGCATGGCGAGCGCCGCGTAGAGGAAGCCGAGGTTCAGGTAGACTTCCTTGGTGTAGGGGATCGAGAGCAGGTTGGCGTACTCGGCGTTGGGCGGGCTGACGGCCAGGTAGACCACCACGCTGATAGCGGTAAAGAGCTGCAGGGAGAATTTGAATTTCGAGGAAGCTCCCTTGGGGTTCTTCTTTACCAGCTTGGTGTAGTCGTCCATCCAGCCGGTGAAGGCCAGCACCACGGTGGTGAACAGCATCAGCAGGATGAAGCGGTTGTCCATGCGCGCCCAGAGGGCGGTGGAGACCAGCAGGGTCAGGAAGATCAGCAGGCCGCCCATGGTGGTGGTGCCCTGCTTGGCCAGGTGCGACTGGGGGCCGTCGGTGCGCTGTATCTGGCCTATCTTGAAGGTGCGCAGCTTGGCTATCAGCCAGGGGCCGATCAGGAGGCTTAAGAGGAAGGAGGTGATCACGGCGCCGCCGGCGCGGAAGGTGATGTACTGGAAAACGTTGAGCGGGCTGAAGAAGTCTTTCAGATAGTGCGCGTAGTAGAGCATAGTCTCCTGGAAGCGGCTTGGCTGCTTCTATTAATAACTATATTTTAATACTTTTTTAGCGGGTTGTCTTTTCCCCAAGGTCCTAGGCGGACTTTGCCCCTAATGCTCATGCGGACATTTGGCGGTGCCGCTATAATATGAACGTGAAATTAAATCCCTTTTTCGCCGCCCTCCTTCTTTTGATCTCCGCCCTTCCCGCGGGCGCTTTCGAACTCGAAGCGCTGAACCTTGCCGGCCTGCCGGCCGTGGAGATCCCCGTCCCGCCCGCCGAAGATCGCCCGGCGCCGAAAGAATGGACCGTGCTGATCTACGTGAGCGCCCGCAACAATCTGGGCCTCGAGGCCATCAAGGACGTCAACGAGATGGAGGCCGCCGGCTCCACGGGGAAAGTCAACGTCGTCGTAGAGATGGGCCGCATCGTGACGGCGCCTCCCTTCAACCCCTTCTCTTCCGTGCAGGAGCCCGCGCCCCCTCAGGCGGACTGGACCGGCTCGCGCCGCTTCCTGATGGTCAAGGACGCCGACCCGCTGAAGATCAATTCCCCGGTGCTGGCGCATTTCCCCGACGCCGACATGGGCGACTGGAAGCACCTGGCCGAATTCATAGCCTGGGGAAAGGCGGCCTATCCCGCCAGGAAATACATGCTGATCGTGGGCGGCCATGGCAGCGGCTGGCGCGGCGTGAAGCCGCCTCCCGGCGCGGCCAAGGGCATTTCTTACGACGAGCCTTCCGGCCACCATATCTCCCCCGCCGAACTGGCGGCGGCCATAAAGGCCGGCGGCGGCGTGAACGTCTACGCCTCGGACGCCTGCCTGATGCAGACGGTGGAGGTCATCTACGACCTGAAGGATTCCGCGGAATACGTGGTGGGCTCGCAGGAAACCACGCCGGGCAGCGGCTATAACTACGAGGTCTTCCTGAAGGCGCTCGCGGCCGGCCCCTCCGACTCTTTTTCCGCCGCGCAGTCCATCATGAAGGGCTTCTCCGAGTTCTATTACGGGACGCAGAAGATGTCGGTGACCATGTCCATCGTGCGGCCCTCGGCGGCGCCGGAGCTGGCGCGGCTGATGGATAAGTTCGCGCGGCTGGTGCTCGCGTCCCCGGCGGACATGGCGCTCTACCACGAAAAGAAATGGGGACTGCGCAACTTCGAAGATGAAGACGCGCGCGACCTGTACCAGCTGATGAAGCTCTACTTCGACAATTCCCCCACCCCTGCGGTCAGGGAAGCGGCGAAGGAAGTCATAGTCTTCCTGTCCGAAAAATTTATTCTGCGCAACGACGCCCTGGGCCACAAATCAAAGGACGCCAACGGCGTCTCGGTCTTCTTCCCGCTCTTCTACATGAACTACAAGCCCAAGTATGAATACCTGACCTTCTCCCAAACCACCCACTGGGACGAGATGGTCAAAGCGGTAGTGGATTCCAAAAGATAGGGGCCCCGGCGGGCCGCAAAGCAGAACCGCCGGGGTTGCCCCGGCGGTTCCGTTCATTCTCCAGAGCACCGCGTCGTCAGTAGGACTTGGCCATCAGGACGCGCTGTTTGGAGGGCTTGCCCGTCAGGATGCAGACGCCTTCGCCCTTCGCCTCGGGCGGGACTTGGTCCTCGAAAGGCAGGCAGCGGATGCTTGTCTCGAAGCGCTTGGCCATTTCCTCTTCCTGCTCGGCGGTGCCGGCCCAGTGCACCCAGGCGAAGCCGCCGCCCTCGTCCTTGAAGAACTTCTCGTAGTCTTCCAGCTTGTCGAAGACGCGCGTGCGGGCGGCCCTGGCCTGCCGGGCTTTCTCCAGCAGCTCGGCCTGCATGGCCGCGAGGGTGGGCACTATGGAGGCTATCGCCTCGGCCCGCGGCAGGAAAGCCTTGCGGCGGCGCCGCTGGTCTTCGGGACTTTCGCCCTTGATCTCCGTTACGAAGCGGCGCGCTATGCAGAGGGAGCCCTTCTCCAAATCCTTCGGGCCGACCTCTATGCGCAGCGGCACGCCTTTGCCTTCCCACTCGTAATACTTGGCGCCCGGCATAATGCCGTCCCGGTCGTCCACCTTCACCGCGACGCCCAGCGCCTTGAGCTCGGCGGCGACCTTCTTCGCCTCCTCCGAGGTCCTGGCCTGCTCTTCCGGGCTCTTGAAAATGGGGATCACTATGACCTGCACCGGGGCGAGCTTCGGCGGCAGCACCAGCCCGGCGTCGTCGGAATGGGTCATGATCAGGGCGCCGACCAGCCTGGTGCTGACGCCCCAGCTCGTCGCGTAAACGTATTCCAGCTGGCCTTCCCGGTTCTGGAACTTGACGTCTGCGGCCTTGGAGAAGTTCTGGCCCAGGTAATGGCTGGTGCCCATCTGCAGGGCTTTGCCGTCCTGCATCATGCCCTCTATGGAGAGGGTTTCCAGGGCCCCGGCGAAGCGCTCGCCTTCGGTCTTGCGGCCCTTGATCACGGGCACGGCCATCACGTTCTCGGCAAAATCGGCGTATACCTCGAGCATGCGCCAGGTTTCCTCCAGCGCCTCCTTCTCCGTGGCGTGGGCGGTATGCCCCTCCTGCCAGAGGAACTCGGCGGTGCGCAGGAACAGGCGCGTGCGCATTTCCCAGCGCACCACATTGGCCCACTGGTTTATCAGCAGGGGCAGGTCCCGGTAGCTCTGGATCCAGCTCTTGTACTGCTCCCAGATTATGGTTTCGCTGGTGGGGCGCACCACCAGGGGCTCCTCGAGCTTGGACTCCGGGTCCGGGACAATCTCGCCGTTGACGGATTTAAGGCGGTGATGCGTTACCACGGCGCATTCCTTGGCGAAGCCGGAAGCGTGCTTCTCCTCCCGGGCGAGCAGCGACAGCGGGATGAACAGCGGGAAATAGGCGTTCTCGTGGCCGGTGGCCTTGAACCTGTCGTCTAGCTCGCGCTGCATCTTTTCCCAGATGGCGTAGCCGTGCGGCCGGATGACCATGCAGCCGCGCACCGCGGAATGCTCGGCCAGCGTGGCCTTCTTGATAACGTCCAGGTACCACTGCGAGTAGTCCTGGGCGCGCGTGGTGATCGCGTTAGGTTCTGTTTTTGCGGGTTTGTTCATAGCGGTAAGTTTACTCCGTTGCGCGGGCTGATTTTATAATCCTTCTATAATGCGTTCGAATTTCATGGAGCGGGAGGCCTTGATCAGAAAAGTGCCTTTGCCTGCGCCGATAAGTTCCCTGGCCTCTCCCAGCCAGCCGTCGAGGGTTTCGGCGTAGACCAGGGTTTTGCCGCCGGCGGCCAGGTAGGCCTCTACGGCGGGCTGCATCTCCGGGCCCGCGAGGAAGACCCGCTCGGCGCCGGTGTGGGCCAGCGCGGCGCCCAGGTCGGTATGGTAATGGGCGGAGTGCCGGCCCAGCTCCTTCATGTCGCCCATCATGATATAGAGGGGCTTGGGCATGCCGAAGACCTGCTTTATGGCCGAGGCGGCGGACTGCGGGTTGGAATTGTAGGCGTCCAGGATAACCGTGGCGCCTTTAATGTGCAGTTCCTGCAGGCGCATCGGCGGCGGGGTGTAGTTCTCCAGCCCTTTGCGGATAACGGCGAAGTCCAGGCCGGCCGACAGCGCGGCGGCCGCGGCCGCGGCGGCGTTGAGGTAGTTGTGCCCTCCGGCGTGCGGCAGCCTGATCTCGTGGATATTGCCGCCGTATTCCAGGCGCAAATTGTTCCCCTCCAGCACGCGCAGGTCGGCGCCGGGGTCGCGGCCGAAGGTCAGTTTCTTAAAGGCGCGGCCGTTGAGGCGCGAGAGGTAGCGGTCGTCGTAATTGTAGACCAGCGTGCCGCCGGGGGCCAGGCAGGCCGCCAGTTCGGTCTTGGTCTCGAAGATCGTCTCCAGGTCGCCGAAATACTGCAGGTGGGACGGGCCGATATTGGTGATTATGCCGCAGGTCGGGCGCGCCACCTCGCCTATCTCCTTTATGTCCCCCCGGCGCGAGGCGCCGAGCTCGAAGACGCCGTACTTGTGGCGCTGGTCGAGTTCCAGCAGGGACAGCGGCAGGCCGAACTGGTTGTTGAGGTTGCCGGCGTTGGAGCAGGTTTCCCCGGCGCAGGCGAAAATGCTTTTGAGCATCTCCTTGGCGGTGCTCTTGCCGTTGGAACCGGTTATGGCCACGAGCGGGATCTGGAAGCGCTGCCTGTGCCAGGCGGCCAGGTCCTGCAGCGCTTTAAGCGTATCGGCGACGCCGACGGCCGCCGGAGGCAGGTCCTTCAGCGCTGCCAGCGCTTCTTCGCGCGCCAGGAAGCCGGCGGCGCAGGGCGCGGCGGCGGGCAGGAAAGAGTGCGCGTCGTAGGCGGCGCCTTTCAGAGCCCAGAAAAATTCTCCGCATTTGAGCTTGCGCGTGTCGGTGACGAAAGAGGTGAAAGGGGCGGCGGGATCGCCTTTCAGCAGTTTCCCGTTCACGGCCCCGGCCAGGGTGCCCAGGTCGGTCTTTAGGTTCATAGGCCCAGTTTCTTCCTTATCGCCGCGGCGGCGGTTTGGGTGTCGCTGAAATCTATCGTCTTGTCCTTCAGGATCTGGTAGGTCTCGTGCCCTTTCCCGGCGATTAGCACGATGTCGCCCTTGCGCGCCTGCAGGATCGCCTTTTCAATGGCGTCCCCGCGGTCCGGCAGCACCTCGAAATTGGAATACTTGTCCGTTACGCCCTGTTCTATGTCGTCGATGATGGCCAGCGGGTCCTCGCTCCGCGGGTTATCGCTGGTGATTATGGCCAGATCGCTCAGGGCGCAGGCCACCGCGCCCATCGGGGCGCGCTTGGTGCGGTCCCGGTCTCCGCCGCAGCCGAACACGGTGATGAGGCGGTTATGCGGCAGCAGGCCCAAATTGGACAGCACGCTCTCCAGCGCGGCTTCGGTATGCGCGTAATCGACGAACACGGTGAAGTCCTGCCCGGCCTCCACCCGCTCGAGGCGGCCCGGCACGTTGGCCAGCGCCTGCACCCCGTCGGCGGCGGCGCGGAGCCTGAGGCCGCCCGCAGAGGCGGCCGCGGCTATGGCGGCCAGCGCGTTGTAAATGTTGTGGCGGCCCAGCAGGTTGAGCTTCACCGGCAGGGTTTCCGCGCCGGCCTTCAGGCTGAAGCGCGTCATGGTCTCCAGGATCTCTATGTCGGCCGCCCTGAAATCGGCGGAATTCTCTATGCCGAAGGTGACGGTCCGCACCTTGCCCTTGAGGCGCTTGAGCAGCCAGCCCGCGCGCTCGTCGTCGGCGTTGATCACGGCGCATTTGTCCTTCTTGGGCGAGCGCTCGAGCAGGTCGAAGAGGCGGGCCTTGGCCTGGAAATAGCTTTCCCGGTCCTTGTGGAAATCCAGGTGGTCCTGCTGCAGGTTGGTGAAAATGGCGCAGTCGAAGTCCACGTCCTCTACGCGGCCCAGCGCCAGCGCGTGGGAGGAGACCTCCATCACGGCCGTGAGGGAGTCGGCGGCGGCCATCCTGGCGAGCAGCTCCTGCAGGGTATGGGCCAGCGGCGTGGTATTGGCGGCCTGCGCTATCACCTTGCCGTCGATGCGGTAATCTATGGTGCCTATCACGCCGGGGCGGGAGCCCGCCAGCCGCAGCGCGCTCTCCAGCAGGTAGGCGGTGGTGGTCTTGCCCTTGGTGCCGGTTATCCCGAAGACTTTCAGCCTGCCCGAGGGGCGGCCGTAGAAAGCCGCCGAGATCCTGGAGAGCGCGGAAGAGATCTCCCCCGCCTTCAGCAGCGCCGCGCCGGGGAAAGCCGCGCGGATCTCCGCCGGCGGCTCACCGGCGGAAATAACCGCGGCGGCGCCCTTTTCCAGCGCCTGCCTGATGAACATGGCCCCGTCGGTCTTCGCGCCGGGCAGCGCGAAAAACAGCGCGCCGGGCCCGGCCTGGCGGGAATCGTTGACCACCGAGGTTATCTCCGGGTCCGGGCCGTCGTGCCGCAGGCCGCAGGTTTCGAGCAAAAGGGACAGCTTCATGCTTAAATGATAGAAAATTTTAGGGCGGGCCGGTTAGTCCGAAATGGGGCGCTCGGGGGCGGCATGGCCGACCTTGCGCGTAGTGGGCATATCGGGCTTGATGCCCTTGAGGGTTATGATCTTGGAGGCTATCTCGCGGAAGGCGGGCGCGGCCGTCTCGCCGCCGTAGGTAAGCCCCCTGGGGTTGTCTATCACCACGAGGATCGTATATTGCGGCGCGGGCACCGGGAAGAAGCCCGCGAAGGAGGCCACGTTGCGGCCGGTCAGGTATTTGCCCGTGCGCGGATCGATCTTCTTGGACGTGCCGGTTTTGCCGGCTATGGAGTAGCCGGCCACGGCGGCGTTCTTGCCGGTGCCGCTCTCCACCACCGCCCGCAGGATCTTCTTAACCCGCCCGCAGATGCCCGGGCTGATCACCTGCCGTATCACAGAGGGCTCGTTGCGGAACACCTCTTCGCCCTCAAACTCTGTAACCTTCTCCACCAGGCGCGGCTCGAAGAGGCGCCCGCCGTTGGCCAGGGCCGAATAGGCGTTGAGCACCTGCAGCGGCGTGGCGGCTATGCCGTGCCCGTAGGAGCCGACGGCCAGGTCGATGGGCTTGAACTTTTCCAGCGGCCGCAGCAGGCCTGCCGATTCGCCGGCGAAGCCCAGCGCGGACTTGGCGCCGAAGCCGAAGGCCTTGGTAAAGAAGTAAAAGTCCTTCACGCCAAGCTTCAGTCCCAGCTTGGCCGTGCCGATATTGGAGGAGCGCTCTATCACCTCGGAGAGGTTCAGCGTCTTATCCGGCTCGTGGTCGTGCAGGGTTATCCTGCTGCTGAAGGCCCAGGCGCCGTTTTCGCAGTAGAAAGTGCTCTGCTCGCTGGTTATGCCCTTTTCGAGGGCCGCCGCCAGGGTTATCGCTTTAAAGGTCGAGCCGGGCTCGTAGACCCATTCCACCGGCTCTATCTTCTGGACGCTGCTGGGCCAGGAGGCCATGGCCAGGATCCTGCCGGTGTTGGGGTCCTGCACCAGCGCCATGCCCAGCTCGGCCCGGTTCTTTTCCACGGCTTTCTGTATGGCTTCCTGCGCGAAATACTGTATGTTCTTGTCGATAGTGAGGTGCAGGTCCCGGGGCCGGGATTCCTTTTCCTGTTTGTCCTGGAAGATGACGCGGCCCGAGGCGTCGCGCACTACCTCGCGCCGGCTGACGTGGCCGCTGAGCACCTTGTCGTAGAGCAGTTCCACCCCGGTCAGCCCCCGCTCCTCCCGCGTCACGCCGATTATGGCGCGCGCGATGTCGCCGGCCGGGTAATAGCGGCTCTGCACCGGCTCCAGCGCGACGCCTTTGAACTTGAGCGCCTTTACGGCCTCGGCGGCCTGCCGGTCCAGACCGCTCTTGAGCGGGACGAAATTTTTGTTTTTGCGGTAGCGCTCCCTGAAGGCGGGAGGCAGGGAAAGGAGCCGGGTCAGTTCCGAGACCACGCGGGCGGGGTAGCCCGGGTCTTTTTTCGCCTTCGCCTCGGCCTCCAGGTCCTTCTTGAAGAGCCCGGCGTCCCAGGTGACGATGGATTCCGCCAGCAGTTCCCCGCCGGCGCCGAAGACGCGGCCGCGGGGGCCGATCTCCGAGACGGTGCGGTTGAACTCCTTAGAAGCCGTTTCTGAAAGCTTTTCGTGACGGAAAGTCTGCAGCCAGAACAGCCTGGCGCCAATCGCCAAAGGGGCGATGGCGGCCAGCGCCGCGCAGAAGTGTATTCTTGATCTTAAGGTTTGGGCTATCATGAGCGGCCGCCGCCCTTGCGAAGCCGGAGTCCCCGTGTACGGGGATGCTGTCGAATAAGGTCCTGAAGTTTTTTTCCGCCATTTCTTTCCCCGGCGGGAGGCGACGGTTATGAAGACTTATTAAATTTGAAAAGCCTGGCCAGCCAGCCCCGCCCCGCGGTGCCTTCCGCCGGCTTTTCGTCGAGTATCACGACGGCGCCGGGCTCCGGGTAAACCATGCCGAGCCTGGAGGCCTCGGCTTCAAGTTTCTCCGGCGACAACGAAACCTGTATCTCTTTCTTCAGGTAGGTATTGGCGCTTTCCAGGTCCTTTATCTCCCTGCGCAGTTTCTCGATGTTGTAGCCCAGCTTCACCGCCTGCAGGTTTTCTGCGGCGAAGATGAAGGCCCCGGCGAAGATAATTCCCACTCCGGCCAATCTCAGGTTTCTCGTCTTTTTAAGCATATGTTGCCTTACCTCGAAAGTTTATTCCATGCTGAACAGCTCTATCCTCTTTATGCCGTGCTTCTCCCACAGGTAGAAGATCTTGGTGGGACACACCGCGGCCTTCAGCCCGTTGAACTTCGCCCGGGCGGTCCTGCCGTGCAGGAGCTTGTTGAACTTCGCGCCAACCTTAAGGATGTTTTCGGGATACATAGTGCCTCCTTACCGCTTTTCAATTACCCTTAACTTCGCGCTGCGGGCCCTCTTGTTCGAGGCTACTTCCTCGTCTGAAGGCTTTACCGGCTTCCTCGTCACTAATTCCCACCCGCCCATCCTGGCCATCAGCCGGAACGTCTCTTTCACTATGCGGTCTTCCAGGGAGTGGAAGGTTATGATGCCCATCCGCGCCCCCGGCTTGAGCAGCGGCATGATCTTCTGTATGCCGCGCGTGAGATTGTCAAACTCGTAGTTCACGGCCACCCGCAGGGCCAGGAAGGTCTTGGTGGCGGGGTGGGTTTTCTCCCCCCGCGCCGGCGCCACGCGCTCTATAAGGGAGCTCAGGTCGGCCGTGGTCTCCAGCGGCTTGGCCCGGCGGGCCTCCAGCACCGCGCGCGTGATGCGGCCGGAATGCCGCTCGCCGCAGACGCGGATGAGGTGCTCTATCTGCTCGTAGGGCCACTGGTTGATGATCGTGTAAGCCGTCAGGGGATTATCAGGGTTGATGCGCATGTCCAGCGGGCCGTCGTGCTTGAGGCTGAAGCCCCGCGACGGTTTGTCGAAATGCAGCGAGGAGATCCCCAGGTCGAACAGTACGCCCGAGACGGCGCGTATCCCCTCGCGGGCGATGATCTCGTCTATGTTGGCGAAGTTGCCCTGCGCTATCTTGACGCGGGCGCCGAAGGGCTGCAAATTGCGCGCGGCGACGCCGGCCATCTCCGGGTCCCAGTCGATGCCGAGCACCCCGGCCTCCGGGGGCAGCGCGTTAAGCAGGCGCGCGGTATGCCCGCCCATGCCCAGCGTCGCGTCGACGTAGGTGCCCTTCTTTTCGGTTATCAGCAGGTTCACTGTCTCTTCGGCCAGGACCGGTACGTGCGTGTACTCGGTCATAGGTCGAACATCTTGCTGAACTTTCCGAACGAGGGATCTATTACGTCTTTCTTGTATTTCGACCAAGCCTGCGCATCCCATATTTCAGCCTTATTACCGACGCCGCGTATCAGGATGTCCTTCTTGAGAGAAGCATACGCTTTCTGATTCTGCGGCACTAAAATCCTGCCCTGCTCGTCCAGTTCCGCCTCGCAGGCGTTGCCGAAGAAGAAGCGCTTGAAAGCCCGCTCCTCCTCCTTGTTCTCGGACTTGAAGGTCTGCATGTTGTTCGCTATCAGCTCTTCCCACTGCGACGGCAGGAATATGTAGAGGCAGTGGTCGAGCCCGATGCTGAGCATGAAATAGTTCTTGTCTTCCTTGCGGAGCTCGTCGCGGAAACGCGCGGGCACGAAGACGCGGCCTTTGGCGTCCATCGTGTAGGTGTGTTCCCCGTAGAGTGAGCTCATAACTTTTTTGACCGGATCTTTCAGTGCTTACAGTTTACAACATTATTAAACACAAAAAAACACTGTTCACCACTTTCCACCACTTGGATTATTAGTATATAGCATCACCCCCCCCTTGTCAATACCCGGTGTAAAAAGCGCTTGTTTTAGCGCAATATTTTGGTCGGAAGTAGTGGCGAGGAGGCGCGAAAACGGGGGTTGATTTCGGTCAACCCCTATATATAGGAATATATATATTAAGGGACGTTGTTGAGTTGTTGACTATTTCCCGTGCGCAACAAGGCCCTCGCACAGGCAGCTAAAATAGTCAACAACTCAACAACGTCCCTGCTAGTATTTGTTCGTGCCGGAGATCTTGCCGGTCTTCAGGTCGTAGCGCCAGGCGTATTCCAGCGACGAGAGCTTGTTGTAGGGCATGCCGTAGGCGCGGTACAGCGCCTGGTTGGGAGGATTGCCGTCGCGCAGCTCCTTGCAGAAAATGTAGAAGGCGTCGCCGGCCTTCAGCTTCATCAGGAAGCGCACCAGGCTGTAGGACTGCGCGTACCACAGGCGGACATTGTCCTCGTCGGCGCCCTGCATGTTCTCGATGCGCACCAGGTCGCCGAGTTTGAAGCCGCTGCCGCCCTCGAGCAGCTTCAGGTTCTGGTCCAGCCAGTTGGGCGTGGAGAGGCCGCGCTCGGACTGGATATAGGTGGCCACGCCCTCGCTGAGCCACAGCGGGCTGGGCGTGGAGGCCGGGAAGAAGCTGTCGAAATAGATGTGCGTCAGCTCGTGCGCCATAATGCCGAAGGCCTCGTCGCTCTTGTAGACGTAGATCTTGCGCTCGGAGAGTGAGGCCGCGCCGCCCGACCAGGCCGGCCGGCCGGTGAGGCGCCGGTAGGTTTCCCCGCTCTGCGCGTAATAGATGTAGACCTTCTTCTCGCGCGTCCACGGCGAGAAGGCCACCAGGTCCAGCATGATGTTGCCGTGCAGCAGCTCCAGCATCTCAGCCAGCTCTCCGGAGACTTCAGGGCCCTCTTCATAAAGCACGAAGTGGCGCGTCACCTTCATGGCGAAGCCCGCCGGGGCCTCCGGGTAGGCGCCCTCGTCGCCGCCGGGCAGCATGGCGGGGGCTTTGTCCCCCGGGGCGTGCTCCGGAATCAGCGGCGTGCTCGCTATGTCCTTGATGTCGTCGCCGGCTTTTACCAGGCTCAGCGTGCTCTGCCCCGTGGCAGCCTGCTGCAGGGGCCGCGCAGCCTGCACGCCCTGCGGCTGGTAGTGGTCCGGCGCGGGATAGCGCTTAAGGACGGGCTTGTCGTAGGAGGGCTTGGCGGCGAAGGGGTTCTTGCCGATGCGGAAGCTCTTCAGGGTGGCCATGTCCTCGCTCATGTACTGGTACATGAACAGGCCCCACAGGCCTATGACAAGCCCCCAGAAGAGCAACCGCAGTTTGGATAAGATGTCCATGCAAAGAAACCGCCGCCGGCCGCCGCCTTTACCTCATCGAGTCGCGCACCTTGACTATCATCTCCGCCATCGCGGCGGTGAACATCGAGAAGAAGACTATGAAGACCGCCTGCGTGGCGGCCATGCCGAGCAGCTGGGTGTTGGAAGCGGCCTGCGAAAGCGCCGCGGCCAGCGTCATGTCCGGGGCGTCCGCTGTGATGAAGGTCACCGCCCTGTGGAAATAGATGGCCACCATGAGGGCCGACGAGACGGCGGCGGTGGCGAAGACCTGCCATTTTTTCATGTACATCGCGCTGGCCGCCGGCGCGGTGAGGAAGAGCAGCCACATCGGGGCCCAGTAGGCCGAGAGCAGGTAGAAGAGGGCGGCGCTCACCAGCAGGTTCATCCAGACGGTGACCGCCCTGATGTGGCGGCTCCAGCGCAGGAAGCGGTAGGTGTTGCTGCTTAGCCAGTAATTGGCGGCGAAGGCCGCGGCGAGTATGGCGAAGGAGGCGTAGGTGACCGAGCGCTCCGGCTCCGAAAAGAAGAGCGCGAAGAGTATCAGTATCACCGCGAACGGCGTGAAATAATAATTCAGTATGTGCATAGGTCCTTAGCGCTGTCTTTTTCTGAAAACCAGAATGTGCCTGTCTGTTTCCTCACCGGGGAGGCGGTAGGTGAAGTTCTCCAGCAGCTCTCCCCCCGCTTTCTTGAGCGCCGCGTCCACGGCGGGCCGCCCCTTGGCCAGCTGGGCGCCGCTCTGCCAGGCCAGGAAGCAGCCTCCCCCGGACAGTATATTTAAGCATTGGGGCAGGATGTTTTCAAGTTGTCCCATGGCCCTTTCGATGACCGCGGCGTACCTGGTCTCCGCTCCGGGGCCGCCTTCCCCCACCCTGCGCTGGAACACCGCGACGTTGCCGGCCAGCATCGACGCGGCAGCCAGGCCCAGGAAGTCGCAGCGCTTGCCCCTGGAATCCAGCAGCTCGAACCTGAACTCTTCCAGCACGGCCGCGAGTACCAGGCCGGGAAAGCCCGCGCCGGAGCCCGCGTCCGCTATGGTCCCTCCGGGTTTCACAAGGCGCCGCAGCAGCAGGGCGCCGGCCAGCGAGTCCAGGATGTGGCGCTCCCAGAGCAGCGGCTCGTCGTTCTTCGACACCAGGTTCATCATCGAGTTCTTCTCGAGCAGCTCTCCGGCGAAGATCCCGAGCCTGCGCTCCGCGGCCGGCCCAAGTTCCAGCCCCCACGCTGCGAGCGTAGTTTTCAAGGCGTCATTCACGGCTTCCTCCATTGCGGCGGCGTTTTTCCAGCAGTACCCACAGCAGCTGCACGTCGGCCGGCGTCACGCCGGGGATGCGCCCGGCCTGCGCCAGCGTGAGCGGGCGGTGCGCCTCCAGCTTGTGGCGCGCCTCGTTCGGCAGCGCCCCGGCGGCGGCGTAACTGAACTCCGCGGGTATGCGCAGCCCTTCGAACTTCTTCATCTTTTCGGCCTGCTTTTTGTTGCGCTGCACGTACATGGCGTAGATCTTTTCGATGGCGGCGGTTTTTTGGGCTTTCTCCAGCGTCCAGGGCCCGCGGGGCGGCCGGGCCGGCTTGCCGCCGTCCAGCAGCGCCTCCACGGCGGCCTTGTACGCGTCGAAGTTTGCCTTCAGGCCGGCCGGCAGCAGGCCCAGCTCGAAGCCGCGCGGCGCCAGGCGCAGGTCCGCGTTGTCAGCCCGCAGCAGCAGGCGGAACTCCGCCCTGGAGGTGAAGATCCGGTACGGCTCGTCCACGCCTTTGGAGACCAGGTCGTCTATCATAACGCCGAGGTAGCCCTCGTCGCGCCGGATGATGACCGGCTCTTTGCCGGCAGCGGCGCGGGCCGCGTTGATGCCGGCCACCAGGCCCTGGCCCGCGGCCTCTTCGTAGCCGGTGGTGCCGTTCACCTGGCCGGCCAGGTAAAGCCCCGGCAGCAGCCGCGTCTCCAGCGTGTAGTCCAGCTGGGCGGGGTCCGAGTAGTCGTATTCTATGGCGTAGGCGGCTCGCATGATCTCGGCCTTCTCCAGGCCGGCTACGGAGCGCACTATTTCCCGCTGCACTTCCTCGGGCAGGCTGGTGGAGAGGCCGTTGACGTAATATTCCTCGGTGCCGAAGCCTTCCGGCTCCAGGAAGAGGTGGTGCGCGCCGTGGTGCGGGAACTTGACCACCTTGTCCTCGATGGAAGGGCAGTAGCGCGGCCCCGTCGATTTGATCTTGCCGCTGTAGAGCGGGGAGCGGTGCAGCGCCGCGTTTATTATGGCGGCGGTTTTCGGGCCGGTCCTGGTTATCCAGCAGGGCAGCTGCGGGTTGCCGATCTTGCCGGTGAAATGGGAGAAGGGCTCCGGCGGGGAATCCGGCTCCTGTCTTTCGCACTTGGAAAAATCTATGCCGCGGGAGTGCAGGCGCATCGGGGTGCCGGTCTTGAGGCGGCCCAGCCTGAAGCCCAGGCCGGCCAGGCTTTTAGAAAGCAGGTCCGACGGCGGGTGGTTGTACCTGCCGCCAGGGAAGGAGCGCAGCCCGACGTGGATCACGCCGCGCAGGAAGGTGCCGGCCGTCAGGATCACGGTCTTTGAGCGGTAGCGGGTGCCGCGGGCGGTCAGCACGCCCGCCGCCCGGCCCCCCTTCTCCAGCACGGCGGCCGCCTCGTCCTGCACCAGGCAGAGGTTCGGCTCCCGCTCGAGCGCGCGCTTCATCGCGGCCTGGTAAAGCTTCTTGTCGCATTGGGCGCGCGGCGAGCGCACCGCGGCCCCTTTGGAGGTGTTGAGCAGGTGGCTGCTCAGCATGGCGAGGTCCGCGGTCCTGCCCATCTCGCCGCCGAGGGCGTCTATCTCGCGCACCAGCTGCCCCTTGCCCACGCCCCCGATGGACGGGTTGCAGGACATCTGGGCGATGGTGTCCAGGTCCTGGGTGAGCAGCAGCGTCCTGGCGCCCAGGCGCGCCGCCGCCAGCGCGGCCTCGCAGCCGGCGTGGCCGCCGCCCACCACTATCGCGTCGAAAGTATCGGGGTAGTTGAAATCCGTCATGCCTCAGACCAGCAGCAGCGCTTCGAAGATGTCGGGCGGCAGCAGCCCGAGGTTGAACACCAGGAAAAGGAAGGCCAGCCCGCCGAAAAGGGCCAGCACCGTCGCGGCCGCCGCCCTGGCTTTGGACGCGCCGTAAACGGCGGAGACCGCCTTGGCCAGCCAGTACAGGGAAAGTATGGAGAAAAGATATTCGACCCCGGTATAAACTTTTACCGAGCCGGCCAGGACCGCCGCGCCGGCCGGCAGGCTGGCGGCCAGGGACAGCGCGGAGACGGCCAGCATGCCCTTGAGCATGCGCGGGAAAAGCTGCCTGCCGCTGAAGGCCGCCCACCCGGAGAAAAGGACCGCCGCCGCGCCCGCGGCGATGCCTGCGGCGCGCGCCCCCCCGGCCGCACCGTGCATGGCCGCGGCCGTTATCCCGAAAACCCCGACGGCCAGGCCCGCGGCGATGATGCGCGCCGAAAGCCGCCCCCCCTCCAGGAAGCGGGAGAGGGCCGAGATGAGGGAGCAGATGAAAGCGGTAAAGAGCAGGCCGCCGGCCAGCGAGAAGGCGAAGTAGAAGAAGAAGCCCCGGGCGCGGGTGAGCGTGAGCCCCTCGAAAGACTCGGCCACGAATTCCGGCGGCGCCAGCTTGAACAGCAGCACCGAGGCGCCCGCGGAGAGCGCGTACAGGGCGCTCGGCCAGGCCCAGCCTGTCCTGCCGGCCGCGATCTCCGCGAAAGCCTCTCCGGGCTCGAACAGTACCTTGAGCGGAAAACTATTGTTGAACATTTCCCTTCCTTCCCTCATTTCCCGACGCAGAAATTCCTGAAGATGCCTGCCAGCACTTCCTCCGGGGCGGTCTCGCCCAGCAGGGAGGCCAGCGCGCCCAGCGCCCCGCGCAGGTGTTCGGCGGCCAGCTCCAGCGGCGGATTTCTTTTCTTCAGCACTTCGCCCAGCCGGCCGAGCTCCCCGGCCGCGGCCGAAAGCGCCGCGAAATGACGGGAGGAGGTGACCACGGCCTGCGCGCCGTCGCTGAATATCTTTTTCTGCTCGGCCACCAGCTTCGACTTCAGGGCGGCCAGGCCTTCACCGGTTTTGGCCGAGACTTTAAGAACGCCGGCAGGAGGCCTTTTGCGTCTGGCCAGGTCGCATTTGCTGCTGACGCGTATGATCTTCGCTCCTTTCAGGGCGAGGCGCAGCGTCTCGCTTGCCGCGCGGCGGCCGGCGGCGGTCTCGGGCGCCGAGGAATCTTCGAGCAGCAGCACCGTGTCGGCCCGCGCTATGGCGTCCTTCGCGCGCCGCATGCCTTCCCGCTCCAGCGCCGGGGCGCTGCGGGCGTCCAGGCCCGCCGTGTCGGTGAAGAGCACCCGGAAGCCGTCTATCTCCAGCCCGGCCTCAAGCGTGTCGCGCGTGGTGCCGGCCTCCCTTGAAACCATGGCCCTGTCGTAGCCCAGCAGCGCGTTGAGCAGCGAGGACTTGCCGGAATTGGGAGCCCCGGCGATCACTATCTTTATGCCGTCCTTGATGCCGCGCCCGGCCGCGTAGCCGGCCGCCAGCGCCGCGGCTTTCTTGCGGGCTTCGCCGGCCGCCCGGGAGAAGGACTTAAGTTCCAGCGCCGGGATCTCCTCGTAGGAATCGTCCAGCCGCGCCTCCAGCTCTCCCAGCAGGCCCACCAGCCCGTCCCTGATCCCGCGCACCTCGCGCGAGAGCCCGCCTTCCGCCTGGGTAAGGGCCGCGCGGTGGGCTCCCTCGGAGCCCGCCTCTATCAGCTGTCCCACCGCCTCCGCCTGCGCCAGGTCCAGCTTGCCGTTGAGGAAGGCGCGCAGCGTGAATTCTCCCGGCTCCGCCGGCCTGGCCCCGTTCCTGACGGCCAGGTTCAATATGGTCCGGATGATGTAGGGCGAGCCGTGGCAGGTTATCTCCACGGTATCCTGGCCGGTGTAGCTGGCGGGGCCGCGGAAGAAAACAACCACTGCCCTGTCCACCAGCCTCTCCCCGTCGCACACGGACAGCAGGCGGGCCTGGCCGTGGGGCGGATCCTGCGGGGCCGGCCGCAGGAAGCCGGCGGCCGCCGTGAAGGCCGCCGGGCCGGAGAGGCGCAGCACTGCCAGGGCTCCCGCCCCGGGGGGCGTAGCCTGCGCGGCAATGGTGTCGTCGGTCTCCGGCAATATCATTCTTAAAAAGGAACGGCGTGACAGCGGTTTCGCCGTCACGCCGGGTTGACCAAAGAGCGGTTACTTCTGCTCGGTGGTCGTCTGCTCAGCCGGCTGGGCGGCGGTCTGTTCCACAGGCTGCTCCGCTGCGGGCTGTTTAACCGCGGGCTGTTCAACCGCGGGCTGTTCAGCGGCGGGCTGCTCAGCGGCGGGCTGCTCAGCGGCGGGCTGCTCAGCGGCGGGCTGCGCGGCCTGGGCTTCCTGCTGGCTCTCGGTCTTGCGAATGACCACCTTGCGCCAGCGCCCCTCGCCTTCGGAGACCGTCTCCATGTCGGGGTACTTGCTCTTGATGAGGTTGTGCACTATCTTGCGCATCGAGGCGGGCATCGGGTCCAGGCGGTTGGGCCTGTTGTTGGTCCGGGCGTCGTTGACGGCCTCTTCCACGCGCGCGGCTATCTCTTTTTCCTTGCTGTCCCAGTAGCCGCCGGTGTCCAGGCGCAGGGCCAGGTGCGGCTCGCGCTTGCGGCTGACTATCGAGTTGAGGACGAATTGCAGCGACTGCAGTCCGCGGCCGTTCTCCTCGGTGAAGGCGGTCGAGTCCGCGCAGTCGAACCTTATGAACAGCAGGTTCTCGGGGGCGTCCAGCCTGGCTTCGCTGATCGTGGCTTCCACGCCCATCAGCGAGAGCATCTTGAGCAGGGCCGATTTGGCGTGCTCCACGGGGTCCTGCGCCGGCTGTATGGCGGCGTAGTCCGCTCCGAGCGGCTCTTCCTTATAAACGCGGTCCGTCCTGTGCATGCGGTCTTCGCGCTGGGGGCGCTCTTCGCGGCCCGCTTCCGGCGGAGGGAGCCTGGCGTCTTCGTAACCGTAGCGCCCGGGGCGCCTGGGAGCGGAGGAACGGCTATCGCCGCCTTCTCGCCCGCCCCGGCTGCCGCCGCGGCTGCCGCCGCGCTCTCCGCCGCGCCCGCCGCTGCTGCGTCCGCCCCGGCTGCCGCCGCGGCTGCCGCCGCGCCCGCCGCCGCGGCTTTCGCGCGGCTCTTCGCCGCGGCTTTCGCCCCAGCGCTTTTCGCGCAGTATCACGCAGGCTTTCTTGGCGCCTATGCCGAGGAAGCCGCTCTTCCCCTCGCTGACGACCACCACTTCAACCTGGTCGCGCCGGAGGCCGAGCTCTGCAAGGCCCTTTTCGACGGCGTCCTGTATTGTTTTTGCTTCTGTTTTTGTTTCTCTCATTTGAGTGTCTCCTTACTTTTACCGCAAATGGAACGTCAGCCCATCTTTTTCTGCAGGTACATGGTCTGCGCGAAGCCCCAGGTGCTGTTTATGAGCCAGTACAGCACCAGCCCCGACGGGAAGGTGAGGAACATGAAGGTGAAGATGAGGGGCATGAACTTCATCATCGTCGCCTGCGCCGGGTCGGAGGTCTGCGGGCTCAAATGCTGCTGCAGGAACATGATGCCGCCCATGACGAGCGGCATCACGTAGAACGGGTCCTTGGAGGACAGGTCCTTTATCCAGAAAACGAACGCGGCGCCGTGCAGGTCCCACGAGTTGCGCAGCGCGGTGAACAGCGCGAAGAAGACCGGGATCTGCAGCAGCATCGGCAGGCAGCCGCCGAGCGGGTTGGTGCCGTGGCGCTTGTAGAGGTCCATGATCTCTTTGTTCATGCGCTGCGGGTCTTCCTTGTAGCGCTTCTGTATGGCCTGCATCTCCGGCTGTATCTTCTTCATCACGGCCATGGCCTTGTAGCTCTTGAAGCTCAGCGGCGTGAGCAGGAGCTGTATGATGACGCTCAGGATGATGATGGCCACGCCGTAGTTGCCCGTGGCTTTGTAGAAATAGATCAGCGAGGAATTGGCCAGCTTGGCCAGCGGGGCGAAGAAGCCGAAATCCACGGCGCGGTCGAGGCCGAGGCCTACCTTCTGCAGCAGCGCGTAGTCTTTGGGCCCGAGGTAGAACAGGGTGGTCCAGGCTATTTTCTCGCCGGGCTTAAGCTCGACGCCGCGCATCGGCACCGCCAGCAGCGGGGTCTCGTCGTTTTCCCCCACCTTCTCGTCGCGCCTGATCGGGCGGGTGTCCTTGAAGCTGGGGCTGGCGAAGGCGGCCAGGAAATAGCGGTTGCTCAGGCCGGCCCAGACCCAGTCGTGCCTGGCGGGCTCGTCGTCTTCCACCTCTTTAAGGGTGGGGTGCTTGCGGCCGGTTTCGCTGAAGGTGTAGACGGCCTTGAGCTCGCTCTTGTTCTCCTTCATCTCGCTCTCGACGGTGTCGAGGCCGGGGCCGATGCGGAGCTCCCACGGGGCCAGCGCCTGGGAGCTGCCGGAGGTGTTGACCGCTTCCATCTCCAGGTAGTTCACGCCGTTCTCCGGGGTGAAGGTGAATTTTTTCGTGATGCGCAGCGGGCCCTGCTGCGAAACGAACTCTACGGACTTCTCCGTTTTTGACTTCAGGGTGAACTTGCCGGGGAAGCTGGCGTAGAAGAAGCCGCGCTGGGGATCGGGCACCAGTTCTACGGGGGCGACGGGGCCCTGGTAGACGGCGCTCGCCAGCGAGGCGGTTTCGGCGTTAAAGGTGTACTCGGCCTTGCCGGCCTTTATCTTGATCGCCTTGTCTTTCCAGTTCGCGGGAAGCGGGGCGGGCTCGGCCTGTGCCGCCGGGTAGGCGGGCTGCGCCGGAGCCTGCGCCTGGGGCGAGGCGGCCTGCGCCTGCTGCTGCGCGGCCTGCTGGCGCTGCGGCTGTATCTTCTTCTCTACGAAGGTATACCAGCCGACGTAAACCAGCGAGGACAATACTACTGCCAGTATCAAATTCTTCTGCATTTAACCTCCCGCGACTGCAGAAGGCTTCCGTGGGGGCTCAGGGGACGGGGTCGAAACCGCCCGGAGAGAAAGGACGACAGCGGGAGAGGCGGCTTGCGGCCAGCCTCCCCCCTTTTAAAATCCCGTGTTTGCCGAGCGCCTGGAACGCGTACTCGGAGCAGGACGGATGGAACCGGCAGGTTCCCGGCCCGAGAGCGGGCCTAAACGTCCTGTATGCCGAGCGCAGCGTGAGCAGCGCGAGCGATTTAAGATTTTTTGCAACGGTCTTATCTGCCGTCATCGTTAAGGCGCGCCCTCAGCCGGACATTCTCCAGCTCTTTGCGGGCCTGGGCCAGGTTTTTCATGGCGCAGCCCGCTTTGGGATAAATGATAAGGCGCGTGCCTTCCTTTAACTCTTTTCTATCCAGCCTGAACGCTTCCCTAAGAAGCCTTTTTAACCTGTTCCGCTTCACGGCCCCGCCGGTCTTTTTTGAGACCATCAGGCCGATCTTTTTTTCTGTGTCCGCGCCTTTGGAATGCCAGGCCACCAGATGCCTGGTGGCGGTCCTGTTCCCGGCGTCGAAAACGGCCTCGAACTCTTTTTTAAGCCGTAGGCGTGAAGCTTTTGAAAAGGCGAACTGTTTCACTGTAACCCGGCAAAGTCTTACGACTTTATATCGGGTATCAGGGTCCAGCGGCCCTTGGCGCGCCGGCGGGCGAGCACTTTTCTGCCGCCCTTGGTTTTCATCTTGGCGCGGAAGCCGATGTGCTTCTTGCGCTTTGCAACATTTGGTCTGTAGGTAGGTAACATAGTGCTCTAATTATATAAATTAAGTCTTAAAAAAGCAAAGTTTCTGATACAGAACCCGGTTTATTTGACATTCCTTAACCAGACTCGCAGGCGCCATTAAGGGGTTGGCAGGGGTGTTATCCCCCGAACCGCTGGAGAAGATATAGTTTAACTAATTTTGGGCGGCCTACCATGCGTACAGGAACGCCCAGTATTGAAGGCCGGCGAGGGTATGCCTTCTCCGGGTACGTTCGGCCACACCGTGGCCTCACTCTTTCACACTGCGGTGTCGCTTCGCTCCACCCACCCCTCGCGCTTACGCAAGCTCGGGGCTCGCGAGGCCCCTGCGGTAGGCCGCCCGACATGACCAATACTATAAGTGGTAAAATTTGGTTAATGATTTTTTGCGATTACGGGATAGTGCTGATGAGGCGGCCGCTCAGGGAGAGCGACCGGATCGTCACCGTGTTCACGCTGGAGCACGGGAAGCTCGAGGTGAATTTCAAGGGCGTGCGGCTGGCCAAGGGCAAACTGCGCGCGCTCAGCGAGGCCTTCTCCTGGGGCGACTACAGGTTCTATTTAAAGAAGGGATCCAATTTCCCAGTGTGCACCGGCGGGCGCACGCTCAGCGTCTTCGGCGGCATCCGCCAGGACCTGGACCGGATCTACATGGCCCAGCATTACTGCGAAGTGGTCAACAAGCTCACCCCGGCCGCCAGCCCCTCGCCCGAAAAATACGACCTGCTGCTGGGCGCCCTCGACGACCTGGACGCCTGCGGCACCGCCTTCTGGCTGCGCCGCGCCTTCACCCTGCGCGCCCTGGACCTGGCCGGCTTCGGTTTCCGGGAAACCGCCACAGGGCCCGAAGCGGAGCTGTGGGATACCCTGCACGCCGGCAGCTGGACGGCCGTCCGCGCGCTGCCGGACGACGAGCGCGCGGCGGTCTTCATAGACGGCCTGTTCAGCCGCTTCTTCAGCGGCCAGGTGGACATAAACCTGCGCACCCTGCCCTTCGTTAAGTAAGCGCGTCCCTCCAAATAGGTATAATATTTAGATTAACCGGGCCCTTTTGTCCGGCGGAGGTTACCGTGAATTTTCAGGACATAATCTTAAAACTCAACCATTACTGGGCCAGGCAGGGCTGCGCCCTGATACAGCCTTACGACCTGGAGAAGGGCGCGGGCACCTTCAACCCCGCTACCTTCTTCGGCTCGCTCACTTCCAGGCCGACCAGCGTCGCTTACGTCGAGCCGTGCCGCCGGCCGGCCGACGGCCGCTTCGGAGAAAACCCGAACCGCAACGGCAAGTATTACCAGTACCAGGTCATCATAAAGCCGCCGGCGGAGAACATCCAGCAGGTTTACCTGGATTCGCTGAAGGCCATTGGCCTGGACCACAGCGAGCACGACATCCGCTGGATAGAGGACGACTGGGAGTCCCCCACCCTCGGCGCTTCCGGGGTGGGCTGGGAAGTCTGGATGGACGCCATGGAGATCACCCAGTTCACTTACTTCCAGCAGATGGCCTCCTACGAGCTGAACCCCATCAGCGTGGAGATCACCTACGGCCTCGAGCGGCTGGCGATGTTCGTGCAGAAGAAAAAGCGCATCTCCGACATCATGTGGACCGACCGCCTGACCTATGGCGAGATGATCCGGGGCCAGGAAGAACAGTTCTCCCATTACAACTTCGAGGAGGCCGACGTCGTGAACCTGCGCTCGAATTTCGAGCATTGGGAAAAGGAAGTCTTCCGCCTGGCGGCCAAGGGCTATTACCTGCCCGCCTTCGACCTGGTGATGAAATGCTCCCAGAATTTCAACCTGCTCGACGCGCGCGGCGCGATCTCGGTCTCCGAGCGCGCGGTGCTGATAAAGCGCATCCGCGACATCGCCAAGGCCTGCGCCTCCGCCTACGTAGAGGCCAACGAGCCTTCCGAGAAGAAGGAGGCAGCCAATGCTTAAGAAAGACGCCCTGCTCGAGATCCGCATCGAGAATATCCCGGCCCGCTTCGTCACCTCGGCCGAAGAGCAGCTTAAAAAATACGCCGCCGAAGCCCTGAAGGAAGCCAACCTCCCCTACGAGGCCGTGGAGGCCTACGGCACCTACAAGCGCCTCGTGCTCTATATTTCCGGCGTGCCGGCCAAAACCGAGGAGAAGCTGGTGAAAGCCTACGGCCCCGCCTCCCGCCTGCTGAAAGACGCCGCGGGCAACTACACCCCGCAGGCCGCCGGTTTCGCGCGTTCGCGCGGCACCACGCCCGACAAGCTCGGCGTGGAGACCGTGCCCAACAAGGGCGAGGTGCTGGTCTTTGAAACGAAAATCCCCGGGCGCCCCTCGGTAAAGGCGCTGGCGGAGATCTTCCCGCAGATAATCTCCAGGCTGCAGTTCCCGAAGAACATGGTCTGGGAGTCCACCCGCTTCCGCTTCGCCCGGCCCATCCGGACCCTGCTCGCCCTGTACGGAGACAAGCCCGTGGTTTTTTCGGTGGCGGGCATAAAGTCAGGCCGCGTCACCGTGGGCCTGAGCGCCAAGGGCTCGCGGCAGCTGAAGATAGGGGCCGCGGAAAAATATTTCAAGGCCCTGGAGCACGCCAACGTCATCGTGAAGGACGAAGAGCGCCTGGAGGTGCTGCGGCGCGAGCTGGCCGCGGTCACGAAGCGCATGAAGCTGGAGGTGGAAGCCGACGAGGAGCTGCTCAAGGAGAACCTCTACCTGGTGGAGTACCCCGTCTGCGTGGTGGCCGGCTATTCGCAGGATTTCCTGAAGCTGCCGCATGAGTTCGTGCACCTGGTGATGAAGAAGCAGCTGAAGTTCTTCACCGTGGCGGACCAGAAGGGGCGCCTGCAGCCTTACTTCGTGGGCGTGCGCGACGGCGTTTCCAAGGGGCAGCGCAACGTCGAGGACGGCTTCCGCAACGTGCTGGAAGCCCGCTTCCGCGACGCCATCTTCTTCTACACCCGGGACCTGGCCGTCCCTCTGGCGGATTTCCTGGACAAGCTGGGCGCCATTACTTTCCAGGCCAAGCTCGGCACCATGGCCGACAAGACCGCCCGCGTGGAAAAGATCGCCGCCTGGCTCTGCGCTAACGGCGGCGCGGCTGCAAACGCGCAGAGCGTCGCCGCCGCCGCCGCGCACGTCTACGCCGACCTGACCAGCAACGTGGTGCGCGAGTTCACCGAACTGCAGGGCGTGATGGGCGGCTACTACGCCGCCAACGCCGGCATGGGCGAGACCGTCGCCCGCGCCGTGGGCGAATTCTACTGGCCCATGTCGGCCAAGTCCCCCCTCCCGTCCTCCGTCGAGGGGGCGGTCGTTTCCCTGGCCGGCAAGCTGGACACGCTGGCTTCCGATTTCGCCGTGGGCCTGGTGCCCACGGGCAGCGAGGACCCGCACGGCCTGCGCCGCCAGGCGCTGGGCGCCGTGAGGATTGTGCTGGAAAAGGGCCTGCGCCTGAACCTGCGTGAGGCCGTGACCGCGGCCTTCGCGGCGCTGCCGCCGGAGGCCGCGGCGCGCGAAGCTGCGCCGCTGCTGGATTTCATCTGGCAGCGCGCCGAAGCCGTCTTCGCCGAAGAGGGCTACCGTTTCGACGAGATCAAAGCCGTCCGGGAGTTTTTTCTGGCCGGCGGCGACCTGCTGGACTGCCGCGACAGGGTGAAGGATATCCACGCGCTCAGGGCTAACCCCGACTTCGCGGGCATAGCCATGGCCTTCAAGCGGGCCAAGAACATCCTGCGCCAGGCAAAGTCGCAGCTGTCCGGAGCGCCGGACGAGGGAGTGTTCGAGAACGCCGAGGAGCGGGCTCTTTACGGGGAAATAAAGGCCATGAGCGGCCGGCTGAGGGCGCATGTTTCCGCCCGGGACTACGCCAAAGGGCTTTCGGAGCTGCTCAGCATAAAGGTCAGCCTCGACAACTTCTTCGACAAGGTGATGGTGATGGCCGAGGACCCGAAGGTGCGGGACAACCGCCTGAACCTGATAAAGTCGCTTGTGAGCCTGGTGGAGGGCGTAGCCGACCTGTCGCAGCTGCAGTAAAGGGGTTCATAAATAAAAAAGCCGCCGGGCGACCGGCGGCTTTTTTATTTCCGAGTTCAATTTATATCGCCCAGGTAAACGGGGCCCCGCAGTTTCCCGGCGGGGCTTATCAATATTTTAAGGATAGACGGGTAAAGACGGATTCTGCCGAGCCGCGCCAGCGGCACCCAGCTGAAACCGGTCTGCCTGTTGTCCGGCGCGTGCGGTTTGCCCGCCTTCTTTTCGAATTTGCAGGAGAACATGATCTCCACCTGGTGGAAATCTTTATCCCACCTGGCGAACTCGTGGTTTTTTGCCACGTAGTCCCGTATGTAGCGCGGCCGCCCGGGCTTGACCAGCATCCCCGTTTCCTCCAGGCATTCGCGCACCAGGGCGCCGTGCAGGGTTTCCCCGTTCTTCTGCCCGCCGCCCGGCAGGAGGTAGTAGGCGCCCTCCCGGCCGCGCGCGCGCATCAGCAGCAGCCTCCCGTCCTGTATGATTATGGCCTTGGCGGAGATCCGTACTTTTTTATCCCGGGAGATCATTTAGAAAGGGTAGCCTATCCGGATGATGGCGTTGGTGCCCTCCGAGCCGTAGGCGAAATCCACCGTGGCCACCAGCTGCGGCCTTATGACCAGGCGGGCCGAGATCCCCGGGCCGTATTTCAGGTCCCGCGCCCGGAAGCCCGAGACCTTGGAAAAGACCGTGCCTACGTCGATAAACGGGGCTATTTCGGTCTCGCTGATGAACTTGTAGAAAGGGGTTTTGGAAATGGTTATGCGCTCTTCCAGCGTGAAGACGAACTTGCCGCGGTCGGTGAAGCGGCCGTCGCCGGTCATCCGCAGGCCGGTGGTCTCTCCGAGCTGGGGCATGGCGTGGAAGGGCAGCGTGTCGCCTCGCTGGAACTGCAGCAGGTAATGCGCCGCGGTCACGAAGCGGCCCTCTTCCTTATAGTTATAGTAATGCTTGACCTGCATCGAGTAGGTGCGGTACTCGTAATCCGAGCCCAGCCGCTTGTTGGAATAAAGCACCGAGGCGCTGGCGTAGGTGCCTACCTTCGGGAGGAACGGGTGATCGGTGTCGTCGTAGACCAGCGAAAAGCGGTTGGTGTGGAAGGTCCTGACCTCCGAGGCCAGGGCGTAATCCACCGGGAACAGGTCCTTCACCTGCCCGGTATACACCGGGCCGACGCCTATGCGCTTGTCGAAGTAGGCGTGGTTGAAGTTGAAGAACAGGTGCTTTATCAGCGGCAGGTCGGCGATTATTTCCTCGCCGTTCACCTGCAGCGAGTAGTTGGCCTTGTCGCCCCGCTTGGAGTTTATGCCGTAGCCGTAAAAAGAAGGCTTGCCGGTCACCCAGTGCTTGGCTTCCAGGCTCAGCCTGAAGCCGGACTTGAAAACGTCCGGCGTGTAGTAAAAGGCCATGAGCTCGCGCTCTACGCGCTCCGAGCGTGAGGCGCGCAGTATGAAATAGCGCTTGTCGTCGGGGAAAATGTAATGGCGGTAGGTGAGCGTGGTGCGCAGGTTCTTGTTGTAGTTCACCGACGGTACGATGACGGACTTGATGTCATTGGTCGCCCTGTTCCTTATGGCGATGACGGGCATGACGCCGAAGCTGGGGCCCAGGTCCTTGCTGGAATCCACGACCGGGAACGGGATCAGCGGGCCGTTGGGCGTGTCGATGGTGATGGCGTTCAGCACGCGGCCCAGCAGGCCCTCCTTCGGCGGGGCCGGGCGCTCGGCGGTCTTTATGATCTCTTCTTTAGTCTTCGCCTCGGGCTTGACCAGCTCTTCCTTGGCCTTGATCGGCGGCTTGACGAGGACCTTGCGCTTTTTCCTGGGGGCCTGGGCGGCCGCGGCCGAGATGAGAAGCAGCAGTGCCAGGAAAATTAAGGGCAGGCGTTTGAGCATCTTAAACGGAGAAGTCCAAGGCTTTAACGATGGGCATCTTGCGGCCGTAGCCGAAGGACTTTTCGGTCACCTTGAGCGCTATCGGAAGCTGCTTTCTCTTGTACTCGTTAACTTCCACGCGCCGCAGTATGGCGCGCACCAGCTCCGCGCCGAAGCCGCGGGCGGCTATCTCCGCCGGGGAGCGGTTCTCTTCCAGGTAGAGGCGCAGTATCTCGTCGAGGGTCTTGTAGGGCGGCAGGTCGTCCTGATCTTTCTGTCCCGGCTTCAGCTCGGCCGTGGGCGGGCGCTTTATTATGGCGCGTGGGATCAGCTCGCCGCCGCGGTTTAGGCAGGCGGCCAGGCGGTACACTTCGGTCTTGAAAAGGTCGGCTATCGGCGCCAGCGCGCCGGCCGTGTCGCCGTAGAGGGTGCAGTAACCGACGGCGATCTCGGACTTGTTGCCGGTGGTCAGGTTCAGCGCTCCGTTGGAATTGGAGATCGCCATCAGCAGGCTGCCGCGGGCGCGGGCCTGCAGGTTCTGCATGGTCAGAGATACGCCGCCGCCGGAGGGCTTCAGCTCTTTGAGGAAAGCGCGGTAGATGTTCTTTATCGGGATGGCGCGGGTCTTTATACCGAGGCGTCTGGCCAGCTCCAGCGCGTCGGAAACGCTGCGGGAGGCGGTGTATTCCGAGGGCATCAGCACGCCGGTGACGTTCTCCGGGCCCAGCGCGCGGGCGGCCAGCGCCGCCACTACGGCGGAATCGATGCCCCCGCTCAGGCCCAGCAGCGCCTGTTTAAAACCGAACTTGGCGAAGTAATCCTTTATGCCCAGCGTCAGCGCGTCGCGGATCTCTTCGGTCTCGTCCGGCAAGAGCGGCCTGGCGGCCTTGGTCCTGGCTTCGGTATCGACGAGCAGGAGGTCTTCGGCGAAGCCGGCCGCGCGGGCGGATACGGCGCCGGCGGGCGTCAGCGCGAAACTGTTGCCGTCGAAGATGAGCTCGTCGTTGGCGCCAGCCTGGTTGGCGTAGATTATGTGGGCCCGCATCTTTTTGGCGAGGCCGGAGAGGATGCGGCGGCGCAGGGCGCTCTTGCCGCGGTAGAACGGCGAGGCCGAGATGTTTATGATGACGGAGGCCTTGGCGGCGCGCAGGCTCTGCGCCGGGTTGTTGCGGTAGAGCAGGCGGCTGGGCAGCAGGGCAGTGCCGGCCCAGATGTCCTCGCAGACGGTGAGGCCGATGACGGCGCCGCGGAAGTTTACGGGGCGGTTGTCGGCGGCGGGCTCGAAGTACCTGGCTTCGTCGAAGATGTCGTAGGTGGGCAGCAGGGACTTGAAGCGGCGCGCCGCCACTTTGCCGCCGTCTATCAGCGCTATGGCGTTGTGCAGCGGCTTGCCTTTCTTGGCGGGGTTGCGGTCCACGTAGCCGACGGCAAGGGCCGTTTTGAGTTTCAGGGCGGCCAGGCGCTTCAGCGCCCTCAGGTTGGCGTCTATGAAATCCTTTCTCTCGAGCAGGTCGAGCGGCGGGTAGCCGGTTATCGCGAGCTCGGGGAAGACGGCCAGGTCCGCGCCTGCGGCCTCGGCCCGGCGTGCGAAGGCCTCTATCAGCCGGGTGTTCCCGGCGATATCCCCCACCCTTGGGTTAATCTGCGCGATCGCGATTTTCATCGCCTTATTATAGCAAAACCCCCCAATCCCCTACTTAAGTGAAGCGAACCGAATTTATTGAGAACCGCGAGATGCAAAGTCGGGGGCCTGGCCGGGGTACTACCCCCGAACCCTGGAAGATGGGAACCGTTGCGCTCCACTTGGGGCGGCCTACCGCAGGGGCAGGAACGAAAAACACGCTCGGCCACACCGTGGCCTCGCTCGGTGCTCGCCCGCCGCGCTTATGCAAGCGGCGGGCAAGAAAGTGTCGCTGCGCTCCACGCACCGGCCGGTTTTTCTTATCCTGCCCCTGCGGTCTCCGCCAGATATTCCTCTGATAAAGCATCGGCATTAACACGTCATAGGCTGGTGAGGGTGTGCCTTCGGAGGGGCCTCGCGAGTGCGAGGCTTGCGTAGCGCCGAGCGCGAGCGACAGAGCGAGGCCACGGTGTGGCCGAGCGTACCCGGAGAAGGCATACCCTCACCGGCCTTCGAAACCTACGTTCCGGCCCTACGGTAGGCCGCTCTGCTATTCTTCCCCCCATAAGGCTTTCCCGGGGGCCGCTTTTCCGTTGAAGTATTGGGAAGCAATATGATATTATTAGACCATGCGGTGAAATCCTGCCCCTGGAGGGCGGGAAAAGAAACGCTAACGTATAGAACGGAGGAATAGACCACAATGTTAAACGTAACTATGAAAAGCATGTTAGAAGCCGGCGTCCACTTCGGCCACCAGACCTACAGGTGGAACCCCAAGATGGCCCGCTACATATTCGGCGAGCGCAACGGCATCCATATTCTCGACCTGCAGAAGACCGTCAAAGAGATCAAGAAGGCCTATACCTTCGTTAAGGACTCCGCCAAAGCCGGCAAGACCTTCCTGTTCGTCGGCACCAAGAAGCAGGCCAAGGAAATCATCCGCGAAGAAGCCATCCGCGCCGAAGTTTCCTACGTCCACGAAAAGTGGCTCGGCGGCACGCTCACCAACTTCGAGACCCTGCGCAAGTCCCTCAAGCGCTTCGACGAGCTCGAGAAGTTCGAGAACGACGGCCTCTTCAAGGTCATGTCCAAGAAAGAGGTGTCCCGCCTCTCCAAGGAAAAGGCCCGCCTCGTCAAGCTCCTCAGCGGCATCCGCAACCTGCGCAACCTGCCCGACATCATGTTCATCGTGGACCCCGTCAATGAGGCCAACGCCCTGAAGGAAGCCCACAAGCTCAAGATCCCGATCGTCGGCGTCTGCGACACCAACTGCGACCCCGACCAGCTCGACTGGCCGATCCCCGGCAACGAC
>MGUI01000018.1 GCA_001799895.1 Elusimicrobia bacterium GWD2_63_28
CGCTATTTTTTCATTGTTCATAATCTTTTCAGGCGCCTCGCTCGCTCATGTTGTCCTATCCCACCCCAATGAAGGGGTTCCCGGGGTTAAAATTTTAGGGGGTAAACGGCCGCTTGATGCGCATAGCGCTTGATGCGGCACCTACGCAAGTATTGGTCAGAATGGGCCGTTTAAGGATGTCATATATATAATTTTAGGAAATATAAGAGCGGCTAGGCAAACGCCTGCTGTCCGCGCGGGGATGCCCTGGCGCGGAAAAGGCATGAAAAACAAAGTCTTTTTGGGTTTGGCTACTGTTGCGGGGACAGCAGGTAGAGCACGCCTTTTTGGGAGGAAAGAGGCGTGCTGTACTCGGCCGTATCCAGGACCTTGAAGCGGGGGTCGGGGTTATACGAAACTATGGCTTTATAGCCGTTGACCTTCTGCCACTCCCACTCCCCTATCATTTTGAGCGGCTTCATGCTCTTAAGGTAGGCCATGTTCTTCTCGTAATTATGCCAGGCCTCGTAGTCGAAGCCGTTGGCTATTTCCCCGGGGGCCAGGCCCTGCCGGGGCCTGGAGGCCAGTTCCCACTTGGCCTTGTTCCAGGCCAAATAATCCTTCATGCCTGCCCAGGCCGGCAGGGCGCAAAGGGCCAGGGCCAGCGCTACGGCCGGCTTTGAAAAACTCACCCCCCTGGCGGCGTAGGCGGCGGCCGCCGCGAACCAGGGCAGCAGCGTCAGCAGGTAGCGGTCGAAGAACTTGGCGCCTACGAGGGAGACCCCCAGCTGCAGGACGCTGGCCAGGAAGAGGAAGCGCAGGGCGCGGTTGCCCCCCCGCAGCGCCAGCCCGGAGCAGCGCAGAAGGATCACCGCGCCCAGCACGGCCGCGGCGGTGGCCAGCTGCCAGAAAAGCCGGCTGGCGAAAAAACCGGAGGGCTTCAGCGCGGCGCCGCCCAGGGTGAGCACGCCCAGCCCTGAGGAAGAGAGGTTGTTTTCCAGGTAAGGCAGCGGCCCGTTGAGCAGGGCGAAGCCGGCCAGGGCGGCCAGGGCCAGCCAGGCTCCGGCGGCCGCCGCTTTTTTTCCGGTCCCGTTGCGGGAATATAATTTCTTCAGGCTGAAGGCGTAGCCCGCGGCCAGCGGCAGCAGCAGCAGGCCGGTTTCGGCCATCGTAGAGAGCAGGCGGTAGAATGAGTCGTTCAGGAAAGCGCCGGGCCTGGCCAGGTGGGCCAGCGTGGCCGCTCCCACGTAATTTTCCGAAGCCCAGGTGGGGCCGTGGGCGAATTTGAACCAGAGGTAGTAGCCCAGCATGGCCGCGGCGGGCAGGGCCCAGGCGGCGGCCAGGTCGCGCCGCTTCAGCCTCCGCTCCAGGACCAGGGCCAGCGTGAAAGCCAGCGGCAGCGCCACCGCCAGCTGGCGCGTCAGGTAGGCCGCCGCCGTGCAGGCCCCGGCCAGCCAGAGGGCCCGCCTGTCCTCCGGGCTCTTGAGGTTCCTGGTATAGAAATAAACGGCCAGCAGCATCCAGAAAAAATAGTGGACGTCGGTCATGAAAGAATTGGCCAGCACCAGGTAGAGCGGGTTGAAGGCCAGCGCCAGCCCCGCGGCCAGCTTTTCGAATGGGCCGATCTCTAACTCGCCGAGCAGCTTGACGAAAACGAAGAGGGCGGCGGCGGCGGCCAGTAAATTCCCCAGGCGCAGCACGGCGAAGCTGAAGCCGAAGAGCTTGGCGAAGAGGGCCCCGGAAATTATATGGGGCAGCTGCGTGGAGGCGCCCCAGTCCGAAAGGACCAGGCGGCCGGTTTCCGCCAGTGCCTTGGCGGCCAGCGCGTAGGCCCAGTCGTCGTTCAGCGGGAAATCATAAGCCCACGGCGCGAGCGTGGCGGCGAAAATAAGAAAAGCGGCGGGCGCCGCGTATTTTGCGTATTTATCCACTATTTTTCCCCTAACAGGCATAGTTTACAAAATGCCGCCCCCGCAAAGGAAATAAATATTATAATTATGCACCGGAGGGACATACATGGATACTTTGGCATTGAGCAGGCTGCAGTTCGCGGTCACCGCGATGTTCCACTTTCTTTTCGTGCCGCTGACGCTGGGCCTGGGCTGGCTGACGGCCTGGTTCGAAACGCGCTACGCCTTCACCGGTGACGAGGGCTACCTCAAAATGGCGCGCTTCTGGGGCAAACTGTTCCTTATAAACTTCGCGCTCGGCGTGGTTACGGGCATCACGCTGGAGTTCCAGATCGGCATGAACTGGGCCGAATACTCACGCTACGTCGGGGACATCTTCGGCGCGCCGCTGGCGATAGAGGCCACCGTCGCCTTCTTCATGGAATCCGTGTTCATCGGCGTCTGGATCTTCGGCTGGGACCGGCTCTCCAAAAAGGCGCACGCCGGCGCCATGTGGATAGTGGCCTTCGCCACCAATATGTCCGCGCTGTGGATCCTGCTGGCCAACGGCTGGATGCAGCGCCCTGTCGGGTACGTGCTGCGCAACGGCCGCGCCGAGATGGTGGATTTCTGGGCGCTCGTTACCAACCCCTACGGCTGGCTGGAGTTCTTCCACACGGTGTTCGCCGGGTGGGTGATAGCCGGCTTCTTCGTGATGGGGGTGTCGGCCTGGCATTTGCTGCGCAGGAACCAGGAAGACCTCTTCAAGAAGTCCTTCGGCGCCGGGGCGGTGTTCGCGCTGGCCAGTTCGCTGCTGGTCGCCGGGGTGGGCGACCTGAGCGGCGTTAATACTGCCAGGAACCAGCCCGCCAAGTTCGCGGCCATGGAGTCCGTTTGGGAGACGCGCACCGCCGCCCCGATGGCGCTGCTCACCGTGCCCCGTCTCTCCGGAGAGGGCAACGCGGTGGAGGCCATCAAGATCCCATATCTCCTGTCGCTGCTGGCCTTCCATGACCCGCACGCCGAGGTGAAGGGCCTAAACGATGTCGCGCCGCAGGACCGCCCGCCGGTGCTGCCGGTCTTCCTCAGTTTCCGGGCGATGGTAGGCCTGGGCATGCTTTTCATCCTGCTCTCGGGGCTCGGCGTAATCGTCTGGCGCAAAGACCTGTTCGCGAGGTACCCGCTGTTCCTTAAAATTATGTTCTTCGCTATCCCGCTGCCCTACGTCGCCATACAGTTGGGCTGGCTGGTGACGGAGCTGGGCCGGCAGCCCTGGGCGGTGTACGGGCTGATGCGCACGGCTGACGCTGTGTCGAAGACGGTGACGCCGGGGCAGGTGTGGCTGTCGCTCGGGGGCTTTGTGCTTTTTTATACGGCGCTGGGGGCCGTCGATGTGTGGCTGCTGGCTAAATACGCCCGCAAAGGCATGGAGGCCTGACATGGATTACGCTAAGTTGTGGTTCGTGCTGTGGGCGGTGCTGTGGACGGCTTACTTTGCGCTCGACGGGTTCGACCTGGGCGTGGGCTTTTCGGGCTGGCTCGCGGCCGGCAACGACGAGGAGCGCGGCAAGGTGTTCTCGTCGATAGGGCCGTTCTGGGACGGCAACGAGGTCTGGCTGATAACGGCGGGCGGCGCCACCTTCGCGGCCTTCCCGCCGGTTTACGCCGCGTTGTTCAGCTGGCTGTACGTGCCGCTGCTGCTGCTGCTGCTTTCGCTGATAGCGCGGGGCGTGGCGGTGGAGTTCCGCGGCAAGGCCTCCTCCCCCGCCTGGAAAACTTTCTGGGAGCGGACCGGCGCGGTCTCGAGCCTGCTGGCCGCGCTGCTGCTCGGCGTGGCCTTCGGCAATATCTTCCGCGGCCTGGAGATAGGCCCCGGCGGCTACGCCGGGACTTTCATCGGGCTGCTGAATCCTTACGCGCTGCTGTGCGGGCTGCTGTTCTGCGCCTTTTTCTTCTTCCACGGCCAGCTCTGGCTCTCCTTCAAGATAGAGGGCCCGGCCGCTGCGCGTGCCGCCGGCCTGGCCGGGGCGGCCTGGTACCCGCTGGCCGCGCTGCTGCTCGGTTTCGCCGCCTACAGCTGGGCCGCCACCGGGCTCTCCGGGAATTTCTACGCGCGCGGTTACCTGCTGGCCCTGCCGCTGCTCTCGGGAGCGGCGCTGGCCGCGGCCAAGGTCCTGCTCGCCCGCGGCCTGCCGGTCGGGGCCTTCCTGGCCTCTGGCGCGGCTATAGTTTTTTTCTCGCTGTCGGGCTTCGCCGGCATCTACCCGGCCCTGCTGCCTTCCAGGCTGGACCCCGCCTTCAGCCTTACCGTCTACGATTCCGCCTCCAGCCCTTACACCCTGCGGCTGATGGCGTGGGTGGTGGCCCTCGCGCTGCCCGTGGTCATAGCCTGCCAGCTGTGGGTGCACAGGCTGTTCAAAACGCCGCTGCAGCCGGGCGAGCTGAAGAAAAGCGGTATGTATTAACGGAAAGGTAAATAGCGCGAATAAGGAATATATTATTTGCTAATATAGGCTTATGAAAATAAAATTCTGGGGCGCGCGCGGGTCCATCCCCGTGTCGGGGAAGAATTATATTAAGTACGGCGGCTGCACTACCTGCGTAGAGATACGCTCCAGGAAGGACGAGCTTATTATAGTGGACGCCGGCTCCGGCATCCGCCTGCTGGGCAAGGAGCTCCTTAAAAATTCCCACACCAATTTCAATATGCTGTTCACCCACTCGCACTGGGACCACGTGCTGGGTTTTCCCTTCTTCGCCCCGATCTACAACAAAAAAACGCGCATAAAGATAATGGGCTGCTCCTTCTCCTCCGACCCGGTCAGGGAGATCATCGCCAAGACCATGCAGCCTCCCGGTTTCCCGGTGAAGTTCGAGGAGATCGAGGCGCGTTTCGAGTTCGGCTCCCTCTGCGAGACCGGCTGCAGCAGCGGCGGCATGAAGGTGCTGCCCATAGAGCTGAGCCACCCGAACAACGGCCTCGGCTACAAGTTCACCGAGGGCGGAAGGAGCTTCGCTTTCCTGACCGACAACGAGCTGGGCTTCATACACCCCGGCGGCAAGACCCCGGCGGAGTACGAGGCTTTCTCGCGCGGCGCGGACCTGCTGGTGCACGACGCGGACTACACGCCGGAGGAATACCCGCGCCGCAAGACCTGGGGACATTCCACCTGGGAGCAGGCCCTGGACCTGGCGCTCAAGGCGCAGGTAGGCGCGCTGGGCCTTTTCCACCACAACCAGGACCGCTACGACAGGGAAGTGGACAAGATAGTCGCGGAGTGCTCGCGCCGCGCCCGCCGCGCCGGCTCCCGCCTGAAATGCTTTGCCGTTAAAGAGGGACAGGAAGTAAAACTGTAGCCCACGGAGACAACATGCCCGCCAGATTCAACCTTTACTCCGCCTGGACAGATACGTATTTTTACCTCTGGGCCGTGCTTTTCGCCGCGGCGCTTTTCGCGCTGGTCTATTCCGTGCGCAGGTACCTGGAACTTAGGCGCGCGCCCGGACCGGCTGAAGACGAAGTCCTGCCGGAAGCGGAAGTGAACCCTTTTCTCGAAGAGCCCGCCGTAAGCCCCGCCGCGGCGCCGGAAGAAGAGAAGACGCTGGTAATGCCGCCCCCCGAG
This sequence comes from Elusimicrobia bacterium GWD2_63_28, assembly GCA_001799895.1. GTDB lineage: Bacteria > Elusimicrobiota > Elusimicrobia > Elusimicrobiales > UBA9959 > UBA9959. Next base: position 5,492 of record MGUI01000018.1, read on the forward strand.
GGCATGGAGATCGCCGCCGACGAAACTCCGGCGGAGGAAAAGACGATGGTGGTGCCTCCCCCTTTCCCCGAGCCCGGCGACGAGCCCCTCCCCGTGGAACTTCCCGCGGAGCAGGCTGAGCCGGCGCCGCAGGAAGAGCCCGCAGCGCCGCAGGAAGAACCCGCGCCCGCCTTGGATGCGCGGCCCGCGTTCCAGCCGGCCGCGGGCGAGGACCATACGCGCGCCGAGAACTTCGTGCGCGGCATTTACGCCGGGATAAACGACCTGGACGAGCGGATGAAGACCATAGAGGCCGCGCTCTCCAAGGGACACGTCAATAACGATTTTACCGTGAAGTTCCTGGAGGACATGGTCCAGGACATGGATACGCTGGATAAGTCCAAGATCAAGGCCAGGCTAGAATACCTCCTTTCAGACCTGAAGAAGTAAACCGGTGAAGATCCTCCGCTATCTCCTGCTGGCGCTGGCGCTGGGCCCCGTCCCGGCGCGCTGCGGTTTTTTCCCCGAAGGCGCCTTCAGCGACGACGCGCGCGGGCTGGCGGGAGCGCAGTTCCTCAAGGTGCCGCCGTCGGCCCGGTTCGCCGCGCTCGCCGGCGCGGGCCTTTCTCTTTCCGGCGCGGATTCTCTTTTTCTCAACCCTGCCGGAGCCTACGGGCGGGCGGCCGGGCTTGCCGTTTCTTACGAGGCGCTGCTGGAGGGATCCTCCCGCACGGGGCTGGTCTTCTCGCGGCCCTCGTCCGCCGGCGTTTTTTCCGGCGGGCTTATCTACAATAATTCCACCCCCGGCCTCGGCAGGCTCGACGGGGCGGGCGGCGGCGACGGCGCCGAGGTGACCGCCTACGACGCGGCGGTCTCGGCCGGCTGGGCGCGCCGCTTCGGCTGGGCCGACGTCGGGGTAAGCCTGAAATATCTCAAGTCGCGCCTGGCCGAAGCCTCGGGCGCCTCGGCCGCGCTCGACGCCGGCGTCATCTTCCGGGAGCCGGCCCCTTCCCGCACCGAGCTGGCGCTGGCCTTCAGGAATTTCGGCCCGCCGCTGAAGCTGGCCTCGGAAGAAGCGCCGCTGCCGTTCGAGCTGGGCGGCGGGCTCCGGTGGAAATACTCTCCGGATTTCAACGTCCTCGCCGAGGGCCGGCTGCCCTGCGACCATTCGCCCTACCTGGTGCTGGCCGCGGAGTGGTTCCTGCCTTATTCAGAGGCCTCCGGCCTTTTCCTGCGCTCCGGCCTTAACTTCAGGAATTACGACGACCACGGTACGCTCGGGGCTTTCGCCGGCGGCTTCGGGCTGAAGATCGGCGGCCTCTCGCTGGACTACGCCTTCTCGCCTTACGGGGACCTGGGATCGGCCCACCGCATGACGGCCGGCCTGGCCTGGGGCGGTCCCGCCGAAGCTCGCGCCGCCGCCCCCGCCCCGCTGCCGTCCGCGTCGCTGGCCGTGGGGGCTTTCACCGCGGGCCTCGGCGTAACGGAAACGGAGGCGGCCGTGGTGCGCAATCTGGTGGAGGCGGAACTTTCCAGGACCGGGAAGTTCAGGGTGGTAGAGCGGTCCAAGCTGGATTTTATACTTGAGGAAAAGAAGCTCGCCTACGCCGGCCTCTCCGAGGAAAAGACCGCCGCGGAGCTGGCCCGCGCCGCCGGAGCGCGGCTGGCGGTTTTTGGCGCCGTCACCCTGGGCCGGGAAGGCTATATCATCAAGGTGCATTTCGCCGACGCCGTCGCTGCGGCCGTGCTGCGCACCGAAACCGCCGCCGCCGCCGAGGATTACCTTTTCCGCGACGCCGCCCGCCGCCTCGCCGCGGCCCTTTCAAAATAAATCATACAAGTCACCCGCGTGACTTATCCAGTAGGATGGATTCTATTTTTCTTCGAGCAGTTGCTCGATGCGGACGCGGTTGCGGGCGGTGGGCTCCAGCTTGTTGGCCATGCGGGCGGCTTCCAGCGCCAGCGCTTTTTCGCCCAGCTTGGCGTGGATGTCGCAGAGCCGCCCGTAGTAGGCGGCGTTGGCGGGATCTTTTGAGATATAGATATTCACCAGGCGCACCTCGGCGCGCAGGCGGTGCTGTATCTTTTTGGCGTTGAACTGGTAGACGCTTTCACGGTACAGGCAGAAGCCGGCCAGCGCCGTGACCAGGAAGACGTTGAAGGTGGCGGCCGAGCCCGGCCACATCACGAACACCAAGATATTGGAGAGGTAGACGAAGATCAGCGTTACGGAGCCGGTCAGGAAGGCGTCGCTGAACATGATGGTGCCCTGGCCGTACTTCTTTTCGCGCCGCTCGATTATCCACACCACCACCCAGGAATAGACCAGCGCGAAGACCGTGGAATAAGCCAGGGCTTTCAGGAGCCACATCAGCGCGCCTCGCCCAGCCTGCGCCTGATCACCTTGAGCATCTGCGCGTGGACGCGGCCGTTGGTGGCCAGCGTCTGCGAGCCCATCGCGGCGTTTACCGCCCAGGGCTTGCCGGCGAAATCGGTGACGCGCCCACCGGCTTCCTCTGCTATCAGCTTGCCCGCCGCCACGTCCCAGGGCTTCAGGCCGAACTCCCAGTAGCCGTCGGTGCGGCCCGCCGCCAGCCAGCACAGGTCCAGCGAGGCCGAGCCCATGCGCCGCACGTCGTGCGAGAGGCGCATGAACTCCGAGAAAAAGCCGCAGTAGAAGTCCGCCCTCTCGGCCCGGTCGTAGGCGAAGCCGGTGACCAGCAGGGACTTGGAGAGCGACGGCGCGCCGGAGACCCGCAGGCGCCGGCCGTTGACCGTGGCCCCCCGCCCTTTCGCGGCCAGGAAAAGCTCGCCGCGGAAAGGGTCGCAGACCCCGCCCGCCCTGATGACGCCGTTCTCCGAGAAGCCGATGGACACTGACGCCGCCGGGAAGCCGTGGGCGTAATTGGTGGTGCCGTCGAGCGGGTCTATGATCCAGAGCCGGCCGTTGGGAGTTTCCTCCAGCGGGCTTTCCTCGGCCATGAAGCCGTCGGCCGGGAATGCCCGGCGTATGATCCCTATCACGGCTTTCTCCGAGGCCAGGTCCGCCTCGGTCAGGAGGTTGGCCCGGCCCTTCAGCCTGTAGCCCACCTTGCCGAACCTGGCGGCCAGGATCTTGCCGCCGGCCAGCGCGGCCTTCTTCAAAACTTCCAGTTCTTTCATTTTGTCTTTCTCCGTTGGGGCAGGGCCAGCCTGGCGGCGGCCTGCTCGGCGGGCAGCGCGGCCTCTATAAAGCTCAGGCGCCGCCCGGCCAGCGCCGCGCGCGCCGCTTTGATAAAACCGCTCCTGAAATGGAAATGGCTGATCAGCCCGCCGGCCAGCGCCACTTTTACCGGCTTGCGCCCGTCACCCGCGGCTTCCTTGAGCAGCGCGGCCAGCTCAGCCTGCGCCTGGGCCGTCATTCTGGACGCGTGGCCGTGGCCGCCCAGAGCCAGCAGCAGCAGCTTTTTCGCGTAGGCCGCCGAGCGGCCGTGCCCCATCTTGCCGGCTTCGCGCAGGCGCCCGCGCATCTTCAGGTACTGGCGCCCCAGCCAGCGGCCGGAGCCCGGGTCGCCCGAAGGCGGGTTGAACCCGCCTGTCTTGCGGAAGGCGCCGGGGCGCCCGCCGAAGACCACCGCGCCGGTGCCGGCTATCAGCAGCAGCCCGTCCTTGCCGCCGAAGGCCGCGTAGTGCGCCGCCTCGGCGTCGGAGATCACCTGCCTGAGGTTCAGCTTGCCCGCCAGCGCCTTGAAAAGGAAAGGCTTTTTCCACTCGCGGCTGAAGGCCCCGCGCGTGGCGATCACCAGCGGCGCGGCCGCCCCGCCCGGCCAGCGCGAAACCAGCGGGACGAGTACTTTGGGCAGGGAGCGCAGGGGAGTAGTGCGGAAGCGGGCGGTCTTGAAGAGCCGCAGGCGGCCGTCCAGGGCGGCCACCCTTGTCCAGGTGCCTCCCCGGTCTACCCCCAGCGCCGCTATGCCGCGATTTTCGCCCATATAAGGTTGTCTTGACGACGGAAACAGGTAAATGATATCATATAAGAACATTAGCAGTCCTATGATCAAACAGTCAGACGGCGTAAGTCTCTCAGCCCTAATTAAACCCGAAACCGTGGTGTTCCTGGAAGGGAACCTCTCAAAAGAGGAGGCCGTGCGCCGCCTCACCGAGGCCATCCTGCCGCAGGTGGAGCGCATTATAAACCGGGCGGCGCTCTTCGAGCGCGTGGCCCAGGTGGAGAAGCTCAACCAGGTGCTGGAGAGCGGTTTCTATATCCCCCACGCCAAGTTCCCTGAGCTGGACGGCTTCCACGCCGTGCTGGGCGTCATGCCCGAAGGCTTCACCGACCCCGCCACCGGGCTGAAGGTGCGGGCCGCGCTGCTGCTGCTATCCCCCCATAAACCGACTTTTTTTCAGCGCCACCTCAACATGCTTTCCCTGCTCAGCCAGACCTTTCAGCCCGAGCTGATAGAGAAGCTGGCCGCCCTGCGCGACCCCGCCGCCGCCGCCGCCCTGCTGAAAGGCAAATAAACCCGTCCGCCTCCCGCCCGTCCCGCCGGCCTTTCTGCCGGCCTTTATAAATATATATAATTGTCTTAATGGTTCCTACGAATCCCAAATTTAAACAGGTCTTCGTGCTGAGCACGGCCATGCTCAGCTTCATCTCCTTCTGGAAGGCCGCCTCCATAGTTCTCTGCGACTTCGGCTCCAGCGCCTATTACGCCGGCGGCATCGCCATGAACGCCTTCGGCCCCGCTTTCCCCTGGTTCATCATGGGCGTCATGCTGTTTTCCGGGCTGATGCTAGGCGTCTATACTGAATCCTGCCTGATGTTCACCCGCGGCGGCGTTTACGTGGTGGTGCGCGCGGCCATAGGCAAGGTGATGGCCAAGCTCTCGGTTTCCGCCCTGATTTTCGACTATACGCTTACCGGCCCCATAAGTTCCGTGACGGCCGGGCTTTACCTCGGAGGGCTGCTGTCCAACGTCCTGCCGCTGATGCATATAAACTGGCATGTGCCGGACCGGGCCTTCGCCGTGATGTTCGCCCTGCTCGTGACGGGCTATTTCTGGCGGGAGAATATCCGCGGGGTGGAGGAGTCGGCGGACAATAACCTGAAGATAATTTCCTTCGTGGCCGTGGTGGCCGTGATCCTTATCAGCTGGGCCGGGGTCACGATCTACCACAGGGGCTTTACCCTGCCGCCCTTCGAGCCGGTTTTCACCGAGAAAGCCCTGGGCTGGACTACGCATTTCCCCTGGCTGAAGGCCGTGGGCGTCATCGGCCTGATCATGGCCTTCGGCCACTCCATCCTGGCGCTCTCCGGCCTGGAGACCCTGGCGCAGGTCTACCGGGAGATAGAGGACCCCAAGGCCGAGAACCTGAAGAAAACTGTCATCACCATCTTCATCTTCAGCATAATGTTCACCGGCCTGCTGACCTTCCTTTCGGCGCTGATAATCCCCGGCGACCTGATTGCCGGCAAATACGCGGACAATCTGCTCAGCGGCCTGGCGCTGGAACTCGACGGCCCTTACTGGTCCCGCCTCGGCATGCAGGTGCTGGTGGTGCTGTCCGGCACCCTGATGCTGGTCGGCGCGGTCAATACCTCCTTCGTCGGTTCCAACGGGGTGCTCAACCGCGTGGCCGACGACGGCATCCTGCACGACTGGTTCCGCCACCTGCATACGAAATTCGGCACCACCCACCGCATCATCAACCTGGTGGCGATAACGCAGATAATGATAATCCTGATCTCGCGCGGCGACATCTTCCTGCTGGGCGAGGCCTACTCCTTCGGCGTGCTGTGGAGCCTGACCTTTGACACGCTCTCGATGATAATACTCAGGTTCAAGCGCCGCGACGAGGAGCGGGAGTGGATGTTCCCGTTCAATATCCGGTCCGGCAATATTTATGTCCCTATCGGCATGGTGGCGATACTCATGGTGCTGCTGGCCGCCACCGGCATGAACATGCTGACCAAGAAGGTGGCCACCATCGGCGGCGTGCTGTTCACCATGACCTTCTTTACCATCTTCCACATCTCGGAGAAGATGAACGAGAAGAAGGCGCAGCTCTACATGCCCGACGAGGACAATGACGAGAAGATGAACCTCCGCAAGGCTGACGATATCAGCACGGTGGTCCCGGAACTCACCAAGGCCCGCCGCGTGCTGGTGCCGGTGCGCAACCCCAACAACCTGGTGCACCTGGCCGAGGTGCTCGAGACCGCCGACGACGACACTACCGACATCATCGTGCTCTCCGCCAAGATCGCCAAGGGCATACAGTCGGGCGGCGAGACCATGTCCGACGAAGACAAGGAAGTCTTCAGCGCCGTGGTGCTGCTGGCCGAAAAATACGGCAAGACCGTGAAGCCCATCTTCGTTTTTTCCAACGACCCGTTCTTCTCCATGGCGCAGGTGGCGCAGGCCGCCGGCGTAGACGAGATAGTGATGGGCGTTTCCGGCTCCACCGGGGCCGAGATACAGCTGGAAAAGCTGGCGATGGCCTGGGGCATGGCCAAGAAACCCGACGCGCCGGCCAAAACGGTGCTGGCCAAGGTGGTCTGGGAAGGCCGCCAGATGACGTACCAGCTGAGCTAAAGAGGGACTATGGCTATAAAAAGGATCTGCAAGTACGGCGAGAAGGTGCTCGAGAAGAAGTGCCGCAAGGTCGTCTTCGAGGACATAAAGAAAGAGCTGCCGGCCCTGCTGGCCGACATGTTCGAGACGATGGACGCCGTCGGCGGCGCCGGCCTGGCCGCCAACCAGATAGGCCTGGACCTGCGGCTGGCGGTGATAAAGATACAGCGCGAGGGCGAGGAGCCGCTCAGCCTGGTGATCATAAACCCGGAGATGGCTGAGAAATCCGGCAGCATGTACGAGGACGAGGGCTGCCTCTCCTTTCCCGGCCTGTTCGCCAAGATCCGCCGCGCCGCCAAGGTAAAGGTGCGCGCCCTCAACGAGAAGGGCCTGCCGATAGAGATCAACGCCGAGGGCCTCTTCGCCAAGGCGCTGCAGCACGAGATGGACCACCTCGACGGCGTCACCTTCGTCAGCCGCCTGCCGCTGATGTCGCGCCTCAAGCTGAAGCCCGCGCTGATGAAGCTGAAGGCCCAGTGGAAGAAGATCGACGAAAGCAAGATGAAGCCCATGTGAGACGGGCGCTTTTGCCCCGCTGAATTTTAATGCCTGACAAATTAAGGATAGTTTTCCTGGGGACCCCGGACATAGCCTGCGGCTTCCTGCGCCTGGCGGCCGCCTCCGGCCACGAAGTCGTGGGAGTGATCTCCCAGCCGGACAGGGCGGCGGGCCGCGGCATGAAGCTGTGCTGCGCGCCCGTGAATGCCCTGGCCGGGGAGCTCAGCCTGGAAGCCCACAAGCCCGCCTCGAAACAGGAGCTGCATTCGGTCATAGCGGCGCTCAAGCCGGACCTGGGCGTGGTGGTGGCCTACGGCCGGCTGATACAGGAAGAAACCCTCGCGCTGGCGCGCTGCGGTTTCCTGAACGTGCATTTTTCCCTGCTGCCCAAGTACCGCGGCGCCGCGCCGGTGCAGTGGGCCCTGCTCAACGGCGAGCGGGTCACCGGGGTCACGCTTTTCTGGCTGGACAAGGGGATGGACACCGGCCCCGTCTTCCTGCGGCGCGAGGTGCCCGTGCTGGACGCCGACGACGCGGCCTCGCTTTTCGCCCGCCTTTCCGCCGCCGGAGAGGAATTGCTGACGGAGGGCTTCGCGAAGATCGCCGCCGGCGAGATCGTGCGCGAGCCGCAGGCCGGGGAGCCTTCCCTGGCCCCCAAGCTGCTGCCCTCCCACGCCAGGATGGATTTTTCGGGGCCGGCGTCAGCGCTGCTCGGCCAGGTGCGGGGCCTTTCCTGCGGCCCGAGGCCGCGCTTTACCGTGGCGCAGCCCGGCCGCCTGCTGACGGTGCAGGTGCTGTCCGCCGCGCCCGCTCCGGAGCCCGCCGCGGGGGCCGCTCCCGGAACGGTCCTCGCCGTTGAGCCCGGCGGCGGCTTTGTTGTAAAATGTGGCGTCGGAAGCCTGCTTCTCAAGACCGTAAAGCCGGAGGGAAAGAAGGCCATGCCGGCCGCCGATTTCCTCAACGGCCTGCGGCTGAAGCCGGGCGATATACTGGTCTGACGAAGTTCAAGGAGCGCAATCGTGGGATTTAAAGAATTCTGGCAGAAACATTTTTCCAACTCCGACGAGCGGATCGTCAGCCCCGGCTTCGTGCTGCGCGTCGGCGGCGTGGGCTTCATCCTCTTCTTCCTCACCTACTTCCTCTTTTCCTGGACCATGGAGACCGTGATCCACAACCGGAAGGAAGTCATCGTCCCCGACATCTCCGGCAAGTCTTCGGTCAACGCGCTGCAGGCCCTGTCCGAAACCAACCTGGCGATGAAGATTGAAGGCTACGAGTTCAACGAATCCGTGCCGATAGGCACCGTGCTGCGCCAGGTGCCCGGCGCCGGCTCCACCGTGCGCGAGGGCAAGATCGTGCGCGTGGTTTTCAGCCAGGGCGGCGAATCCGTCTTCACGCCCAACCTGATCGGCCTGCCGCTCAGGAACGCCGAGCTGCTGCTGCGGCAGCGGCAGCTCGTGCTCGGCGAGGTCAGCGAATCCTACTCGCTGAAGGCGGAAAAAGGCACCGTGCTGTCGCAGGACCCAAAGCCGGAGCTGAGCGTTTCCAAGAACACCATGGTGCAGGTGGTGGTTTCGGCCGGCGTGCCCCCGGCGGGCATAATAATGATGCCCGACTTCCGCCAGAAGAAGAGCGACGAGGCCCAGCAGTGGGCGGCGCAGAGCGGCGTCTCGCTGCGCCTGTCCGAAGACGCTAATTCCCTTTTCCCCGGCGGCACCATCATCGACCAGGACCCCCAGCCCGACACGGTGGTTTCGGCCGGCGGCAAGGTGTCGCTGACCGTCAGCTCCCGCAAGGGGGTCGGCGGCTCGGAGAAAGAGTTCCGCGTGCACTACGAAGTGTCGCAGAGCGGCGCGCAGCGCCACATCCGCGTGGTGGCGCTCGGCAAGAGCGGCGACCGCGAGATCTTCAACGGCCTGCGCGACCCTGGTTCCAAGATAGACCTCTCGGTGCCCTACGCCGGCGCTGAGAAGATCCGCATCTTCGTCAACGGCATCCTCGTAGAGGAGCGGCCCGTAAAATGAAGACCTCCTTCCCCCTCCCTTGCGGCCGCGCCGCGCTGGTGCCGTCCGTGCTGTCGGCCGACTTCGCCTGCCTTAAGGGCAGCCTGAAGCCGGTCAACTCCCTGGCCGACTGGGTGCAGGTGGACGTGATGGACGGGCGCTTCGTGCCCAACATCAGCTTCGGCCCCGCCATTACCGCAGCCGTGCGGCGCGCGAGCCCGCTGCCGATAGACGCGCACCTGATGGTGGCGGAACCGCTGAAGTTTATAGACGCTTTCGCGAAGGCGGGCTCGGACCTTATCACCGTGCACGCCGAGGCGAAGGACGCCGGGGCCTGCCTGAAAAAGATCAAGGCCCTGGGGCTGAAGGCCGGCCTGGCGCTGCGCCCTGGTACACCGCTGTCGCGCGCCCTCCCTTTCCTGAACTCCCTGGACCTACTCCTTATAATGACCGTGGAGCCGGGCTTCGGCGGGCAGGCCTTCATGCCGGCCATGCTCCCCAAGGTCGGGGCGGCCCGGCAGGCCATACGCCGGTCAGGCCGCAAGGTCTGGCTGCAGGTGGACGGCGGCATAAACTCCGAGACCGCCGTGCTGGCCGCCGTGGCCGGCGCCGATTCGCTGGTGATAGGCAGCGCGCTTTTTTCGGCGGCGGATCCGGCCGCGTTCCTGAAAGGGCTGAAGAAACTCTGAAACTTACATGGCTAAAAAAATATTGATAGTCGAGGACGAACCGCTGATCTCCAAGGTGCTCACCATCCGCCTGGAGAGCCTGGGCTATAAGGTGTACGCGGCGCTGGACGGCGAAGAGGGCCTCGACCTGGTCAGGAAGCAGAAGCCGGACCTGGTGATGCTGGACATCGGCCTGCCCAAGATCGACGGCAACACCCTCTGTGAACTTATCAAGACCTCCGAGGACACCAGGCACATCAAGGTCATCATGCTCACCGGCCACCGCCAGATGAGCGAAATGGAAAATTCTTTCAAGGCCGGGGCCGACGTTTACGTCAACAAGCCTTACGAGTGGGCGCGCCTGCACGACCACATAAAGAAACTCATCGGCTGACAAAAGCCGTCAAATATAATATAATAACTGTTCGCGCCGGCCCGTACAGGGGGCGCGTGAGCGATTTTTGTCGTAAGAGTCAAGGAGGACAACATGGCAGTTGTTTTGAGGCTTCAGAGAATAGGCAAGCGCACGCAGCCGCATTACCGGATCGTGGCCATCGATAAAAAGAGCGGCCCGTACGGTCAGCCGCTGGAAATTGTCGGCCATTACGACCCGAAGGCCGCCAAGGACAAGGAAAAGGTAACGATCAATACCGCGAAGCTGGACCGCTGGGTTAAGAACGGCGCGAAGGCGTCCGAGACCGTGGGCTCCCTGATAGCCCGCGTCCGCAAGGCCGAGAAGGCCGCCGCGGCGCCGAAATAACCGGAGGACCGCCTGATGAAAGAAGTTCTAATGTACATCATCGGCTCGCTGGTGGAGAAGCCGCAGGAAGTGAAGGTGGGCGTCTCCGAGGACGGGGATATCACGCGCTTCAAGCTGACGCTCTCCTCGTCCGACCGGGGCAAGGTCATCGGCAAGGAAGGGCGCGTGGTGAAAGCCATCCGCACCGTGCTGCAGACCGCCGCGGCCAGGCAGAACAGGAAAGTTTACCTGGACATAGATTAAAATGCGGGTGGACGCGGTCACGCTTTTCCCGGGGATGATAGACGCCCCGCTTTCGGAAAGCATAGTGGGCCGCGCCAGGCAGGAAGGGTTCCTCGAGCTGGGTTTTTCCAACCCGAGGGATTTCACGGAAGACCGCCACCGTACCGTGGACGACAAGCCCTACGGCGGCGGCACCGGCATGCTGATGATGGCCGAGCCGGTTTACAGGGCGCTGAAGGCGGTCAGGAAGAAAAGTTCTTTCGTCATCATCCTGACCCCCAAAGGGCGCCGCTTCGACCAGCCCCTGGCCCTGGAGCTGGCGAAGAAGAAGCACCTGGTCTTTATCTGCGGGCACTACGAAGGCATCGACGAGCGGGTGACCCCGCTGGCCGACCTGGAGCTCTCGATCGGGGACTATGTCCTCACCGGCGGCGAGCCGGCCGCGGTGGCGGTGATAGACGCGGTGACGCGGCTGATCCCCGGCGTGCTGAAGAAAAGCGACGCCACCGTCAACGAGACGTTTACCGAGGGCCTGCTGGAAGCGCCGCACTACACGCGCCCGGCGGTCTGGCGCGGGAAGGCGGTGCCGCAGGAACTGGTCAGCGGCAACCACAAGCTGATAGCGGAGTGGCGCCGCGCGCAGGCCGAGGCGCTGACGGGCAAGTCCCGGCCGGACCTGGCCCCGGCGAAAAGAAAGCCCCGCGGAGCGGCCAAGAAATAGATTTGTTTCAACTTATAGGAGGCAGTATGAATAACATCGCTAAATACCTGGGTTTCAAGACCGATAAATTTGACTTCAAGACCGGCGACTCCGTGAAGGTCCACACGAAGGTGGTGGAAGGCGACAGCGAGCGCATCCAGATCTTCGACGGCGTCGTTCTCTCGCGCCGCGGCTCGGGCATCTCCTCCAGCTTCACCGTGCGCAAGATCTCCTACGGCGTCGGCGTGGAGCGCGTGTTCCCGCTTCACTCCCCCCGCATCGAGAAGATAGAAGTGGTCAAGACCGGCAAGGTCCGCCGCTCCAAGATCTATTACCTCCGCGGCCTCTCCGGCAAAGCCGCCCGCCTCGACGAAGTGGCGAAGGAAGCAGCGGTGGCCGCCCCGGCGCAGCCGGCGCCCGCCGCCCCGCAGCAGCCCGCGGCGAAGTAAGACGGTCGGTTCCCCCCGCGTATTCAGCGCGGGGGGTCGCGGTACAGGGGCAACCGTGCCATTAAGCAGATTCGACCTAGCTCTTCTTGAAACCAGGCGGCCGGCTTTCCTCGTCGGCGTAGACGAAGCCGGGCGCGGTCCATTGGCCGGACCCGTCACCGCGTGCGCAGCCTGGATCCCCACAGCCTCCCACAGCGTCATCTCCCCCCTCGTAAACGACAGCAAAAAACTTTCCCCGCGCAAGCGGGAGCTCGCTTTGCGCCTGATGCTCGACAGCGGCGTGCGCTTCGGCTTCGGCTTCGCCCACCCCGGAGAGATAGACCGGGAGAACATCCTGGAAGCCACTTTCAACGCCATGGGGACCGCGGTCAGGCGCCTCCTTATGTATACCGGCGCGGCCCCTTCGTCCGCGCTGCTGCTGGTGGACGGCCCCCACCGCATAAAGCGCCTGGATTCCTGCCCGCAGCAGCCCCTGGTGGACGGCGACGCCAAATCGCTTTCAATAGCCGCGGCCAGCATCTACGCCAAGGTAGTGCGGGACCGCTGGATGCAGGTGCTCGACAGGCGCCACCCCGGCTACGGCCTGGCCGGCCACAAGGGTTACGGCACCGCGGCGCACCTCGAGGCGCTCAACCGCCTCGGCCCCAGCGCCCAGCACCGGCAGAGTTTCGCGCCGGTGCGCGCCGCCCGCGCCGGAGTTCCCCGGTGAACAAGAAAGGCGAACCTTACGAGGAGCAGGCGTCGCTCTTCCTTAAGGCTGCGGGGTTTGAGATCCTGGACCGCAACTGGTCCTGCCCGATGGGCGAGCTCGATATAGTGGCCAGGAAAGGCGGCACGGTGGCTTTCGTGGAAGTGCGCGCCCGCGCGAGCGACAGGTACGGTTCCCCGGCGGAGACGGTCAGCCGCGCCAAGCGGGCAAAAATTATAAAGGCCGCGATGGCCTATATAAAAGCGCGGAACGTAAAGGCGGAAACGCTCCGGTTCGATTTTATCGGCATCACACCCGGCGCGGAGCCTGAGCATATCGAGGACGCTTTCAGCGCTGACGGGTTCGGATTTTAAGGGAAGGCAAGGAGAAGACAACATGGAATCTTCGGAAATACTCAGGAGCGTGGAGCAGACGGCCGCCTGGCTGAAAAAGGTGGCCGCCGGGTTCAAGCCCGAGACCGCGATCATAGCGGGGTCCGGCCTGGGCGGAGCGCTGCCCCGCCTGGAGGACAAGGTCGCGGTTTCCTACAAGGATATCCCCGGCTTCCCCGCCCCGACGGTGAAGGGCCACGCCGGCGAACTGATCTTCGGGCGCATGGGCGGCGCCGACGTGGTGATGATGAAGGGCCGCTTCCACTATTACGAGGGCCGGCCGCTCTCCTTCATCGCGTTCCCGATCCGCGTGCTGCGCGCTCTGGGCGTGAAGAACCTGCTGCTGACAGCCGCCGTCGGCTCGCTCAAGCCCGCTCTGAAGCCCGGCGATATGCTGATCCTCAAGGACCACCTGAACCTGATGGGCTCCAACCCCCTGATGGGCAATTACCACCCGGCCTTCGGCGAGATGTTTCCCGACATGAACGACCCCTACGACCGTGCGCTGCGCAAGGAGGCCATGAAGCTGGCCAAAAAGCTGCGCATCCGCGCCAAAGAAGGCGTCTACACCGCCGTGACCGGCCCGTCCTACGAGACCCCTGCCGAGGTGAAGATGTACCGGCAGCTCGGCGGCGACATCGCCGGCATGTCCGTCGTGCCGGAGACGATAACCGCCCGCCAGCTGAAGCTGCGCGTGGCCGGCCTCTGCTGGATCTCCAACTTCTGCAGCGGGATCTCCAGGCAGACCCTGTCGCACGAGGAAGTGCTGGAGCTCGGCGCGAAAGTCTCCGGAAAGATGCAGGGGCTGCTGGAAGGCCTGCTGAAGTCCAAAGCTATAAAGGGTTAAAAAGGAAATATCATGAGAATGCTCGACCTGCTGCTTAAAAAACGCTCCGGCCTGGAGATGACTCCCGCCGAGCTGGAATTCATCTCGATGGGCGCCGCCGACGGCTCCATCCCGGACTACCAGCTTTCCGCCTGGCTGATGGCGGCTTTCCTCAACGGCCTCACCCCCGCCGAGACCGCCGGCCTTACCAGGGCCATGGCCCTCTCCGGCAAGAAGCTCGACCTGTCCTCCATAAAGGGCATGAAGGTGGACAAGCATTCCACCGGCGGCGTAGGCGACGGCATTTCCATAGCGCTGGCCCCGGTGGCGGCGGCCTGCGGCGTCGTCGTGCCGATGATGAGCGGCCGCGGCCTGGGCCATACCGGCGGCACGCTGGACAAGCTCGAGGCCATGAAGGGCTTCAAGGTCCGCCTCGAGCCTGAATATATCGTGAAGCAGCTCAAGGCCACCGGCCTGTCCATGTTCGGGCAGACCGAGCGCCTGGCGCCCAGCGACAAGAAGCTTTATGCCCTGCGCGACGCCTCCTGCACCGTGGAGGCCCTGCCGCTCATCGTGGCCAGCATCCTCTCCAAGAAATTCGCCGAGGATATCACCGGCCTGGTGATGGACGTGAAATACGGCTCCGGCGCCTTCCTGAAGGATTTCAAGAAGAGCCGCGAGCTCGCCGTGGCGCTGATGAAGACCGCCAAGCTGCTCGATATCCGCTGCGTGGCCGTGATGACCGCCATGAACGAGCCGCTGGGCCTCGCCATCGGCAACGGCATCGAGACCTCGCAGTGCATCAAGATCCTGGCCGGCGAGAAAGGACCCGCGGACTTCATGCGCGTGCTCGAGGTGCTGGCCGGCTGGATGATACACCTGGGCGGCAAGGCCCGCACCGCGGCCGAGGGCGAGGAGAAGGCCCGCGCAGCCATCGCCGACGGCAGCGCCCTGGAGAAGTACCGCCTGATGGTGAAGTGGCAGGGCGCCGACGTCCGCGTGGTGGACGACCCCGACCGCCATATGCCCAAAGCGAAGCTTTCCAAACAGATCAAGGCTAAGAAGGCCGGCTTCCTCACCGCGATGGAGGCCCGCACCGTCGGGTTCGCCTCCGTGGCGCTGGGCGGCGGCCGGGCCAAGGCCGAGGACGCCGTGGACTTCGGCGCCGGTTTCATCCTGGCGGCTAAGCCCGGCGACCGCGTTAAGCCCGGCGACCTCATCGCCACCGCTTACGCCTCCTCCCCGGCCAAGCTGGCCGACGGCGTGAAGATGTTCGAGAGCTCCCTGGCCTACGGGCCGAAAGCGCCGCGCAAGGAGCCCCTGATACGCGAGATCATTAAATAAGGAAACTATGAAGAACGTTCACGTCTCTAAGCACCCGCTGGTGCTGGACAAGGTAGCCAGGCTGCGCGACAAGCGCACCAATGTGGCCGACTTCAGGCGGCTGATGGGCGAGATCAGCATGTTCCTCGCCCATGACGCCTTCCTGCACGCCAAGGTGAAGAAGGCCCGGGTGCGCACGCCGGTCGGCGTGGCCGATACCATGAAACTCTCGCACGACCTGGTCTTCGTGGCCATCCTGCGGGCGGGGCTGGGCATGGTGGACGGCCTGGTAAAGATGCATCCCGAGGCGCGGCTGGCCCACATCGGCATTTACCGCGACGAGGAAACCCTCAAGCCCGTTAAGTATTACGTGCGCCTGCCGGAAGACGTCTCGGACAGCCTGGTGATAATCGCGGACCCCATGCTGGCCACCGGCGGCTCCGCCGTGGAAGCCGTGGAGATCATGAAAAGCCGCGGCGCGAAGAACATCTGCTTCATCTGCATGCTGGCCGCCAGGGAGGGCCTGCGCCGGCTGGCCGCCGCGCACCCCGAGATGCCCATCTACGTCGGCACCGTCGACGAGAAGCTCAACAGCCACGGGTATATCGTGCCCGGCCTCGGCGACGCCGGCGACAGGATGTTCGGCACGGCCTGAGGCCGCAAGGAACCAAATAAAAAAGCCCGGTCGCCCGGGCTTTTTTATTTGCCGCCTGCGCGTCAGGCTTTGACTTTCGCGTGCGGGTCCGAGATGCGGACCAGCGTGGGGTAGTCCAGGATCTTGATCGACTTGATCTCGCGCTTGATGATGCCGCGCTTCTCCAGGTCGGCCAGGGTGCGCACCACGGTCTCCAGCGCCAGGCCGGTGATCTCGGCGATCTCGGTGCGCTTCAGGCCGTGGATGGCCGGGTTCGGGGTGTTCTTGGATTTATAGGTGATGGCGTTGATGAGGGCCTTGGCCACTTTGGAGCGGGCCGGCTTGTAGGCCGTGTCCTTTACCTTGTACTGCATCCCGCGCATCTCATTGGCGATCTTGCGCAGGAAGATCTTGTAGACCTTCGGGTGGGTGTCCAGGAAGCTTTCGAACTTCTTGGTGTCCACGTACGAGAGCACCGTCTCGCCCATTGTGCGGGCGTTGCAGATATATTCGTTCTCGGAGAAAAGGGCTATGTGGCCGAAGGTGTCGCCGGGATGGCGGATCCAGTTGATCATCTGCTGGCCCTTGGAGTCTGTAGAGTAGATCTTGGCCCGGCCCTTGCAGACCGTGTAGATGCCCTGCGGGCGCTGGCACTCGGAATAGATCTCTTCCTCGTCGGTGTACTTGCGGCCCAGCTTAAGCGCGCTCCATTCCTTCTGCGCCGCCGGGTCCAGCCGTACGACGAAACAATTCTGCTTGAAGCGGCACGCGCCGCAGTCCGGAGCCTGGTCTTTAGTGAATCTGTGCATTTCTTTCCCCCATTACTTGCCGAACTCTAATTATATAATATTTGCCCCCCCGTCGTCATTTGCTAAACTATCGGTTAGGAACGGTACACTGCAAGGCATGTTCAAAGACCTGAAAGCGCTGGGCAAGGAATCGCTGATCTACGGGCTCTCCACCGTTGGGGCCCGCCTGCTCAACTTCATCCTGCTGCCGTTCTACACCCATTACCTCGTCCCCGCGGAATACGGCATCGTGGCCGCGGTGTTCTCCTACATCGCCTTCCTCAACATTGTCTACCACTACGGCATGGACCAGGCCTACATGCGCCATTACGCCGACCGGGAGAAGGCCTTCCCGTCCGCTTTCGCCTGCCTGGCCGCCACCTCCCTGCTGCTGACGCTGCTGCTGTGCTCGGCGGCCCCTTTCTGGGCGGGCGTTTCGGGCATAGGCGCGGGCAATGCCAGGCTGGTCTGGTACGCCGCCGCCATCCTGCTGCTCGACACCGTCACCATCATCCCTTTCGCCGACCTGCGCATGCGCCACAAGGCGCTGCGCTTCGCCGGGGTGCGCACGGCGTCCATCGTGATCAACGTCGCGCTCAACGTGATCTTCCTGCGCTATATGGGCCTCGGCCTTGAAAGCGTCTTCCTGGCCAACGTCATTTCCTCGGCTGCGGCCGCGCTGCTGCTGATCCCGGAGTTCAGGACGCTTTCTCTTAAGGCTGACCTGCCGGTGCTCAGGGACCTGCTGGCCTTCGCCCTGCCTCTGCTGCCGGCGGGCCTGGGCGCCATGGCCGTGCAGGTGCTGGACCGGCCCATCATGCTGTACCTTTCCGACACGGCCTCCGTGGGCGTCTACCAGGCCAATTACCGCCTCGGCATCTTCATGATGCTGGTGGTCAGCATGTTCGACCAGGCCTGGCGCCCCTTCTTCATCGAGCGCTCCTACCGCCCCGACGCGGCGCCGGTATTCGCGCGCGTGCTCACTTATTTCGTCTTCGGCGGGCTCTGGCTGTGGCTGGGCCTTTCTTTCTTTATCGGCGACCTGGCCCGCCTCCGGGTGGCCGGGGTGAACCTGATACACCCCGACTACTGGTCCGGCCTCGGCATCGTGCCGCTGGTGCTGGCGGCCTACCTGCTCAACGGGGTTTACGTGAATTTCCTGGCGCCGGTCATAATCGCCAAGAAGACCGGCGTGATACTGAGCGTGACGCTGGCCGGGGCCGCGGTCAGCATCGCCGGCAACTTCGCGCTGATCCCGCCCTTCGGCATGTTCGGCGCGGCCTGGGCGGTCTTCCTGTCCTACCTGGCCATGGCCACGATGGTCTATTTCCGCGGCCGGGCCTTCTACCCGGTCCCTTACGAATTCGGCCGCCTGGGCAAGGGATTGGCGGCGGCGGCGCTCTGCGCCCTGCCCGGCCTGCTATTCGCCCCGGAGGGCCTGGCCGGCATCCTCTTCCGGCTGGCCGCCTTCGCCGCTTTCCCGCCGATAGTCTGGTTCTCGGGCCTGCTGCTGCCCGAGGAGAAGGAGGCCGCGCTGCGCCGCCTGGCCGCCCTGCCCTGGCTGGGTCCAAAGACCGCGCCCCGCTAGGCCCTTGGCCCCTGCCGGCCGCCTCACGGCCTGTTAAACTATATACGCTATGATTTTGCGCCCGCGGAAATCCGCTGTCCTCCCTTTCGTAATTTTCCCCCTCGTCTTCTCTTACGTCTTTTCCCGCGCCGAGTCCTGGCCGCCGGCTCTACCCCCGGCGTCAGAGGCCGCGCTCCCGCTGCCCGCGCTGCCGCAGCCGGCCGAGTGGACGGTGATGTATTTTATAAACGGCAAGAACGACCTGGAAAGCTCGGCGATGATGGACCTGAACCAGCTGGAACTGGTTGGTTCCGGCGCGAAAGTAAAGATCACGGCGGAGCTGGGCCGCATGAACGGCCAGGAGGGCGACGACCAGAGCGAGGGCGGCTGGACCGGCGTGCGGCGCTACCTGGTGACTAAGGATGCCGACACGGCCCGGATAAATTCCCCGGTGCTGCAGGACCTGGGCGCCGCGGACATGGGCTCCTGGAAGGAGCTGGCGGCTTTCATCAACTGGAGCAAGGCAAATTATCCCGCCCGGCGCTACGCGCTGGTGCTGTGGGACCACGGCAACGGCTGGCTGCCGGTGGACGACGCCAACTCCGGGGACTTTTATAACCTTAAGGGCTTCTCCCTCGACGACGAGACCGGCCGCGAGTTCTCCCTGCCGCAGATGGCGGAGGCGCTGCGCGTTACGGGCGGCGTGGATTTCCTGATGCTCGACGGCTGCAATATGCAGATGGCCTCGGTGGCCTACGAGCTCAGGGGCGCGGCCAGGGTGCTGACCGCTTCCGAGGAGACCGAGCCCGGCGTGATAGTGCGCTACGCGCAGTATCACCGGCTGCTGGAGGCGAAGCCCTCCATGGACGCGGAGGAATTCGCCGTGAACACCGTCCGCACCTACCGCGATTTCTTCACGGGCCTGCAAGGCGACAACGAGGGCGCTCCCGCGACGCAGTCGGCGCTGCGCCTGGACAGGCTGGCGCCTTTGCGCGAGAAGCTGGACGCGTGGGCTTCGGCCGCCCTGAAGACGGACCCGGCCGCGCTGCGCTATGCCCGCGCCAAGGCCAAGCTCTTCGGCGAGTGGCCTGAATACCGCGACCTTTACGATTTCATCTCGCTGGCCTCGTCGGGCTCTTCCGATAAGGAATTCAAGGCGCGCGGTCAGGAAGTGCTGCGCTACCTTAAGTCCGACGTGGTCCTGGAGAACTGGGCCCAGGACAGCGTCAGCCACGGCCTGGCCATCTACGTCCCCGAAACCTACAACCCTCTCTACGACGGCCTCGCCTTCTCCCGCGACGGCCTCTGGGACACCTTCGCCAAATACATGGCGACCCTCAAATAGTTACCATCAGTAACGCATGCTCAGGCGGCCTTCAATGGTGGGCGCTCCTGCACGCACGGTAGGCCGCCTCACGCGTATGGACTAATCTATTTCTCTTGCTGGAGTTTGCCGAAGGCGGAGACGCCGATGAGGGTGGTGGCGAGGCAGAAGGCGGCGATGGCGCCCAGGTCCTGCCACAGGGTGAAGTAGCCCTGGCCCAGCATGATGATGCGCAGCAGGTCCACCGCGTAGGTTACCGGGTCGACGAGGCTGATGGCCTTGATGTAGGGCGCGGCGGTCTGCAGGTCGAACAGGGCGCCGCTGAAGAAGAAGAGGGGCCAGGTGAGAAAGCTCATCACCAGGCCGAAGCCCTCCATGGACTTCATCCTGGCGCCGATGGTGAGGCCCAGGTTGGTGATCATGTAGGCGACCGGGAAAGCCGCCAGCAGGCAGAGCAGCACCTGCAGGAGGGTCTGCGGCAGGATGAACAGCGCCCCGATGACAAGCAGGATCACCGTCTCTATCAGCGCCCCCAGCATGCCGCCCATCGCCTTGCCGAAGAAAAGCGTCGCGCGCGAGATCGGGGCCGCCAGCACTTCCTTCAGGAAATCCAGCCGCTTGTCCCAGACGATGTAGAGCCCGTAGGTGATCGACGTGAAGAGGATCACCATGGCCATGATGCCCGGGAAGATGAACTGCTGGTAGGTAAAGCCGGCCACCGGGCTGTGGCCCCCGGTTATGCCCCGGCCCATCACGAACAGGAACAGCAGCGGCGAGATCAGGATGGAGACGATGCGCTCCTTCTCGCGCAGGAAGATCTTGGCCTCGCGCAGCAAAATGGCGTAGACGGCGTAGAAGTTCACCGGCGCACCGCCTTGTGCTGGGCTATGCGCTCGAACATTCCCTCGGCCTTCTCGTCGGCGTCCTCGCTGATCTGCTGCCCGGCGAACTTCAGGAAAACGTCGTCGAGCGTGACGCGGCGCACCTCTACTTCCGTGATCTTCCCCCCGGCGTTGAGCAGCGCGTGCAAATTGGCGCCCGAATCCTCTATGCTGATCTTGTAATGCGAGTTCTCCCGTTCCACGGTTTTCACGAAAGGCAGCGCCCGCAGGGCCGCCTCGTCTATCTCTCCCTTCAGGAAAACCAGGTCCTGCCCTACTTTGCGCTTGAGCGCTTCCGGCGTGTCCAGCTCTATGATCCTGCCCTGGTTGATGATGGCGATGCGGTCGGCCAGGCTGTCGGCCTCTTCCATGTAATGGGTGGTCAGGATGATAGTGGTGTTGTGCCGTTCTTTGAGCTCGCGGATATGGGTCCAGACGGCCTTGCGGCTGGCCGGGTCCAGGCCCAGCGTCGGCTCGTCGAGGAAAAGGATTTTGGGGCCGTGGATCAGGCCGCGGGCTATCTCCAGGCGCCGCCGCATGCCGCCCGAGTAGGTCTTTACCAGGCTGTCGGCGCGGTCGGACAGGTTCACCAGTTTCAGGAACTGCTCTATCCTGGGCGCTATCTCCCGGCGCGGCACGCCGTAGAGCATGGAGTGCAGCTGCAGGTTCTCGCGCGCGGTCAGCAAATCGTCCACGCTGGGCTCCTGGAACACTATGCCGATGTTCCTGCGCACCTCCAGGGGCTCTTTGATGATGTCGCGGCCGGCCACCAGCGCCGTGCCCGAGGTGGGCCGCACCAGCGTGGCCAGCATGCTGATGAGCGTGGTCTTGCCGGCGCCGTTGGGCCCCAGCAGGCCGAACACTTCCCCCTCGGGGATCTCCAGGGAGACGCCGTTGACGGCCGTTACCTCGGCGTAGCGCTTTACTAAATTGTCGGTGATTATCGCGGCCATGTTTAAATTCTAGCAAATACAAAAATAATCCCCGCCGTGTAAGGGCGGGGATTATCCGTGCGGTTGTCCGCGCTGCTAAAACAGCAGGCTGAAGCTGGCGGAGACGCCCAGCTTGGTCGGGACGTCCTTGTCGTCTATGGTGGTCTTCTCCGTGCTGACCACGCCCGAGACGTCGAAGTGCATATGCAGCAGGTTCAGGCCGGTGCCCAGCGTGTAGGCCATCTTGGAGTCCTTCTCGGCCAGGTTCTTCATCAGGCCCGCGCGCAGCGGGATGTTGAAGGCCTTGCGGTTGAAGATGTTGATCTCGGTGCCCATGCACAGCTGGCGCGAGTCGAAGCCGTCCACCGGGGTCTTGTTCTTGGTGACGTCCAGGTCCAGCGCCAGGGTCCAGAACCTGGCCGGGTTCAGCGCGAAGCCGATGCGGGCCTGGCGGTCCAAGTCGTAGTCCGAGGCGTTCTCCACGTCGAAGGACGGGCTGTTGATATTGCGCAGCACGAAGCCCACCTTGGGGTGGAACGGGAGTTTTGGATAGGTGCGGTTTACGTCCCACAGCAGGCCCAGGTCCAGCGCAGGCTGCCAACTGGACTTCATGTCCTCCAGGGTTATCGAGCCCGCGGTGTCGGATTCCGAGAGGAACTGGAAGGTGGTCCTGGTGGTGCGGCCATTTATCATCTTCACGTTGCCGCCCACCGACAGGCCGTGCAGCCATTTGTCCGCGTTCCAGGCGTAGCCTGCCGCTATCTCCACGAACGAAGCCCCCACCACGGTGAGGTTGGAGGTGTTGTTGGTGTAGGACGCGCCGGAGTTGGCAGATGCTATTATCGGCGCGACATCGGAAGCGTAGGTGGCCATGGTATTGGCCGCTTCTGCTATCTGCGCTACGGAAAGCCCCGAGGTTATGGCTTGGTTGTACAGCGCGTTCGCCAGCGTCTGGTCATTGGTGATCGCTCCGTTGGAGCCGTTAAGACAACCGGCGGTGCCGCAGATCAGCGTAGAGATGGCCGACAGGCCGCCCATATTGGTTATGGCGCTCTCCAGCGTGTTGCGGGTGGCGAGGTCGCCGGGTGCGGCCGCGCTGACGCCGGCCATGTCAAAACCGGTTACCCCGGCGCCCGCGCCGAGGCCGACATTGGTAGTATCTATGAACGGGTTCAAGCCTATCGCGGTGAAGTTATTTACGGACAACGCCACCTTGGAGAACTTGAAGTTGACGCCGCCGGCTACTTCAGCCAGCACACCCTTGCCGGGCTCGTTCATGTCACTCATCAGGGAGAGCGTCTTGGCGAAGGTGGCTACCTGGTCGGCGTTGAGCTTGCCGCCGTTGGTCTGCGCGGCCTGTATGGCGGTATATTTATCCGCCAGGTCGCCTATCTGGCTGGCGTTCTTTATGATGTCGCCGGTGAATTCGGCCATTACTCCGACGGGCAGTTCCATGCCGGACACATTGGCGCTGCTCTTAACCAGCCCGCCCGGGTTCCAGTACTGGGCTATAGGGCCCTGCGCCACGGCCACGAAAGCACCGCCCATGCCCATGGGCCTGGTGCCCAGTATTTGCCACTGTTCGGCGTGCAGGACTGAAGGCGCAGACGCGAGAGCCAGTATAATAAATATTTTCTTCATATTCCTCCCTGACCGCATTGACGATAGTTTAATTGATTTGCCCCGCCGCTGCCATAACCATTAAGTCACATTTGACCGCGGTTACATTGCTAAAGGGATTTGTTGAAAAAGGCCGTTACCCGCTTCTCGTACTCCCCGCCGGAGAGCAGGCGGGTCTCGCCGTGCCCCGCGCGCGGGATAAGCCACAGCTCGGCCGCTGGAGCGGCGGCCTTTATGGCGCGGGAATTTCCCGGCGGCACCGCGGTGTCCTCCTCGCCGTGGATCAGCAGCAGCGGCGCCGCTAGGGCTGCGGCGTTCCTGACCGGGCTCACGGAGTTGACGTTCACGCCCAGCACCAGCAGGCTCCAGCCTTTCAGCAGCGCCACCAGCGGGGCGCGCAGCGCCCCCCAGCCCGCGAAGATATAGTTCAGCTGCCCGCCCAGGTCCGCGTAGGGCGCGTCGAGGGCGCGGGCTTTTACCGCCGGGTTTTCAGAGAGCAGCGCCGCCGCCCCGCCCATGGAGAAGCCGAACAGCCCGGCCCCGGCGAAGCCCCTGCTGCCCAGGAACTTCAGCGCGGCGTCTATGTCGCGGGTCTCCCGGGCCCCGCCCGTGGCGAAGAAGCCGCGGCTCCTGCCGGTGGCCCGGAAGTCGAAATAGAGCAGGTTGAAATCCGCGGAGAGGTACTCCGTGAGCCCCAGCACGTCGCTCTTGTCCATCGGGTAGCCGTGGCAGACCACCACGGCCTTCTTCGACTTGGCGTTCGGCACGAACCAGGCGTCCAGCTCTACGCCGTCGGAGGTGGTGAGCTTCAGCGGCTCGTACTTCAGCCCGAAAGCGCCGGGGTGCAGCGCGCCCGGGTAGCGCTTCGGGTGGGAGTAAAGCCAGAAGAATAAAAAAGAAAGCGCGGCGAAGAGCAGCGCGGGGTAGGCGATCAGCCGCCAGCCTATTTTGAAAGCCCAGGAATTCATTCGGGCTTCAGGAGCGGCACGAAGCGCACCTGGCAGACGGTTTCCCGCTCCGCGCCTGACGGCGTGTTCTTCACCAGCAGCAGATCCTGCGGCTCGCTGCCGACGGGGATCACCAGCCGCCCCCCGGGCTTGAGCTGCGCCAGGAGCGCCGGCGGGATGTCGGGCGCGGCGCAGGTCACCATTATCGCGTCATAGGGCGCGTGTTCCTGCCAGCCCTGCGCGCCGTCCCCGGCCCTGAGTGAAATATTCCTGTAGCCGAGCTTCTCCAGCCTGGCGCGCGCGGCCAGGGCCAGGTCAGGGAACAGCTCCACGGTGCGCACCTCGGCGGCCAGTTCGGCCAGTACCGCGGTCTGGTAGCCTGAGCCGGTGCCTATCTCCAGCACCTTCTCGGCGCCTTTAAGGCCCAGCAGCTCGCTCATCAGCGCCACGATATAAGGCTGCGAGATGGTCTGCTCCCGGGCTATCGGCAGCGGGTAGTCCTCGTAGGCGCGCGAAACCATGTCCTCGGTCACGAAGCAGTGGCGGCAGACCTTGTCCATCGCGGCCAGCACGCGGAGGTCTTTCACGCCGCGCGCCTCTATCTGGTCCTTTATCATCTGCCGCCGTATAAAGCCCAGGTAGGCGTCGTATTTCGGGCCCAGAATCTTGTCTATCACTACCAGACTCCCTTCTGTACCATGAAGCAGGCCAGCGTGGTCTTGATCCCGTACTCAGCGGCCTTTTGCGCGGCCTCTTCCGATTCTGAGCCCGGCTGCATCCAGATATGCCCGACGCCGAGCTTGTTGCATTCCTCCACGACTTTTTCCGTAACCCCGGGGTGCACCACGGTGATGACCAGGTCGGGCTTGCTCTCTATTTCGGAGAGGCTTTTATAAACATTCTGCCCCAGCACGAAGCCGCCCTTCGGGTTCACTCCCTTTACCGGGTAGCCGGCGTGGAGCAGGTCCCGGAAGATCTTGTGGCCGTACTTGGAGGCGTCGTCAGATACCCCCACCACGGCTATCAGCTTGTATTCTTTAGGGTTCATAATTGTCCGAAGTCTGTCCGCAGGCGCTCTTCCCACTGCTGCAGGCGCGGAAAATGATAGATCTCCAGGCCCGCCGAGAAGATCAGCAGCAGGTAGAAGTCCGCCGTGAAGCCGGTGAGCAGGAACAGGATAAGCCCGGAGATGGCCGGCAGCTCGCAGATGCCGGCGGTTATTATGGCCGCCGCCGTCATGGATTTTATGGTTTCTTCCGGCGTGGCTTTTTTAGCCGCGAACCTGGCCGCCGCCAGTTTTACCAGGAGCAGCGCTGAAACGCCCAGCAGGTACAGGGCGTATTTAGCGGCGTAGGCCGCCGGCGGCTGCAGCGGGGGCTTGTGGCCCATGTGCCTGAGCAGTTCGGCCACTACCGCGTAGAAGACTATGGCCCCTATTATGCCCCCGGCCGCCAGCGCGGCCGCAAGATAGGCCTTCTTTATAGCTTCCCGGTTCATGGCTCAATACTCGTAGAATTTGGACCCGTCCTGCCCGATATGGGTGCAGTCGAGCAGCAGCAGGCCGTAATTGACAGAGTCGGGGCTGGCGAAATAAAGCCAGCCGCCGGAATCAGTAACGGCTTTGGAGACGTCCCTTTCGTGCTTTTTGGAGTCTATTATGGTGATCTTGTCGGTCTGGGCGTGTTCCGGCAGGTGCACCTTGGGCATAACGGCCATCAGCCTGGGAACCAGGACCGCCGGGTTCTTGGGGTATCTCCCGCCCTCTTCGGTGTAATAAACCTGGAGCGCCGCTCTGAAGGCCTGCAAAGTCTTTTCCGCGTCCACGGAGCGGGCCTTGTCCTCCGCTTCTTTTTCTTTACGGGCCATCTCCGTCAGTATCTTCTCGCCGATAGCCGCCTTTACCCTGGCGGTAAAGGAGGAGATCTCCGGGGCCAGCGCGTCCATTCTTTCCGCCGGTATCTCGGCGTTCCGGTCCACCAGCACCGCCAGGTACTTCACGGCCTGCATGATCTCTTCGTAGTATTTTCCGCCGTGCGCGGGGGCGGGAGCCGCCGGCGCGGGCTGCTGCGCGCCCGCCGTGCCGCAAAACAGGAACAGTCCCAGTATTAAATTCTTCATGTCGGCTCCTTAAAGCTTAAGATTCCAGTTTTCCAGTTCCGGTATGAACTTGTAATCGGTCAGGTTGAACTGTATCGGGGTGATGGACACGTAGCCGGCCCGCAGCGCGTTCAGGTCGCTGGCCAGGTCCGCGTCTTTCGGCTTGTAGTCGCCCGTCATCCAGTAGTAGGTGCTGCCGTGCGGGTCCGTTCTCTTCTCGAACCAGTCGTTGAAGCAGGTGAGGCTCTGGTTGGTCACGCGCACGCCCTTGAGCTTCCTGGCCGGCAAATTGGGCAGGTTGACGTTGAGCAGGGTGCCGGGCGGCAGGCGGCGCTTCTTGAACTGCCGCGCCAGCTTCACGGCGAAATCGGCGGCCGGGCCGAAGTCGGGTTTGGTGAAGGTGTCCAGCGAGATCGCTATGGACGGGATGCCCAGCAGGGCGCCCTCGGTGGCGCCGGAGACCGTGCCCGAATAGAGGATGTTGTAAGCCTGGTTGCCGCCCAGGTTTATGCCTGAGACCACCAGGTCGGGGCGCTTCTTCATTATCGCCTTGATGCCGAGCTTTACGCAGTCGGCCGGGGTGCCGCTGGAGGCGTAGCCGAAAAACTCCCTGTTGCGGCGGGCCGGCGTGACCCGCAGCGGGTCGGTTATGGTTATGGCGTGGCCCACGGCGCTGCGCTGGGTGTCGGGCGCCACTACGGTGACATTGCCCGCCTTCTTCAGGGCGGTGGCCAGCGCGTAGATGCCTTCGGCGTAGATGCCGTCGTCGTTAGTGATGAGTATTTCCATTGTGAAGTCCTTTACTTTCGCACCGTTAATTATAGTAATTAATTAAGCCGTCGTACGGCTGCCCGGCGCAAAAAAGAAGGGCCCCTTGCGGGGCCCTTCCTGTTCAGCGCGCTGACTGCTTAATAATTAACTATTATCGCCAGGGAGTTCATGGTGTCGGTTTTCTTGAAACCGGCGCCGGGGCTGTTGGAGAATTTCCAGGTGTGGGAGGCCTTCAGCGAGAAGTGGGTACTTATCGAAGTGACCAGGGCGGTCTCGGCGTTCATGCGGTAGCCGTCCGACTCCTTCAGGTTCCCCAGGTACTCCGCGTCCTGGCTGACGTTGGCGGTGGGCGACAGCGCCCTGATGTACTTCGCGTAGGCGCGGTAGGAACCGAAGGACTGGTTGTCGGAGCCGGGCATGCGGTCTTCGAATACGTAGCCGCCGCCGAGTTCGGCGAACAGGTTGTCGTCGGTGGTGTTCAGGATGTGGCGGCCGACGCCGACAGCCACGTCCCAGCGGTCCATGATGCCCGCGAAGCGGTTCTTGTCCCAGGAAGTCTTCTGGAAGGCGTAATTCTTGCCGGTAAGCTTGAAACTGAGCTTCTCGGAGGCGTTGTACTGTTCGGCGGTCACGGTGTTCCGGCTCTTGGTGCCCAGCCCGCCCGCGGCGATTTCCAGCGCCGTTTTGCCCCAATCATAGTTGAAGAGGTTTTTGCCCGACAGGGTCGAGGTCTTGGAGTTGCCCGAAGTCTGAACGTAGGACAGTTCCGCGGCGTCCTTCCAGGGCTTGGCTTCCTGCGCGGCGGCGTTAAGCCCCAGCGCTAAAAGAGAAACCGCAAGTATGGGTGTTTTCATTCTTGTCTCCTTTGATTTGCGAAAATCACACGCCGGCTTTTTTGATCGGGGGCCGCGTATTGAGCAGTTTGTGCAGCAGTGCGCTGAGCACCGCCGTCTTCACCGGCTTCTCCAGGTACTCCCGCACATTGGTTTCCCGGCGTATCAGCTCGGAAGTCGAGCGATCCATGAAGCGCCCCGTCATTATCACTACGGGAATGGCGCCGGTCTCTTCTTCCTGCAGCTCGCGCACCACCTCCATCCCGCTGCCGTTAGGCAGCATGAGGTCCAGGAGGATCAGGTCGGGGGCTTTCGCGCGGGCCTTCCGCAGGGCGTCGGCGCCGTCTTCGGCGGTCTCCACCCTGAAGCCTTCGCGCTGCAATAAGACCTGCAGCAATTCCCTGATGGCTTTGTCGTCGTCGACTATCAGGATCAGCTTGTCGGCTGAAGGTGCGAGCTTGTTTTCCATTATTCCCCCGCCTCCGGCGCTTACAGCTCCGTCGTGCAGATGCCGTCTATCTTGGACCAGTCGACGTAGGAGCGCTTGCCCTGGCCCCTGTTGACGATCAGGCATTCGTCGGTATCGGTCACCGACTCCGCCCTGAGCGCGCCGGCCGGAGTGGGTGCCTGGATAATGACCACAAATTGTTTATCGGGAAGTATGTAAGTCGCTTCCCCGGGCAGGGAATCAAGGCTGTCCGGTACCAGGGTGAACCGCTTCTTGAACAAACTCTGCAATACCGCTCTTTCCATAGTGTTGTCCCCTCCGCGTTTTGGCTTTTGCCCGCCAGCCCGAAACGGGGGCTGTGCCGCGTGCAGAAATCATAATACAAAAAACGAGGCGTCTCCCGCTTATGGAGCCCGCCTAATAAGTATACCAGGGCCGGCCGTGCTTGTGTCGGTTCCGGAGCAGCCAAGAACGACTACCCCGGTTTTTGGTGTATAATGTTTTCGGGTTAGACAATATGAATTTAGGTCCCTGTCCAAACTGCGGCGCGCATAGCGTTCGCGCCGCAAGCGCGCGCCTGCTGCACCTGGCGCGCCTGGCGCACGGCACACATCGCCGGTACTGCTGCAGTTGCCGCAACCGCTGGACAGCTTCGGATAAAGTTTTCCTGCCGTGGGCCAGGCGCTTGGGAGTTCTTCTGATGTGCGCCGTCGTCGGGCTGGCGCTGGCCTGCGTGGTAAATGAGGTGTGGCTTTCGCCGCGGCCGTGCCCGCTGCAAACCGAAGTCTGGGCCGGGGACTGGGCAGGGGGCGCGGAAACCTTCCCGGGCGGGGATAGGGCCGCGGCTTACGGGCTTTCGGGGATGGGTTTAACAGGGCAGGACTATGCGCGGCTGCGCGGGAGCGCCGGCCAATCGCTGGCGCAAAGCGCCTCATATCGCCGGGGCACGCAGGGAATCTTCCAGCAATATGGACCGCACCGGGATATGCCTGAGATCCTGCTGAGGGCGGCGGCCGTTATACGGCCCCTGGGCAAAACACCCGGGCAGTTCGCCAGCGAGATCGAAACCAGCGACAGGCAGACGCTCTGGAATAAATACGGGAACAATTTCTCCTCCAAGGAGGAGGCTAAGGCGGCCTATGACGAGTTCAAGCGCCGCCGCAGCGAGATCCCTAACGACTGGCCCGACTCGGTTAAATAATCCCCCCTAAAATCCCGCTTCTTAAAACCAGGGCAGCCAGGGGATTTCGCGCGTAAGGCAGTGCACGGCCCCGCCGAACTGTACGGCGTCGAAGGCGGGGATCTTTACCACCTTGAAGCCCAGCCCGGCATAGGCCGCGGCGGCGGCCTCGTCTGTGGCTTTGAAGGGCTGGGTGTGCGCGTATTGCGCGCTGTAGTAGACCGGCATGAAGATGGTGTCGTTGACGCGCAGCGAGTTGGTGTAGGAATACGCCGTGGCGCCGCTGATAGTCCCGGCCGGAAAGTCCGCGTTTTTCAGGCGCGTCACGCGCATGCCCAGCGCCGAGAATTTACCGGCCGCGGCGTCCAGCGCCTTCTTCATCTCCGGGTGCGCGGAATTGGCCACCACTACGGCGCCTGCCCCGAAATACTTGGCGTAAATATCTATGTGCCCCGTGCTCTCTCCGGGGATGACGGGCATCCAGACCATTTTGCTGCCGCGCAGCTTGGCGAGGATCTCTTTCTCCAGGGCGGCCTTCGTCCAGCTTTTGTTGTCGGCTATTACCTTCTCCGTCATGAAGATCCGGCCCTGCTCGTCGGCGATGAAGTTGCCGAACTCCAGGCCGACCTTCGACTTTTCGAGAGTGAGCCCGAAGCCCTTGGCCAGCTCCCCCCCGAACTGTTCTGACTGCGGCCGGTCGGGGTAGTAAGCGAACTGCACCATGCGGGCGGAGCCGGACTCGTCCACCACCATTTCGGGCAGGAAGTCGCGGGTCCAGGGCGACTCCAGCGTGTAAGTCCACGCGGTGAAACGCTTGGAATCGAAATCGGCCTTGAACTTCTGGTAGTGGGGGTTTTCGCGCGGGAAGACTATTATGGCTTTGACGTCTTTCGGCAGCTTCGCGAGTATGGCCTCGTGCATCTTTAAAATGCCGTAAAAATAATCCGGGGTGGACAGGACCACGTAGCCGGTCCTGGCGTTCTCCGTCATCGGGCCTATGGCGCGCGCGGCCTTGTGGAGCTCGGGGCGGGGCGCAGGCGGCACTGCCATTTCCGCCAGCCGCGCCGGTGAGAGCGCCGCGGCGAAGCTGCCGGGGGCGGCAGCGGCGGCGGGAGAGGCGGCTAAGAGCAGGGCGATCAGCGCTATAATCACTATATAGGGGCGATACACGAAAATAGTATTTATAATTTCCTTCGCGACTGGCTTGCTGCTGCTTAAAGTTTACAGCAAACGGAGTCGGCGCGCCTGAGGCAAAAGGGAACTTTTTGGGGGCAAAAGGACCTAGGTCCTCCCTATCCTGAACTTGCCGCCTTTCATTATGGTCCTGCCGTCTACGACTACGGTCGGCGCCAGCATCAGGCCAGATTGTCGCCGCTTGTGTTTGCCGCCGGCTTGGCGTAGAGGACGAGTTCCGACTTGTAAGACTTAGAGACGCGGTCGTTGTATTTGCCTTCGATCAGCGCGCGGATCTCCCGGAAGAGTTCCTCTCTCTGCGCCTCCGGAAGACTGATGTGGTCCGAAAAGGTGCCCAGGTGGCTGACATAGTCATCCGCGGAAAACTGCTTCTCCCAGTCGTAAAACTTCAGCACCGGTTTCGCGAACAGTTCCATTCCCGCTTCTGTCGCGAACAACTCTGAAGGCTTGGCCCTTTTTGCGCGCAGCCCGGGAGTTATCCTTTCGTAGATAGCCTGCGCCTCCAGAAAGAAACCAGAATCTTTCGCGACATGCGAATTGTATAAGAGCGCCAGCGTTCCGCCGGGGCGGAGTAGCCGGGCGGACTTGGTGAAGCGCAGCCCGGGCGCCACCCAGTGGAATGACGTGGCCGCGATGACAAGGTCGTAGAGCCGGTCGGGCTGCCACGCCTCAAAAGTAGAGGTGACTACCGTTACATTCGGGCAATGCCTGAATTTCTGCCTGGCTTTCTCTGCGGTATTGGGGCCGGGGTCCAGGCAGGTCATGGCATAGCCGCGCCCGGCAAAGGGTTTTGTGGCCTGCCCTGTTCCGCAGCCAATCTCCAGGATGCTGCCGTTCTTCGGGATGCCGGAGAAACGCAGCACATCCTGTATCATCTCTTCGGGATAGCCCGGGCGATGCGTATCGTATAGGTCCGGCACGCCGTCGAATGAAGTCTTTAATCCTTCTTCAGGTTCGAGCATCGAGGTTATTCCTTTAACCACGGCGAAGCCGGGCTCCAGAAAATTATGCCGGCGCCGAGGTAATCCTGCGCGAAAGCCCGGAACTGTTCCCGGGTAAAAGGTTTTTTGGTTTCCGGGTTTGTATAGGTGAGCGTGGGCTCCTGCACGGCGAACGCCACGAGAGAGAGCTTGCCTTTATAGCGGTTAAAGAACGGGTAGGAGTTCCTCATCTGGGCCTTTTTGTAGGGGACTATGTCCGGTCCCCCCAGCCCCACGCGGTTCTTGGCCGCAAAAGCGAAGAGCCTGCCCATGTAGTTGCGGTCGTTGTCCCACTCGCAGGGCCAGAAATTCACATACTGCACGACGCGTGACTTCTTAAAACCCGCTGCCGCCGTCTTCAGGTTCTCCATCTCCGCGTGAAAATATTTCTCACAGGTGAATCCGGTCTTATCCTTTTTAAGGTCTATGTCAGCGGCCGTTTCCGGGAGGTTTACCCCGTAGACCCTGCCGTCTAAACTTTTGGCCAGGGCCTGCAGCAGCTTCTGGAAACGCTTTCTCACCGCCAGGTTCCATTGCTGGGCCACCCAGCCGGAACCTTCCCTCGCGTTCTCCCCGGGATTGTCGGCTTGCGGCGCCAGGCCCCCGCCATACGCCGGGTCCGCCAGCAGGTAGCCGGGAACATGCCTGGCCTCCGGTCGGAAGAAACGGTCCTGGACTTGGATGAAAAGTTTCTTGTTCAATTTGCCGAGGAAGGCCAGGTCCAGCTCTATGCGGCTGAAATCGTACCTGTCTTTTTCCGGTTCAAGGGATTTCCAAGTATAGACTATCTGAGCCCCGGAGATGTCCGCCCGCGCCAGGAGTCTTTGGTGAGCTTGCGCCTCATCCCCGCCGAGGAAGACGAAGTTAAGCGGTTCCCCCGCCGCGGCCGGGCAGGCACCGGTCAGCAGCGTATGCGCGAGCAAAAGTGCCCAAAATGGTTTTCGCATCTTGTGGAAGTATAAAATAATACGCGTGGCTAGCCAATAAAAAAGTGCCCCGCGTTCAAGCAGGGCGGTCCTTCGGGGTATTGTTGGAACTGCGGAAATTTAATTCTGCGGCGGCAGCCGCCTCGGGGAAAAACGACAAACTTGAAATTTGGGGTAGGTGGCTGCAGCAGGTTAGAATCTGCGCGATGATTGCCCCGGCTTTATCCCCGGATAGCCTCGCGGGCTAGTCCAGGAAGGGCCCTGCGCCATTGCGTCTCGAACCTGCTCCGGCTGAGTTTTAAGAATCCGAGTATGTCATCAGTGCATGAGTTCTGTATTACACTGCGCAGTGCCCCGCGGCCCAGGCGCTTTTCTATGAAGCGCACAAGCGACCAGCCCCAGACGTAGGCGTCGCGGCCTTTCATGCCTGCGATCATAGGCGACTTGCCTGCCTCGAGGTCGTCTTTCATGAGTTTGCGGTTCAGCCTGTCCCTGTACTGCCCGGTTGCGTATACGGCTATGCCGTCGCCCCACCACTGCGGGCGTATTTCCATCGCGCCTTTCGGAGAGCAATATTCCTCTATCATGTGGACTATTTCGTGCTCGATGAATTGCCTGTAGACTTTCTTGTCGTACTTGCCGTCGCGGCCCAGATAATCCGGGTGCACGTCTGCAGGCCAGGCGTTGGGCGAGATGAGGTAAAGGTCGTGGCCCTGCGGCTGGCCGAGGCGTCCCTTGTTTGTAGGGGTCTTCGTAAGATGCGAGACCAGCCTGTCGTATTCCATCCGGCGCGGCGCGATAAAGATGTTGATAAGCTGAAACTCCGGAGGTAGCCCGAAGAAGCGCAGGTACTTACGCATGCCGGCTATCGCATACTTGTACGCTTTCTCAACGGAGTTCTCGTCCTTCTCGGCGTAAATTACGCGCGCGCCCCGAAAATATTTTATCTGCCAGCGTAGATGTGCCATAGTTAGTCCTAATGAAGGAGCAGAATCCCTGCGCAACCGGAAATCTGCCTGTATTCGGCAGCAAGTCCCGAGCCCTGCAGCAGCGGCAGCATTTTCTCCGCCACCATATATATCTCGTCGTCGTCCCATTTCTTGCCGGACTGCTCGCGGCAAGCGGCAAGGTCTTCGGCGGTATTGAACGCCACATCGGCTATAATTATTTTCCCGCTCGGTTTAACGTTCCCCACCAGCGACTGCAGAAAAGAGGCCTTCCCGCCGTCATCCAGGTGGTGGAAGGCGTAGGCGGAGATTATGTGGTCGAAAGTTCTCTCCTTAAGTTCATGCGGCAGACCGGAATTAAAATCAAAAAGATGGAATTCCCCGTCGGGCATAGCCGCCTTTGCTTTCTCCAGCATGGCCGCCGAAAAATCCAGGCCGCAGATCCTGGCGCCTTCCGCGTATAGGCTGGCTGAGAACTTGCCGGTGCCTATGCCGATATCCAGTATTTGGACCCCGCGAGGGTCTTTTATCAATTTCCTGACCTCGGCGAGTACCGTCGAGTATCCTGCAAAAGGATATCTCCCCTCCTTCTCGGCGTCGGCTATCGACTTGTCGTATGCCGCCGCCCATTCGTTAAAGCCGTTCTTGTCAAGCATATACCGATTTTATAATAATCCACCTTTCATGGCCGAATCGAAAATAAAACTCCCCGGCATGGGCCGGGAAGTTCGAACTTTGAATCGTTGGGGTGAGTTTCAGGCTCAAGTTATGACCTTCTTTGCGCAAAATCCCGAGGAAATTTTAGCCGGCACCCAGACGAATTATCATGTGTTTATTCCGGACCAGCGCAGAGGGTTAGCAGGCCGGAAAACTCCTTAAGCAAAAAATCCGGTTTCAAAGTGATTATTTTTTCCGAATCTCCATACCCGTACAACGCCGCGGCGACCCTTACTCCTGCAGTTCTTGCGGCATGTATGTCCAATTCAGCATCGCCAACCATAATGGTCCGCCGTCTATTCAATCCATGGCGCTCTAAGATGATCTTTATCATTTCATCCTTGGCAATGTTCCTGGGACCGTGCATGTCTGGGCATATCAAGTCTCGAAATACTTTCAGCCCAAATTTGCGCAGGAGTTCCTGAGTCGGCTTGACAGGTTTATTTGTTACGAGGAATAGCTCATCGCCGCGGGAAGAAAGAATGTCTAGGGTTTCCCGCACTCCTTCGTAGAGGACAGAGGAGGGAAATCCGCAGTTGTCGTACATCCGCCTGAATTCGCCGTTTAGTCTCTCGACCTGTGCCGGCGTTGCCTCAGGTAGGAGCATATGAAGGATTTCTCGTACGGGCCGTCCTATATGGCTGCGGTCAATTCTTACCCCGGAGGGAACGGGAACTCCGGCAAGAACTTTCTCGAACATGCCGAGCACATCCGGTGCTGAATCAATCAGCGTCCCGTCAAGGTCTAAAAGAAAATTGAGTGGCATTTCTGTGGCGGGGCCGTAAGCCGGTATCCTCTGTATCAGCGGAACAATCTGGCTACGGACCGCATCACGGCGCGGCTGCCGGCCGTAACACGGATAAATCCTTTTAACGGAGCAGACAGCCGCTTATACTCTACCCGATGCCGGTCCAGCCGGCTCAGAATCTCGGCTCTTTTTATCCCGGGATCGACGAGCACGAAATTCCCGCTTCTGCTGATGACCGTCAGGCCCATTCTTTTCAGTCGGGACGCGAATTCCTCGCGGGCCGTAGTTATCTCCGAAACGGTCTTCGCAAATAGCCGCTTGTCGGCGCATACGGCGGAAACGGCCGCGACGGCCAGGGAGTTCAGCTCCATCATAGGCCTGTTCTTTTCTATCATCCTGGCCAGCCGCTCGCCGGCGAGAATATAGCCGGCGCGCACTCCTGCCAGCCCGACGTTCTTCGAGAAGCTCCTGACGATGACCACGTTCGGAAATTCCTCTATCAGCGGGGATGCGTCGACAGTCCCGAAATCGGCGTAAGTCTCGTCGATCAGGAGCAGCGTGTCTTTTCTCGCCGCCTTGGCGGCCAGCGGGCGCAGGCGCTCCAGGGAGAACTCGAACCCCGTGACCCCATTAGGGTTCGCCAGAACTATCGCCTTTGCGCCCATCTCCGAAAGGGACAGCAGGTCGCCATCGGAATAGGCGCCCTGGGCATCGCAAACCGCGGTCTTGTAGCGGCAGGCGAGCAGTGAGGAGTGCACCTCGTACATGGCGAAGGTCGGCGCGAGGGTGGCGACGGTGTCCCCCGGCGCGCAGAAGGTCTCCAGTGTCATCCGTATCCCCATATCGGCCCCGCTGGTCATGATCAGCCTGCCTTCCGGCTGGCCTATGAACCTGGATAGGGCGATATAGGCCCGCTTCGTTTCCGGATATGAACTGGCTAATTCCCGGGAAAACCCGCGCATGACGGCGCGGAACAGTTTTGCCGGCATAGCGGGAACATACTCGTTCATCCCAAGCCTGACGAGCCCCTGCCGTGTAAGGTAGTCCTGGCGGGTCCGGGCTACGTTGTTCAGATGTGCCCTGCATTTTATCATAGGTTTTTGCCCTTCCCCTTGCTGTACTCCGACAGACGCAGGCCTAAAGAGTTCCGGATCCTGTTCATCAGCCTCTGCGTGATGCTGCCCCAGTCCGTAGCCACAGCGATCCCGGCTTCGGCGAGTCTTTTCTCGCATTCAGAGATCCTTTTCGAGGTCTCCTCGCTGCTGACCTGCCCTTCGTAGCCGCTCGCCGCGATAGTGGGGTGCGGCATGAACGCGCTGACCACTACGTGTTTGGGGGCGTGCCGGAGCACGAATTCTACGGAGACATCCACGTCATCGCTGGTTTCCCCGGGGTACCCTAAAAGCAGATGGGTGGAGAAGTTGGTGAAACCGTGCCCGCGGAAACCGCTAAATATCTTTTCTATCCCGGCGGCGTTGTATTTCCGGCGCATGGAGCGCAGGACCCTGTCGGAAGCTGATTGTATGGGGATATTAATGTACCTGATATTTTTGCTTTTGATGAATGAGAACATACTTTCCGAATACTTGAGGAAGTGTTCCGGGTTCAGCTGGGAAATGCCGATCTCGATATCGCCGGCCGCCTCGGAGATCAAGCGCTCAATCAATCGCGGCAGACTACTGCCCGTGTCCGCGCCGTAATCGCCGGTGCTGTCCCCGAGGAACATGACGCGCCTGGTCTTGCTCTTCTGCATCGCTTTCCTGCATTCCGAGATTAGTTCCCGCTCCGGGAAACTGCGGAATGCGGGGAACATCTGCTTCTCGGAACAATAACTGCAGTTCCCGTTGCACCCTTCGCAAATACTGAGCTTGACGTACTCATCCTCAAAACAGACGTTCGCGAGAGGGTGCTGCTTCCTGTAGGCGGAAGCGCTGTCCACAAGTTTCTCCTCTGCCGGTTCCAGCGGGATTTCCGCCAGGCTGAGGCCGTTCTTGGACAGGAACTTGTCCAGCGTCCTGGCGCCGTCGTTCCAGGGGATCACCGGCACGCCGAGCTCCGCGCTGATTCTTGACCTGGATCCGTCCCCGAATGTGCACCCGATATAGACCACCTTGGCGCTGCATCGCTCCTTTATCTCTTTAACTACCGCGAACGAAAAATCCCTCCAGTCGGCCCTGAACTCGCAAGCCCAGACCAGCACGAGGTCCGCCTCTTCAAAACTTGCGGCCTCGGAGTGCCCGCATTCCCGGGCGAACGCGCGGCATTGCCGTACGTTGACTTTCCTGGTATTGCAGGGATTCAGGTTGGCAAAAAATATCTTCATTCGTGATATCCTTTCGTCTCGGGTTGCTGTATCTCCGGCTGGGGCTTGAAGTTCTCCGCCAGTCCGGGCGTTTCCTGAAGGAGGCGCTCGAAGACAGCGTCTTCATCGTCGATCAGCGGCAGGCTTGTCCAGCGGCGGGACAGTTCCCCCGTCCTTGCGCTTTCGGACAGGGCTGCCAGCCGACGCGTCAGCCAGGCGGGGTCGTGGAAGAGGCGCAAGGGAAAAGACTGCCTGGTCAGAAGGTGGTAGAGCACGGCCAGCGCGGCCGGGTCGTCCCTGTCGCCTCCGACCAGTATTCCAGCGGCGCTGCGCAGATTGTCCGCCGTGGAGACTGAATTTATCTCGCACTTGCCCAGGGCGAAGACCTTTTTCCCCCAGAGGGCGGCGTGGTACGCCACCGTGGAATTAAGCGAGACCACTCCGTCCACAAGCGGGGTGAGCCACTGCGAGGGAGAAGCATATCCAAGGTGCGTCCCCGTGAGCCGTAAATTCGGGAACTTGCCTGCAAGGAATTCTTCCGTTTCCCTTGGCAGGTCTTCCGGCGCCTGCAGTTTGTGCTTTGTCGCCAGCACGAGTACATTCTCCGGGAGTTCCTGCAGTACGTGCAGCAGGAGATCCTGCTGGCTTTTGAATCGCGAAGCGGCATCGTTTATTACCGCGCCGCTGTAAGATAGCGGGACTAAGAGGACCTTTCGTCCCGCCCCGCCGAACTCCTTTCTCGAAACCGGATTGTGCCTGTCGAAGATCCGTGACGCGTAAGCGGCCCGCAGCGCCCGAATCCGGGCGCGCTGCAGCGCTGTCAGTCGGGCCTTGCGCAGTTCCCCGGCGAACCGGCACGGGTAGGACCTGGCGAGAAAACCGAACGGGTCGAGCTGGCAGGTGTACGGGTACGGCGAACGGGAGAAAACCCCGTTCTCGAACTGCAGGTTGAGTGAATCCGGCCAGCAGTCGTTCACCGCCGGAAGCGGCGTGGTGAAAACTACCGCCGCCTCCGGAAGCCAGCCGTCCATGGCTTTTAATATCGCGCGCTTGAACGCCGCTCTTTGCGCCTGGGACGCTCCACCGGAATGCTGGAGGAAATGCGCCTCGTAATGCCCGCTATAAGCGCTATAAAGGTCCTTGAGCGGGACGACGTTCAACTTGCCGCCGAGGTCAGAATGTCTCTTGAGGAACGGCCCCGCCAGGTCCTCCCCCGCAAGGATCCTCGCCTCGTGTCCGTAGCCGGACAGCGCCCTTATGGCGGGAGCGAAAAGTTTTGAGGCCGTATGTATCTGGTCCCCGGCCCTGCCGCGATAGATCCATGGATCGACGAAAAATAGAATCCGCATAAGGTTGTTTGGGTCCCGGCGCCCTAAGATTTAAGAAGCCAGCGCTCCGACCGGTAGATATCGCTCTCTTCATGCACATCCGGCCCCTCCTCTACGACGAGGGGCAGCACTTTCTCGCCCATAAAGGCCCAGGGCTGCTGGCCGCCGCGGGCATAAAGGGATTTTGAAAGGCGCAGCGTCCAAAAATTATGGCAGAGGAAGTAATTCGGAGGCAGGTCCTGGCGATTGGTCGAGACTCGCTTGTCGCGGAAATCGAAGTAGGACCGCAGGAAGCCGTCGCTCCCGGGGAACTTTGCCCTGTAAGGGTGGTGGTCGTTCTCCTGGTAGACAGGGACCACCGCCGATGCCGCCGGATTAGCGAGGAGGAGCTTAATGCTTTTCGAGATCCATTCGGGGCGGAAGCAGACTGTGTTGCCGAGCGCCACCACAAGTATTTCCGGATCATGGCCGTCCTTGCTCTTCATCACTTCCAGCGCGTGATAAAGGGAATCGGCGTGCTGTGACCGGGGTAGGGCGAGCTCCGGCGGCCGGGTGATCGGCTGGAAGCCCAGCGCTTTCCCGAGCTTCAAAATAGGCCGCGAATCGCTGCTGATATAGAACCGGCCGATCTCCTTGACCGCCCTTACCGCTCTCAGCGGGTACCAGATCAGCGGATGCCCGGATACGGGCCGCAGGTGCTTGTTCTTAAAAGTGTTCCGGCCGCGGGCCGTGACCAAAGCGGTAATTTTGAGGTCCTTCTTTTTAGTCATCGCGTCCTTGTTCCCGGCTGACAAGCTTGTCTATTTCGGCGCGTCTGTAAGAGCATCCCGCACAACAGGCGTTCTCGTGCGAGGTCCCTGCGAGGTGCAGCCGCCTTAATGCCTCCATTCGCGGGCTCTTCCACATCCCCCCGAGGGTGGCTGTCCTTACGTTCCCCAGGCGCAGCGGCTCCGGATATTTGACCCCGTGGAAAAGGCAGGGATAGACGGAACCGTCCCAGAGCACGACAAGCCGCTGCCACAGGAAATTGCACCTGAATCCCGCGGTGGCGGAGGCGGGGCGCGCTGCGGGCGAGCTTTCCTCCCGGAAATCAACAAGGCCTATTTCGTCGGCCAATGGCATCCAGAGCTCTTTGAACTCTTTTAACCGGGTCCGGAGGTCCTTTATAAAAGTGGCCTGTATCCTGATGATCGGGGCGGCAGAACCGTAACTTTGCCTGACGTCCCTCAGGATTGAGATATTCCTTTTTAGTGCCCCCAGGTCAGCGCCGGCCTGGGACCTGGCGAAGGAGGCCTCGTCCCAGCCGCCCACGGATATTGATATCCTCGGCAGCCGGTGCTTCACGAGTTCCACTGCTATGTCGCGGGTAAGCGGGACCCCGTTGGTGTTGAAGTAGTAATCCGCCAATCCAGCCTCTTTCGCGCATTCCAGGAACAGCGCTGCCTTAGGGTGGAGCAGCGGCTCCCCCCGAAGGCTGAACTTCATGCTCATCCCGGCCCCGGCCTTTACTTCGTCGAGGACCTTCTTTACCAGGCTCTCTTCGATGAAGCCGGTCTTTTCGTCGCCCCAGTTCTTTCGCGCGCTTGCGCAGTGGGGGCAGCTGAGATTGCAGGCGTTCGTGATCTCCAGGTCGACGTTAATCGGGAAATCAGTGACGATCCCCTTCCTCGGGTTTTCCGCCCAGGCGGTCCGGTATTCGGCGTACCGCGGCGGCGGCGCCGGCCTGACCAGGCCGGGGCGCTCCCATATTACGGAGAAATTCGTCTGGATATTATCCTTGCTTTTATTCATGCCGCCGCCGCGCCTGGCGCAAGAACTGCCCCCGCAGTTCTGAGAATGTAGAGACCGGTATGCCCGGGTATTCAGGGCCGTTCCCCTTCAGTTGGTATACGTTCTTTCTGCCGCAAAGCGCCTTTGCCAGCAGGGGTTCGCCTTTATTTCTCATGACCACGCAGCCTATGTCAGCCGCTTCCAGCATGCGGGCGTCCATGGAACTGTCGCCGAAGGCCAGCACCTTCTTCCCGGCCGCGGCGAGCTTCTCTACCACCCGCGCCTTTACCGCGGAATCCACGATATAGTCGTCGAAAGAAAAATGGCTGCCGCCGACCAGCGCGACGTTCCCCCAGCCGTTCCCCCTGATAACCGCTTCCCATATCCGGGCTATGCCGGAAGTGACGACTATCACGCTGGGGCAGGATCGGATGAATTCAGCCCATCCCGGCCGCATTTCCGCCTTCCCGGCGGCCTGGACACAACGCTCGCTGTAGCTGGCGGGATCGATCCCGCTGTACAGCTGCGCGGCGGCATAGAACGCGTCATACCCGGTGCCGATGGTCCGGAAGATATTGCGTATCCGGGCATACAGCATTTCGTCGCCGGAAAGTTCGAAGAAGATCCTGGATGTGTCTTCCGCGGACAAGGTTTCATCCCCGTCCGCTACGACCACGTGCCGGCAGCCGATCCCGGAAATGATCCGGTCCAAGCGCCTGGTAAAGCGGGCCATGTTCTCTTCCGGTGATCCAGGCAACTTGTTCATAGATCAGCCCTGCGGGGCAAGCTTGCGCGATTCGGACAGTATCCTTTCGAGAAGAGCGGCGATCTTTTCCCGCTGCCGCGGGCCCATCTTCGAATAGGTCTCCAGGCTGGGGGAAGGGTTGACCTCCAGCAGGAGCGCCTTTTCCGGAGATTCGGAAACATCGCGCGCCAGGATATCAAGCCCCGCAAAGCGCAGATTGAGGACACGCATGACCTTGGCGCAATAAGGCTTGAAGGCCCGGTGGAGTTCGCCTGTGCAGTCCCAGGCCGCGCCGCCCGTAGAGACGTTCGCTACGTCCAGCAGGACGAGCCTTTTCCCTTTCGGAACGATGTGGCCGCGTGAATACCCGGCTTGCCGGAGGTTTGCTGAGATCTTCCGCTCCAGGCCGGAAAAATCCGTGCAATAGCCTATATCCATGCACTCGCGCTGTTTCCGGGCGATAAGCTCTCCCGCCTCCGTGCGCCCGTCCCCTTCCACCTGGAACGGAGCCTTCCCGTATGCGGCAACGACCTCTCCGTCGAAAACAAGGAGCCGGAAGTTGGTCAGCGGCACGAATTTTTCCACTACCGTCCCCGGGGTCTTCCTGAAAAGGGCCCGCACGGCTTTCTCGAGCCCAGGCCGGTCAGAGGCTTTTATCACTCCTGAACCCCTGTGCAGGGTCGCGCCTTTAGCCATTACGGGGAAGCCCAGTTTTTCCGCGTAGCGGCCGGCGCTCTTTACCAGCGCGTCAAGAGTGGCCCCCCTGAACTCGTCGGCTCCCGGGGAGAAATATCTGCCCCTCGGCATCCGGACACCTTCTCTTTGCAGGACGAGCCGGGACAGGCCTTTATCATTGGCGATCAGGCTCGACCCGTACGGGTTGACGTCGAAGCAGCAGTTCTTGAAGGAGACGAACTTCTTCCCGCCGGAGAAACGCAGTTGCCCGGACGCGCCGAGCCTCGGCCCCATAATCAGGCCGGCGCGCAGCTTTGCGCTGGCGTCCGCAAGCAGGTCCGCCATGAAACTGACATGCCTGCCGTGGTCTGGCTTCATGGCGCACCTCTTCCCAACTGCCGTTCCGCGTGACCGATCCGGGCGGAGCGGATGGACTCTTCAACGAGGGCTATCTCGGCCCTCTTCTCGCGGAAGATCTTCTGCGCCATGTCGTCTTCCTTTTTGACCAGCAGCGCTATAACCAGGTTGTAGATGTCCCGCGGTTCCGAGGGCAATACGCGGGCACCGGAGTTGAACCGGTTCACGATGCCGGCATAGTCCCCGTTGGCGATGTCCTTGTCCTGCTCTCCGAGCCCGGCGTGGTTCTTCACGTAGGGGATGGCGGGATCGGGCACGACAAAATGCCCGGGCAGGGGGTTGGATAACAGTTCTGACAACAGTATTCCTTCTTTCTGCCGCACGATCGGGACCCCGACTCCGAACGATAGCCCCCCGCTGATGCGCAGCAGGTGTTCCCGCAGCATGG
Source organism: Elusimicrobia bacterium GWD2_63_28 (assembly GCA_001799895.1). Lineage (GTDB taxonomy): Bacteria > Elusimicrobiota > Elusimicrobia > Elusimicrobiales > UBA9959 > UBA9959. Next base: position 47,776 of record MGUI01000018.1, read on the forward strand.
GCGTCGCCCCCTTCTGCCGCAGTTCCGCGGTCTCTCCCGCGGGGCGCGCCGCGCCGCCGGCAAGGTAGGAGGCGAGGATGTCCCGTTCCCAGGCGTTTCCCAGCACCAGGGTCACGAGGTCGTCCTTATAGAAGAACGCTGAGCGGATATTAGTCAGGAAATACTCGACATCCGCCAGCGCCCACTCGATGAACTGTTTCTTGGTCAATTGGCGCGAGCCGTAGACTGTCTCCAGGTCTTTGACTCGTACGCCGGCGCCGCCGACGCCGGCGTTGCCCAAGTGAAAGTACCTGTGGATCATTCCCAGCCGGTGAATGGTCCCCAGTCCCGACGCCGACGCGTGGATCAGCTCCCGCAGCCGCGCGATGGCTAGTCTCCCCTCCGGGTTCTCTACCCCTTCGGTCCCGCCGGGCGACGCCAGCCTGTTGGCGAGGTGGGCGACCCGCAGGTCCTTGATGTCATCGATCACCATCAGCACTGCGCCGGTAGTCCGGTCCCCGTCCCGCAGGCGGGGAGACAGGTACTCCACCACCCCTACGGGAATCACTGCCATGTCCGGGAAGGACGCGTAAAGCAGCTGGTTGAAATAATGCTCTGTTTCAACCTTGTTCATAAGCGCCAGGCCTTCGAAGTGCAGTTGATGGCTTGGCACCCTGTGCCGCACGCCGTCGGGGTCCACCAGGATCCTTGACGCGGCCCGGCCCTTCCCGGAATGCTGTATCAGCCGCTCACGGCCTTCAAGCACCTCCAGGACTTTCCGGGTAAAACCTTTTACCACGAGCGCCTTCCCCCTGAACTGCGGCGGCGTTCCGGCGCAGTCGAGGCGCAGATAGCTGCGGCGGCCGTATACGTGGTCTGCCTGCAGTCCGCCCTGGAGCATGTTAAGGCAGCGGTTCATCCCACTTTTAAGATCGGCTGCGACATGTGTGTCGATCCTGGCCCGGTAATACGGCCCTTCTATGATAAGTGAATCATTTCCGCGGTCGTCCATATATGATCACGCAACTCAGACAAGCCAGGCATGAATACCACCCCCGGCACGCAGGTCCCGGCGGGCCTTTTCATGCCCGGTCAGCGCTGTCCGTGTACAAACCTCTCTATCCGCGCAAGGCAGTCCTTTTCTTTTCTGTCGAGTTCTTTCGGGCGCCATGCCACGTTGGTATAGTGCATTATCCGGGCGGAGGATATCATGTATTCCAGGCCGTGGGTCTTCATGGCGTGGGTCATGAGACTGAAAGTGTCGTACAGCACGGCGTTCCGCCCGTTGTCCGCACCGGGCTTGCCCGGCGCGCGGAATGTCCACCAGGCGCCTAGGCCCATTATCTCCACTACGCGCCGGAAGGTCGGGGTGTTCTTGATGAGGCAGCAGGCCGGAGAACACCTGTGAGCGAGCGACATTGCGTAATCTTTTCCCCCGATGTTAATCCGCCACTTCCTGTCGCACTGCCCGCCGTCCCCGGCGATGCGCCCGCCCCCTTCAATCACCTTGTTCTCGAAATATTCAAAATTCTGCGCCTGGTTCCCGAATACCAGGTCCCCGGCAGTCTCCAGCTCCTTCACCATCGTGGGGATGACATCGGGGTCCTCGAACCAGATGTCCGGGTCCAGGAACAGGTAGTGGGAGCACCCGGGGTTCTCCCGGACGAACTTTTCAAAAGCTGCGGCGTGCTTCGTGCTGTCCGGGGAGTCGTCCAACCCTGTCTGGATGAGCGGGACGCCCGCGTCTTTGAGATAATTAGCGAGGGCAGGCGCCCGCTGGTCTCGCGACGCGTTGTCCAGCACGTGCATACGGAAATTCAGACCGGATAGGTCGTTGGCCGCAAAAATAGACCTTACCGCGTGTTCGGCGAATAGCGATGTGTTGTGGGTCACCATGAGCCCGAAGATCTTTGGTTTATTGCTCATCTCAGGTTGACGGAGCCGGTCGCTCAGTCGATGACTCTCCGGTTTTTGGTTAAATGCGGATGTATGGCGACGCTGCCTTCGGGGAGGGTGCTGATAGCGCAGCCGGATTTCCAGAAGGCGTAATTGAAGGAGAGCTGGTCCCTCCTGCTTGTGCCTGCGATCAAACTCCACCAGTAATCGTTGGCGCGCGCCAGTTCGGCGCAGTGGCGTCGCACCAGCATGAAGGTTTCCGCGAGCCCGTGGTTGCGCGGGTAGCGGTCGGCCTCCAAGATCCCGACTATCGCATCCACTTTTTTAGGGTAATCGAATTTAAGGCGCCGTATGAGAGCGGCCTCCTCGTACGCGCAGTTCCTTTTCGGATGGGCGTGCACTGCGATGTCCTTCCCGTTCAGCTTTTCGATGTACCATTGCACCGGCTTGAGCGGTTCTATATTGCCGTCCAGCCATATGCTGTAGTCGTAGCCGGGGAAGAGTAAATGAGGATTGACCTTGAAGTATCTCGCGGTCCTCCGCGGGTCGTCGTTCCTTTGGCTTTCGTGTATGCCTTTGTATTCCCAAAAATCATTCTGCGGCGCCTGGTCCGTGAACATCACATAGTCTACGCCAGGCTCCCTGTTGATCTTTACGGCGGAATCCCTGCCGGCGGTGATGCACGTGTATGCGATGATCTTTGACACTGTTTAACTCTCTTGCCCGGCGGCCTATGACGGCTTGAACGAGCACTTGGCGGCAATGCTTCTTATCCTTCCGGTGTCCTCCGCTGCCAGACGGCCGTAATGCGCCTGCTTATGCCTGAGCCAGAGGAGTTCGAAACGCAGGGCCTTCTGTATGCCGGCTGCCGGCCCGCTCTTGAAGGCCCCGGGGCACCGGAAAACGACTTTCCTTGTCTCAAAAGAATCTATGCCGGGCTCAGGCAGCCCGCGCATGAACTTGACCGAATTCCCGCAGATATTGCCGCCGATGCCGAAACTGAGGCGCCTGGACGAGGTCGCCGAGAGCAGTTGAAGAGCGATATGCCGCATAGCCGCGGAGTTCACCTCGCCCGCATCTAAACCCAGCGAGCGGGCCATGTCCGACCTCCCCAGGATCACACCGGATATGCGCCTGATATCCGGCGGGCGCAAAATCTCCCCGGCCGCAGCGCTCCCGGCCGCAGTTTCTATGTTTATGTGGAACCGCGGCCGCTCGGCCGCCGGGATGTCCGGGAAGACCTGCTCAATGGCCGCCGTGAATTTTTTCAGCGCGTACTGCGATTCTATCATCGGGGCGACTATTGTCCCGGCGCCCAGCAGGCGCGCATCCTTCAGGTCGCGCAAAGCGCCGGCCCCGCCGATCTTCAACGTAAGGCCCAGCCCGGCGTGGGAGGCTATGTCGCGCAGCAGGACCAGCTCCTCCATGCTCGCCCCCTCGTCCTCGAACTCCGCTTTGACCGCAATGGCAGAGTGGTCCCTTTTGAGGTCGGAGAGCAGCGCTATCATCTCGCTCCTCGCGGAAGAGCCGGAGCCGGCCCAAGCGTGCGGCTCCGCTTGCCGGCCGCGGGATCCGGGGGCTTTAATCATAGAGAAGTTCCCAGTTGGCCTCGTTGTTCTGCTCAAGCAGTTTGACCCCCGCGGCGTTCAGTTCGCGCTTTATGGCGTCCGCTTTCTGGTAGTCTTTCTGCGCTTTCGCCGACAGGAGCTCGGCTACTTTCCCGTCTATGAAAGACCTGGCCACCCCTTTCTCTGCCAGGACCCTGTCGTTAAGGGCCGCGACGTGTCCGGCCGGGTTTTCCTCTAGGAGACCCAACACGCCGGATATGCGGCGGAGGCTGGCCAGGAATGGGACGAAGATCGCGGCTTTTTCAGGGACCGGGTAATTCTTGGAGGCCAAGACCTTGTTGATCTCCCTGAACGCGTCCGAAAGCTCGGAAATGGCCTTGGGGGTGTTGAAATTGTCGTCCATGCATTCTGCGAAGGTTTTTTCGATATCGCGCACCTTCGGCGGCACTTTTTCCGGGGAGACGCTCCCGGCTTCGCCCAGGAGGGCGTTCATGCGGGTCAGGGTGCTGTAAAAATAATAGAGCCTCTTCCGCGCGTTGATGAACAGGTCCCTGGAGAAATCGATATTGGATGCGTAGTTCTGGACCAGGATGGCGTATCTCAATTCCTCGGGGAAATAAGTCTTAAGCGCGTCCTTTATGGTCATGAAATTCCCGGTGCTTTTGCTCATCTTGCTGCCGTTAAGCATGACGAGCCCGTTATGCACCCAGTACTTGGCGAAAGATTTTCCGCTGTACGCCTCGCTCTGCGCCACCTCGTTCTCGTGATGAGGGAAGATCAGGTCTAGGCCGCCTCCGTGGATGTCGATAGTCTCTCCCAGGTATTTCATCGCCATCGCGGAGCATTCTATATGCCAGCCGGGGCGCCCGCGCCCCCAAGGAGACTCCCAGAACGGCTCCCCTTCCTTGTAGGGCTTCCATAGGCAGAAATCAGCGCTGTCCCTCTTGTTGGGGGTGTCCTCCGCGTTGATGAGCTCATCCTTGCTCCGGTTGGAGAGTTTTCCGTATCCGCGGTACTTTGCGATGTCGAAGAAAACTTCTCCGTTATTCACGTAAGCGTAACCCTTCTCTATGAGCCCGCTTATCATCCCGATTATATCCTCGATGCATTCGGTAACCTTGGGCTCGTGGGTGGCTTCTCTTACCTTAAGCCGGCGCAGGTCCCGGGAGTTCTCTTCGATGTAGTGGGCGCTGATCTCGGAACTGGGCCTGCCGTCCTCGTTGGCGCGTTTTATTATCTTGTCGTCGACGTCTGTGAAATTCCGCACGTACGCGACCTCGAAGTTGGAATACTCGAAATAGTTACGGATGACGTCGTAGACAACCGCCTGGCGGGCGTGGCCTATGTGGATCTCGTCGTAGGGGGTAATCCCGCAGGCGTACATCTTCACTTTGCCCGCGGAGAGCGGTTCGAATTTCACCTTCGTCCTTGTCAACGTGTTGTATATCCGTATCATAAGACCCCTGCTGCGGCTGAGTGCCGCGATGTGTTTTTTCTGCGGTTATTGAGTATTATATAATTATTTAGATATGGGATTCAGCACTCTGCCGCTAGGCGTGCCCAACATATGAAACCTCCGTTCTGCTTTAAGACCCGGTCGCTGTTTTTCGTGCTGCTGGCGCTGGCGGCCGGTTCCCGGGCCGTATCCGCCGCGGACCAGCCCGTAAAATTGCCGGACTCCGGCTATATCGCCCAGTCGCGGGCCGCGTTCCCGGATTTCCCTCCCCCTCCCCTCCCCGAAAGCGGGCAGGGTAAGAGCGACGTCGCCGAAGTCCTGGCCTGGCAGGCCCGGCGCACGGCCGAAGACTGCGCGAGGTTGAAGGCTGAAACGTACACCAGTTACGGGGTAATGTACGGAGCCCTCAGCCCATTCCCCGCTCCTCTGCCGGAAAAGGCCGCCGCATTTTTTCGACGGGTGCGGGCTGACCTGGACTACAGCGTGGGGATCTTGAAACTGCGGCATAAGCGCCCCAGGCCGTTCTCCCGCGGCAGGCAGTTCCGTCCCTGCCATAAAAAAACCGACGGGTATTCGTACCCGAGCGGACACGCCGTTAACGCCTTCGTCTATGCGCTGATCCTCTCCGACCTGGAACCGCTGAAAAGGGACGCTTTCCTTTCCCGCGCGAGGGAAATCGCCTTGAACCGGGTCATAGCCGGGGTGCATTACCCGTCGGATATCGCGGCCGGGGAAAAGTTGGCCGGCGAGATCTATGGGATCCTCAGAAAAGAGCGTTCTTTCACCGAGGACCTCGACTTGCTGCGCGCAGAGCTGTCCTCCGCCGGGCGCCCGCAGTGAGCCTCCCGGCCGTCGGGCCCCGGTATACCGGGCGGGGCGCAGTTCCCCTTTAGGGCGTGTTTTATGAATTCTGAAAAACAGGACGATGAATGGGAGCCGGCCGGCGGAATAGACTACCGGGAGACTTTTTGCCTGCTTTTCAGATTCGTCCTTTCCGAGAAGTACAGTTTCGCGGCAGCCTTCGCCTGGCTGATTTTATCGGTCGCTTTCAGTCTTCTTACTCCCGTCATCGCCCGGCATATCATTGACGCGGCCATCCCCTCCCGCGATATGGTCAGGCTTTCCCTCGCCGTGGCGGGCCTCCTGCTTAACTCGCTGTTTTTCCTCTGGACCAATTACCTGCTCCGCATGCGTCTCGTGGAGACCGGGCAGAGGATAATGAGAGAGCTGAAAAAGGAGATGCTGGAAAAACTGCTGTCGCTGGACATGCGGTTCCATTCCGAGAATACGGTCGGACAACTCACTGCCAGGGTCCAGGCGGATCCGGCTGCGCTCTACGAACTTTTTACGGCCACAGCGGTCAATATCTTCCGGGACGTCATCATGTTCGCGGCGACCTTCGGCATCATGTTCTATTTCAGTCCCCGGCTCGCCTCCCTGCTACTGGCGTTGTCCCCGCTCGTCGTGGCTGCAGCGGCGGTCTTCCTTCGCCGGAGTTCCTCGCTCTTTGTCGACGTCAGGCGCCTGACGGGCGACCTCTCCGGGTTCCTGACCGAACATCTGAGCGCGGTCGGGGTGCTGCAGTGCTATGGCCGGGAGGAGATGGCCGCCCTGCGCCTGGAGAAATTGAACGGCCGCAAATTCAGCGCGGAGTTGAAGGCGGAGACGATGATGCTGCTGTTTTTTTTGAGCGTCATCCTGGTAAACCCGCTGGCCGTCGCCATGACGCTGGGCGTCGGCGGCCGCTGGATGCTCGCCGGAGAATTTACGCTAGGGACTCTTGTCATGTTCCTGCTTTACATCGGCAAACTCTTCGACCCGGTTTTCAGTATTTCGGAGCATATCGGAGTAATACAGCGGGCTTTTTCCTCCGGGCACCGCATACAATCCCTGCTCAAACTCCGTCCGGCTATCGTCGACCCTGTTTCCCCCCGTCCCGCCGGCAGCGTCCGGGAAGGAATAGAGTTCCGCGACGTATGGATGCGCTACGCCCCGGAAGCTCCCTGGGTCTTAAAAGGCGTATCGTTCACCCTGCGCAAGGGAAAAGCCCTGGCAGTGGTGGGCGAGACAGGCGGTGGAAAGACTACCTTGTCCAATCTGCTGCTTAGGTTCTACGAACCGGAGAAAGGCGAAATACTTCTCGACGGGACAGCGATCTCAGGGATAAAATTGTCCTCCCTGCGCGGGACCATCGGACTGGTGCCGCAGGACGTGCACCTGTTCCCCGGCACCGTCATGCAGAACCTGAAACTGATGGACGAATCCGTCCCCGACGCCAAAGTGCATGCCGCCATAGCGGCCGCGGGCCTTGAACGCTTCTTCGCGCGCCACCCGCTGCGGAAGCTGATAGCTGACAGGGGGCATAACCTTTCCGCCGGGGAGAAGCAGGTCATCGCGCTGGTCCGCGCCCTGGTGGGAGAGCACGACGTCATTGTCTTTGACGAAGCGACCTCCCAGTTAGACCCCCGCACCGAAAGGCTGATCTGCGCCGCCATGCAGCGCCTCGGTAGAACAAAGACCCTGATGCTCATCGCGCATCGCCTGTCCACGATCCGGCACGCGGAGGAGATCTTGGTGTTGTCCGGCGGTGAGATAAAGGAAACCGGGACGCACGCGGACCTGCTGTGCCGCGGCGGCCATTACGCGAAGCTGCACGAACTGCAGCACGGGAAAGAGGCCTCATGATATCAGCCTTGCGCTGGCTTCTTCCTTACTGGCGCCCGTATAAGTGGCGGATGGCCGGCATTCTGCTAGCCGGCCTGGCAAGCGCGGCCCTCGGGGCGTTCTACCCGTACCTGATCAAACAGGTGATCAACGGGTTGACGGCCCAGCTCACGCCGCACTACTTGCTCCGGGCTATACTGCTGGTATTGAGCGTCGGCGTCTCAAATGCCCTGATAAGCATACTTTCCCAGCGCAGCAGGGTTTACATGAATCTCCGTCTCGAGTGGGACCTGCGCAGGAAGCTCTTCGCTCATGTCCTGCGCATGGACAGAAATTTCTTTCACGCTTACACTACCGGGGACCTGGTGACGCGGCTTCAGGACGACGTCTCCCGAAAAATATCGTGGTTCGCGTGTTCGGGGATTTTCCGCTTTGTCCAGTCGGTCTTCGCCCTTGTCGCGGTGGTGTTCATGATGTTCCTGATAAACGTGCCGCTTGCCGTGTATATGCTTATCCCGGTGCCTTTCATGCTCGCCGCCGTTCTAATGACCAACCGCAGGCTGCGCGCGCAATATGACGCTCTCCAGCTGACGATCGCACAGATATACAATTTCCTCGGCGACTGCCTCTCGACCGTCAAGCTGATCAAGGCTAACGTGAAAGAACGGACGCAATATCGCTTTTTCAGCGAAAAAACCGAGCGGCAGATGCAGGCGGAGGTGTCAGCGGCCAGGTTGGACATACTGATGTCATACTTTTCCAATTCCGCGACCTATATTTCAGTCTCCATCCTCTTCCTGGCAGGCGGAAAGATGGTGATGGACGGGAAGGCTACGTTGGGCGACCTGATCGCTTTCCATTTGTATTCCGGTATGATAATGCGGCCGTTGCTGGATATAAGCCAGTTCTTCGTCGCCGGCAACAGGGCGGCGGCATCCATCGGCAGGGTTACGCAGATAATGGAGGGCAGAAATTCTCTTTTAGCGCCGATATCCCCCCTGCCCGTCCCCAGGCGCGTGGAAACCATTGAGGCCCGCGACGTCAGTGTGACGAGCAGTACCGGGGAGCATCTGCTGAAAAAGGTTTCTTTCACCGCGCGCCGAGGTCAACTGGTGGCTATTGTTGGAGAGATAGGTTCGGGGAAGTCCACCCTCATCTCGGCGCTTGCGCGCCTTATTGAGCTGTCTTCCGGAGAACTGTTGATTAATGGCGTGAACGTACGCGACTTTGACCCGGCAGAGTTGCGCTCACATTTCGGCTATATCGCGCAGGATCCGTTCATTTTCACGGACACCATAAAGAACAACATCACACTGGAGCGGGAAATGGCGGATGATCAATCGCTTCCTGCGGCTCTGCGCATTTCCCAACTTAAACACACCATAGACAGAATGCCGCACAAAGGATTCACCCCCGTGGGAACGCGCGGGCACAAGATCTCGGGGGGACAGAAGCAGCGCATCGCCATCGCCAGAGGCATACTTGAAAGACCCGGGATACTGATTTTTGATGATGCCACCAGCGCGATGGACGCTCGCACCGAGGATGCCTTCTGGCGCGAGTACCATGCGGAAATGCCGGATGCGATTTCTATCGTGGCCACACATCGCGTAAAAACTATCGAGCGTGCTGATCTAATCCTGACGCTCCGGGGCGGGCAGCTAGTGGAAAAAGGCACGCATGCGGAGCTATTGGCGCTTAACGGGGTATATCACGAAATGTTCAGGAATCATATAATGCCACGAAACGAAAATCATCAGACCGGCAGCTGAAGGCTTAAAAGCCCTACGTTTATCGCTGTGTTTTCCGCTGTCCTTAATGCGGTTGTTATATAACCACTGAACCGCACAACTTTTCCGTGGGAAAAACTGCAAAAGTTCAACGCCGCGCAGGGCGCGGCTAGGGGCAAAACTGGGAATTTTAAATTTTGGGGTGATTTTCAGGCCTCAGTAATAACCTACTTTGCGCAACATCCCGAGGAAACATTATGAATTCCTT
>MGUI01000019.1 GCA_001799895.1 Elusimicrobia bacterium GWD2_63_28
TGGACAATGACCGGATGAACCCCGAGCTGATGGTGCGCACCGTGCTCGGCACCTTCCTGTTCCCCGGCGACAACGTCTACAAGAAGACGGAAGTGCTCTCCGGCGGAGAAAAGAGCCGCCTGATGCTGGTGAAGCTGCTGATGGACCCGCCCAACGTGATCCTGATGGACGAGCCCACCACGCACCTGGACATGGCCAGCGTGGACGCGCTGATAGCCGCCCTCAAAGAGTTCGAAGGCACGCTGTGCATGATCAGCCATGACGTCTATTTCCTCAACGCGCTGGCCGACTCGGTGGTGCACGTAGAGCAGGGCAAGACCACCGTCTACCCCGGCAACTACGACTACTTCCGCTACCGCCAGGAGCAGCTGGCCCATGAGGCCGCCGGCCAGAAGAAGAAAGCCGAACCCGAGAAGCAGGCCGCCGCCGCCCCGTCCCAGGACTACGAAGAGAAAAAGCGCCAGGAAGCCGAGGCCCGCAAGAAGACCCGCCGCGCCGAGACCCTGAAAAAAGAGATCGCCTACTCGCGCAAGACGGTGGAAAACCTGGCCGCCAAATTATCCGCCCCCGAGATCCACTCCGACTATAAGCAGGTCAAAGAACTCGGCGACAAGATCACTGCCCTCGAAGCCAAGATCGCCGCCTACGCCGAAGAGCTCAAGGCCATCGAAGCCGCCGAAGGCGCCGTCAGCCAGTAGCCCCGCCGGGTGAAGAGGGCCTGAATAGATTTTTTGGTTTTTTAAGGAGACCTACAAACACATGCAACAAGACACCGCCAAGCGCCGGCACGACCTGCGCAACATCGCCATCATCGCCCACGTCGACCACGGCAAAACCACGCTCGTCGACGCCATGCTCAAGCAGACCGGCGCCTACCACGACAAATCCGGCGAGGAAGCCATCTGCATCATGGACTCCAACGACCTCGAAAAAGAGCGGGGCATCACCATCCTGTCCAAGAACACCTCCGTCCGCTACAAAGACACCACCGTCCACATAGTCGACACCCCCGGCCACGCCGACTTCGGCAGCGAAGTCGAGCGCGTGCTCCGCATGGTCGACGGCGTGCTCCTGCTCGTCGACGCCCTCGACGGCCCCATGCCCCAGACCCGCTTCGTCCTCAAGAAGTCCCTGGCCCTCGGCCTGCGCCCCATCGTCGTCATCAACAAGGTCGACCGCCTCAACTGCGACCCGCACGCCGCCCTCGACAAGGTCTTCGCCCTCTTCATGGAGCTCGGCGCCACCGACGCCCAGCTGGACTTCCCCGTGGTCTACGCCGTCGGCCGCGACGGCTGGGCCTCTCACGATTACCACCACCCGGCCAAGGACCTCTCGCACCTCTTCGAGGTCATCATAAAGCACGTGCCCGGCCCGCTCGACCTCGACGACCAGCCCCTGCGCCTGCTGGTCACCATGCTCGACTACAGCTCCTATACCGGCCGCATCGGCGTGGGCCGCATAGTGCAGGGCCGCATAGCCGCCGGCCAGCAGGTTTCCATAGCCTGCCCGACCTCCGAGCCAAAGACCCGCAAGGTCATGCAGCTGATGGGCTATAAGAACTTCGAGCGCATCGTCATCAAGGACGCGCACTCCGGAGACATCGTGGCCGTGGCCGGCCTCGAGGGCATCGAGGTCGGCGACACCGTCTCCGACCTGGAGAACCCGGGCGTGCTGCCCGGCCTCGAGATCGAGCAGCCCACCCTCGCCATGGAATTCTACCCCAACGACGGGCCCTTCTCCGGCCGCGAGGGCAAGTTCGTCACCGTCACGCAGATCCGCGACCGCCTCTACAAAGAGCAGCAGATCAACGTCGGCCTGAAGATCGAGGAGATCCCCGGCGAGCCGGGCTTCAAGGTGTCCGGCCGCGGCGAGCTGCACCTCTCCATCCTCATCGAGACCATGCGGCGCGAGGGCTACGAGCTCTGCGTCTCCAAGATGGTCGTCATCACCCACGAGGAGAACGGCGTGACCGTAGAGCCCGTGGAAATGCTGATGCTGGACTGCCCCACCGAGTTCCAGGGTTCCGTCATGAACGGCCTGGGCGCCCGCGGCGCGCAGCTCAAGAATATGAGCGTGGGCGAGGACGGCCGCGTGCGCTTCGAGTACGTGATCTCCTCCAAGGCCCTGATCGGCTTTAAGTCCGAGTTCATGTCCTTTACCAAGGGCTCCGGCCTGATGCACCACAGCTTTCACGGCTTCCTGCCCGAGGGCAAGTTCTCGGCGCCCAAGCGCAACGGCGTGTTCATCGCTAAAGAACCGGGCACTTCCGCCGGCTACGCCCTCAACAGCCTGCAGGACCACGGCATCATGTGCGTGGGCACCGGCGAGGATATTTACGCCGGGCAGATCGTGGGCGAGCACTGCCGGGCCAACGACCTGGTGGTCAACCCCTGCAAGGAAAAGAAGCAGACCAATATGCGCTCCTCCACCGCCGACATGGCCATCACCCTCACCCCGCACCGCCAGATGAGCCTGGAGCAGGCCATAGAATACGTCGAGGAAGACGAGTTCGTGGAAGTCACGCCCAAAAGCCTGCGCCTGCGCAAAAAGGTGCTGGACCACAGCAAGCGCAAGCGCGGCGAAAAGACCGAAGACTAGGCCGCCATGGCGGTGAACATCGAGATCAAGGCCCGCGCGGCCGATTGGGACGCTCAGCTGAAGAAAGGGCTGGAACTGGCCGACAGGACCGAGCGCCTGGCGCAGGCCGACACCTTCTTCAACTGCTCCAACGGCCGCCTGAAGCTGCGCGAGCAGCGCGGCGCCGGCGATTACCTGGTCTTCTACCGCCGCGCCGGGGCGAAAAGCCCCAAGGCCTCCACCTATACGCTGGTCCCGGTTTCGGACGCTTCGAAAACCAAGCGGAGCCTCGCCCGCCTACTGGGCGTCACCAAGAAAGTTTTTAAAAAGAGACTGGTCTGCCACGCCGGCCGCACCCGCCTGCATTTCGACGAAGTGCGCGGGCTGGGCCGCTTCATCGAGCTGGAAGTGGTGCTGAAGCCAGGCGAGGCTCCCGCCGCCGGCCGCCGCGAGGCCGTACGGCTGATGGCGGCGCTCGGGATAAAAAAAGCGGACCTGCTGGCCGGCGCCTACGCGGACCTGCTATGAGACTATTCACCCGCGGCGAAGGCGGGGCGCGCGAGCTGCTTACGGTAGCCTACCCGCTGATCCTCTCTACCGCCTCCACCACCGTGATGCAGTTCATCAACCGCGTGTTCCTGGCCCGCTACAGCCCGGACGCGCTGGCCGCCTGCGTGCCCGCCGGCCTGCTGGCTTTCGTGTTCGCCTGTTTCTTCGTCGGCGTCGCCAGCTATACCAACGCTTTCGTCTCCCAGTACCACGGCCGCGGCAAAACGGCCAGCGTTTCGGTGGCCGTCTGGCAGGGCGTCTGGCTGTCGCTGGCCTCCGGCCTGCTGCTCCTGCTGCTCACCCCGCTGGGCTACTTCATAATAGAGCATTCCGGCCACCCGGCGGCTGTGATCCCTCTGGAAAAGCAGTACTTCCTCATTCTCAACGCCGGGGGCATAGTGGCCATCACCAACGGCGCGCTGTCGGCGTTCTTTACCGGCCGCGGCCTGACCAAGGTGCCGATGTCGGTGAATATGGGCGGCAGCCTGCTGTGCGTGCTGCTGTCCTGGCTGCTCATCTTCGGGCCCGGCCCTTTCCCCGAGCTGGGCATAACCGGCGCCGGCCTGGCCTGGGTGGCCGCGCAGGCGCTGATGCTGGGGATCTACCTGAAGCTGATCCTCTCGCCCTATAACCGCCGGCGCTTCCGCACCGCCAGGCTGATAGGCGTGCACAAGGGCCTTTTCCTGCGGCTCATCAAGTACGGCGCCCCCAACGGCGTGGGCTTCTTCCTGGACATCGCCGCCTTCGGCGCCTTCATCTTCATCGTGGGCGCCATGGACAAGTTCTCGCTGGCGGCCAGCAACATCATCGCCTCCATCAACATGATCGCCTTCATGCCGGTGCTGGGGCTGGGCATGGCCGTGCTGACGCTGACGGGCAAGTACATAGGCATGCGCAAGCCCGACGTGTCCATGCGCGTCACCTATAACGGCGCCAAAATGGCCGCCCTCTACGGGCTGGCCCTCGGCTCCCTTTTCGCGCTGGCGCCGGGCCTTTTCGTCAACATCTTCGGCTCCGGCCATTCGGCGGAATACGCCGAGATACTGGCTATGAGCCGGCCCGTGATGAAAGTGCTGGCCGTCTTCGTGTTCTTCGACGGCGTGGGGATGATCTTCGCCGACGCGCTGCGCGGGGCGGGGGATACGCGGTTCCAGATGCTGGGGGGCAGCGCCGCCGCCTGGGTCCTGTTCGTGCCGGGCATCTGGTACATCACCCGCGTCGCCGGCGGGGAGCTGATCCACGCCTGGGCGTGGGCGGGCTTTTATATTTTCCTGCTCTTCGTATTCTTCTTCCTGCGCTTCCGCTCCGGCCTGTGGCGCCGGATAGATATCTTAAAGGGTTAGCAGTCCTCTGACTGTTAGGTATAATATCACCATGGCTGAAAAAATATTTTCCAAGGCGGGCGGGCTGCCGAAACTGAAGCTCTCCCACGCGCCGGCGGGCCCCAACGCCTTCAAGCGCATGATAGACATCGTAGACCGCGCCGAGGCCGGCCAGCTGGTGGCCGTCTACGACAAGCATGACAATCCCTACGGCGTGGCGATCTACAACCCGCACAGCCAGATCATGGCGCGCATCATCACCCGCGAGAACCCCGAGGAGTTCACCGTCGAGAAGTTCTTCGACTACAATGTCACGCGGGCGGTCTCGCTGCGCCGCGACACGCTGAAGCTGCAGGACAAGACCGACGCCTGCCGCCTGGTGCACGACTACGCCGACGGCCTGCCGGGCCTGACGGTGGACATCTACAAGGACCAGATAGCGCTGGAGTTTTATTCCCTGGGCATGTACCGCCTCTGGCCCAATATCGAGGCCGCCTTCAGGAAACATTTCCCGACGGCCTCCTTCCACCACCGCGCCACCGCCTACACGCAGGAAATGGAGGGCTTCAAGCTGAAGCCCCAGGCCGGCCCGGGGCATAAGACGCGCATCACCGAGAACGGCGTGCAGTTCGAAATAGATATGCGCTCCGGCTTCAAGACCGGCTTTTTCTGCGACCAGCGCGAGAACCGGCTTTACGCCTCGCAGTTCGCGGCTGGCAAGAAGATGATAGACCTCTGCGCCTATACCGGCGGCTTCGGCATCTACGCCGCCAAGCTGGGCGGCGCCGAGCAGGTGACCTGCGTGGAGCTGGACCCCGAGGCCGTCGAAGCCTCCAAGCGCAACGCCAATATCAACAAGGTCAAGATCGACACGGCCTGCGCCGACGCTTTCACCTACATGCGGCAGATGCTGGAGCTCAAGCGCAAGTATGGCCTGGTGGTGCTGGACCCGTACAAGCTGGTGTCCAACCGCGAAGAGCGCGACAAGGGCATCTTCAAGTACCGCGATTTCAACCGCATCGCCCTGTCGCTGGTGGAAGAGGGCGGCATGTTCGTCACCTGCTCGTGCAGCGGCATGGTTTCGATGGACGAATTTTCCTTCATCCTGCGCGGGGCGGCGTCCAACGCCGGCCGGCGAGTGCAGATACTGAAGAAAACTGGGGCGGGGCCCGACCACCCGGTGGCCGCGGATTACCCCGAAGGGGAATACCTGAAATGCATCTTCTGCCGGGTGTTTTAGCGCTGTTGCTGCTGCTGCCCGCCGGAGCGCGGGCCGCGGCCGATCCTATCAGCATCTATACCGGCTCCTGGCGGGGCTCTGTCAAAACCGCGCCTGGCGACTGTGTCTGGCAGACCCGTGCCTATATCAGCGAGAAAGCCGGCTACGCCAGCGGCACCTTTACCTATACCGGGCCCTGTTCCAACGAGGCCAAGACCGGCACTTTCCGCGGCAAGCCCGAGGGCGGGGGCTGCTACAGCGTGAGCGCGGCCATTCCGGGGCTGCCCAAGTTCCCTTTCCTGGCCTGTTTCGACGAGAAAGGGAACGCTAAAATAGACTCGCCCATCCTCAAGGGGTCGCTGATACTGTCGGCGGACCGCAGGAAGGCGGCCCTTGAGTCCTCCTCTCCCATGGGCAAAGCCGCCGGCACTTTCAAAAAGATATCCAAAACCCCGGCCAAACCGCAGGGAAAAGGGGGTAAGAAAAATGCCAAGCCAGAAGTCAGCGCGCCTGAAGTTCTTATCGGAAGCTATTAAAGAGGCCCGCAAGGGGCTGCGGGAGGGGGGCATCCCGATAGGCTCCGTGCTGGTAAAAGGCGGGAAGATAATAGGCCGCGGCCATAACCGCCGGGTGCAGAAGAAGTCCGCCATCCTGCACGCCGAAATGGACTGCCTGGAGAACGCCGGGCGCCTGAAGGCCGCCGACTACGCGAAGTGCGAGATCTATTCCACCCTCTCGCCCTGCCCCATGTGCACCGGGGCCATACTGCTCTACAAGATACCCACCGTGGTCATAGGCGAAAATACGACCTTTAAAGGGCCGGAGCGCTACTCTAAGAAGTTTTTAAAGTTGATAAACCTGGATTCCGCCGAGTGCAAGAAACTTATGCGGGACTTCATCAAGGCCAGCCCGGAGCTCTGGAACGAGGATATAGGGGAGTAAGCCGCCGCTCCTTGCGGCGGTTAAATGAACCTCCGTACAAACCTCGTCGGCCGCGCCGCTTTCGAATAGGCCGGCGCCGCCTCCCGGCTCGCTTTCAGGTCCCTGCCCAGCGCTTCAATTTCCTGCTGCAGCGCTTCCTCCGCCTTCTCCGATTCGCGCAGCAGTTCCTCCAGGTCCCGCCGGAGGCCTGCCTCCTGCGCCAGTTTTCCCCTCAAGTCGGCATTGCGCATTTTCTCCAGATTGATCGCGGACCTGAGCCTGCTGATCTCCGAGTTCAGGTCGGCCAGGCCGTACTCCTTCCGGCCGGTCTCGGTTTTCGCCAAATCCAGTTCCTGCTGCATCTCCCGCAGGGCGGAACGCGAGGAAACGGCAAACACGTTCTGTTCGGCGATCAGGGTCCGGGCGGCGTTCAGTTCTTCTTTCAGGGCCGCGGCTTCCCGCCTGGCGTCCAGCACTTCCTGGTTGAGCCTCCAGGTGTCCCGGACCTGTCCATCGCCGCCGCTCTTGTGCTTTTCCGCGCGGCTCCGGCCGCTGAAAACATCCGCCTCGATCTTTTTAAGGTTTTCGAAGGTCATCTTCGGCAGCTGGTCGTTATTGTTCATAAATTTACCTCACCGATATCATACGTGGCTTCATTCACAGAACCCTCCGCAAAAGTTCATATCTTTCTCAAATCCGCCGCGGGCCGCGAAGAAGTGTTTCAACCCGGTCTGTATCTATATATAATCTTGGAAGGGACAAAAAAGAGAGCCCGCGCCGGCGGGGATCGGCTGGGTTTTTCGGGGGGGACTTGAAACATACTTCGGTTACAGACCTTTCCAGGCTGAAAAAGCGGCTTGCCGCCGTGTTCATCCTGACAGCCTCCGGGCTTGTCGCCGGCGGGGTGTGGTATTACGCCAATTTCAGGGCCTCACGGGAAGCCGCCGCGGAACAGCTGCTGCTCTCCATCCAACAGATAAAGCTGGACCAGCTGAGGCACTGGCGCGAAGAGCGCCTGGGCGACGCCATGGCTCTGGCTGACAACCCGGTGCTGGGCATCTACCTTTCCCGTTTCGCCGCCGATACTTCCGACCGCGCCGCCGCCGGGCTGCTGGGCAAGCGCCTGCAAGCCTATCTGCGGCACAAGAAGTATCCCTTCGCCGCCATAGCCGACGCTTCCGGGAAGGTGCTGGTCTACGCCGGCACCGAACCGGAGGCCATGTGCCCGCAGTTGACCACCCTTATCCCGAAGGGCAGGGGTTCCGGGGGACCCGAAATGGGGGAGTTCTTTCGCGCCGCCGGGGAGAATCATCCGCATATAGATATAATCGCGCCTGCCTTTAAGGGAGGCCGCGGCAGGGAGCTGTTCCTGGTGCTGCGCGTGGACCCCGCGGATTTCCTTTACCCCCTGCTGCAGACCTGGTCCGCCAGCGGGGAAAGCGGGGAGACCTTGCTGGTCGGCCGCGAAGGCGACGAAGTGGTGTTCCTTAACGACCTGCGCCACGTAAGGGACGCCGCCCTGAATCTGCGCATCCCCATTACCCGGGATAGGCTCCCCTCGGCCATGGCCCTTAACGGCTACAAAGGGCTGCTGCGCGGGAAAGATTACCGCGGCATAGAAGTACTGGCCGCCGTCGCCCCGGTGCCGGGCGCCAGCTGGGCCATCGTCACCAAGCTGGACTGGGACGAAGTGATGAAAGGTACCGCCCGGGTCGGGATATTGCTCGCCCTGCTGGCGCTGTCGCTGCTGGCTTGTGTCGGAGCGGTAATCTTCCTGCTGTTCAGGATGCACGCCGAGAAGACCACGGAAATGCTCGCCAGGCTGACCGACCAGGTGCCGGGCGTCGTCTACCAGTACCGGCTCTACCCGGACGGGCGCTCCTGCTTTCCCTATGCCAGTTCAGGCATGTCGCAGATCTACGGAGTGACCCCGGAGCAGGTCCGCGAGGACGCCACGCCTGTTTTCGGCCGCCTTCACCCGGACGACTTGAAGGCCACGTCCGAGGCCATCTTC
This sequence comes from Elusimicrobia bacterium GWD2_63_28, assembly GCA_001799895.1. Classification (GTDB taxonomy): domain Bacteria; phylum Elusimicrobiota; class Elusimicrobia; order Elusimicrobiales; family UBA9959; genus UBA9959. The sequence continues at coordinate 8,603 of MGUI01000019.1, forward strand.
AAGTCCGCCCGCGCCCTCTCGCTCTTTCACTGGGAGTTCCGGGTGGTACTGCCTGAACAGGGCCTGGGCTGGCGCATGTGCGACGCCAGGCCGGAACGTCTGCCCGACGGAGGCACGCTCTGGCACGGGGTGATCAGCGATATCACCGGGCGCAAGCGGTCCGAAGAAATCGTCAGTAAACTCAACCGCGACCTGTCAGAGAAGAACCGCGAGATGGAGAACCTGCTCTACATCACCAGCCACGACCTGCGCTCGCCGCTGGTAAACATACAGGGCTTCGGCCAGAGCCTGGAAGAATACTTCGCCGTGATAAAGAAAAGCCAGGCCGGGGGCGGGGAAGAGGTCCGGCGCCTGCTGGAGGAGAAGGTGCCGGCGGCCCTCGGTTTTATAAGCGGGAGCGCGGCAAAAATGGACAGCCTGATCACCGCTCTGCTGCGCCTCTCCCGCCTGGGCCGGGCGCAGCCGCAGCCTCAAAGGGTGGACATGAACAGGCTGATGCGCCAGATCCTGTCCTACTTCTCCTTCCGGGCGGAGAAGGAGGGCGCCGTGCTTACCTGCGGCGACCTGCCCCCCTGCCTGGCCGACCGCGAAGCGCTTAACCAGGTGTTCTCCAACCTGGTGGAGAACGCGCTGAAATACCGGCACCCGGACAGGCCGCCGCGCGTGGAAATAAGCGGCAGGGTAGAGGCCGGCATGGCCGTCTACGAAGTGCGCGATAACGGCCTGGGCATAGAGGCCGCCAAGGCTGACAAGATCTGGAAACTTTTCTACCGCGTAAACCCGTCCGCTTCAGCGGAGGGCGAAGGGGTGGGCCTTGCGCTGGTGAAGGCGCTGACCGAGAAGAACGGTGGCAGCGCCGGCGTTGCCTCGGAGCCGGGGCAGGGTTCGATATTCAGGCTGGAGTTCCCGGCCGCACAGGGAGTACTATGACCGATAACGACCAGGTAACCATACTCGTGGCCGAGGATAATGACGGGCACGCTCTGCTTATCAAAGAGCGGCTGGAGGCCTCCGGGGTCACCAATCCGCAGCTCCGGTTCAGGGACGGCCTTGAAGCCTGGGAGTTCCTCTCGCGCCCCGGCGGCGGCAGGGAGCCGGGCAGGCCTTACCTGCTCCTCCTGGATATAAATATGCCCAGGATGGACGGGGGCGAACTGCTCAAGCGCATCAAGGAAGATCCGGACCTGAAGAAGATGCCCGTGATAATGCTCACCACCACCGACGACCCCCGCGAGATAGACGCCTGCTACGAACTGGGCTGCAATAATTACCTGACCAAGCCGGTGGTGTTTTCCCAGTTCTTCGAGGTTATCAAGCGCCTCGGCCTTTTTATCAGCGTTATAAGCGTGGCCCGCATTAACGGCAAATAGCCGGGGAGATCCCATGACAGCTCAGGAAAAAAAAGATACGGTGCTGGTGGTGGAGGACGAGCCCGGCATAGCCCGGCTGCTTTCCGAAAGGCTGTCCGCCCTGGGTTTCGAGGTCAGCGCTGTCGAGTCCGCAGAGGAGGCGGAGCTTTTTCTTAAAACTTCCCGGCCCTCGCTGATACTGCTGGACCATTCCCTGCCGGGGAAGAACGGCCTGGAATTCATAGAGAGGCTCAAGGCCCGGGCCGGCGAGCTGCCGCAGTTCATAGTGACCACCGGCTGCGGCGACGAGGCCCTGGCGGTGGCCCTGATGAAGCTCGGCGCCGTGGACTACATAATCAAGGACGGCGCCTTCCTCAGTAAAGTGGGGCCGGCGGTGACTAAAGCGATAAAAGAAAAGCGGCTGGCTGAAGAGCTGCGCAACAGCGAGGCCAGGTTCGGGACGCTGTTCGAATGCATCGACGACGCCGTCTTCGTTTCCCCGCTCGGGGAGAACTCCGCGCCCGGTAATTTCACGGAGGTCAACGGCGCGGCCTGCGCGCGCCTGGGCTATACAAAGGGTGAACTGCTGGGGATGGGGCCGGCGGATATCGACGCCGAAGGCATGAGCGAATACCGCCTGGCGGCTCTGCGGCGGCTGGTCTCGGAAGGCCGTTGCGTGTTCGAGATGGTGCACCGCGCAAAGGACGGCAGACTTATCCCGGTGGAAATATCAGCGCGCCGCTACGAGTACGAAGGCCGCCCGCATGTGGTGGCGATAGCGCGCGACATGACAGCCCGCAAGCAGGCGGAGCAGGAGAACCTGCTGCTGGCTGAGACCCTCAAGGCCAGCCTCAACGAGATCTATATCTTCGACGCGACTACCCTGAAGTTCAGGTTCCTCAACCACGGGGCGCTGGAGAATACGGGCTATTCGCAGACGGAGGCGCTCGCCCTGACCCCGCTGGACCTGGAACCGGACTTTCTCCCGGCCGAATTCGAGGCCATCACCGGCCCGCTGCTGCGCGGCGAGAAAAAAGTGCAGGTCTTCGAGACCCGCCACCGCCGCAAGGACGGCAGTTTTTACCCGGTGGAGGTGCACCTGCAGTACGAGGCCGGGCACGGCGTGTTCCTGGCCGTGATAATAGACCTGACGATGCGCAAAAGGATGGAGGCGGAACTGCTCAACTCCCAGAGGATAGAGTCCCTGGGCGTACTGGCCGGCGGCATAGCGCACGATTTCAACAATATGCTCACCGGCATCGTCGCCAACCTGTCGCTGCTGGCGGCCAAGAACCCGGCCGGGGCGGATATCCTGGCGGACACGCTGTCCGCCGCCGGCAGCGCGCAGGCGCTGACCTCGCAGCTGCTCAGCTTTTCCACCGGCGGCAAGCCGGTAAAGAGGGAGATCTGCCTGAAGGTGCCTCTCAAGGATATCTTCCACCTGACTACCCGCGGCACCGCGGTCTCCAGGGAACTGGACATCGACGTCCGCCTCTGGAGCGTTGAGGGGGACGAGAACCAGCTTATGCAGGCGGTGAACAATATCCTGCTCAACGGCCTGCAAGCCATGCCTTCGGGCGGGGCGCTGCGGCTGACGGCGCGCAACACCGAGCTGCTCCAGGGCTCCCGGGTCCCGGTAAAGCCGGGGAAATACGTGGAGATAACCGTGTCAGACACCGGGTCTGGCATTCCACCGGCAGCCCGGCAGCATCTCTTCGAGCCGTATTTTACCACCAAGGCCAAAGGGCACGGCCTGGGCCTGCCCATGGCCTGGTCGGTGATAAAGAACCACGGCGGGCACATAGACCTGGACTCCGAACCCGGCCGCACCGAGTTCCGCCTGCTGCTGCCGGCCACCGGCCGCAGCCTGGCTGCAAGCGGCAAGGAAAAGAGGGAGATCCCGAAAGGCGCAGGCAGGATCCTGCTCCTGGAGGATGAAGAGATAGTGGTGCGCGCCGTGCAGAGGATGCTTGCCGAGCTCGGATATTCCTTCGAGGTCACCGCGGACGGCGCGGAGACGCTGCAGCGCTACGCCGCGGAAAAAGCGGCGGGGCGCCCCTTCGACGCAGTTATCATGGACCTGACCATACCGGGCGGCATGGGCGGCAAGGAGGCCGGCGGGGAACTGAGGCGCCGCGAGCCGGAAGCTGTTATAATAGTGTCCAGTGGCTATTCCGGCGAGTCGGTGATGGCGGACTACAAGGCTTTCGGCTTCGACGCGGTCCTTCCCAAGCCGTACAGGTTCGAGGACCTGGCCGAGGTGCTTTCCCGCCTTATTGAAAAAAAATAAAATTCAGCATACCCTATGGCACAAAAGAAAATACTCCTGGTAGAGGACGACGCCCAGATGCTGGACGTGCTGCGCCGCTACCTGGAGAACCACGACTTCAGCGTCATCTCTACCGGCAACGGGTCGGAAGCCCTGGTCATGGCCGGGGATTCCAGGCCGGACCTGGTGGTGGCCGACGCCGGCCTGCCCGGCCTGGACGGCTTTGCGCTGTGCCAGGCCCTCAAGAACTCCCCGGACACGGCGGGCACGCCGGTAATAATGATCTCCGGCGCCAGGACGGAGGAGGACGACATCGTGGAGGGCTACGGCAAAGGGGCCGACGATTATCTTACCAAGCCTTTCGCCTATCCGGTGCTGGTGGCCAAGATCAACGCCGTGCTGAGGCGTTACGGCGGGGCGGCGGAGGCCGTGATAAGGGAAAAGGGGGTGGAGCTGGACCCGGAAGGCAGGACGGTGAAGGTCTCGGGCAGATTGGCGCAATTGACCCGCAAGGAGTTCGACCTGCTGACGCTGCTGCTGGAGAAAAAGGGCCGGGTGCTGGGCGTGCCCTACCTGCTGGAGACGGTCTGGGGCTACGATATAGCCAATTACGATAACCCGCACACCGTAGAGACGCACATCTCCTCGCTGAGGAAAAAACTGGGCGAGAAACTGGCCTGCCGCATACGCAGTGTTACCGGCCACGGCTACAAGTTCGAATGATTATTCCGAACGGCCGTTCTAAAAGGACATATCATGGGACAAAAAGTAAAAATACTTTACGCTGAAGATTCACCCGCCGACTCGGAACTGACGCTGCGCGAGCTGGACAGGCAGGGCCTGGAAAACGATTGCGTCGTGGTCTCGGACCTGGCGCGGATAGAAGAGCTCCTGGGTAAAGAGCCTTTCGATATTCTTCTGTCGGATTTCGCGCTTGGGAAATTCAACGCGAAAGACCTGCTGGCGCTCAGGAACCGCCTGGCGCCGGAGCTGCCTTTTATAATAGTGACCGGCACGCTCCCGGACGAGCAGGCGGTGGACCTGCTCACGATGGGGGCCACCGACTACTTGTCAAAAGACCGGCTCTCCAGGCTGCCGGCCGCCATAAACCGGGCGCTGGCTGAAAAAGAAGAGAGGCAGAAACTGGGCAGGTCCAGGCTGGAGACCTCGGAGAGCGAAGCCCGTTACCGCGAGCTTTTTGAGTGCTCCTCCGATATAATCTTCCTGGTCTCTCTCGGCGGTTATATCACCATCACCAACCCGGCCTTCAGGGCACGCACCGGGTGGGGCCTCGGGCAGCTGTCCGCCATGAAGGCCGAAGCCCTGGTCCAGCCCGCAGAGAGAGAGAGGTTCGCGGCGGCCCTGGCCGCGGCGGCGGCCGGCAGGACACCTCCGGCCATGGAGTTCCCCTTTGTCTCCTCCTCGGGCAAGGAGATGTGCGTGGAAGGGGGGCTCTATCCCTGCGGCGGCGGCAAAGAGCCTCTTTACGTGCAGGGAGTTTTCAGGGATATTTCAGAGCAGCGCGCCCTGGAGGCGCAGTTCCGCCAGGCCCAGAAGATGGAGGCTATCGGCCGCCTGGCCGGCGGCGTAGCCCACGATTTCAACAATATACTCGGCGCCATAGAGGGCTACGCCACTCTGGGCCTCAGGAAGCTCGATGAAAGCGACCAGCTCTGGGCGGACCTTACAGATATCCGCAAGGCCGTAGCCAGGGCTTCGGCGCTGACCAAGCAACTGCTGGTCTTCAGCCGCAAGCACGCCCTCCGCAAGGAGCCGGTGTGTCCCGCGGAGCTTATAGATAACCTGCAAAAGATGGTTAAGCGCATCATAGGCGAAAACATTGCGGTAAGCCTGGAAGTCGCGCCGGGCTTACCCAAGGTAATGGCCGACGCGGGCCAGCTGGAACAATTGCTGATGAACCTCTTCATCAACGCCAGGGACGCCATGCCGGGCGGCGGTGTTATAAAGATCACGGCGGGCCTGGTTATTCCGGAACCGCAAAAAGTGCGGGCGCCCAACCCGGCCTCCGCCGGGACGCAATTCCTGCGGATAGCGGTAGCTGACGCCGGGACCGGCATGCCGCCTTCGGTGGTGGAGCATCTGTTCGAACCTTTCTTTACCACCAAGGAGAAGGGGAAGGGCACCGGCCTGGGCCTGTCCACCGTTTACGGAATAGCCAGCCAGCACAACGGCTGGCTGGAGGTGGTTACCGCCGAAGGGAAGGGGTCTGAGTTCTCCGTTTTCCTGCCGGCGGGAGCCTCCGTCCCGGTCTTGCCAGCGCCGGAACTCCCTGCCGCTGCCGCCGCGGGGCGCGGGGGCGGGGCGCGACTTCTTATAGTGGAGGACGACGAAGACCTGCGCAAACTGGCCGTTAAAGCCCTGGAAGCTTCGGGCTACTCCACCGTCAGCGCGTCCAGCATCGCGGAGGCGGTTTCGCTGTTCAGGAACGCCGGCGGCGCCTTCGACCTGGTGTTCTCGGACATAGTGCTCCATGACGGCAACGCTACGCAGCTGATAGGCGTGCTGCTGGGCATAAAACCCGGGGTGAAGTTCGTATTTACCAGCGGCTACGGCCAGACTGACGACACGATGGATGTGATCGAGGGCTGGGGCTATAAATTCATGGGCAAGCCCTATGCCATAGAGCGGCTTATTGAAGCCATAGAGGGGTCTCTGAAAAGCTGATCAAAACTCCATGCGCCGGCGGGAATAAGTTCTTCTATAGTATAATAAGGCTCCGGATTTATGGCTAAAATACTCATCATAGACGACGACGGAATTGTCAGGGATGCGCTGACGGTCTTCCTTGTAAGGGACGGGCACGAGGTGATCTCCGCGGCGGACGGCGCCAACGGCATCCAGGTCTTTAAGGCCGAGACCCCTGACCTGGTTATACTGGACCGGGCCCTGCCGCTCATCTCCGGTTCGGGGGTGTTCGAGGCGATACGCAAGATAAGTAAAACTGTCCCGATCCTGATGCTGACCGGCTATGACTCGCCGGAGGAAGGCGAGATCTATATGAAGAACGGGGCCGCCGCCTTCCTTTCCAAAAGCGACGGGCTTTCCCACGTCCTCGGCGTGGTCGCCGAAATGCTCGGGCGCGCGGGAAAAGGGCCGGCTCAGCAGCGTGCGGCCGCCGCGCCTGCTCCAGCCGCGGACGGCAAGGACTCCGCCGCCAGCATACTGATAGCCGAGGACGACGAGGCCATGCTGGAGGTGCTGGAGAGATGCTTCAAGTCCGCGGGCTATACAGTGCTTACGGCCGCGGATGGCATTGCCGCCGAGCGGGTCGCCCTTGAAAAAAGGCCGGACATCATACTGCTGGATATCTTCATGCCGGGCAAAAACGGGGTAGAGGTCCTGGAAACGCTCTCCCGGGAACTGCCCGGCACCGGGATAATGATGCTCAGCGGCAATGACGATGAGGAAATAGCCAGGAGCTGTACGACCAAGGGCGCCTGTGACTACTTTCCCAAGCCGCCTAACCTGGATATGATAGAGCTTGCAGTAAAGGCGCGCCTGCTGCAGCAAAGGGGCCATACCTAGGCAAAACGGCCGGATTTCGCCCCGGAACGCCTTTTCTTGACCTTTTTTAGCCCAAAATGGCATAATATTGGGGTAGTTCAAACCGAGAACTCAAGTTTTTGAAGCCTATCCTGCTGGCAGTAGAGTCGGGAAAGCGCAGAAAGAGTTGAGATCAGGTAAAGATAGCTAGGAGGATAGTACAATGAGCAAGAGAATATACGTGGGCGGTCTGCCCTTTAAAACCACCGAAGAGGAAATGAATGGCCTTTTCGCGACCTACGGTGCGGTTT
>MGUI01000020.1 GCA_001799895.1 Elusimicrobia bacterium GWD2_63_28
TGACCACGCCGGTCAGCGTGCCCACGCCGGTGCCGCCGCGGGTGACGTCCGTGTGCTGCTCGGCCGCTATGGTGTTGGCGTCCGACCAGTAGGTTATGTAGTTGGCGGTGCCGTTCATGGCGGTGGGCGCGCCGGCGCCATTGCCCTTGAGCACGCCGGTCAGGGCCGCGGAACCGCCTACCGTGGTTGCCGAGTTCTTGTAAAGTATGCCGCCGGGAACCACCGCCGACAGGCTGGCCCCCGCGCCGCCGTAGGCCACGCCCAGCGGGCTGGCCAGCTGCAGCACGCCCGCAGAGGTGAACGTGGACTTGGTCACGCCCGAGCCGAACTGGGCGCTGCCGTTCACGTCGAAAGTAGTGTAGGGCGACCGGGTCCCGACACCTGTCTTGCCGGACGCCGTAGACAAGTAAACGTCATTAGCCACTATCAGGCCGGAGAGCTGCACCGGCAGGGCGGAGCGCTGTATCATCTCGCCGTCAAAGGCGATATTGCCGCCCACCACCAGGTCCGGCACCGAGTCCCCGTCGTAAGGGTTGTAAGGCGTGCCCAGCACCAGGTCGCCGCCGCGCACGTTCAGGCGGGAAACCGGGTACATGGTGCCAATGCCGACATTGCCGCCGGAGTTTACTATCAGGCCGTCCAGCGGACCGGAGCGCAGTATCACGTCGCCGCCGCCGCTGTAGTCGGCGTTGGACTGCACGATAGCGTCGCCGTTGGCCGACAGGTTGGTGGCCGAGCCGATAGACCCGGCGCTGTTGAGGGTGGTGCCGTCGGCGAAGATCAGGGCATTGGAGGTGGCGCCGGAAAGGCGGATATTGCCCTCCACGGTCAGCTTCCAGTTGGGGTCCATGACCGAAGTACCTATGCCCACATTGCCCAGCGACGAGCTTACGAAGATAGCCGGGGTGGTGTTATAGCCGGTGGAGACCCAGACCACGCTGTTCTGTATGCGGTGATAGGTGGCGTCGGTCAGCGTCTTGGTCTGCTCGTTCACCACCAGGGCCAGGTTGGCCCCGCCCTGGGTTTCCAGGCGTGAGGCCAAAGCCGCGCCGCGGTAGAAGTTAAGTTTTGCGTTGGCGTTGGAGCCGCCCACCAGGTAGATCAGGCCGTTATCGTTGGCGTAGACGCCGCCCGCGTCGTCGCCCACCTGCAGGTACCTGCTGCCGCTGAAGTCAAAGCCCGACACCCCGGCCCCGAGCCGGTTGGTGGTATAGATGTCGCTGGAAACGAAGACCTGGTTCAGGAAGGTGTTCTGACCGGTCAGGGTCTGCGTGGAATTCAGGTAGACGGGGACGCCGGCCATGGAGCCTATGCCGCCGGTAACCTGCAGGGTGCCGTATATAACCGTGGAAGAGAGGTTTACCGTATTCCCCTGGCCGGAATTGGCCGTCAAGGTCCCGTTGACGCGCACGTCGCCCGAGAAAGAAGCGGTGGCGGCCGTAATGCCGTAATCAGAGCGCACGCTGCCGCGCACGTGCAGCTTCTCGCGCGGGGTATCGGTGCCGATGCCCACGTAATAGGGATTGGACTGCTGCAGCAGGAGGTGGGCGCTGTCGGTAGCGCGCACCTCGTTGGCCAGGGCCGTCCAGCCCGTGTAGGAGCCGATAGAAACGGTGCCGCCGCGCATGCCGGCGTTCGACCGGATATCGCCGAGAACATGGAGCGGGGCCGTAGGGAGCGACAGGCCGATGCCGACGTTGTTGTTGGAATGGATCCGCATGCGCTCGACGGCGCCGAAATTAAAGGCTATCACGTCGTTGGTCTCGCCCAGGGAGATGTTTTCCCCGTTCATGCCCGTGAACTTGCCCCCCGTCACCGTCAGGTCGGACATGATGTTCACGTCACCCGGGTCCCGGGGATAGATGCCCTCGCTGCCCACGTAGATCTCGCCGTCCACGTCCAGCCGGCCCTTCGGCAGGACGATAGAGCTGAATCCCGAGCCGATGCCCGCCAGGCCGGAGTTGCTGATATACATGAAGTTCTGCGCCGGCTTGTGGAAGATGATGCCGCCGCCGCCGATGCCGTCGGAATCCGCCATTATGTCTGCGTCCGAGACATTGGCGATGCTGCCGGCGGAGCCCAGGCCTGAGCTGTTCATGGAGGTATTGTCGGGGAAGATAATGCTCCCCGACATAAGTTTCAGGGAGCCGTCCACGGTCAGCCTGGAACCGGTATCGGGGCTGTCGGTGCCGACCGTCATCTGCGCGCCGGCGGCCGTGGCGAGGGAAACGCTATAGGTAGCGGTGAGGGTCGAAAGCAGCACGTCCGCCCCGTCCTCCAGCTTTTTCGCCACCAGCGCGAAGGCCACGCTGTTGAGGGGCTCCCTGGGGGACAGCACGTCGCTCTCCACCTGCACTTCCAGGAAAAGGCTGTGCCCGCCCGCCAGCACGGAAAGCGGGGGCGTAAGGTCCGCGCTGAAGATGCCCTGCGCCGCCTGCACGGTAACTTCCGGGCTCTGCCACAGGCAGGGCTGCGAGCTGCCGCCGCAGAGGCCCCCGCCCGTGTTGCTGGCCGTGGCGGAATTGTAGATCCTGAAATAGAGGTGGATCGGTCCCGTTATCGGGGCATTATCCCGCTCCAGGCGGCCCTGGTAGTTCAGCGAGCCGGGCACGCTGCCCGACGTTATTTCCCCTGCCCGGCAGGGCGCCGCCAGCAGCAGCGCCGCGGCCGCGGATAAAATTATTTTTTTCATAAGAGCCACCTTGTTACCTGACCACCACGATTTTTCCCTTCTTGGTCGCGCCCTCGCCCTTTATCACGTAGAGGTAAAGGCCGCTGGCTATCCTGGACCCGTTCTCGTTGCGCAGGTCCCAGCCCATGCTGTCGATGTTGTTGTTCTTCTCTATGGTCTTTACTTTCTCTCCGGAAACGGTAAAAACGTGTATCGTGGCGCGCAGGGTAAGGCGGGTAAAAGTGACCCCGGTGCAGCCCCGGGAGCTCTTGCACGGGTTGGGGTAGACATGCGCGCCGGAAAGGTCGGCCTGCGGCGGGCGCCAGGAATTGACTATGCCCCAGGTAACGGTGTAGCGTCCGCCGGAAATGGTGCCGAAGCCGAGCTGGCCGGTGCTGCCGAGAAGGGAATAGCCGCCCCCCGTCTTGGGGGCGCTGTTGCCGACCGTGGTCTGCTCGCTGATCAGCATGCGGTAGACCCCGGAGCTCATGAGGGCCGAGGTATAGCTGAAGAGCCCCCCAGCCGAGAGCATGGCTGCCGCAATAAAAGCGCCGGTCTTTATCCGCATATTATATAGATATATGAAAAGCGAGGTCCTGTCAATGACATTTAAGTTAAATCTTTGTTACAGCCTCCGGCTTTAAGGGGCGGCAGGCAGCGGGCGGCCATCCAAATTTTATAAATGATATAATTTTTTGGTGGAAATAACGAAGCCGGACCCGAGGATACTGGTCATCAGGATGTCGTCCCTTGGAGACATCATCCTGACCGCCCCGGTTTTCCGCAATCTTAAAGCGCGGTGGCCCGGGGCCAGGCTGGACATCCTGGTCAAGCCGCAGTTCCTGGACGCCGTTTCCAAAAACGCTTTCATCGACAGGGCCCTGCCCTTTTCCGGCCTGTTTTCCGCCCTGCGCGAAGTGAACGCCGCCGGCTACGACGCCATCATAGACCTGCACGACACCCCGCGCAGCCGCCTCATCTCGCTGCTCGCGCTATGCCCGGTAAAACTGCGCTACCGCAAAGCCTCGCTGGCCCGCCGCCTCTTCGTCGGGCTGCGCATTCCCAGCCCCGCGCTTGAGAAGCACACCCTGGACCGCTACCTGGAGCCGCTCGCGCAGCTCGGCGTGCCGGTGGTGCATTCCGGCCCGGAGCTGGGCGACTGGTCTCCCGCCGGCGGCAGCGCGGAGCTGAAGAAAGGGCCCCTGAAGATCTGCCTGCTGCAGACCGCCTTCCTCGGCGACTGCGTGCTCACCCTCCCCCTCCTTAAGAAACTGCGCGAGAGCCTGCCGGACGCCGCGGTCACGGTGGTCACCCGCCCGGAGACGGCCGGCATCTTCGCCGCCTCGGGCCTGGCCGCCGAGATCATAGAGGACAGGAAAAAGACCGCGCCGAGGTTCGCCGAGTTCGGGCGCCTGGCCGGCGAGCTGCGCGCCCGCAATTTTGACGCCGCTATAATCCCCCACCGGTCGCTGCGCAGCGCCCTGCTGGCCTGGCGCGCCGGCATCCCGGTGCGCGTGGGCTTCTCCTCCAGCGCCGGCCGCGCCCTGCTGACGCACAAGGTGCCTTTCTCCTGGCTGCTGCACGACGTCGAGCGCAACCTCGCCCTGCTTTCCCCGCTGGCCGAGAACCTCAAGACGGCTTTTCCCGGCCTGCGCCGCGGCGCGGGCGCGCCCTACGGCCCCCAGGACGGCGTGGTGGCGGGAATCAACCCAGGGTCCGCCTGGCCCACCAAGCGCTGGCCCGCCGGGCACTGGGCGCGGCTCATCAAAAAACTCACCGCCGAGCGCGGAGGAAAAGTGCTGCTGATCGGCGGCCCAGGCGAGCAGGACTGGAACGCAGAGATAGAGCGCCAGGCCGGCCCGGAGCGCTGCCTCAACCTCACCGGCAAAACCACCATGCCCGGGCTGATGGAGGCTATCCGCCCCCTCAAGGTTTTCATCTCCAACGATTCCGGCCCAATGCACATCGCCGCCGCGCTGGGAGTGCCGGCGGTGGGCATCTTCGGGCCCACCACCAGGGAGCTGGGCTTTTTCCCCTACGGCCCCGGCAACCGGGTGGTAGAGACCCCGCTGGCCTGCAGGCCCTGCGCCCTGCACGGCTCTAAAAAATGCCCGCGTGGCCATTTTCTCTGCATGCGCCTGCTTACCGTCGACGAGGTTTTCAGGGCCGCGCAGGAGTGCCGCAAGGGAACCAGACGCGTAAAGGAAGGAGCCGCGCTATGACCATAGCCGCCGTTATACTCATACTTGTCGTCCTCGCGCTCAGCGCCCGCTGGACCTGGTGGCGCAGTTCCGCCCCGGGCCTGAAGGCGCTCTGCTACCACAAGGTCGGCGTTCCCCCGCCCGGCTCCAGGCTGAAGCCCCTCTGGGTAAGCCCGGAGAAATTCCGCGCGCAGGTTAAATACCTGCTCGATAACGGCTACACTACCCTGCTCTTCTCCGACCTGAAAAAGCTGCACGACTCCGGGCAGCCCCTGCCGGAAAAATCGGTGCTCATTACCTTCGACGACGGCTATGAGAACAATTACACCCACGCCTGGCCTATCCTTAAGGAGCTAGGCGCCAAGGGCAATATCTTCGTAGTCTACAACACCATCGGCAAGACCAACCTCTGGCACAACCCCGCTTCAGAACCCTGGGTGAACATGGCCACGCTGGAGCAGCTCAAAGAAATGCAGGACAGCGGCGTGATAGAGTACGGCTCGCACACGATGAACCACCCCCACCTTTCGACCCTCAAGCTGGAGGACGCGGCCTGGGAGATGGCCGAATCCAGGCGCCAGCTCGAAGCCGCGTTCGGCCGGGAGATGTGCGCCTTCGCCTACCCTTACGGCGACGGGGCCTACGCCCCCGCCATCCGGGAGAAGGCGCTGGAGGCCGGCTACACCTTCGATTTCAGCTTCAGGCAGGGCAAGACCCCGTGGCCGTGGGACCGAAAGGCCGCCACCATAGACCGCCTCTTCATCCGCGGCGGCGACAACAACTGGGACCTGGCCCTGCAGCTCAGCCGCGGCGCTTCAAGGCTGTGAGGTCTTCTTTGTATAATAACTGCGCGAGGTAAATGTAAATGAAAGAATTGCAACACGTGGGCAAACTGATCAGCGAGCTGGCCATGACCAACACAGAGCTCTGGCACGAAGAGGACAAGGCCAGGGTCGGCGATGTGCCGGCCATAGCCGCCGCCAAGAAGAACATAGACAAGCTCAACCAGAAGCGCAACGACCTGATAGAGCGCATCGACGAAAAAGTGCTGGAGGCCATCAATGGCTGAGACCATTGGCAGCCTGGCCGACAAGATCAGCATCATCCAGCTCAAGATCTTCCACATGCGCGAGCAGCTGGCGCGCGCGGACGCCTCCGAGGACCACAAGGCCGCCTGCTCCGCCAAGCTCGGCGTCATGGGCACGCAGCTCAGGGACCTGGAAGACGAGATAGGGCAGCTCATCTCCGACGTGGCCGCCGGCAGGGTGAAGCTGAAGATCTACCGCCAGTTCAAGATGTACAACGACCCCCGCTACCGCGCCGCCAAAACGGCGCAGTGACTGGCTGGGGCGAGTCCTGTCTCACCGCTCGCTCATAAGCGTGCGCGGCAGAAGAGGGCCAGCGGTCCTCCGCCGGCCTCGAACTCGCTCGGCACACAGTGCGTCGCTCAAACAATCTCGGCCGCCGCCCTAATGATAGGCGGTCCGCTGCGGACCTTGGCCCTGCGCACTAAAATCGCTCGCGGTGAGACAGGACTCGCAGGATACAACATGGGACCTGGAATATTAGTGATCGTTTATAAAGGCATCGGAGACGTGCTGCTCACGACGCCGCTGCTGCGCGCGCTCAAGACCGCCCTGCCGGACTCGCGCCTCTATTTCCTCACCCGCCGCCCCTCGCGCAAAGTCCTCGAAGGCAACCCGCGCCTCGCCGGGGTCTTCTACCGGGAGGACAAGCCCCTCGCCGCCATCCGCGCCGCCGGCATAGACATCACCTTCGACTACATGCGCTCCACCTCGTCGGGCTTCTACGCCCTCTTCTCCGGGGCCAAGAAGCGCCTGGCCTTCAAATTCTCCGCCGGCCGCCTTTTCCACAATATCCTCCCCGAAAAGAAACAAGGCGGGGGCTATACCGTTTTCGACCGCCTCGAATTGCTCGAACCCCTCGGCATACCTCCCGCCGGCCCGGAAATGGAACTCGCCTTCAAGCCGGAAAACGCCGCCAGGGCCGGGGCCTTCCTCGCCGCCTCCGGCGTCAAGCCCGGCGAGTTCACCGTAACCCTAGACATAACCAGCCCGCGCGAACACCGCCGCTGGGCCCCGGAAAATTTCGCCGGCCTGGCCGACCGCCTCGCGTCGGAGCTGGGCGCCCGCGTGATCTTCCTGTGGGGCCCCGGCGAGCTGGACTACGTAAAGGCTGCCATGGCGGCCGCCTCCGGCAAGCACCTGCTCTGCCCCGATTTCGACCTGCTCGACCTGGCGGCCCTGTTCAAACAATCATCACTGCATTGCGGCACCAGTTCCGCCCCTATGCACCTCGCCGTCAGCCAGGGCACCCCCACCTTCACCCTCTACGCGCCGCAGAATTCCCCGCAGAGCTGGAGTCCGCCCGGGCCGCTGCACGCCTGGGCGCAGGGAGAACTTTCCGCCCTGCCGCTCGACTCCGTCTGGGAGCGCCTCCGCGCCCACGCGCTAACGCTTAAGAAGGTGCCCGCATGACCGCTTTCTCCCCCGAAAAAACCCGCGACAGGCTGCGCTCCGGCGTTGCCGGCCGCCTGCTGCTGCGCCTCATGTCCTTCGCCTACGCCGGCGGCATAGCCGCCCGCAGGCTGCTCTACAAGAAGGGCGTGCTGCGCAGCCGCCGCCTGCCCGTCCCCGTGGTCTGCTTCGGCAACATCTCCTCCGGCGGCACCGGCAAGACTTCCACCGTGGTCACCGCCGCCATGGAACTGGCCAGGTCCGGCCGCAGGCCGGCGGTGCTGCTGCGCGGCTACAAACGCCGCGTCCCCCCCGCCACCGTGACCATCCTGGCCAAGGGCCGCTCGGTCGCCCTCGATTCCGCGGGGGACGAGGCGCTGATGCTTTACAGGCTGCTCGAACCCGCCGGCGTGCCGGTGGTAGTCTCCTCCGACCGCTTCGCCTCCGGCACCGCCGCGGCGACGGAGCTGGGCGCGGACATCCTGCTGATGGACGACGGCTTCCAGCATTTCGCGCTGGAGCGCGACGCCGACATAGCGCTGGTCAACGCCACCGCCCCCTTCACCGCGGACCTGGTGCTCCCCGCAGGCAACCTGCGCGAACACCCGTCGGGCCTGGCCCGGGCAAAGGCCGTCATCATCACCCACTGCGAGCAGGTGACCCAGGACGCCGTGGACGCCCTGCGCGAGGACATCAGGCGCTTCGCCCCGAACGCCGAGATCATCGAGAGCATGCACTCGCCCGAAACCTTCATAGACCCCGCCTCCGCCTCGCAGGTGGACCTGAACGCGCTGAAGGGGCGCCAGGCCGTGGCCCTCTCCGGCATAGGCGACCCGGACTCTTTCGAGGGCGTCCTGAAGAAAATGAAGATCGACCTCAAGCAGATCTGGCGCTACCCCGACCACCACGCCTACACCGACGAAGAGCTGGCCTCGGCGCAGCAGGCGCGCGCCGGGCTGCCCCTGATCACCACCTACAAGGATTTCGCGCGCTTCCCGGCCGGCTGGCAGGACCTGCTCGGCGGCGGCGTGCTGATACTCTCGGTGAAGATAGTCTTTCTCTGCGACGGCTGGAAGCGCCTGATGCGCATCGTAGACGGCGCGGGCAGGAGCGCCGACTGATGCGCGCCTGGCCGCCGAAAGTTAAGAAGGGCCCGCCGGCCCCCACGGCCTTCCTGGACCGGGACGGGACGATAAACAAGAACCGCGAAGGTTCCTATATCACCACCCCCGCCCAGCTTAAGATTTACGCGAAAGCGCCGGCCGCCATAAAGCTGATTTCGGCCAAGGGCTACCGCGTCGTGGTGCTTACCAACCAGTCCGGCATAGGCCGCGGCTACATGACCCTGGCCGCCTCCCGCAGGATAAACCTCAAGCTGCTGCGCGAGCTGCGCAAGGCCGGGGCCGGCGTGGACGCCGTCTATTTCTGCCCGCACGCCCCCGGCGAGAATTGTTCCTGCAGGAAGCCAAAGCCGGGGCTCATACTCGAAGCGGAGAAGGACAGCCCCGCCGACCTGCCCCGTTCCTTCATGGCCGGGGACAAGAAATGCGACCTGGAACTGGCGCGCCGGGCCGGCATAAAAGGGCGCCTTGTCCTCACCGGCCAGTGGCGCTCCTCGCTGGGACCGGCCGCGGCGAAAAAAGGCTACAAGGACCTGCTCGCCCTGGCGCGGGCCCTGCCCGACATGACCGGCGCAGAACAAAGGAAAATACCGTGAAAAAAAGAATACTGATCTCCCAGCTGGTAACCCTGGCCCTCCTCATAGCCGCGCGGCCCGAAAGCTGGAAACTCTTCTGGGCCGGCCTCGCCGTGATGGCGCTGGGCCAGGCCGTGCGCCTCGCCGCCAGCGCGGCCATCGTCAAGTCCAGGACCCTCACCACCACCGGCCCCTACGCCGCCGTGCGCAACCCGCTCTACCTGGGCACCATGCTGATGACCGCCGGCCTCATGCTCATGCTCTCGGCCCCTTCCCGGCCGCTGCTGACCGCCGGCCTCTGGCTCTTCGCCGCCGCTGCTTTCGGCTGGATCTATTACGTCACCATCAAGGCCGAGGAGGCCTTCCTGCTCTCGGTTTACGGCGCCGACTTCGAAAAATACAAAGGCGAGGCCCCCGCCATACTGCCCTGCCTGCGGGGCGCGGCCGGCTTCTTCGACCTGGCCGCCTATTCTTCCGAAGTTTTCCGCAAGAACAAGGAATGGCGCGGCCTGAGCGCCGCCGCCGCCCTGGCCGCCTTCGTGGCGGCCCGAATACACTATGCTTTTTAAACTGCTCCTTCTGCTGGGCCTGGCCGTACCGGTTTCCGCCGGTGAAAAGGTGCTGGAGCACCCGTACTGGGGCCTCCCCTCCTCCACCGCGGCCGTTGCCGCCTCTCCCGCCGGCCTGATCAGCGGCGAAACCCTGGAATACGACATTTACTGGGGCATGATCTACGTCGGGCGGTCCTACCTCAAGATAGAGCGGACGGTGGAGATCTCCTCGCGCCCGGCCTGGCACATAGTTTCAGAAGCCCGGTCCGGCGCCTTTATTAACAATTTCTACAAAGTGGCCGACCGCAACGACTCCTGGATGGACGCGGAAACCCTGCAGTCCTACGGCTATTACAAGAAGATCTCGGAGGGCGGACATTTCTTCAATGAGTGGCTGGTTTTCGACGGGGCCGGCAAAAGGTATTACGGCGTCAAGATGAACAAGAAGCGCCAGCCCACGGCTTTCGAGGGCCTGCTGGAAGGCCCCGTTAACGACGTGCTCTCGGCCCTGTACAGGATCCGCACCATGCAGATCGGCCCCGGCCAGAGCGTACAAATGGACGTCAACACCAAGCGCAACTGGCGCATCACGATAAAGTCCAAAAAAAGCGAGAAGATCTCCACCCCCTACGGCAAGAAGAAGTGCATGCTGTTCGAGCCCATGGCCGGCGAGGAAGGCATCTTCGTGGCCAAGGCCGGCAAGCGCATGCTGGTCTGGATAACCGAGGACGAGCTGCGCCTGCCGCTGATGCTGAAAGCGGAAATCTTCATAGGCTCCGTCAGCGCCAAACTGGTGCGCCGCACCATCTCGCCCGGGCCCTACACCTTCCGCTGACCCCTCTGAACTGATACTGTCCATTTGTTATAATATTTATATTATGACAAAGGCTGTTTTCAAGCGTCTCACCACCATCGCGTCCGCCTTTCGCGGGCGCCGCATAGCGGTGTTCGGCGATTTAATGCTCGACCGTTACGTGAAGGGCTCGGTCAAGCGCATCTCCCCCGAGGCCCCGGTCCCCGTGGTCCGCGTCACTTCAGAATCCGCCGTCTGCGGCGGGGCCGCCAACGTGGCGGTAAACCTTTCCTCCCTGGGGGCTGCCCCCGTCCTGGTCTCCGTAACGGGCCGCGACCAGGCGGCCGCGGAACTTTCCTCCCTCCTGTCGGCCGCCGGCGTGCCCGCCGGCTCCCTGGTGCGCGACGGGGCCTTCCGCACCATAGAAAAGACCCGCGTCATAGCCGAGCACCAGCAGGTGGTCCGCTTCGACCACGAATATCCCGCGCTGCTCGGCGCCGCCGCCAAGCGCGCCGCCCTCGCCTCCCTCGACGCGGCCCTCAGGGACGGCTGCGGGGCCCTCATCCTTTCGGACTACGGCAAAGGCCTGCTCGAGCCGGCCACCATAAAGGCGGCGACCGCGCTGGCCGCCGGGCGGGGCGTGCCGGTCTTCGTGGACCCGAAGGTGGAGCATTTCCAGCTTTACCGCGGCGCGGCCTGCATCACCCCCAACACCGCCGAGGCCTTCGGCGGCATGCGCCAGACCCAGCGCGACGGCCAGCCCGCCGCCGAGGAACTGGGCCGCGCCATCATGAAGAAGCTGGCCTGCCGCACGCTGCTGATAACGCAGGGAGAGCACGGCATGACGCTCTTCGTCCGCAAGGGCTCCGCGGTTACGCCGGTCCACATCCCCACCCGGGCGCGCGAAGTTTTCGACGTGACCGGCGCCGGGGACACCGTAATTTCCACGCTGGCCCTCACCTGGGCCGCCGGCGGAGCACCCGAGGAAGCGGCCCTGGCCGCCAATTTCGCGGCCAGCATAGTGGTGGCCAAGCTGGGCACCGCCTCCGTCACCGTGGACGAACTGCTCGAGAGCGCCAAATCATGGATAACTGCCTGATCGTCATACCGGCCCGCTACGGGTCGCAGCGTTTCCCCGGCAAGGTACTGGCGCCCCTCGCCGGCAAGCCCGTCATCCAGTGGTGCTGGGAAGCCGCCGTCAAGGCCGGCCTCGGCGAGGTCATAGTGGCTACCGAGCACCGTAAAGTGCTGGAAACCTGCAAAGCTTTCGGCGCCCGGGCCGTCCTCACCAGCCCGCGCTGCCAGTCCGGCACGGACCGGGTCCGCGAGGCGGCCCGGAGTTCCAAGGCCGGCTTCGTCATCAATATCCAGGGCGACGAGCCCTTTATGAAGGCCGCCGTCCTGAAGAAAGCTTTCCTCAAGCTGAAGGCTTCCCCCGACTGCCAGATAGGCACGGCCTGCACCCGCATCACAAACAAGGCCGATATCGGGAACCCCAACTGCGTGAAGGTGGCGATGAGCGCCGCCGGCCGGGCCCTCTACTTTTCCCGCTGCCCCATTCCCTTCCACCACCCCCTTTCCGACCTGAAAGCTTATCCTTACTACCGGCATTACGGCCTCTACGTTTACCGCCGCGAGGCCCTTGAAAGATTCGTAAAGCTCAAACCGAGCCCGCTGGAGCGGCTGGAGCGGCTGGAGCAGCTGCGCGCGCTGGAGAACGGCCTGCGCATAGCGGTGGCGGAAGTGCCGGCGCTGGGGCCGGCCATCGACGTGCCGGCGGACCTGAAGGCCGCCGAAAGATTTTTAAAAGAAGTTCGGCACTAGGAGGATGCCGGGCCGGGCTGCCCCTCGCGGAGCAGCCTTTCAGGGGTTTTTGCGCTAACGCGCGGGGACAAAATGACCAGATATATATTCGTGACCGGCGGCGTAGTCAGCTCTCTCGGCAAAGGCATCACCGCGGCCTCCATCGGCCGCCTGCTCAAGGCCCACGGGCTTTCCGTCAATATCGTCAAATGCGACCCGTATATCAACGTGGACGCCGGCACCATGGCCCCGCTGCAGCACGGCGAGGTCTTCGTCACCGACGACGGCGCCGAGACCGACCTGGACCTGGGCTACTACGAGCGCTTCATAGGCCTCGACACCACCCGCGTCAATATCGTCACCGCCGGGCAGATCTACCAGGCCGTGATAGCCCGCGAGCGCGCCGGCGGCTACCTGGGCCAGACCGTGCAGGTCATCCCCCACATCACCGACGAGATCAAGAGCCGCTTCGTCAAGGCCGGCGAGGGCTTCGACATCACCATCATAGAGATCGGCGGCACCGTGGGCGACATAGAGAGCCTGCCGTTCCTCGAGGCCGCGCGCCAGATGCGCCCCGACCGCATGCGCAACGACGTGCTCTACCTCCACGTTACGCTGGTCCCCTACCTGCACGCCTCCGACGAGCTCAAGACCAAGCCCACGCAGCATTCGGTCAACAAGCTGCGCGAGATCGGCATAGACCCCGACATCATCGTGTGCCGCGCCGACAAGCCGCTGGCCCGCGACATCAAGAACAAGATCGCCCTTTTCACCAGCGTCCCGAAGGAAGCCGTGATCGACGCGCCGGACGCCCCCTCCATCTACGACGTGCCGCTCGTGCTCAAGAAGCAGGGCCTCGACGAGCAGATCATGATGCTGCTGCGGCTGCGCAGCGGCAAATGGGACTTCGACGAGTGGACCGATTTCACGCAGCGCCTCAAGGCGGCCTCCTGCGCCGCGCCGGTGCGCATCGCCATCGCCGGCAAGTACACCAAGCTCAAGGACTCCTACAAGTCCCTCACCGAGGCGGTCCTGCACGGCGCCATCGCCAACGGCGTGAAGGCCGAGTTCGACTACGTCGACGTGGAGGCCGAGGACTTCAAAGAGCGCCTGGCCAGGGCCGACGGCCTGATAGTGCCCGGCGGCTTCGGCGACAGGGGTATAGAGGGCAAGATAGCGGCGGTGCGCTACGCCCGCGAGAACGCGCTGCCTTTCCTGGGCATCTGCCTCGGCATGCAGTGCGCCACCATAGAATTCGCCCGCAACGCGCTCGGGCTCAAGCGGGCGCACTCCACGGAATTCGACCCCAAGACCCCCCACCCCGTGGTGGACCTGATGGCGGAGCAGAAGGGCGTGAAGGACAAGGGCGGCACCATGCGCCTCGGCGCCTACCCCTGCGACATCAAGGCCGGGACGCTCGCCCGCAAGATCTACGGGGCGCCCTCCATCTCGGAGCGCCACCGCCACCGCTATGAATTCAATTCCAAGTACGCCGCCCAGTACGCGAAGAAGGGCATGACGGTCAGCGGCGTCAACAAGAAGCTGAAGCTTCCCGAGATGGTGGAGATAAAGGACCACCCCTGGTTCGTCGGGGTCCAGTTCCATCCGGAGTTCAAGTCCAGGCCGCTGATGCCCCACCCGCTGTTCTTCAGCTTCGTGGCCGCCGCGGTCAAGAACAAGAAGAAGCAAGGAGCTTAAAGTGGCGAAACAGAAAGAAGTTAAAGTCGGGAACGTGACCTTCTCCAACGACAGGCCGCTGGTCTATATCGCCGGCCCGTGCGTCATAGAGACCCCGAAGTCCTACGCGGCCGAGGCCGCGCAGCTCAAGGCGCTCTTCTCGGCCCTCAAGACGCCCTTCGTCCTGAAGGCCTCCTTCGATAAGGCCAACCGCACCTCCCACGGCTCCTTCCGCGGCATAGGCATGGAAGCCGCCCTGGACCTGCTCAAGGACCTCAAGCACAGGCTGGGCGTGCCCCTGCTCGTAGACGTGCACGAGCCCGCCCAGGCCTCGCGCGTGGCCGAGGCGGCGGACATCCTGCAGGTGCCGGCTTTCATGTGCCGCCAGACGGACCTGCTGTACGCCTGCGCGGACACCGGCCGCGCGGTCAATGTGAAGAAAGGCCAGTTCCTCTCGCCCTGGGAGGCGGAGAACATCGTCAAGAAGCTGGAGAGCCGCGGCGCGAAGGGCATCATGCTCACCGAGCGCGGCTCGTCGTTCGGCTACGGCAACCTGGTGGTGGACATGCGGGGGCTGGAAGTTATGAAGCAGTTCGGCTGGCCCGTCATCTTCGACTGCACCCACTCGGTGCAGAAGCCCGGCGGGCTGGGCACGGCCACCGGCGGCGACAGGCGATTTATCATGCCGCTGGCCAAGGCCGCGGCCGCGCTCAAGATAGCCGGCCTCTTCTTCGAGGCACACCCGAACCCGGCGCGCGCCCTCTCCGACGGGCCCAACTCGCTCAAGCTCTCCGCCGTCAAGCCCCTGGTCTCCGCCCTCAACAAGGTGGACCGGGTGGCCGCCGAAATCTCCGGCGTCAGTTCAAACTAGCAGCAAGGAAAAGCTATGAAATGCATCAACTGCGGGCAGGAAAACAGACCTACCCTTAAATTCTGCAAGAAATGCGGCGGCGACCTGACCCTGCCCCCGGCCTGGTTCCCGGGCTGGCGCTGGCACCTCAAGACGCTGGCCTGGATCTACCTCACCCTGATCGTGGGCTTCTTTACCGTCAGCTACCTGCTGCACAAACTGCCGCCCCCCTACGACCAGCGGCAGATACCGCCGGAGATGACGCCCTGGCTGAACCCGCACAAAATGCCGGCGAAATAGCATGAACGCCAAGGACTCCCTGATACTCAAGACCGCGCGCGGCGTGATAAAGTCGGAGAGCCGCGCCGTGGCCGGCCTCTCCAAAGCCCTGGATAAATCCTTCGTGCGGGCCGCGCGCCTGCTGGAAGGCTGCTCCGGCAAGGCCGTGCTGATCGGCGTCGGCAAATCGGGCCTGATCGCCCGCAAGATAGCCGCCACGCTGGCCTCCACCGGCACCCGCAGCGTCTACCTGCACCCGGTGGAATCCCTGCACGGCGACCTGGGCATGATAGCTTCCGACGACGTGGCCGTGGCCCTTTCTTATTCCGGCGAGACCGAAGAGACGGCCAAGCTGCTGCCTATCCTCAGGAAGCAGGGGCTGCCGGTCATCTCCATAACCAACAACCCGGATTCCCGCCTGGCGCGCTGTTCCGACGTGGTGCTGCGCCTGCACGTGAAGTCCGAGGCCTGCCCGATGGACATAGTCCCCACCTCCTCCACCACCGCCATGCTGGCGCTGGGCGACGCCCTCGCCGTCACGCTGATGACGCTCAAGGGCTTCGACCGGAGCCGCTTCGCGCGCCTGCACCCCGGCGGCAATTTAGGCAAGCTTCTCAACCTGCGCGTGGCCGACCTGATGCACAAGGGCCGCGAGAACCCGGTGGTGAAGGAAACCGCCAGCGTGGCCGCCGCCCTGCGCGTAATGACCTCCACCCGGGCCGGGGCCGTTTCCGTCACCGGCGCGAACGGGCGCCTGACCGGCTATTTCACCGACGGCGACCTGCGCCGCCGGCTGCAGGACGGCTTCAGCGACCTTTCCCTGCCCGTCAAGCTGGTCATGACCAGGGGCCCGCTGACGGTACACCCCGAGACCATGGCCATGGAGGCCGCAAAACTTATTTCCGAGAGGAAGATAGACAATTTGCCGGTGACTGACAGGAAGACAGGCCGGCCCGTCGGCATCATAGACGAGCGCGACCTGCTGAAGGAAGGCCTGGGTTGAAGAAGCTCGCCCTCCTCCTGCTGCCCCTGCTGGCCGCCTGCGGCGAGACCGCCTCGCACGAGTCGCTGCCCGGCGTCAGCCTGCTGGAGAACTTTTCCATGTCCGAGGCCAGCCAGGGCACCTCCCGCTGGCGGCTCGACGCGGACCGCGGCCGCCTGGACGAGAAGAAGGGCGTGATCACCTTCAGCTCCCCCCGCCTGAAGTTCTACGACGCGGACAAGGTTTCCTCGGAGATCACCTCGAAGACCGGCTCGCTGAAGATGCAGGAAAAGGCCGCCACTCTCAACGACGAGGTTGAGATCCGCTCGATGCGCGACGGGATGCGCCTCTCCACCACCAAGCTTTATTACAGTTCCGCCCGCGGCAAGATCTGGACCGAGGAACCGGTCACGATACACAAAGGCCGCACGGTCATCACGGGCCGCGGCTTCACCGCCAACCCCGACCTTTCCGAGATAGAGATCCAGCACCAGGAAACGAGGCTGGCCGGCAAATGAAGAAACTTCTTTTCCTGCTGGCCCTGGCCCTGCCCGCCCTGCCGCTCGCGGCGGCGGAGGATTTCCTGATGGGCTCCGTCGTAAAAAGCGACAAGTGGAAGATGGACCGCGCCAACGACCGGGAGGTCTTCGAGGGCAACGTTTCCTTCCGCAACCCGCGCTACACGCTGAAAGCAGATTACGCGCTCTACCTGCACCCGGCGCAGACCTGGAACATGAAGGGCTCCGTCTATATGCTGCGCCGCTTCGACGCCAGCTCCCAGGTGGAGGTGAACTGCGACCGCGCAATTTACCTGGAGACCCAGGAAGAGGCCACGCTGGACCGCGGCGCCCTGCCGGTCCGGATGAAATACACGGGCGCGGACGGCCGCGTGCTCAATGGGCGGGCCGACCGCACGCTGGCGGAAAACAGGAAGGGGCTGATGACCTTTGACGGGAATTTCGCGCTTTCCACAGAGAGTCTGGACATGTACTCGCAGAAGGGCCGCTATGACAACGCCGAGGCCACTTTCCTGATGTACGATTCCACTCCGGTGGCCGTCGGCAGCGGGAGCGGCTACGATTTCGCCATCAGCGCGGAGAGGATAAAGTTCTTCAAGGATAGCCGCGACATAAAGTTCTATAATAGGGTTGCCGGCTGGGTAAAAGACACCGGCGTACAGTTAAAGCCATCGCGATGAAACTTGAATGCGCCCTTCTTGAGAAATCTTTCAGCCGCCGCCAGGTGGTGAACGGCATCTCCCTGCATATCCACTCGGGCGAGGTCTGCGGCCTGCTGGGCCCAAACGGCGCGGGCAAGACCACCACTTTTCACATGCTGGTAGGGTTCCTGGAGCCGGATTCCGGGCACGTCTTCATGGACGGCCGCGACGCCACCAAGGACCCGATGTACCTCAGGGCGCGCGACGGCATCGGCTACCTGGCGCAGGAGCCCACGGTGTTCCGCGGCCTGACGGTGGCCGAGAACCTGGAAGCCATCCTGGAGCGCACTACCCCGGACCGCAAGGCCATGCACGCCAGGGTGGAGGCGCTGCTCTCCGAGTTCGGCCTGCTGCGGCTCAAGGACCAGAAGGCCTGGAGCCTGTCCGGCGGCGAGAAGCGCCGGCTGGAAGTGGCCCGCGTGATGATCAACGATCCCAAGATTATACTGCTCGACGAACCCTTCGTAGGCATAGACCCCATCACCGTCAGCGACCTCAAGAAGATCATCCTGCACCTCAAGGACAAGGGCATCGGCGTGCTCATCACCGACCACAACGTGCGCGAGACCCTCTCCATCACCGACCGCTCCTACCTCATCTACAACGGCCAGATCCTCATCGACGGCGACGCCAACACCCTCCTCAACGACCCCAAAGCCCGCGAGTTCTACCTCGGCTGGGACTTCAAGCTTTAAAGTTTCAAATTCAAAAATGGAAGCCCTGAAAAGGGTTTTATTTTTTTTGGCGGCCTACCGTGCGTGCAGGAACGCCCAGTATGGAAGGCCGGCGAGGGTATGCCTTCTCCGGGTACGCTCGGCCACACCGTGGCCTCGCTCTGTCGCTCATGCTCGGCGC
>MGUI01000021.1 GCA_001799895.1 Elusimicrobia bacterium GWD2_63_28
AGCCGCGGCAAGGTGTACGCGCTCAAGGGTTATGAAATACCCGAGGGCAACCGCACTTCGCGCGGCAAGGCCATCGTGAACCTGCTGCAGATCAAGGACGAGCGGGTCACCTCGGTGCTCGCCATCGAATCCTTCGCCGAAGCCAAGGGCAAGGAGAGCTTCATCGTGATGTGCACCCGCAAGGGCAACATCAAGAAGACGCCGATAGGCGACTTCGCCAACATCCGGCGCGGCGGCATCATCGCCATCGGCCTGGAGGACGGCGACATCCTGACCTCCGTGGGCCATACCGACGGCAAGTACGAGATCATCATCGGCACCAAAGAGGGCATGAGTATCCGCTTCAGCGAGACCGACGTGCGCTCGATGGGCCGCGGGGCCATGGGCGTGCGCGGCATCCGCCTCGACAAGACCGACACGGTCATCGGCATGGAAGTGGCCGAGCCCAAGACCAGGAAGACCCTGCTCACGGTCTGCGAGAACGGCTACGGCAAGCGCACCGACCTCGACGAATACCGGCACCAGGGCCGCGGCGGCTCCGGCGTCATCACGATCAAGGCCACGGACCGCAACGGCGCGGTGGTGGGCATCTACCTGGTGGAGAACAAAGACCACCTGATGGTGATGACCGAGAAGGGCAAGATCATCCGCATGCCCTGCAAGGACCTGCGCGTGATCAGCCGCAACACCCAGGGTGTGCGCCTGGTGAGGCTCGAGGAGGGCGACAAGATCGCCTCCGTGGAGCCCGTGGTGGACGACGCCCTGGAAGTAAAGCCCCCGGCGGAAGACAAGAAGTAGGCGGGGCCTAAAGCAAAGAAGCGGCCGGGAGAGGGAAACCTCCCCGGCCGCTTTTGCTAAAATAGTTCCATGGACCTGACGCTTTTTATCTCCACGGTTTTCACGCTGACGCTGGTGATGGACCCGCTCGGCAATATCCCGCTTTTTATGAGCGCGCTCAAGAACGTAAGCGAGGAGCGCCGCCGCAAAGTTATAGCGCGCGAGCTGTTCATAGCGCTGGGCATCATGGTGTTCTTCCTGCTGTTCGGCAAGTATTTCGTCTCGGCCCTCGCGCTGGACCTCACCGCCATGTCCGTGGCGGGGGGCATAGTGCTGTTCCTGATCGCCATGCAGATGATCTTCCCCACGCATCACTCCGCGTTCGCCGAAGGTCCGGAGGGCGAGCCCTTCATAGTGCCGCTGGCCATCCCGCTGATAGCGGGGCCGTCCACGCTGACCACGGTGCTGCTCTTCTCGCTGCAGGATCCCGGCCGCATCGGCATGTGGGCCGGCGTGGTGGGCGTGGCCTGGCTGATCAACGCGGTGATCCTGGCCGGCATGTCCGGCTGGCTGTCCCGGCTGTTGGGCGCGCGCGGGCTGCTCGCCATGGAAAAGCTGATGGGCATGATACTGGTGACCATCTCCGTGCAGATGATCATGACCGGCATTAAGAAGTTCCTCGCCGCCTAGGCCGCCTCCCTCCCCCTGGGCCCAAAGTCCTATTGCGGGCCGGGCCCAACTGCCCTTAACCCCGCACCCTCCGCCTGCCATACTATAGGTATGGCGAGGATAAATATTCCCCTACTGATCTTCATCATCGCGGCCCTCCTGCCGCTGTGCGCTTCGGCGCAGGCTTTCGGAGATCTCCTCCGCGCCTCCGGCCAGGACGCTGAAATTTCCGCGCTGGCGCTGCCCGTGGAAGAAACTCCGCTCGGCGGCGATCTTGCCGAGGCCCGGCAGTACCTGCCGCCGGACAACAATGAGCCTGGTTTCGACTGGGAGACCAGCAGGACCGGGGAACATTTCATTTATACGGGCGGCACGCCTTCCTTCCTTAAGATTGGGACGGGACAGGCCACGGATTTTACCGAGGGTGCCGGCCGCTGCGCCCTTTCCCCCAATACTCTTTATAAAACTTCATCCAGGCCCGGCTTCGAAGGCGAACACATGACGGTGCAGCTGGCCGAAGCCCTGCCCGGCTGCCGGCTCGGCGCCGGCTATGTTTACATGGCGCACGTTTCCTCCAGCTCCGCCGGCGGCGCCTGGGAACTGCCCCGCACCGTGCGCGCCTTCCTGGACACCCTGGCTTTCGCCGAGGGCACGCGCGCCAATTATAATTACATCTTCACCTTCGTGACTTTCACCAGCTATGCGGACCACCCGCGGGTGAAAAAATGCGCCGGCAAACTCTGCTCTACCGCCGCCGGGCGCTACCAGTTTCTTTCCAAGACGTGGGACGGCCTGGCGCCGGCCCTCGGGCTCAATGATTTCACGCCGCCGAGCCAGGAGAAGGCCGCGCTGGAGATCATCCGCCGCCAGGGCGCCTACAACAGGGTGCTCAGGTCCAGCGTGTACGAAAATTTCACCTCCGCCCTCGGCAAGCTGAACACCACCTGGGCCTCGCTGCCCGGCAGCCCTTACGGCCAGCCCACACACTCTACGGCCGAATTGTGGAGGGTGTACAAGGCCGCGCTGGCCAAGTACTGAAACCTTTCTCCGTCGTGAAAACGGCCCGCCGCGCGCGGGCCGTTCCTTTTTACCGCCCGCGCCCGCGCGCCAGCCCGTCGTGAAAACGCTATTTTTTAATAATTTGGCCGCCCCCCTTGACAAGTCAACGGGCCTCTGTTATACTCGATATGTAGTCCTGATCTTTTCACGGTAGCGCCGGTAGGTGTGGTTGCGGGCCCCGCGGTTGCGGTGCGGTTTCGGTGCGGTGTGTGTGGTGTGTGCGGTGTGTGCGGTTGCGGTCTCGGTGTCGGTGGGCCCGGCGGTGTGCGGTCGAGTTGTTCTCGGTGCGGTCGGCTCGGGGGTTGGCCCCGGCCCCGGCGCGGTTCCCCGGTCCGCTGGCTCGCTAGGCTTGCGGCTTCCCCGGGGTCCCCGGCTCCCGCGGCGCGTTTGGCGCCCCGGCCCCCGGGCGGGCGTTCCGGCCCTTCGGCGGCTTTTAGTGCCCCGTCGGTCCCCCGGTCCGCTCCTTGCGCGGTGTCTGGCCTCCGCCAGAGTGAAGAGCCCCCGATTTGCGGGGGCTCTCGCTTTTTATCCCCCTCCGCCGCCTCCGGAATTATTTAGTATCATTGAAACTGCGAGGGCGCTATGGGAATTAAAACTTATTACGACGAGATGAACACGGTGCGGGCGGAGGTGTTCGCCATCACCGGGCAGGAAGGGGCGCGGCCCGGGCTGGGCGAGGGCCTGGCCGGCTTCTGGGCGCGCACCAAGTTCGCCGCGCGGCTGATGTTCCTGGAAAAAGAGCTCCTCACCTTCGCGCTGCTGCAGTGGGCCTGCATAGCCGCCGGCTATTACCTCTGGGTGCAGATGATCGGCTGGATCCCCGAAGAAGTCTGGGCGCAGGCCGGCAAGTCGGACAAAAATCACGCGGCCGACCTGATACTCTTTCTCTGGTCCTTCGTAGTGGTCGGGGCGGTGGCTTTTCCCCTGGGCCTGCTCAGCGGCTGCATGGGCGCCGCGCATTTCCTGAACCGGCAGGGCAAAGAATCCACCATAGACGGCTGCCTGAAAATCGTGCTGCCCCGGGCCTGGCCGCTCTGGCTCTTCCACTGGATAGACGGCTGGTGGACGGTGAGGCGCATACTGGACCGCCTCCCGAAGAAGAACGACCGGCGCACCGTCGCCCAGAAAGCCTTTAGCGAGGCCATCTATTACGCCTGGAAAGTGGCCACCATCGGCATCCTGCCGGCGCTGGTTACCGGGCGCGGGCTGATAGATTCCGGCAAACGCTCGGTGGACCTGGTGCGCGTGAAGCTTAAGGACGTGCTGATCCTGCGGGCCGGCTATTCCGGCCTGTGCTGGATAATAGGAGTCGGGACCTATATAGGTACGATATTCTTCTTCATAGCCTTCCCTGAGCTGGTCAATTTCAAGGCCCCGGTAGAGCGCGAGATCTTCAAGTTCTATTTCTGGGCCGGAGTGCCGCTGGTGGCCGCCGTGGGCGTCATCATGCTGTTCCTGCGCCCGATATATATCCTGTCTGCGTGCGACATCTACGCCGACTACGTCGCCGAGAAGCAGGAGAACCTGATGCTGCCGCCCCCGCCTCCGGGCGCGCGCGGCCGCAGCGCCGTGGCCGCGGCCGTCATCGTCTGCCTGGCGCTGGCTGCCGTGGCCTTGTTCCGAGACGAGCTGGGGCTCACCCGGCTGCTCTCGCAGTAAACTATGTGGAAAAGCTTCGCCATAGCCTTCCTCTCCTTCCCGTTCACGCTGCTGGCTTTCGTCATCGGCTGGGCCGCGCGGGACCTGCGTGCCGGCCTGCTGGCCGGGGCCGCGGTCTTCACCGTCTTCTTCACCGCCGCCGTAGTTAACCTGTTCTTCGTAAAAACTTACAGCTACCTCGACGCCGCGCTGCCCGCGGTGTTCGCGGCGCTGTGGTCGCTGGCCCTGGCGCCTTTCAGCCTGGGCCTAAGCGTGTTTTCCGCCCCGGCTTTCATCGGCGCCGGGCTGCTGCTCGGCGGCTGCCTGGTGATAGCCAAGCGCTACGCCACCGGCTGGCGCTGGCTGCTGCTGCCCTCGGCGGTTTTCCTTTACGAAATGCTGCCCGTGAATATCCCGGGCTTTATCGACGACACCTTCGCGCTGGGCGCCGCGCTGAGTTTCCTGGCGGCGCAGTTCTACCGCAAAGCGCTGCCCGTCATAGTAAGAGAAGCGCTGCGGGGGTTCCGCAGGCCCGCCGCCCGGGATTGACGGCGCCGGGAGCATAACCTAAAATAAAAAAACGGCGCGCAGCGCCGCCAAGGACTGATTTATGGAAGCTACCGGAACCATTGAGGCGTCCTCCACTACCGAGGGACTTTCGCAGGCGCTGGCGCATTTGGACTCGCAAGCCGCCGCCAGGCTGCTGGAAAAGGCGGGGCCGAAAGAGGCCGCCGGGGCCCTGCGCCTCGGCGGGGCGAAGGCCGCCGGCGTGATAATGGCGCTGCTGGACCCCGCCGTGAAAAAAGCGGTGGACGAGGCCCTGCCGCCGGAGGTGCGCGCGCAGTGGGCGCTGAACCTCTCCTTCCCGAAAGGCAGCGTGGGCCGGCTGCTGGACCCGGCCTGGGCCGTCTTCCCGCCGGAGACCACTGCCCGCGCGGCCACCGACGCGCTGCGCGACATGGTGAAGAGGGAATTTATCACCTACGCCTGGGTGGCGGGCGGAGACAAGAAACTGCTGGGCGTGGTGGTAATGCGCGACCTGCTGTTCGCCGCGCCGGACAGGCCGCTCTCGGAGATAATGATACGGAACCCCTTCAGCCTGAAGGCGGCCACTCCGCTGATGGACGCTATGCGCGAGGTGCTCAACCGCCATTTTCCGGTCTACCCGGTGACGAGCCCGGCCGGGGAACTGCTGGGCACGGTGCGCGGCGGCCGCCTCTTCGAGGCGCAGGCCATAGAGATCAGCGCGCAGGCCGGCTCGATGGTCGGCGTAGAAAAAGAAGAGAAGCTTTCCACGCCCTGGGCCCGCAGTTTCAGGTACCGCCATCCGTGGCTGCAGCTCAATCTGCTGACCGCCTTTGTGGCCGGCGCCGTGGTGAATTTATTCCAGGCCACCATAGACCAGGTGGTCATCCTGGCGGCCTTCCTGCCGGTGCTGGCCGGGCAGTCCGGCAATACCGGCTGCCAGGCCCTGGCCGTCACCATACGCGGCATCACCCTGCGCGAGCTCAAGAAGGGCTCCACCCACAAGCTGCTCATCAAGGAAAGCCTGCTCGGGCTGCTCAACGGCGCGCTGGTGGGCGTGGTGGCCGGCGGCGGCATGTATTTCCTGGCGCGGTCGCAGGGGAACCCGCTCGCCTTCAAGCTGGGGCTGATCGTAGTGGCGGCCATGACCGGCAGCTGCGTGATCAGCGGCCTGTTCGGCGCGGTAGTGCCGATAACCCTGCGGCGGCTGGGCGCGGACCCGGCCACGGCCTCCAGCATTTTCCTCACCACCGCCACCGACGTGGCCAGCATGGGCCTGCTGCTCGGCCTGGCCAGCTGGTTCCTGGTATGAGGGGATAAGGGGACGTTGATTCCTAATTCCTAATTTGAACCGCCGGGCCTTCCCGGCGGCGTTAATAACTCAAAAACTAAGCAGCGTCCCCGGTCTCCCGGTCTCCCCGCTGAAACTGCGCGGGCCAGGGCGTAGGCGCGGGAGGCCGGAATTGACCGCCCACGGCGGGGAATTTTGACGGCGCAGAAAAAAAGTGTAGTATAGGCTAATCCCAATTTTGAGTTTGCCCCGGAGCGTATAATGTCCAACAAGAAACGGCCCTACAAGATTTCCCTCATCTCCACCCACGGCACCGGCAAGACCACCCTCTGCTACGAAGTGGCCGCCGAACTCAAGAAGCGCGGCGTAAAGGTGAAGGTGTTCTCGGAGATCGCCGCCTCCGCCTTCGAGCAGGGCATCCCGATCAACGAAACCACCACGCTGCCCGCGCAGATGTACATCATGATGCAGCATATCACCGAGGAGCTGCGCGGCACGCTGCGCGGCTACCAGGTGGTGGTCTGCGACCGCTCGGTATTCGACAATCTGGCTTACCTGGAGCGCCGCTGCGGCACCAACCAGCTGCTCCGCGATTTCCTGCAGGGCTACGCCGCCACCTTCCCCTACGACGTCATCTACAAGCTGCCGATGGTAGGCGAGCTGATGGAAGACGGCATCCGCGACGCGCAGAGCGTGGAGTTCCAGCAGGACATCTACGACCGCCTCAACGCCCTGCTCGGCGAGCTGAAGGTGGAGCACCGCACCCTGCCCCCGCCCACCACCGAGCTGCGCAAGGAATGGGCCGACCTGATAGTGCGCGAAACCCTGGAGGCGCTCGGGCGCCCCGTTCCCGCGCCCGCCCCCGCCGCCAAAGAGACAGCCGCCGTTTAGCGCCGTTTTCCCGGCCTTTTGCCGCCGTCCGCCTGGGTCTTTTGTACCTTATGCGGCGGCGGTTTTACTTGTAAACTGTAAAGGATGACGAAACTCCTGCGCCGTTTCCTGCTAACCCTTTCCTTAGCCGCGCTGCTGCCCGTATGCGGGCATTCCGGCGCTTTAGAAGACCTCGGCTTCCGGCCCTCCGCCGTACTCCCGGCCCCCTCAGCGCCTCCGGCCTTAGCTGACCGCGCGGCGGCCGCCGGCCATTACCTCTCGCTCGACGGCCTGGATCTGCGCGCCGTGCCGGCCGCCCCGGCCGACGGCTCTTACGAGGACAGGGAAGACCTCAGGATAGTGCTGGACTGGCAGGCCCGCCGCACGCAGGCGCAATGCGCGGCCGCCAAGGCCGAGATGAGCCATAGCTACGAAATTTTCTTCGGCAAGATCAGCCCTTTCGGCAGCCCTGCCCCTGTAGAGGTTAAAGAGTTCTTCAAGCACGTGGGCGAAGACTCGGTGGCCGCGCATAAATTTTTAAAGGATGTCTATAAGCGCGAGCGCCCCTTCGTGCGCGACGCCCGCGTAAAGCCCTGCCTGCCGCGGGTGCAGGGGCTGTCCTACCCCAGCGGCCACTCCGCCATGGCCCGGCTTTTCGCGCTGATACTTGCAGACCTGGCCCCGGAGCGCCGCGCGGAGTTCCTGGCCAAGGCCGACGAATCCGCCCTCTTCCGCGTGCTGGGAGGCGTGCACCACCCCGCCGACACCGCAGCCGGCAAGCTGCTGGCGGACACGCTATATAAGAATTTGCTGAAACAGCCGGAGTTCGTCTCGGACCTGAAGGCGCTGCGCCCGCTGCTGCGCTGACCGCGGTCTTCCCTTTAATGGTTTAATGCCGCACATCCCCGCCTGGCGGCGGGGGCGTGCCCTGCGGATCGAGTTCCCTGGCCACCCACGCCGGCATGGGGCTGAGCAGCTGAGGCTGCCTGCTGGCGGCCCGGCGCAGCAGCCGCCGCCAGCCTTCCCCGTAAAAACCGCTCAGTTCCATTAAACCCGCGGCGCCGAAGAAGAGCGCGCCGGTCAAAGCCAGCCTGCGGCTGCCGGCCCAGCTGTCCACGTCGCTTGGCGCGTCGGTGATCCCGATCGCCAGGAGAAAGACAATAAAAGAGACCAGCCAGCGCAGCAGCAGCGGGACCCGCCCGGTCTCCCCGTCCTTGCCCAACACATAGCCGTAATAGGTGGCATAGGTAAGCCCGGCGAACTGCGCTATGCCGAAGAAGCCGTCTATCGAGAAAGCCAGCAGGGTGTAAAGCCCCAGCAGCACTTTAAAAGCCACGGGCTTGGCGCTTTCCTTGATGTCCCAGAAGGGCAGGGTGAAGATGAAGGCCGAGGAATGGATGACCAGGAACTGTATGGCCATCAGCGTGCCGGAAAAGCGCGGAAAGACCCCGGCGAATTCCAGCAGGCAGAGGGCGGCCAATACAAAATTTGACCCGGCCGGACCGGCTGCGGAACCGGGGCCCGTCAACGAGCCGCCGCCTTTATGGCCGCACTTACCGCTTTAACCAGCAGCGCCAGCGGCAGCGAGGGGGAGATGTTGCGGCCGGGTTTTTCTTTGAGTGCCATTTCGGTAGTGACCGGCAGGTGGATGAAGGCGTAAAGCGCGCACAGCCCGGCCTGATCTATAGCGCGCAAGGCGGAGTACATCAGCGTGTTGCAGACGTAGCCGCCGGCGTGGTTGCTGACATAGGCCGGCGCGCCGGCGCGGCGGGCCGCTGCGGCCAGCTTGAGCGGGTCGGCGGTCACGAAGTAGGCGGCCGGGCCGGCCTCGTCCAGCTTTTTCCCTTCCGGCTGCCAGCCGGCGTTGTCCTTTATGGCGTAATCGGCGATATTGACGGCGAAGCGCTCCACGCGCACCGCGCTTTCCCCGGCCGCCAGGCCCAGCGAGATTACGAGGTCCGGCTTTATCCTGTTTATCAGGCCCCGGAGCTTTTTGCCCACGGCCTTGCCGCTGACCGGCAGCCGCGCCTTGTGCAGCCGCGCCCCGGCCGGGGCCCTGAGTTTTCCGAGGACCTGCAGGGAGGGATTCTCGCCGCGCCCCGCGAAAGCTTCGAAACCGGTGACCAGGATGTTCTTCATATGCGGATATTATACCGTTTCGGAAAGTTAGGGACGCTGCTTAGTTTTTGAGTTGTTCAAGCCGCCGGGACAGCCCGGCGGTTTTGTTTGGTAGAATAAGCGCATATGAAAAAAGATTTTCCGCTCAAGAAGGTCTATACGCTGCTGGAGTCGGGGCCGGTCATCCTGGTGAGCACGGCCTGCGGGCGCCATAACGTGATGCCCATGAGCTGGCATACCATGATAGACTTCGACCCGCCGCTGCTGGGCTGCGTAATCAGCGACGAGAGCCTGACTTTTAAGAACCTCAGGGCCACAAAGGAATGCGTGGTGAACATACCCACCCGCGAGATCGCGCCCGGGGCGCTGGCCTGCGGCAATGTGAGCGGCGCCAAGGTGGACAAGTTCGCCAAATTCGGACTCACGCCGGTGGAGGCTGCCAAGGTGAAGGCCCCGCTGGTAAAGGAATGCTACGCCAGCCTGGAATGCCGCCTGCACGACGCCAGCCTGGCCGGCAAGTACAACCTCTTCATCCTCAAAGTGGTGAAGGCCTGGGTGGACACGGCTAAAAAGCCCGCCACCTTCCATCACCGGGGCGGTTCCGACTTCTTCATCGCCGGCCGGACCGTCAAACTGCGCGCGAAAAAATAGCGGTTTTATTGTTTAATTAGTTGAGGCTGAGAATTCTTAGGAGGAAAGATGCTCCGTATAATTGTTTGTGTTTCCATCCTGGCCTGCAGCCCGGCAATTGGCGGCGCGGCAATGCTCCAGAAGGCCGTAACCCCGTATTCGTCCTGGAGCGGGACGGAGGCTGCCTTTAGGAAAGATTGCGCCGCGGACGGGGCACAACTTTCCGGGCCCGCCGCCGATCCTAAAACCATGGTCGGCGCGACCATGCGCAACCTTCGCCAGATGTATATCCCGACTGCCCTGGCTTTCAAAGCGAGCCTGGATAGCGAGACTAAAAACAAGCTGGAGGCGATCGATAAAGCCGCAAAAGCCAAAGCTCTCGAGGTCTTAAAGGTTTCAAAAAAGTTCCCGCTTGAATTGGCGCAGAAATCTTCGGGTCTGGGGCTGACCTCGGAGGCGCAACTGGTTCCTGAGGATTTTCTGCAGAAGTTCAACTACCGGGAGGCCTGTGAGTGCCTTCATAACACGCAAAACGTGGCCAGGGATGAGGCCGAATATAATGCGCTGACGGCGGAAGAATTCATGATCCGCCAGGAGCATAACAAGGTGAAGTGTTTTGTCCAAAACGCAACGCTTCGGCTCGCCGGCACGGGGCGGCCGGCCGGCGGCAAAAAGCCGCAGTAGGGGGCAGGGGGCGTTTCCCCCTTCTACATTTTGTTTTGATAGAATTATCCGGCTTGGGCCCGCTGTATGAAGACTATAAAGGTCAAGGAGAAGACATGCTGGTATTATTTAAGAAATTCGAAACTATAGTTGTTATGACCCTGGCCGGGCTTCTGGCTGCCACCATCGCCTTTTCTACCGTGGAACTGGCGGTCGTGCTTTTTAAAGACCTGGTTTCTCCGCCCATGCTGATGCTGGAGATCCACGAACTGCTGGAGATCTTCGGCCTCTTCCTGCTGGTGCTGCTAGGCCTGGAGCTGCTGGAGACGATGAAGGCCTACCTGCGCGAGAACGTGGTGCACGTGGAAGTGGTGATGATAGTGGCCATAATCGCGATCGCCCGCAAGGTTATAATCCTAGATCTCAAGGAGCTCGACGGCATGACGCTGCTCGGCCTGGCGGCCCTGCTGGCGGCGCTCGCTTTCGGCTATGTGTATATCAAGCGCACACATCTCGGTTGCGATCCCAAGCCGGTCGGCGGGGATAAGAACGCCGGGGAGTGACCGGGCCGCCTGCGCTTTTGCGTATAATGGTTCTGGCCGGTCCGAGACTTATGGGGTAATGCGTGGAAAGACTTAAAGAGGTGGAGTCGCTGACAGTCAGGCAGAAGAAAGAATGGGGGGAGATACTGACGGGGTTCGAGGCCCGCAACCGCTACGCCGTCTACGACGGCTCCGGGCAGCAGGTATACTTGGCGGCCGAGGAAGGGTCCATGCTGGCGCGCCTGGTGCTAAAGGCGCTCCGCCCTTTTAAACTGCATATACTGTCGGCCGAGGGACGGCCCGCCATAAACACGGAAAAGCCTTTCCGGTTCTACTTTCACGAGATCTCCGCGTTCACCCCGGAAGGCCGCCTTATCGGCAGCGTCAAGCGCGAGTTTTCCCTGCTTGAGCGGAAGTTCCGCGTTACGGACTCGCAGGGGGGCGAGGTCTGCCGCATCAGCGCGAAGCTGCTTAATCCCTGGACTTTCAAGGTGTACATCGCCGGCGCGGAGGCGGGCGAGATACTGAAGAACTGGAGCGGCCTGCTGAAAGAATCTT
>MGUI01000022.1 GCA_001799895.1 Elusimicrobia bacterium GWD2_63_28
AAGATCATCGTGGACACCTACGGCGGCGTGGCCCCGCACGGCGGCGGCGCGTTCTCCGGCAAGGACTGCACCAAGGTGGACCGCTCCGCGGCCTATATGGCGCGCTACATCGCCAAGAACATCGTGGCGGCCAAGCTGGCCCGCGAAGTGACCGTGCAGCTGGCCTACGCCATCGGCGTGGCCGAGCCCGTCGGCCTGTACGTGGACACCCACGGCACCGGCAGGATAGCCGACGAGAAGCTCTCGAAGATCGTGCGCTCCAGCTTCGACCTGACGCCCCGCGGCATCATAAAGACGCTGAGCCTGCGCTCGCCCGTGTACCGCAAAACCGCCGCCTACGGCCATTTCGGCCGGGCCGGCTTCGCCTGGGAAAAGACCAACGCGGCGGCCATGCTGGCCAAGAAGGCCGCCGGCGCTCCCAAGAGCGAGTGCGCCTGCTGCTGCTAAGCTAGCGAAACGCGCCGGGGTCAAACGGGGGTTCGTCCCCGGCGCGGTTACCCTTAGGGGGGAATATGAAGGTTCTGCTCGTAGAAGACAACGCCCTCACCCGGTACACTATCAAGTCCCTGGTTGAGAAACTGGGACACGAAGTGGTGGCCGAGGCTGAGAACGGCGAAGAGGCGGTGAAGTGTTTCCGCGAGTTTAAACCGGACGTGGTCTTCCTCGACCTGATCCTGCCGGGCAAGTCCGGCGTGGAGATC
The DNA here is from genome assembly GCA_001799895.1 of Elusimicrobia bacterium GWD2_63_28. GTDB lineage: Bacteria > Elusimicrobiota > Elusimicrobia > Elusimicrobiales > UBA9959 > UBA9959. The sequence continues at coordinate 702 of MGUI01000022.1, forward strand.
CTGGAGGAACTGCGGGCGGTGGACCCCGCCGCGCGCGTGGTGGTCATAACCGCGGTGGAGCAGGAAGAGATAGACAAGCGCCTGTCGGACAAGGGCGTCAGCGCTATACTGCGCAAACCGTTTTCCTTTGAAGATTTTAAGACCCTGATGAAATCCCTGGCCTGAAATGGACGTAAAAGCCGGCAAAGCACTGGAGCGGATAGCCGCGGCGAGCCTGGAGAAATGCGTCTCCAAGCTCACGCGCATTTCCGCCGGCCAGTGGAGCGTGGCCGCCGCCGCCGTCTCCATGCGCAGCATGGAAGAGGCCATCAAAGAGCACGCCGCGTCGCCGGACCGGCACACCAGCGCCGCGGTCTATTTCGAAGTGAAGGGCGAGTACCCGTTCACCTCCATGGTGGTCTTCAGGCCGCAGGACATAGAGATCCTTTCCCGCGGCTTCCTCGGCTTCTCCTTCTCCAAGCTGCCCAACCTCAACCAGGCCCAGGAGCTGCTGCTGTCGGAACTGGGCAACGTCATCCTGAATTCCCTGATAAGCTCTCTTTCCAACGCGCTGAAGCGCAGTTTCATCCCCTCTGCCCCCAAGTGCGTGCAGGGGGAGATCCCTTTCCTCCTCGAGGCCCTCTGGTCCTCGCTGGACCGCTCGGGCACCCACAGCATGGTGACCATAATGCTGGACCTGCAGTGCGACAAGACCCTGACCCGCAGCGAAGTGATAGCCGTCATCCCCGCGAACATGGAGGCCGCGCTGGCGGCCGCACTCGAGACCGGGGTCTGAACGCCCTGCCAACGGAGAACAACATGAGGCATAACCGCATCCACGCCATACTCGCCTTCGCCCTTTTATTCGCCCAGGCCGCGCCGCTGGCCGCCCAGGTGGAAATAATCAAGATCGACTGGGAGCTGTCCAGGCTCCAGGGCAAGAACCGCACTCCCTACGCCCCCGTCGCGCAGCTGCGCGCCGGCCCGGCCGTGAAATTCACCGACTACCTGCGCGCGCTGGTCACGCTGCGCAACCCCGCCGACAAGGCCGCCGAGGGCCTGGTGCTGCGCTACGCGCTCAGCATGCGCCTGCTCAGGAAAGGAAATACGCCGGACAAGGCTTTCTGGGGCATCCCTTTCTACGTAGAGGAAGTGCGCGTTTCCAAGATCAACCCGTCCTCCGAGAGGCAGGCCAGGGTGATACGTTTTGAACTGCAGAACCAGTTGAACAAGCTGCGCAACAGCGGCTTCGAGCCGACCGCGCTCAAGCTGGAAGTCATGCTGAACCCCCGCCAGGGGGACGAGCCCGCGGCCATCCTGCGCGAGGCCGTGATGGAGATCGTTAAACCCTAATAGCAGCCGGAGTTCTCCCATGCTGGACATAAACCTCATCAGGACCGACGCCGAAAAGGTCAGGCAGGCCTTGCTCAAGCGGCTGGACGCCGTGGACCTGTCGCCGGTGCTCGAGCTGGACAAGAAACGCCGGGCGCTGCTGGTGGAGGCCGAGGCCCTCAAGGCTAAAAAGAACGCCGCCTCCGCCGGGGTCAAGAAGCTCGACGCCGCCGCCCAGCAGGCGGTCTTCGCCGAGATGAAGGAAATTTCCGCCAGGGTAAAGGCCCTCGACGCCGAAGCCGCCGCCACGGAGGCCGAGCTGGCCGGTCTGATGGCCGGGCTGCCCAATATGCCGGCCGACGACGTGGTGGCCGGAGGCAAAGAAAATAACGCGGTCGTGCGCGAATGGGGCAAGAAGCCGGAATTCGCTTTCGAGGCCAAAGGGCACCTGGAACTGTGCAAGGACCTCGGCCTCGTGGACTACGAGCGCGGCGTCAAGCTGGGCGGCACCGGCTTCTGGCTCTACCGCGACCTGGGCGCGCGCCTGGAATGGGCGCTGATGAACCTCTTCGTGGAGACCCACCTCGCCAACGGCTACTCTTTCACCCTGCCGCCGCATATCCTCAACTACGAGTGCGGCTATACCGCCGGGCAGTTCCCCAAGTTCAAGGACGACGTGTTCCTGCTGGCCGGCCCGGAGGATAAGACGCAGTTCCTGCTGCCCACGTCAGAGACCGCGCTGATCAGCCTGCACCGCGACGAGGTGCTGAAAGAGGAAGAACTGCCCAGGAAATATTTCGCCTACTCCCCGTGCTACCGCAAGGAAGCCGGCGGCTACGGCGCCAACGAGCGCGGCATGATCCGCGGCCACCAGTTCAACAAGGTAGAGCTGATACAGTTCGCCCGCCCCGAGGAATCCCAGGCCTGCTTCGACGAGATGGTGGGCCAGGTGGAAGCCGTCATGCAGGCCCTGGGCCTCCATTACCGGCTGGTCAAACTGGCCGCCAAAGACTGCAGCGCCTCCATGGCCCGCACCTGGGACATAGAGGTCTGGATCCCCAGCATGAAGGGCTATAAGGAAGTCAGCTCGGTCTCCAGCGCCGGAGACTATCAGGCCCGCCGGGGCAATATGCGCTTCAAGCGCGCCGCCACCGGCAAGAACGAATTCCTGCATACGCTCAACGGCTCGTGCCTGGCCACCAGCCGGCTCTTCCCGGCCCTCCTCGAGCAGTTCCAGCAGGCCGACGGCTCCGTGGCCGTGCCCGAGGCCCTGCGCAAATATATGGGAACGGACAAGATAACGATATGAGGAAATTACTGATAGCGGCGGCTTTTTCGCTCTGCGCCTCGGCGGCCCTGGCCGCCATGCCCGTAAGCGAGCCCCTGCCCGAAGACCTGCGGGTGCTGTCGAAGAAGGGCATAGAGGCCATTTACGCCGTGGACATCCCGGAGGCCGTGAAGAATTTCTCCGCCGCCGTCGCGAAATACCCGGAGCACCCCTACCCGCATTTCGGCATGGCCATGACCAAATGGGCCACGCTGGAATACCTGGAGGACGAGTCCGACCCCGGGCTGGAGAAAGAGTACGAGGCGATGACCGACGAGGCCATCGATATCGGCCAGGCCTGGCTCAAGAAGCATCCCGGCGACGCCAACGCCAACCTGTGCATGGGCGGCATGTACGGCCTGCGCGCGCGGCTGGCCCTGCTGCAGCACCGCTGGATCAAGGCCTATTTCGACGGCCGGAAGGCCCTGTCCTACACGCGCCGCGCGCTCAAGATCGACCCCGAGCTCTACGACGCCTACCTGGGCCTGGGCATGTACGAGTATTACGCCGGCACGCTGCACGGCGCCATAAAGGTGCTGGCTAAACTGGTGATGAAGGGCGACGCCAGGAAGGGCATAGAGATGCTCGAGACCTGCAAGGAGAAAGGCTATTTCAACGCCCTCGCGGCCAAGCTCCTGCTGATAGAAATCTACACCACGACCAACAGCCCCTACGTGAATTCCGAGCGGGCGGTGAAGTGGTCCAAGGAGCTGCGCGCGGCTTACCCGAACCACCCGCAGATGCATTTTGTGGAGATAGTCTCGCTCTACGAGGCCAAACAGTACGGGGAATCCAGGAAAGAGGCGATGGAGTACCTGAAGGCCGTAAACGAGAACCGCCCGCCGTACCGCCGCCGCTACCTGCCGCGCGTGCTGACCGCCATAGGCACCACCTACCTGGTGGAGAAAAAATACGACGAGGCCGCGGATTATTTCGCCCGCGCCGCCGCCACGCTGAAAGAGGACCCCAAGGCGCATCCCGCCCGCTGGGGCGTCTGGGCCATAGTCCGGCTGGGCCACGTGCACGACCTGAAAGGCCTGCGCGACAAGGCCCTGGCCCATTATAAAGAGGCCAAGGCCTACAAGGACGAATGGGGCTTCTCGGAATCCATCACCAATTACCTCAAGAGGCCCTTTGCCGCCGCCGAGCTGCCCGGCCAGATGCCGCCACCCTAGGGACGCTGCTTAGTTTTTGAGTTGTTTGCTAACTAAAGAGTTCCCGGGCACAGTTTTTCTTTTGCAAAAGCCGCAAGCGGGCAAACAACTCAAAAACTAAGCAGCGTCCCTGCTTACTGCTTATGGAATTTTCAACAATTATCTTCCTGCTGCTCGCGATACTCGGCTGGGGCCTCGGCGCCTTCTTCGACAAGGCCTGCCTCAAGCACATGGACCCGTCGGGCGCCTTCTACGTGCGCACCCTGTTCATGATCTTCCTCTTCATCCCGCTCGTGCTCTGGAAGTACGACCAGACCAAGCAGGCGCTGCTGGGCTCCGACAAACTGGGCCCCATCTTCGTGATCTCGAGCGCGGTGGTCTCCATGGCCGGCGTCTTCTTCTACCTGAAGGCCCTCTCGGGCGGCGAAGCCATGAAGATAGTGCCGCTCTCCTCAACCTACCCTTTCGTTACTTTCGTGCTGGCGGCGCTGTTCCTGGGCGAAAGCTTCACGATGAACAAGCTGTTCGGCACGCTGCTGCTGAGCGGCGGCATCTACTTTATTTCCAAATAACCACGGCTTATGACCACGGAAGAATTCGAAGAGCTGGCCGCCGCGGCCATTAAAAAGCTCCCGAAAGAATTCCGCGGGCGGCTGGACAATGTGGTGGTGCTGGTGAAAACGGCCCCGACTAAAACCCAGTGCAGGCGCTTCGGGCCGGGCCTGCTGGGCCTCTACGAGGGCATACCCCTCTCCGAGCGGGGTACCTTCTACAGCGGCGCCATGCCGGACAAGATAACGCTCTTCAAGGACAACCTGGAGCAGGGCGCCAGGGACGCCGCAGCCGTAGCCGCCAGGATACGGCACACCCTGCTGCACGAGATCGCCCACCACTTCGGCATGGACGACGACGAGCTTATCGAGAAGGGGCTTTATTAGGGGAGGGCCGCGGCTTCCTTGGCCGCGGGCCGCTACGGCAGAACTTTGGCCTTGCGCAGGTAGCCCACGGCGCCGGTTACCTTGACCTTGACCAGGTCCCCGGCCTTGAGCGGCCGCCCCGGCAGGGCTTCCACTTCTACGCGGCCGTCTATCTCCGGGGCGTCGCGGTAGGTGCGGCCGAACAGCGGCGAATCCATCAGCACATCAAATTTTTTGCCTTTGAGGTCCAGGTTGACGGCGTCCAGCACGCGGCTCTGCGCCTGGATCAGCGCGGCAGCCCGCTCTTCCTTCACTTCCTCCGGTACCTGACCGGGGAAATCCGCGGCCGTGGTGCCGGGCTCCCTGGAATATTTAAACACGCCCACGCTGTCGAGGCGGGCTTTCTTGACGAAGCCGAGCAGCCGGTTGAAATCTTCCTTGGTCTCGCCCGGGAAGCCGACTATGAAATTGGTCCGGATGGCAATATCGGGCATGGCGCGGCGCAGCTCGGCGAGCTTGTCCTTTATGGACCTCTCGGTGGAGGAGCGGTTCATCCGCTTCAGGATGCGGTCCGAGACGTGCTGCAGGGGCATGTCCAGGTAGCGCACCACGCTCTTGTTCGCGCGCATTACCTCTATCACTTCTTTGTTGAGGCGCTCGGGGTAGACGTACATAAGCCGCCACCACTTCACGCCGGGGGTAAGCAGCAGCGTGTTGAGCAGCCAGGCCAGGCGCGGGCGGCCGTAGAGGTCCGCGCCGTAGGAGGTGGTGTCCTGCGCTATCAGCGAGACCTCCACCGCCCCGCTGGCGGCCAAGTTGCGGGCCTCCTCGGCCAGGGCTTCTACGGGCTTGGAGCGGAAGCCCCCGCGGATGGAGGGGATGAGGCAGTAGGCGCAGCGGTTGTCGCAGCCGTCGGCGACCTTCAGGTAGGCGCTGTGCGGCGCTGTCAGGCGCGCCTTCAGGCGGGGGGAGTCCAGCGGGCCCGAGGCGGGCAGGATATAGCTGCGGCCCTCCTCTATGGCCTTGGCGGCGCTGGCCAGGGCGTGTATGCCCACGGCGGCGTCCAGGTCGGGAAAGCGCTTAAGCAGTCCTTCGCGCTCGCGCTCCACCAGGCAGCCCGAGACTATCACCTTGGCCAATTTGCCGCGCGCCTTCAGGCGCAGCAGGCGCCGGATCTCGCCCTCTGATTCTGCCACGGCGGAGCCCAGGAAGGCGCAGGTGTTCACCAGCGCGGCGTCGGCCGAGGCTTCGTCGGAGACCAGCTCCCAGCCGGCCGCGGCCAGCTCACCGGCCATCACCTCGGCGTCTGCGAGGTTCTTGGGACAACCGAGAGAGACGATGAAGAGTTTGGGCATAGGGGACGCTGATGACTATATGACTATTTTGTGAGAGGTGCTGAGTGGCTATATATCCTTTTTTGCCGGGTATGCCGGCAAATAGTCATATAGTCATCAGCGTCCCCTAGTGTTTCTCGAAGCGCTTGATGGCTATGTAGGTAGTCGCGCCGACGCCCAGCATCGCGAGCAGGAATAGCGGATAGGCCAGTTTCCAGTTGTGGATCCCGGTCATGGCGGAAAATTCCGACATGCCGCCCACGCCGGCGAAGAAGCTCGGCACCGCCACGGCGATGACCACGGCGTTGAGGTTCTTCATCAGGATGTTGAGGTTGTTGCTGACGATGGAGGCGCGCGCTCCCACCAGCGAGGCGAAAATGTTGGAGTAGATGGCCGCCTGCTTGTAGCACTGCTGGTTCTCTATCATGATGTCGTCGATGAATTCAATGCTGCGCGGGCTGAAGCCCAGCTTCTCCGCGCCGTGCTTGAGGCGCTCTATCGCGCCGGAGTTGCCGTTGATGGCGTTGAGGTAGTAGACCAGGCTCTTCTCCAGCGTGAACATGTTGATCAGGTAGCGGTTCTCCATGGAATGCGTGATCTTGGTCTCTATCTCCTCGGCGATCATGTTGATGACCTTGAGGTGCTCCATGAAATGGAAGATGGAGTTATAGATCAGTTTCAGGAAGACTTCGCGGATGCCGCCCACCTGCTTGAAATATTTGCCGGAGAACATGTTGATGTCTTCCGACAGCGCCAGGATCAGCTTGTCCTTAAAGAGGAACAGCCCCATCGAGGAGACCTTGAACATGAAATGGTCTTTGGAGGAATAGTTCTTGGGGCGCTTGAAGATCAGCGCCAGGTGGTCGCCGTCGGACTCCATGCGGGCCGGCTCTTCGGGGTCGAAGGCGGAGGCGAAGTTGTGCTCGTCAAGCTGGAAGTTCTCCACCAGCCACTTCTTCTCGTCGTCGGTGGGGCTGATCACCACCCACACGTCGGGCGTTTCCGCCTCGACGAGCTTCAGCTGGTGGTTCTCGATTTTATAGCGCTTTATCATTTTCAGCCGCTCTCGCCCGCCCGTGCCGCCGGCTTGCCGGGGAAACAGAACTGTTCCGCGGCGGTCAGGATAATTCTACTATTTCCGCGCGGCTTTTGTTTTGGCCTTCGTTTTGCGCTTCAGCCCTTTTGCCACGGCGGCCCCTATCTCCGAGAGGTTGTCCACCACGGCGGCGCCCGCCTTCTTCAGCGCCTCCACCTTGGAGGCGTGCGTGCCGGCCCCGCCTTCCACGATGGCCCCGGCGTGGCCCATCCGGCGGCCGGGGGGCGCGGTCTTGCCCGCGACGAAACAGAACACCGGCTTGGTCATCTCCGCCTTTATGTAGCGCGCGGCGTCCTCTTCGGCCGAGCCGCCTATCTCGCCTATCATGATGACGGCCCTGGTCTGCGGGTCGGCTTGAAAAAGTTTCAGCGCGTCCACGAAATTCAGGCCCTGCACCGGGTCGCCGCCTATGCCCACCACGGTGGACTGGCCCAGGCCCTGGCAGGTCACCTGCCACACGGCCTCGTAGGTCAGCGTGCCGGAGCGCGACACTATGCCGACCGAGCCTTTCCGGTGGATGTAGCCAGGCATGATGCCGGCCTTGCACTCGCCGGGCGTGATCACGCCGGGGCAGTTGGGGCCCACCAGCGTGACCTTGTGGGCGCAGGTGTTCATGGCCGCGAGGCGTTTCTTGACGCGCACCATGTCCATCACGGGGATGCCCTCGGTGATGCAGATGATCACCGAGACGCCGGCGTCGGCCGCCTCCAGGATGGAATCGGCCGCGTAGGGCGGGGGAACGAAGATCAGCGAGGCGTTGGCGCCGGTGGCCTTCACTGCGTCCTTGGCGGTGTTGAAGACCGGCTTGCCCAAATGCTCGGTGCCGCCCTTGCCGGGCGTCACGCCGCCGACTATGCTGGAGCCGTAGTCCAGGCACTGCTGGGCGTGGAAAGAGCCCTGCGCCCCGGTAAAGCCGTGTACGATGAGTTTGGTTTTCTTGTTGAGAAGTATGGACATGAGAGTTACCTCTTCGCGGCGGCCACGGCCTTCTGCGCGGCCTCCCAGAGCGAATCAGCCTGCTCCAGCTTTAAGCCGGATCCGGCGAGGATGGCCTTGCCTTCCTTTACGTTGGTGCCTTCCAGCCGCACTATCAGCGGCACTTTGATGCGTACCTTCTTGGAGGCCTCCACCACGCCGGCGGCTATGTTGTCGCATTTCATGATGCCGCCGAAGATGTTGACCAGCACGGCTTTCACCTTGGGGTCCTTTAAAATTATCTGGAAGGCCTTGGTGACCTGTTCCACGTTGGCGCCGCCGCCCACGTCCAGGAAGTTGGCCGCGTCGCCGCCGGCCATCTTGACGGTGTCGAGCGTGGCCATGGCCAGGCCCGCGCCGTTGACCATGCAGCCGATGTCTCCGTCCAGGCCGATATAGTTGATGCCGATGGCCTTGGCCTCTTTCTCTATCTCGGAGGCCTCGTGGTCGGGCCTGGCCGCCTGGTCCTTGTGGCGGAACAGAGCGTTGTCATCGGTGACTATCTTGGAGTCGATGGCCAGCAGGCGCCCGTCCTTTGAAATTACCAGGGGATTCACCTCTACCAGGCTGGCGTCGTTTTCCACGAAAACCTTTACCAGGGCCTTCGCGAAAGCGGTGAACTCGCGGAAATTATTCTGCGGGATGCGCAGGTCGAAGGCCAGCTGCCGCGCCTGGAAATCCAGCAGGCCGGCCTCGGCGTCCACCGAGATCTTTATGATCTTTTCGGGGTTAGTGCGCGCCAGTTCCTCTATGCTCATGCCGCCTTCGGCCGAGGCTATTATGGCGGGGGAGCCGGCCTTGCGGTCGAGTACCACGGAGATGTAGATCTCGCGCTCTATGGGGGCCGCGTGCTCCACCAGCACTTCCTCCACCGTCAGGGCCTTGCCCTGCGTCTGGTGGGTGGTGATCTTCATGCCCAGCATCTTGCCGGCCAGCTCGCGCGCTTCTGACGCGGTCTTGGCCAGTTTGACGCCGCCGGCCTTGCCGCGGCCGCCGGCCAGTACCTGGGCCTTCACTACCCAGGGGCCGCGCCCGTCTATGTTGAGTTTGTCGGGGTTGTCCCCTATCCGGATCACGCCGCAGCGCGGCAGCATGGGAATGCCGTAGCGCTCGAAAACTTCCTTGCCCTCGTATTCCAGTAATTTCATCCGTCCTCCGAAAAATCGCCTGCCGGGCCGCCGGCCCCGGTTGAATCGCAATATGGTAATTTGTAGTATAATTTGGGCTTCAAGTCCAGTCCCCGGAAAACAGGGTTTCCGGGGGCCAAAAGTTTATAAGAGGTGCTTATGGACGGCAGGAATAAAACCGTGGATGTGCGCGAGCTCAGCTCGGTTACCGTGCGTTTCGCCGGCGACTCGGGCGACGGCATACAGCTGGTGGGCAGCCAGTTCGCCAATGCCACGGCCGTGGCCGGCAACGACCTCAGCACCCTGCCCGACTATCCGGCCGAGATCCGCGCCCCCGCCGGCTCCCTGGCCGGCGTCAGCGGCTTCCAGATCTCCTTCGGCGACGATTCCGTGATGACCCCCGGCAACAAGCCGAACGTCCTGGTGGTGCTCAACCCCGCCGCCCTGGCCGTAAACCTGGCGAACCTGGACAAGGGCTCCGTCATCATCGCCAACTCCGACGCTTTCGCGCAGGCCGCGCTGGACAAGGCCGGCTACAAGACCAACCCGCTCGAGGACGGCTCGCTGGACAATTACCGCGTGATAGCCGTGCCCGCCACCGCCCTGACGGAGAACGCGCTGAGGGATTCCGGCCTGCAGAAGCCGCAGGTCCTGAAGTGCAAGAATTTCTACATGCTGGGCATTATGTTCTGGATGTACGGCCTGCCGCTGGGCCCCACCAAAGAGCGCATAAACGCCAAGTTCGGCAAGATTCCCGGGCTGGCCGAGGCTAATGTCCGCGCGCTGGAGGCCGGCTACGACTACGCCGAGACCACCGAGCTCTTCGACGCCCGCTTCCAGACCAGGAAGAGCGCCGTCGCCCCGGGCAAGTACCGCAACCTCACCGGCAACGAGGCCGCCGCCTACGCGCTGATCACCGCGGCCAAGCTCCTGAAGAAAAAACTTTTCTACGGCTCCTACCCCATCACCCCGGCCTCGGAGATCCTGCACACGCTCTCCAAGCACCGAGCCAACGACGTAGTGGTGTTCCAGGCCGAGGACGAGATCGCCGCGATGTGCGCCACCGTGGGCGCCGCCTTCGCCGGCGAGCTGGCCGCCACCGGCACCAGCGGCCCGGGCCTGTCCCTCAAGATAGAGGCCATCGGCCTCGGCGTGATAACCGAGCTGCCCATGGTCATAGTGAACGTCCAGCGCGGCGGGCCTTCCACCGGCCTGCCCACCAAGACCGAGCAGAGCGACCTGCTGCAGGCCGTGTTCGGCCGCCACGGCGAGAGCCCGCTGGCCGTGCTGGCCGCGAGCTCGCCGGCCGACTGCTTTACCACCACGCTCGAGGCCGCGCGCCTGGCCGTCAAGTACATGACGCCAGTCATAGTGCTGTCCAACTCCTACCTTTCAAACGGCTCGGAACCGTTCCGCATCCCGAAGCTTTCCGAGCTCCCGAAGTTCGACCTGCCGCCGCTGCCGGCCCCGGAGGTCTTCAAGCCCTACCAGCGCGACCCGGTTACGCTGGCCCGCCCCTGGGCGTGGCCCGGCCTGAAAGGCTACGAGCACCGCATCGGCGGCCTGGAGAAGGCCGAAGGCACCGGGGCTATCAGCTACGACCCGGAGAACCACCAGAAGATGACCGATATACGGGCGGCCAAGATAGCCGGCATCGCCCGCGAGATCCCGCCCACCAGGCTCAACGGCCCCGAGGCCGGGGAACTGCTGGTGCTGGGCTGGGGCTCCACCTACGGCGCCATCACCGAGGCCATGGGCGAGGCCCGCAAGGCCGGCCTGACCGTCTCTTCGGCCCATATCCGCAACCTCTGGCCGCTGCCGCCCGACCTGGGCGCGATCCTTAAGCGCTTCCGCAGGGTGCTGGTGCCGGAGGAAAATACCGGCCAGCTGCGCCTGCTGCTGCGCTCCGAGTACCTGGCCGAGCCCATAGGCCTAAACAAAGTGCAGGGCCAGCCGCTGAACTCCGACGAGATCCTGGCCAAAATAAGGGAGGTCCTGGGGAAATAATATGGAACTTAAACTTACCGCCAAGGATTTCTCTTCCAACCTGCCCGTGAAGTGGTGCCCGGGCTGCGGCGACTTCGCCATACTGAACATGATGCAGAAGGTTTTCGCCGGCATGGGCCTGCCGCACGAGAAGTACGCCGTCATCTCCGGCATCGGCTGCTCCAGCCGCTTTCCGTATTACGTCAATACCTACGGCTTCCACTCCATCCACGGCCGCGCGGCCGCGGTGGCCTCCGGCGTGAAGCTGGCCAACCCGGACCTGGCGGTCTGGGTGATCACCGGCGACGGCGACGGCCTCTCGATCGGCGGCAACCACATGATGCACGCCATCCGCCGCAACATCGGCCTCAAGATCGTGCTGTTCAACAACCGCATCTACGCGCTGACCAAGGGCCAGGCCTCGCCCACCACGCAGCCCGGCACCAAAACCAAGAGCACCCCGGCGGGCTCCATAGACTACCCGTTCAACCCGGCCCGCTTCGCGGTGGGCCTCGACTGCACTTTCGTCGCGCGCGGCCTGGACAACGACATAGCCGGCACGACGGCTATCCTCGAGCGCGCCGCCCGCCACAACGGCACCACCTTCGTGGAGATCTTCCAGAAATGCGTGCCGTTCTCGGACAAGGAGTTCGATCCGCTCAAGGACCCGGCCACGCGCGAGGACGTGCTGCTGCGCGTGGAGCACGGCAAGCCCCTGGTGTTCGGAACGAAAAAGGACAAGGGCATAGTCTTCCGCGGCTTCAGGCCCGAAGTGGTTTCTTTTGAGCCCGGACAGACGCCTCCCGAAGTGGCCGTCTACGACGAGACCAACGCCGAGATGGCCTACCTGATCAGCGGTTTCTCCCAGCCGCTGCTGCCCGTGCCGGTCGGCGTCTTCCGCTCCACGGACAAGCCGTCCTTCGAACAGCTGTATTACGACCAGGTGAGGAACGTGGGCGATACGAAAGGCCACGAGCTGGAGACGCTGCTGGCCGGCCCCGACGCCTGGGAAATAAAATAGCGCGCCTGCCCGGCGCCGAAGACCCCGCGCCGCCGCGGGGTTTTTTTGCCCGGCGGCGGCCTTTTTGACTAGAATGAACTTATGCGCTTAGCGCCCCGCCTGCTCGCCCTGCCGTTGGCCCTTCTGGCCGTAGCCCTGGTCTACGGCAAATCGCTCGACGGCGGCTATGTCTTCGACGACCACCATTTCGTGGAGAACAACGCGGCTATCAGGGACCTCTCCAACGCCCCCAGGTTCTTTTACGACCCCTCCACGCAATCCTCCGTAGAAAACCTGAACTCGGACATTTACCGCCCCCTGGCCACGCTCTCTTTCGCCGCGGACTACGCGGTGGCCGGCGCCGCCCCCGCCTATTCCCGCGGAGTCAACCTGGCCCTGCACGCGCTCGCCGCGGCGCTGCTCTGCTGGCTGGCGCTGCTGGCGGGCCTGCCGGGGCCGTACGCGGCGGCGGCCGCCGCTTTTTTCGCGCTGTTCCCGGCGGGCGTGGAAGCCGTAAGCTGGATCTCCGGGCGCTCCGCCGCCCTGTCGGCGGTCTTTATTTTTTCTTCGCTGGGTTTTTTCCTGAAAGGCGTGCGGGAGGGGGGGCGGAAGAACTTCCTGCTTTCCTTGGTGCTCTGCGCCGCGGCGCTCTTTACCCGCGAGGTTTCCGTGGTGCTGCCGCTGCTGGCGCTGGCGTGGCTGGCCGCCGCCCGCCTGCCGCTGAAAAAGCACCTGGCGCAGGCCGGGCTTTATCTCGCGCTGCCGGCCGCGCTTTTCATCCTGCTGCGCTTCCTGGTGCTCGGCAAACTGCAGCAGGTGGCGCCGCCCGCCTTTTCGCCCGGGGTGCTGGCCTCTCTGCCTTTCGTCCTCTTCGCCAAGTACGTCGAGGCGCTGCTCTTCCCTTTCTCCATGCTGGTGACCTACAGCGACATCGTGGAACTGCGGCTGGAGGCGCTGGCCTTCTACCTGCCTTTTTCCGCCGCGGTCTGCCTGCTTTACGCCGGCCTGGCCGCGGCGCTGCGCGCGCGGGGGCAGGCGGCCGCGGCCTGGGGCCTGCTCTGGGTCCCGCTCTGCCTGCTGCCGGTGCTCAATATCGTGCCCATAGCCGTCTACATGGCGGAGCGCTTTCTCTACCTGCCGGCCGCGGGCCTGGGCCTGGCCCTGGCGGCGGGCGCTTCGGCGCTGCGGGGACATAAACGGGAACGGGCGGTTTTCGCGGCCTTCGGCGCGCTGCTGCTGCTGTTCGCCGTGAACATACAGGGCCGCCTGGCAATCTGGCGCGACGACGTTTCGCTGTGGAGCTACGACGCGGAAAAGAACCCGCAAAACTTCGTGACCCGGGTGCGCCTGGCGGAGGCCCTGCGGGCGGCCGGCGACCGGCAGGGAGCCTACGGCAGCTTCCAGCTGGCACTGGGCCTGGCGCGCAGCCGCGGCCAGCTGGCCGTGGCGCTCAACGAGATAGGCTCCATGCACGCCGCCGCCGCGGAGCTGGAGAAAGCGGAGGGGCTTTTCGCCGCCGCCGCTTCCTACAAGCCGGACAGCCACCTGGTTTTTTACAATTTGGGAAAGGTGCGCTTCCTGCGGGGGGACCAGCGGGGGGCCAGGCGCAACCTGGAGCGGAGCCTGGAACTGAAAAAGAATTACGCGCCGGCCCTGGAGCTGCTCTCGCATCTAAAGGTGAAATAAAAAGGCCCCGTCACGGGGCCTTTCGCGGCCCGCTCCGGGCCGAGCCTGCGGGCGCGCGGTTTTTCTTCACTTGGTTTTCTTGACGTATTTTATCTGGCGGATGCCGGTGCCGGGAAAATAGAATTCCAGGATTTCGCGGTATTTCTTGTCGTACTTGCCCGCCAGCCCGGCCGCGCCGCTCTGGCACAGGCCGATGGCGTGGCCCCAGCCGCCGCCGTAGAGCCAGTAATTGCGCACCTTGCCGTTCTTGAAGCGGTTCACCTCAATGTCGAACAGCGTGCTTTTGAGCGAGCTGAAGCCCAGCAGGTTGCGTATCAGGTGCTCGCGCGTGACGGTGACCGTCTTCTTCCTGCCGACCAGCTTGAGGGTGTTGACGTTGCCCGAAGGGCTGCGGCGCAGCGGCACGATGTCCACCAGCTCCCCGATCTTGTAATCCCTGTTGATGCGGAAGGTCATGTCCTTGTAGCGGATGATCTTCATCCAGCGGTACTCGGACGCGCGCACCCGGCCCGGGTAATTGCAGTTGGCCGGCGGGTTGCCGGTGATCCACAGATGCCAGTCCCACGGGTCCATGGCTTTCTCGCTCTTGTCGGGGTGGCCGTCGGCCTTGGTCACCAGATAGGGGGAATCGCCCCAGCCCGTGACCTCTTTGGACGCCTGTATCCAGCCGCCGCAGTTGGAGTGGTAGAAGGTGTAGGCCGGGCGGCCGTGGTAGGTCAGGATCTCGCCCTCGGTGTCTATCACCGCGCGCGTGGTGGTATTGGCCTCTATGGATTTGCCCTTGTAGGCCTGGCAGTGCTGGCCGTCGCAGAGGTGGTAGCCGTCCGCCTTGTGCTGGCCGCCGCGCGCCCGGCGTATGAGCACCTGCGTGCGGGCGATGACGGCCTGCGCCTTCAGGGATTCGTAAGGCCACTGCGGCGCCACTTCGCTGGGCACCACGCCCAGCAGGTACAGCTCATTCTCCACCACGTTGACCACGCCGATGCCGCGGCCGCCGTTGGGATAAAGCTCTATGTAGCCGCGGTACTGCCGGTCCGACCAGCGGAAAAAGGCGTTCTTGGTGCGGGGGTCCGCGTCGAAGATGACGGACCCCGAGGCTTTGACCGGCTTGACGAGGATAGGTCCGGCAAAACGGCCGTAGACGGTGCCGGCCGCGTCCTTGAGGACCACCTTGTTGTCCTCGGCCGTAACCAGCCAGGCCTGGTCCGGCGGGATGGTGGCGAAAAGTTTCTTGCTGGCCTTGCCGGTGACGGTCATCCCCTCGAAAGACTTTATCTTCAGCAAATTGTTGGAGCCCTGCTTGCCGGTGTTGCCGGTGCCGATCCCGACGCGGATCCTGACCGAGGAGGAAAGGCTGGCCAGGGCGTCCACGGGTTCCATCACGAGCGGTTTGGTTATGCGGAACGGCGGGCGGATCTCCTCGGGCTGCTTGCTCAGCTTGCCCTCCAGCACCTTCATCATGCTGGAGGCCACCGGGTGGCCCGGCGCGTAGGCCAGCACGCGGTGGTACTGGTTCCAGGCCTCGTCGAACTTGCCCTGCCGCGCGTAGATGCCGGCCAGCGGCAGGCGGGCCTCGGTGAAGGAGGGGTCCTTGCGCAGGGCTTCTATCAGCGCCGTCTCGGCCTCCTTGTGCATGCTGAAATTCATGTAGTTCCAGGCGAGGATATAGTCCACCCCGGCGAAGTCCGGCCTGAGCTGGCGGTACTTCTCCAGGTGGGCCATGGTCCTTTCTTTGTCTTCCAGGTTGGAGTAGACGCTGGCCAGGCCCAGCTCCGCCCTGGAGTGCAGCGCCTGTATCCTGATGGCGGTCTCGAAGGCCGAGCGCGCCCCGTCGTAGTCGGCCTGGTGGAAGCGCAGCCAGCCCAGCTCGGAATAGATGTCGGGGTTATGCGGGTCCCGCTCCAGCGCGCGCACCATGACGCCGGCGGCCTCGTAGTAGCGCCCGGCCTGGCGCAGGCACATGGAGGCATTGAGCAGCGGCCTGGCCTCGGAGGGGCTTTCTGCGGCGAGCGCGGAGTAGGCGGAGGCGGCCTGCAGCAGCTCCCCTTTCAAATAAAGATCATAGGCGGCCGGGGCCGCGGCGGCCGGCCGGGATTGTAAAAGGAGGAATAAAAGAATAATATAGTTGCGCACGGCTTTCATAATTATAAATTATTTGGAAAGCCCGGCAGGGGCGTAATAAAACGCGCCCCGCCCGCTTTGTGTGAACAGCCGACTAAATGTCTGAAGAACTTACCGATCCCGAACTGGTTTCCGCCTTCAAGGCCGGGGACGCGGAGGCCCTGGGGCTGCTGATGGAGCGGCACAAGGCCGCCGTCTTCGGCTATTTGCTGCGCCTCACCGGCCGCCGCGACGCGGCCGAGGACCTGTTCCAGGAGGTCTTCCTCAAACTGGTAAAGAACCCCGGCGCCTATAACGAGCGGGAGAAGTTCAAAGCCTGGCTTTTCACCGTGGCCCGCAACGCCGCCATGGACCTTTTCAGGCGGGAAGGGTCGCGGAGCGAGATCTCCCTGGACGGGGAAGGCGATAAGCCCGGCCCCGCCGATTTCCTGGCCTCGGCCGAGCCCGGCCCCGCCGAAGCCTTTTACGGCAAAGCCCTTGGCGAGCGCATAGGGGCCGCGCTGGACTCGCTTTCGGAAGACCAGCGCGAGGTGTTCTATCTCCGCCATTATTCCGAGCTGTCATTTAAGGAAATAGCGGAAATGCTGAAGGTGCCCATAGGCACGGTGCTGGCCCGCATGAGCCGGGCCGCCGCCCAGCTGCGCAAGAAACTAACGGCAGACCTGCAATAAAAGGGCCGCGGCGCGCGTTGTACCTACAGGAGACTTTATATGAACTGCGGTTACGGAGAAAAACTTATCCTTACCCTCTACGGCGAAGCCGGGGAGAGCCTGAAGGCCGAGGTGGAAGCGCACCTGGCCGGCTGCCCCGTCTGCCGCGCCGAGGTCGCCGCCCTCAGGGCCGCCGGCTCGAACCTCTCTGCCCGCTCCGAAGAGCCCTCTCCCAGGGCCGAAGCCAATATCATGCGCGCCGCCCGGGCCGCCGTCGCCGGCCGCCGGGGCTTCTCTTTCAAATGGGGCGAGGCCCTGCTCTCGGGAGCGCTGGCCTCTGCCATGGCTTTCATGTTCGCCTTCTCCGGCCGCGGGGCCTCAACCGACCTGGCCTGGAACAGCGGCCTGGACGAGCGCCTGGATTCCGTGGAGTATTCCGTCTACCAGGCGCAATCGGATTTTAACGCGCCTTCCAGGGACTGGGAGTACGGCTACAGCGAGCTGGAAGACGAAAGCTTTAACGCGGGGAAGAACGTTTAGCGGAAACTTAAGGAGAGACTTATGAATAAGAAATTACTGTTCTGGATAATGGCCCTGGCGCTGGTTTCGGCGCCGGCCTTCAGTTCGGCCCAGGAAGGCCCCGGGCCCGGCGACGAAGAGGAAGTGGAGATGATGGAGGGAGGCCCGGGCGGCGGCCCCGGCATGGGCGAGGGCGGCCCCGGTATGATGGGCCCCCGCGGCAATATGGGCCCCGGCGGTCAGGCGGGCCAGGGCAAGATGGGCATCCGCGAAAAGCGCATGGTCTGGACCGAGGGCGGGGAAGGCGAGGGCCAAATGCAGATGCAGGTGAAGATGCGCAAGATGCAGGGCGGGTTCATGGGCGAAGAGAAGGTGCTCTCCGTTATAAAGAAACACGATCCCGCTTTCGCCAAGAAAGTCGGGGAGCTGCGCGAGATAGCCCCGGCCAAATACAAGATGGTCATACAGATGTCCGGCAAACTGTTCGGCGCGGCCAAGATGCAGCAGGACGAGAGCATAGAAAAGGACGCCGTGCGGGCCCTGGCGCTCGAGTTCGAGAGCAAGGAACTGTCTCTCAAGTACAACAAGGCCTCCGACTCCGATAAAAAGGCCATCACCGACAAACTTAAAGGCGTGCTGGGCGAACTCTTCGACCTGAAGAGCAAGGGCCAGGAAGTGCGCGTGAAGCACATGGAAGGCGAGATCGGCCGCCTCAAGAAGAACCTCGAGAAGCGCAAGGCCAACAAGGCCAAGATCGTGGAGCAGCGCCTAGAGCAGCTGACCGGCGAAGGCTACGGCTGGTAAGGCCCGCGCTGGAAAAGAAAAGGCCCGGTCGCCCGGGCCTTTTTCTTTTGGAGGAGGTTACGGGTTGTCCGGGCCGTGAAGCGGCTGGGGCTGGGGGGGGGTGGGCCTGCCCTGGTTGTCGCGGGGCAGCACCTGCGCAGGCGGCGCCGGCTGCGCAGGCTGCGCTGCCGCCGGCCCGGCCGCCGGTCTGTATGCCGCGGGCACAGCCTGAACCGCCGCGGCGGGAGCCGGGGGCGGGGTGTAGGCCGGTATCGGGGCCGGCATGGGCATTTCCGGCATCGGTACCGGCGTTTGCGCCCCGGCGGTTTCTCCTGCCGTCTCCGGCGCGGCCGCTTCGGATTTAGCGGCCGGCTCTCCGTCGGCCGGCGCCGCGGCCGGCTTGTCCTTGCAGCCTGCCGCAAGCAGCAGGAGCGCCGCCGCCGGCGCGAGGAACAGATATTTCATTTCAGTGAATTTATTGGTGGTCATTCAGCTCTCCGTCGGGCCTGCTGCTGTGCAGGCCCGCTGGGGATATTCTACTTTAAAACGGGGTCCCGGGACGCCACCCGTCAGTCCGCAGCCGGGAACAGTTCTATCAGTTTGGCCGGCAGAGGGATGCCCGCGCCCTGCTGCGCCTGCGGCAGGCCGATATTGAAAGAAGCTTTTACCAGGGCCGCACGGAGGGCCGCCTCTCCCTTAACTCCCAGCCCCACGGCCAGGGCGGCCACTCCGGACACGTGCGGGGCGGCCTGCGAAGTGCCGTCGGCCAGCAGGAAGGAATTGACCGGGTAGGCTGAGTAGATCCGCACTCCCGGCGCGGCGAAGTCGGCGGCCGGGCCGCTGCAGGAGAAGCTCGCCAGCTTGTTGGAATAATCCACGGCCGTCACGGCCACCGAATCCTCGTAGCCTGCCGGGTAACCGATATCCCCGGCGAAGTTGCCGGCGGCGCAGACCACCAGCACCCCGGCCTTGCGGGCGGCCTTTACGGCCTTGGCCTGCGACTCAAAATATTTCGGAGCCCCGAGGCTCATATTCATGATGTCCACTTTCTGCTTTACCGCCCATTCCATGCCCTCTATGATCTGGGAAAGCTTGCCGGTGCCGCTGCTATTGAGCACCTTCACCGGGACGATGGTGGCCTCGGGCGCGATGCCGGCCATGCCGCTCCAGTTCAGTGCCCCCGCGATGATGCCGGCCACGTGCGTGCCGTGGCCTTTGACGTCGTCGGGCGGCGTGCCCGGGGCCAGCACGTTATAGCCGGGGGCGCAGTTGGAAGCAAGGTCGGGGTGAGAGCATTCCACGCCGCCGTCCAGTACGGCCACTCGCGCGCCCCTGCCCCTGGTGTGGGCCCAGGCCTTCGGCGCGCCCATCCTGACCGCGCTCCAGGGCAGGCGCTCGGTCTTGCCCTGGGCGTTGGTGGTGGTGATATAAACCGGGGAGATCGGGGCCTGGGTAGAAACCGCGGGGAGCTTCACGGGGGCCGGCCCGGCGTTCAGCAGGTCCCGCAGGGAGGCCCGCACTGAATCCAGCGCCTGCGGCTCGTCTGAGGCCAGCCAGTAAATTTCCATGTCGTCCTCAGCCGAGTCCACGCCGGGGGCGCGGGAAAGATCCGCGGCCCTGACGTCCTCCGGGAATTCGGCCAGCACGCCGTTGATGAAGGTAAATTCCTTCAGGACGCGGCCGCCGCGGCTGTTCACCAGGCGCGCCTGCGCGGCCGGGGTCACGCCGGGATCGAAAGTGAGTATTTTTTCCCCGGCGTAGGCCGGGGCCTGGCAGAGCAGCGCGAGAGTTATCAGGGCTTTCTTCATATTCGTATTTTACAAATAAAGAACCCCGCGGTTTAAGCCGCGGGGTTCTGCTGAACGGGCTGCGGGTTTTACCGCACCAGTTTGAACGCGTCGACCAGGCCCGCGCCCTGCTGGACGGGGGTAAGGTTCGGCAGCGGGGTGGCCGCGCCCTTCAGGGCCGAGCGCACCGCTTCCGCGCCTTCGGCGCCGGCGCCCACCGCCAGGGCCGCCAGGCCGGCCGCGTGCGGGCAGGCCATCGAGGTGCCCGACATCGTGGTGTAGCCGCCGCCCTTGCGGGTGGAGTACACGTTGACGCCGGGGGCGATGATGACTATTTCAGCGCCGCGGGACGAGAAGGAGGCGATCCTGTCGGCCGAGTCGGAGGCCGAGATGGCTATGGCCTGCGGGTACTTGGCGGGGAAGTTCACGGGGCCGGAGTCGTTGCCGGCCGCGCAGACTATGGCTATGCCGGCCTCGTGGGCCTTTATCATGACCTGCTTCATGGCTTCGGTGCCGGAACCGCCGCCGAGGCTCATGTTGATGACGTGCATGCCGTTATTGATGGCCCACTCTATGCCCGCCACGATCCAGGAGTACTGGCCCGAGCCGCGCTTGTCGAGCACTTTTACGCCGTAAAGGTCCACGCCGGGGGCCACGCCCACGACGCCTTTGAGGTCCCTGACCGCGGCGATGGTGCCGGACACGTGGGTGCCGTGGCCCTGGTCGTCGAGCGGGGTGGCGGTGGTGATGATGGCGTTATAGCCGCCTTTGTAGTTGGCCGCCAGGTCCGGGTGGGTGTAATCGATGCCGGTGTCTATCACGGCCACTTTCACGCCCTGGCCGGCGGTATAGTCCCAGGCCGAGGCGGCGTTGACGCGCTTCACGCCCCAGGGGATCTCTTTCTCGGCCGCCGGGTCCGTTTCGGGGCGCAGCTCGGCGAAAACGGGCGCTTCCCAGCCTTCGCCGGTGCGCACAATGTTCAGCACGTTCTCCATGGAAGGCAGCTGCGGGGCCGGGGCTTCCTCTATCCACTTCATATAGACGTCTTCGGCCACATCGGTGACGCCTTTCAGCGAGTAGATGCTGGCGTCCTTGACGTCGTCGGGGAAAACGGCCACGAGCGAGTCGATGACCGTGAATTTGCGGGTGACCTGGCCGCCCACGCTTTCGATGCTCTTTTCTATGGCGCCTTTATAGGCGTGGTCGTAGCTGATTATTTTCTGCGAAGCCTGGGCGCTGACGGCCCCGGCGAGCAGCAGGCCGGCGGCGAGTGTGAAGAGTTTATTCATTTATCCTCCAAAAGAAAACAAGGTACCAAAAGACCTAGACCCAATATAGGACTTTTGGTTGATTTGAGTCAAGGGGGAGAGGGTGGTGAGAGGGGACGTTGATTCCTAATTCCTAATTTAAAAAGCACGGCGCGCTATTGGACGCGCGAATTAGCTGAATTAGGAATTAGGAAAACGTCCCCTAGTAAGATTTTACTTTGCTGGTGTCGAATTTGCCTATCAGGCCGGAGACTTCGGGGTTGCTCATGAGCAGGCTGAGGGTCTGCGGGTTCTGCATGGCCAGCTGTACCAGCTGCGGGTTGGAGTCTATCAGGCCAGCCAGGGCGTCGGGGTCCCTCATCATGGCCTGCGCGGCGGGGGTGTTGAGCATGGCCGAGACCATGCCGCTGGAGGCTACCGCGCTTACCACGGCGGGGTTGTTGAGGGCGGCTTTCACCACCGGGTTGTTCATGAAATTGGCCGGGCCGGGGCCCTTGAGGAAGTTGGCCAGGCCCTGGGGGCTGCCCATGGCCGCCTTGACGGTGGGCCTGGACATGAAACCTTCCACTATATACTTATTATTGAGCAGCGCGCCCACGGCTTTGGGGCTATTGGCCACCTTGCCCACGGCGTAGGTGAGATGGCCCTTCTGGGCGCCCATGCCCTCCTGCATCTTGGCCTGCTTGGCGTCTACCTGGCCCGGGCCCTGATTAATGCCTGCGCCGGAAGTCTGCCTGGCCTGGGCCTGCCGCTGGGCCGCGGCCTGCGCCTGGCGCTCGGCCGTTTCGCTGCCGCGACCGGAGTTTTCACCGGCGGCAGCCCGGTTATTGTCTTCGGGGGTGCCATCGGCGCGGTAACGCACGGTATAGCCGAGGTCGGTCAGGTTAGGGTCGTAGCCCTGCTGCACCTGCCGCTTTTTAATTTCACCTTCGGAGGCGTTGAAAACGTTCACCTCGCCGGCGTCCAGGGGCACGTCGCTGGAGTTTATCTTCATCGTCCACTTCACCAGCGGCATGGCTATGAGAATATAGACCGGGGTCAGGTAGACCCAGATCTTCCAGCCGGCTTTCTTCTCTTCGCCTTCCATACCCATAATATAACAACGAAAAACCGTTAAGTCAACGGCCTTGCGCCGCCGCTCTTGATTTCCCGCGCCCCAGTTTGTATTATTAACGATATCCATAGCCGGCCCTGTCGCCGGCCGGGCCGTTAATGGGGAAACTTATAATAGTAATACTTTCCAACCTGGCGCAGGTCTTCCTGTTCGTCACAGGCCTCTTTTACCTTTTCCTGAGCTTCCGCGGCCTGGGCCGCGGGGTCAAGACCGCCCGCGCCGCCCGGCAGCGCCGTTTCGCGCTGCTGCTGCCCGCGCATAACGAAGAAGGGGTGGTGGGGCTGGCGGTGGAAAGCCTGGCCCGCCTGAAGTACCCGCGTGAACTTTTCGACATTTTCGTGGTGGCGGACCATTGCACGGACGGCACCGTTAAGGCGGCCGCCGGCGCGGGCGCGCGGGTGCTGGACCATAGCGGGCCCGGGCTGAAAGCCGGCAAAGGCCGCGCCTTGAAGTGGGCCACGGAACAGATCTTCGCCGCCGGCGCTTGGGACGCCTTCTGCTATTTCGACGCCGACTCGCTGGCGCACCCGGAGTTCCTGACGGCCATGAACGCGCAGCTGGAGGCCGGCGCTTCGGCCGTGCAGGGCCGGCAGCTCGCCAAAAACACCGGCAACCTCCTGGCCAAGATCCTGGCCGCCGGCCACATAGTTTCCAACCGCTTTTTCCAGCTGCCCAAGCAGGCCTTCGGCCTGTCGGCCACGCTGCACGGCAAGGGCATGTGCTTCACCGCCGAGGTGGCCCGCAAGTTCCCCTGGGACGAAACCTGCCTGACCGAGGACCTGGAGATGCAGATGCGCCTGATCCGCCACGGCGTGCGCATCTCCTGGGAGCGGGACGCCGTGGTTTATGACGAAGAGCCGGAGACGCTTTCGCAGTATCTGACGCGCACCATCCGCTGGACCCGCGGCTCGCTGGACACCGCCCGCCGCCACCTGCCCGGCCTGGCCGCCAGGGCGCTGCGCGCCGGTGACCTCCGGGCTTTCGAGGGCGCGCTTTATTCGGCGCAGACCTACCGCTTCGCCATCGCCGGCGCCGGCGCGCTGCTGCTCTGGTTCAGCCGGGACTCTTTCAATTTGGTGCTCTGGCTGTACCAGAGCCTGCCCGGGGTGGAACATACCCTCAAAATACTTTCGCTCGTGCCGCTGCTGCTCTACCCGGCGGTGGCGCTGCTGGTGGAGCGGGCCAGCCCCGACCTGGTGGCGGCCTATTTCCTGCAGCCCGCGCTGGGCGTGCTGCGGCTGCCGGTCTTCGTGGCCGGCGTGCTGAGGGGCACGGATTTCTGGGGCCGCACCGAGCATACCAGCCGGGTGGCCATAGCGGATTTGGTTGATTGAACGCTTGAGTTTTACAACGGAGGAACCATGAAGAAACTTCTTATCTCGGCGCTGCTGCTGCTCCCGGCGGCCGCCTATGCCCAGGAGCTGAGCCGGACGGAGCTGGAGGCCATGCCGGCCAGGGGCCCGGAGGAAGCCGCGCCGGCCCCGCGCCCGGATGCCCAGAAGATCATGTCCGATATCTCCACCGCGCTGCGCCTGAGCTCCAAACAGGAAGAGCGCATAGCGGCGGCGGTAGGCAAAAAGGCCGCCGAATTCGACAAGCTGATGCGCGAGTACGAAAAGAACCTGGCCGAGGAAAAGAAATGGCGCTACAAGATGAATGAAAGCCGCCACGGCCTGCTGCGCATAAGCCGCGACATGCCGGACACCGTGCGCGAATTCCTCGACGACGAGCAGCGCGAGTCCTTCGACGCCATGCTGGAAGGCAGGAAGAAGCCCGCCGCCGGCCCCGCCGTGGCCGAGGACGAGGACGGCGCGGAAGCCGCTCCCCGGCCGGTCAGGAAGAAGAAGCTGATAAAGCGCAAGAAGGCGCCAGCCACCGGGGCAGGAGCGGTCAAGCCGGGCCTTAAGAAGAGGGTGCCGGTAAAGAAGGCCGCCCCCGAGCCCGCGCCTGAAGCCGAAGAAGAGCCGGCCGGCGCCGCGCCCGCGGCCCAGGAAGCGCCAGCCGAAGACGAGGACGCCGGCTCCTACCCGTAAAGGGCGGGCCGGAGGATTTGACGCGGATTTGATTTTTTCTTGCGGGGCTGTTTGTTTCTTCAGTGTAGACTAGAAGGAAGAGCGGTTTGCTGAACTATGGATAAACCAGCGGGGAACTCAACGCGCCCGGGCATGACCCTGGTGGAGATCATGGTGGCCATGAGCATCATGGTCATAGGCGTGCTGGGCATGGTGGGGGCGTTCAAGTTCTTCAACGTGGGCATCCAGTCGGCCAAGATCCGCTCGCTGGCCAACAATATAGCGCAGGAAAGGATAGAGTACCTCAAGAACAAATCCTATTACCGGGTGCTGGTCACCACCCAGACGCCAAACCCGGAGGATCCCGATTTTCCCTCGGGCGAGATGATCTACGACGTGGCGCCTAACGGCGAGGAGACCGTCAACGTGGGCGGCATCAACTTCATACGCCGGGTGCTCATAAGGAAGATGAACGAGGACGCCGACGGCAACCTGCAGCCGCTTTCCTGGGAACAGCCGGATACGGGGCTGAAGGAAATAAAGGTCTACGTGGTCTGGTACGAGCGCGGCGAATGGCGCAAACTGGAGGTCCGCAACCTCCGTGAGAACCCCGCCCGCGTCAATAAGGACTGCAACATCAGCGGCAACGTCAAGAGCGGCGGCGTCAACCTGGCGGGCGCGACGGTCCGGGCGCAGGAGAGCCCCACGTATTACGGCGTAACGGACGCTGACGGGAACTATACCTTCTCCATAGTGCCCGGCACCTTCACGCTGCAGGCCACCAAGGACGGCTATTTCCCTTCCGTCCTCTCCTCCTTCGGCCTGCCTGCCGGCACGAACGTAACCGGCAAGGATTTCTCGCTCACGAATAAATTCAGCGGCACCATCTCCGGCTACGTCATCATCAACAACGGCGACCATTTAATGATCAGCAACGTGGCGGGCGGCACCGAAACCGTCACGGGCCATACGGAGTGGGTGGAGGTCTACAACCCCACCACCTGGACCTGGACCATGGCCAACGGCCTTGGCACGGGGCAGGAGAAGGTGGTTTTCAGGTACAAAGAGACCAGCGTCGTGGAGAAAGCGCTGGCCTTCAACTACCGCACCACTACCCTGGACCCGGGTCACTATTTCCTTTTCGCCAATACCGGCACCGTCACGGCCGCCGGCGTGACCCGCCAGGCCGACGCCGTCTACGGGTGGACCGGCGCCTGGACCAACCAGGACGACACCATACAGGACTCCCACGATAACGCCGGCTTTGTCATGCTCAAGGACGGCTCGCGGACGCTGGACACGCTGGGTTGGACCGCCTACGCGTACGGCGCCTGGCCGCTGTACTCGCCAGAGGCCTCCGAATATTTCGGGGTCTATTGGTATGACGAGTACCCCTGGCCGTACCCTATCAACGAGAAGGGCATGCAGCCCGATATGGCCTTCACCCGCAACAGCTGGTTCTCCGACCTGGACCCCGGCTCGGCCAGCTGCTTTGACTCGAACCGGAATTATGCCGATTTTCACATCAGCAGCAGCCCCATCCTGGTGGGGCCCCGGAGCACCGCCGATTCCCAGGTCTGCGCGGGCGGCACCGCGGCCCAGGGGGCGGTGGTTTTCGCCAATGACGGGGAGTCCAGCCCGGTAGTAGCCGGTTCTGACGGTTATTTCTGGATTCCTGATGTCTCCACCGGCAGCTGGACGGTCTATATGTCCAGCGGCGTGGTCTATTCCAGCGTGGCCTATTACGGCGGCACCACGGACGGTTTCTGGTCCTGGACCGATTATAACTATATCTCTACTCCCACCACCTTCGGCTATGTCACAGGCAGGGTCACCAATGTCCTGGGCGCCGCTCTCCCCGGCATCAAGATCTTCTCGCCCGCAGGCTCCGGCCAGGTAGCCACCGACTGGAACGGCATGTACACGCTGCCGGTGGACGCGGGCGTGGTCACCGTCATGGCCAATTACCAGAGCCAGGACACCAACTACGTGGAACTGTCCTCCATGGACGTGCACGTGGGCCTGGGGGAGGTGGCCAGGAGCGTTAATTTCTCCCTTTACCAGGGCGGCCGCATCTACGGACGGGTCACCACCAACGGCGTGGACCCGCTGCCCGGCATCCCGGTGGTCGGCCTCAAGGGCGGGGTAGAGCAGGGCAGCGGCATCAGCGACGGCGACGGCTATTTCACCATCTCCGGCTCGGGCATCTCCACCGGCACCTACGTGGTAGAGCCGCAGCTGGAGTCCGGCGAGGGCTCCTCTCCCGCTAACTCCACGGTGGAGGTCGAGGCTGGCCTTACGGCCGTAGTTCCCACTTTTACGATCAGCGGGGCTTTCGGCTACATCAGCGGCACTGTGAGCAATAGCGCCGGGCGCATCACCACCGGCGTGCTGATCTACGTCACTACTTCCACGCTGGCGGCCAACGCGCCGCCCCCCGACATTTCCCCGGGGCTGCGCGCGGGCACCGGAGTCTACTACGCGGCTTCCAGCACCGCGCTGGGCAACTATAATATCCCCGCCAAGGGCGGCTATTCGTACAATATCTACGCCTGGTACACCACCTGGAGCGGGACGACCCCGACCACGACCCGCATGGAATTCACCGGGGTGGCGGTCACCCCCAACGAGACGGTTACGAAGAATTTCCTCTGGTAATATGAAAACGACGCTGAAAAAAGGCTACACGCTGATGGAGATGATGATAGTCGTCGCCATCATGGGCGTGGTCGTCCTGGCCGCGCCGCGCACCTTCATCAAGACTTACCAGTTCGTGCAGCTGCTGACGGCCCGGGTGGAGATACAGAAAAACGCCCGCGGGGCGCTGGCCAATATCAACAGGGATCTGCGGCAGGCCGTGGCCACCAGCATCGTGGTGGGCGCGGTCTCGGGTCAGCCGCCGCATTCGCGCATCACCTTCAATAAGTACAATTCTTCCGGCGCTTTTGACACCGTGTCCTATTACCAGCAGGGCAACAAACTGTACCAGGCCATAGCCCCCGGCGCCAACGTGGTGCTGCCGGCGGGCAAGATGATAGCCAATAACCTGCGCTACATAGCTTTCACCTACCCGCGCACCGACGACGACGGCATCATCTCCATCTCCATCACCTTCGAGAAGGCTACCTACGAAGGCGGCACGAAGGCCCTGCAGATGGCCGTGGAAAAAGTAAGGGTGATGAACTAGGCGGAGCGATTTATGGCAAACCGCAGACAAGGCCAGATGGCCATCACGATGGTGCTCAGCATCCTGCTTTTCCTGATGCTGATGTTCCCGGTCATGAACCTGTTCGTGCAGAACGAGGGCAAGTGGTCGGTGAAGGAGAAAAAATCCACCACCGCCTTCCACCTGGCCGAGGCCGGCATAGACCGGGCGCGCTGGAAGCTGCTGGAGAACGACGACTTTTGGTATATCACGGCTACCGGCACGCTGGCGGGCTACCATTTCGACCAGGTGTACGAAGGCGACACCGTCGGCGGGGCCGGCACCTATACCATTAATATCACCTCCGACCCCGTAGACGCGACCAAGCGCATAGTCGAGTCGGTCGGCCGCGACAAAACCAGCTCGCAGATCCGCCGCATAAGGGCGGTGCTGATAAACGACAATAACGCCAATTTCGCTACCCGCGCTGCCAGCCTGGTGTCCAATACGGGCGGCAACGACCACATAGAGTGGGGGCCCGTGATCTCCGGCAACTCCATAGAGACCTGCACCGGCGGCGGCGCCTGCACCCCGGCTAAAACCTCCTTCCGCATTTTTCCCAGGTACTACAGTTCGGGCCACGTGACACCGCAGGACGGCGGCTCCACCGCCGCCTCTACGGATGACATCTACTGGTGGTCCTATTATGAAGTGCCGCCCTTCCCGGATGTGAAGTTCTCCGCCTATATAAGCTCCGCGGACGCCAGTGACGCCCTCTATGGCGGGGCCCCGAACGGCTGCGGCCACGGCACCACTTCAAAATACCACCACACCACCGCCATGGGGGACGCTGAATTCAAGAACTGCCAGGACACCAGCGGCAGGACTTATTATATAGACCCCGAAGTGGACGTAACCTTCAAGTCGGGCGGCACTAATTTTATCCGCGGCACCGTCATAATGCAGGGGAACTTCATTATCTCCGGCTCCGGCGGCGCCAATGGGTCTTACAACGCCAAGCTCCCGCCGCAGGCCTGGAAGGAGTACGGCCATAATGCCGACACCTGGACCCATTACAAGGTTTTCGACCCGGGCTGCCCGCACGCCACCTATGCCGAAGCCCTGAACGCCAACTACCTGGCCACGGGCGTGACTTATCCCCTTTCTAATGTGCTCATCCACGGCTTTGCCTATACCGGCGGCAGCCAGGGCCTGCAGGGCGGCGGCAACTGTAACCTCAACGGCGTGCTGCTGAGCAACCAGGACGCCACCATGGGCACCTCCACGATGGGCATCTATTATGACGACAATGTGGCCCAGGACATCATGCTGCAGGGCGTTGTAATAAAACTGCATTCCTGGTACGAGGTGAAGGCCGAGTGGCCGGCCGGCCTGTAGCCTGCCCGGCCCCGAAGGCTTCTATCCCTGTGCTGGGGCTGGAGCTGGCGGGCTTAAGCCTGTTCTTTAAACCAGACCACGCTGGTATCATTTCAATTTTTAAGCGCAGGTATGGCCGTTTCTCCGGCCGCGGGAGCCGGGGCTATACTTTCAGCGTTTCAGCGGCCGCTGGCCGCCAGACGCCCTTTAAACCTTCGGTCGTTCTTGAAGGTTCCCGGCTGGAACTGGCGCGGGGTGATTTCCGGGCTGTCCTGGACATGGGCCGGAGGAGCGGGGAACTGCGGGCGGCCCCGAACGAGCAGTGCCTGGACGCTTTTCTGCGCTCTTTGACGAGTTTTTTCCTCAACCGCGCCGGCGGCTTCATGCTGCATTCGGCCGGCCTGGTGAAGGACGGCAAGGCTTACATCTTCCTGGGCAAGTCGGGCGCCGGTAAATCCACCCTTTCAAAGCTGGCCGCCAGCCGACCGGGTGTAGAACTGATAAGCGACGAGATAAACCTGCTGCGGCGGGAGAAAGGCCGCTGGCGTGTACACGGCTCGCCCTTCTGGGGCGAGATGCGCGCGGATGGCCGGCCCGGCTCCTGGCCGCTGGGCGGGATACTGCTGATGTCGAAGTTTCCGGAGCACAGGATAAAACCCTGCACGGTGCCAGAGGCCCTGCGGCTGCTGTTGCGCTGTTCGGTAAATTTTGAGGCAGGACCGGGAACCTCTGAACGGGCGCTGTCCGCCGCCGCCGCGCTGCTGGCGGGGGCTGAATTCCGCCGGCTGTACTTCTCGAAGAAGGACAATAGTTTCCTGGAGCTGGTATAAGAATTTTATGGCCTACAAAATCAGAAAAGACCTTGCCTATCGGCGCATAGCCGGGGAGGTCTACATAGTGGACGCCGCCAAATCCGAAATGCGGGAGCTGAACGGCCCCGCCGCCCTGATCTGGGAAGGCCTCGCGGCGGGAAAAAAAGGCGAGGCCATAGCCTCGGCCATAGCGGAGGAATTCGAGACCGACGCGGCTACCGCCCGCGCCGACCTGGCGGCTTTCACTGAAGAATTGCTGGCGGCCAGGCTTATAGAAAAATTATGAAGAAAAAAAAGCCCTATCAAAAACCCGTTATGAAGACCGAAAAGGTCTTCGAGACCGCCGCGCTGGCCTGCGGCAAATGCCAGACCGGCCCTATCAGCCAGCTGGCCTGCAAGACGCTCAAGAAGTTCTCCTGACCATGGCTTCAGCTTTCCGCCTGGAGGGCTCCAGCATGCTGCCAATCTTCAAGCCCGGGCAGGTGGTGCTGGTGCGCCCCGGCTGGCTGAACGCCGGCGATTGCGCCGTCTACCTCTACCGCGGCCGCAACCTCCTGCACCGTGTAACAAAGACCTCTCCCGCCGGCGCCTGGCTGGCCGACGACGCCGGCCGCCTGGAGCCGCATTTCGTGCCGCTGGAGGATATAAGGGGAAAAGCCCTGGGCGGCCCCCTGTCCGGCGGCCTGGCCGGCCGGTTCTATTCCTCGCTGCGGCGCCGCCTGTCCCCGCTGTTCATCAATGCCTGACTGCCTGCCCTCCGCGCGCCTTAACTCCGTCACGCTGAGGGAGAACATCCCCGTTTCGGTCACCATAGAACTGACGCGCCGCTGTCCGCTCTCCTGCCTTCACTGCTACCTGCCGGAAACCCGCGGCCGGGCCGCCGCGGGGCGGGAGCTTGCGGCCGCGCAATGGAAAAAGATACTCAGGCAGCTGGCCCGCGCCGGCGGCCTGTACCTGGTCTTCACCGGAGGCGAACCGCTGCTGCGGCCGGATCTGGCTGAGATTTGCGCTTACGCTAAAAAACTGAATTTCGACGTTCGGGTCTTTTCTTCCGGCCTGGGCCTGACGGCTGAGCTGGCGCGGGAACTTAAAGAGGCCGGCCTCTCGGCCTTTGAAATAAGCCTCTACGGCCGCCCGGCCGTGCACGACGGCATAACCGGCCTGGCCGGCTCCTTCGCCCGCAGCCTGGCCGCGGCGCGGGAGCTGCGCTCGGCGGGTATCAGGGTGAAAATAAAAGCGCCGCTGATGAACCTGAACGCGGGCCAGGCGAATTGGCTGAAGGCGCTGGCGAAAAAAGAAGGCTTCGCGGTTTCATTCGACCTTGTGATAGTTCCGGCCAATGACGGGGATAAAACGGCTTTAAAGTACCGCCTCGGCGGCCGGGCGCTGGCCGCGGCGGTCTGCCTGACGGAAAGTTTGGTTCCCGCTGTCCCGGCCGACGGCCGGCCTTCGGCGCAGGACCTGCTCTGCGGAGCGGGCCGCAATGTCTGCGCGCTGGACCCGGCCGGGAATCTTTACCCCTGCCTGCAATTGCCGGTCAAACTGGGCAATCTGACCAGGCGGAAATTCGCGGCCGTCTGGAAAAACGCCTGGCTGAAAAAGTGGCGCCGGGCCTCCGTGGGAGACCTGCAAGCCTGCCTGTCCTGCCCGGATATTGAATACTGCAGCCGCTGTCCGGGGATCAGCCTGCTGGAAGAGGGCAACAGTTTCGCCCCCAATGCCCCCGCCTGCGCTTTGGCCAGGGCGCTGCGGCATAAATCTGGGTCTTGACTGATAGAATCAGTCTGATATACTATTATATATAGACAGCGGGGTCGTTTCAGGCTGTCTATTTTTTTCGCCTGCCATTGGATAAGACATGTCCAATGGCTGTTGGTCGCTGGGGAAACCGCGGTTAGAAGCCTGTTTTACGCTTTTTATCAGTCAGCTTAGAGGTATATATGAGGATGAACCGCACGCTAGCCTATGGCCTGGCCTGCCTGCATTATTTGGGGCAGCACGGCGAGGGCAACTGGAACCAGGTTGCGGAGATCTCCCGTTTCCAGGGCCTGCCCGCGCCTTATTGCAATAAGGTGCTGCAGGCGCTGGTGCACGCCGGTTTCGTGGAGTCGCAGAAGGGCAAGGGCTACAGGCTTTCCAAGGACCTGGACGATATCAGCGTCTGGCAGCTCATGGAGGCTTTCACCTTCAACGGCGCGCCCAAAGCCGAGAAGGCGCAGGTGCCCAATAAGCTCTACGAAACCCTGCGCGCCGAGGTGAACCACTGGCTGGTGGGCCTCACCGTGCAGGACATAGTGGAAATGATGAAGGAAGAGGAAAGGCGGAAAGCGGCCGAAAAAAGCGGAAGCGGTACCAGCGGCGGCGGCGCGGCTGAAGAATAACTGAAAATATGAAACTGTGGAGGCGGCATAAAGGAGGAAGCGAACGCGGCTTAGGCGCGCGCCTCCTCTCTTTTGCCCGCCGGCTGCTGCTGGCCGGCCTGTTGCTCGGCCCGCTTTCCTACGCCGCCGCGTCGCCGCAGTTCTGGGCGGCCGGCACCCCGGCCGGCGGCACCGGCGCGGTAAGCCCCGCCTGGCCGGTGCACGAGATAGACGACATAGCCCTGCTGTTCGTGGAGACGGCCGGGGAGGAACTGGCGAACCTCTCAGTGCCGGCCGGCTTCCAGGAAGTTACCAATTCCCCGCAATATACGGGCACAGGCACCGTGGGTACGCGCCTCAGCGTTTTCTGGGCCCGCGCCACCTCTGCGGCCATGACCGCGCCTACCATCTCCGACGCCGGCGACCATGTCTACGCCGTGATCCTCACTTTCCGCGGGGCCATAAAGAGCGGCGTACCGTGGGACGTTACCGCCGGGGGGGTAAAAGGCACAGCCTCCGTCAGCCTCACCGCCTCCGGGGCGACTACCGGCGTGGACGACGCCCTGCTGGTGCTGGCCGCATCCAACAGCGGCGACACGAACAAGGCCGTGTTCTCCGGCTGGGCTAATGCCGGGCTCTCCGGCATAGCGGAATTGTTCAACCAGAACATGCTTTCCGGCAACGGCGGCGGCCTGGGCGTAATGATAGGCACCCGGGCCGTGGCCGGCGCCACCGGGGACACCACGGCCTCGCTCACCGCCAGCTACACCAATGCCTGGCTGAACATAGCTCTCAAGCGCCTAACCCCGCCTAAGATAAACGACCTGACCGTAGGCGCTAAAGAGCTAACGGCCGGATGGCCGCTGATAACCGGGGCTACCGGCTATGCTCTGACCGCCGCCCTGGTGCCGGCCAATAACCCGGCGCTTACCTATTCCAGCGCCACCATAGCGGCCGGGGCCACGGTGAACGGGCTGGCGCCCAATACCACCTACTATGTCTATTCCCGCTCCAACGGCAAGGGCGAAAACAGCGAATGGTCGCTGTACCGGGCCACGGCCACGCTGCTGGAATTCGCCCCCACGGCGCCGTATTTCACCGGCGTCACTACCGGCGCCGCGCAGTTCGGCTGGACCGGCAATAACCCCGGCGGCACCGAATACCGCGTCTATATCTCCACCGCCCCCGACCCGCTGGCCCCAGGCGCGGCCGCGGCCACCTCTTTAACTGCTTTCACCGCGCCGGTCAGCACCGCCGCCCTGGCCGCCAATACCACCTATTATTTCAAGGTGGCGGGCTTCAACCACAACAATGTTCCCACCGCCTACCTGGCGGCCAGCACGCCCACCTGGGCCAACCCGCCGGTGTTCTCGGCTTTCAGCGGGGTCGGGGCATCGGCCGCGCAGTTCAGTTGGACCGACGGCGGCAATCCGCCCTGGACCAAGTACCGCGCGCAGGTATCCACCACCCCTGAGTTTAACGGCGCGGCCTACAGCAGTTCGGATACCTACAACGCCTCGCTCAGCTCCGCCGGGTTGACCGCTAATACCACCTATTATTTCCGCGCGGCCGCCGTGAACCTGGCCGGCATCCTCTCCGGCTATACCGGCACGCAGACCACCACCACCTTCGCCAACGCCCCGGCCTCGCCCTCCTTCAGCTCGGTGACCCCGGGCCTGCTGCAGTTGACCTGGGCCCCCAATGGCAACCCCTCCGGCACTCTGTACCGCGTGCTGGTCTCTACCGTCTCCGACTTCACGGCCCCCGCCGCCGTCACCAGCGCGGACACCTACGGCCAGAGCGTCTCGTCCTCCGGCCTGACTTCCAACACCACTTATTATTTCCGGGTTTACGCCGTGAACCACAGGGGGGTGCCGGCCGGGCCCGTGGACGCCTCCACCGCCACGCTGGCCAATATGCCCGCTTACCAGGCCTTCTCGGTGACCACCTCTTCGGACATCGCTTTCAGCTGGACGGCCGCCAACCCGGACGGCACATTGTACCGCGTGGCCGTTTCCACCGCCGTCAACCCGCTGGTCCCCGGCTTCGCCGCCTCCTCCAGTTCCGATACCTATAGCCTCAGCCTGAGCACCGCCGGCCTGCTGGTCAACACCACCTATTATTTCCGGGCCGCCGCCGTGAACCGCAATGGCGTAGCCACCGATTATTCTTCCGCGGAAGCCGCCGCTACGCTGGCCAATACCCCGCAGTTCTCCGGCTTCACCGTCGGCTCTTCCGGAGATATCTCCATGGCCTGGGCGCCCAATTCTAATCCCTCCGGCACGCTTTACAGGGTGGCGGTCTCCACCGCGCCGGACCCGCTGGTCCCGGGCTTCGCGCCTTTCAGCAGTTCCGATACCTATAATTTTTCGCTGAGCTCGTCCGGGCTGTCCGGCAACACCACCTATTATTTCAGGCTGGCCGGAGTTAACCGCTCCGGCGCGGTTTCCGCCTACGCCGCCGCCAATTCCACTTCTACCCTGGCCGCCGCGCCCTCCGGCTTTTCCTTCTCGGGGCTCAGCCAGGAGTCTGTCCGGCTGAACTGGTCCGCCTCGGGCAACGGGCCCGGCACCCTTTACCGGGTGCAGGTGTCCACGGCCCCGGACATGGAGTCGCCGGAAAACGCGGTGGTGACCACCACGGAAACCTATAACCTCTACATAGCCACGGCCGGGCTGCAGTTCAGCACCCTCTATTATTTCCGCGCGGCCGCCCGGAATAATAACGGCCTGCTGATCAATTACGTATCGGCCGGCAGCACCACCACGCTGGCCCCCGGCGTGCTGAGCGCCCCCGTAGCCGGCGCCTACGCCCCTTATGTTTCCTCCATGACGGCCAACTGGACGCTGGTGGACGGCGCCACCGGCTATACCCTGGCGGCCGTAGCCGGCCCGACGGGGGATCCCGCGCCCTCGGACCCGTCCAGCACCACGGTGAGCGGCTCGGACCTGTCGGCCTACGTCGAGGGCCTGGCGCCTGACACCGTGTATTACCTGCACGTCAGGGCCAACGGCCCCGGCTCGTCGAGCTCCTGGGCCCATTTCCCCGCGGCGGCCACGCTGCTGGCGGCCCCGCCCCTCTTCGACGCCTTCGGCGGGGTGAGCACGGCGGCGGCCGTTTTCAGCTGGACGCGCAACGGCAATGCCGCGCCGCCCGCCACCCAGTACCGCGTACTGAGCTCCACCGCGCCGGACCCGCTTAACCCCGGCGCCGCGGTCGCCGCCAGTTCTTATACCTATAGCCTGTCGCTGAGCTCGTCGGGCCTGAGCGCCAACACCACCTATTATTTCAGCGTGGCGGGCGTGAACAAGGATGGGGCGTTCACGGCTTACACGGCGCCGCAGGCTACCGGCACTCCGGCCAATATGCCGGTTTTCAGCGGCTTCAGCGAGGTGGGGACCGGCGCCCTGAAGTTCAGCTGGAGCGCGCCCGGCAACCACGCGGAGACGCTGTACCGCGTGTGGAGCTCCACCGCGCCTGACCCGCTCAACCCGGGCAATGCCGCCGCCGTAAGCTCGGATACTTACAATACTTGGCTGAGCTCGGGAGGCCTGAGCGCCAATACCACCTATTACTTCAGGGTGACCGGCATCAGCCGGGCCGGCATCTACACGGGCTATACCCTCGCCGCCGGTACCTCCACGCTGGCCGCAGCGCCGGCCTTCTCCGCTTTCACCGAGGTCAGTTCCGCCGCCGCCAGGTTCGCCTGGACCGGCACCGGCAACCCGCCCGGCACCCTGTACCGCGCCCAGACCCTGCTCACCGAGGCGGGAGAGCCCGCCAGCAGTTCGGATACCTACAACTCCTACCTGAGCAGTTCGGGGCTGGCCGCCAACTTCGCTTACTACTTCAGGGCCGCCGCAGTGAACCACAACGGGGTGGTCACTGACTATACCGGCGTTCAGTCCACGCGCACGCTGACGGCGCCGCCGCTGTTCACCGGCTTCAGCGGGGTGGGCCCCGACTCGGCCCAATTCTCCTGGAGCGCCAACGGCAACCCGGCCGGCACCCTGTACCGCGTGCTGGCCTCCACCGCCGCGGACCCGTACGAGCCGCTGGGCGCAGTGGTGAGCAGCTCCGACACCTACAATACCTGGCTGAGCTCGGCCGGGCTGAGCCCGGACATGGTCTATAACTTCAGGGTGGCCGGCGTCAATAACTGGAATTCGCCCACCGCCTACACGGCGGCCGCCGGCACGCGCACCCTGGCCTATACGCCGGCCTTCAACGGCTTCACCGAGGTCTGGAAGAGCAGCGCGCAATTCAACTGGACGCATAACGGCAACCGGCCGGGCACGCTGTACCGGGTGCAGACCCTGCTGAGCGAGGGCGGCGCGCCGGTCACCAGCTCCGACACCTATAATACCTGGCTGAGCAGCGTGGGGCTGACCTATAATACCACCTATTTCTTCAAGGTGACCGGCGTGAACGCCGACGGCTCGGTGAACGACTACACGGCGGTTAAGGGCACCTCCACCCTGGCGGACATACCGGCCTTCGTGGGTTTCGGGGAAGTGACCAGCTCGAAGATACTCTACAGCTGGATCACCAACGGCAACCCGGACAATACCGTGTACCGGATCATCATCTCCACGGTGCCCGACCCGCTCAACCCGGGCGCAGGCGACGTCAGGGTGGAAGAGACCATGGGCGGCTACCTGTACCTGCCCGTGCCCGGCCTGATGTCGCAGACCACCTACTATTTCCGGGCGGCGGCCTATAACAATAATTCCATCCTGAGCGATTACAACGCCATACAGTCCACAGTGACCCACGCGCCTGTCGCCAGCATGCTCTACTTCCGCACCGAGGCCTCAGCGCTCGGCGGGACCGGCAAACTGTTGAGCACCGCGCGCGGCGCGGCGGCGGTTAATTACGTGAAGAACACCCTGGCCGGGCCCGTCACGCCGCCCACGGCGCAAACCCAGTTCACGGCCACCGCCGGGGGCAGCCCGGTGATGTGGTACTCCTACCCCATAGACGAGATGACCATCATGGCGGACGTGGACTTTAATATCTGGGCGATGGAGAGCCACAACTCGGCTAACGCCACGGTGACGGCCGCGCTGTACCGGGCCGCCGCCGACGGCGGCATACTCTCCACCATAGCCTCGGCGGTCCTCGCCAGGCCGGAGCTTTCCACTACCATGCAGGTAAAGAACTGGCTGGTGACGCCCACGGTGACGACGCTCTACAACGGCGAGCGGCTGGCCGTGGGTTGGTATATAGACGACGCCGGCACGGCCGACATGGGGACCGGTTACACGGTGAGCGGCGCCCTGGACGGCCCCGCTACGGGGGCCAGCGGCGATTCCTGGATACGCATAGAAGAGACGGTGATGCCGGCCCGCCCGGTGACGGGGGCGATCACCGCCGTGACCGAGACGACGCTGGCGGCAAACTGGTCGCTGGTAGAAGGCGCTACCGGCTATACGCTGGCCGCGGCCCTCTCTTCCCTCAACCCGCCCACGGCCATAGCGGCGTCCAGTACCACGCTGGGCGATGCCAGCGCCCAGCTGCAGGGGCCGCTGAGTCCGAACACCACCTATTTCCTGTTCCTGCGCACCAACGGTTCCCGGTCTTCCAGTCTCTGGGCGACTTTCCCCGGCACCGCCACGCTGGCCAATATCCCCGTCTTCGACAGCTTCAGCGAAGTCTCCGGCTCCGTTATAAGGTTCGGCTGGACTCCCAACGGCAACCCGGAGGGAACGCGCTACCGCGTGCTGGTTTCCACCTCCCCCGGCCAGCCGGCGCCCGGCGGCCCCGGCGTAGTGAGCTCCGACACCTACAATAACTACTTAAGTTCCGCCGGCCTGGCGGCCAACACCACCTATTATTTCAGCGCCGCGGCGCTCAGCCACAACGGCGTCATTACCGGCTACACCGGAGTGCGGTCCACTTCCACGCTGGCCGTCCCGCCGCTCTTCAGCGGCTTCAGCCCGGTAGAAGCGGGCTCCGTGCGGGCCGCCTGGGGGCCCAACGGCAACCGGCCCGGCACGCTCTACAGGGTACACGTGGCCACCGATTCCGCCTTCGCCGGGACGGCGCTGACCAGTTCGGATACCTACAACCTGGCCCTCACCTCTTCGGCCCTGGCGGCCAACACCACTTATTATTTCCGCTTCGCGGCGCTCAACAATAACGGCCTGGCCAGCGGTTATACCGAAACCTCTTCCACCTCTACCCTGGCCGTCACGCCCCTTACTCCTTCCTTCCTGGCCGTTGAGGCCGGCTATATACAGGCCGCCTGGGAGCTCAACGGCAACCGGCCCGGTACCCTTTTCCGGGTAGCCGTAGCCACCGACTCGGCCTTCGCCGGGGCCGCGCTGACCAGTTCGGATACCTACAATAATTATTTAAGTTCCGCCGGCCTGGCGGCCAACGTCACCTATTATTTCAAGGTGGCCGCCGTTAACAATAACGGCATACGCACGGATTATTCCGGATTTGCCTCCACCTCCACGCTGGCCGCGCAGCCGGTCTTTGCCGGCTTCGGCTCCGTGCTGCAGAATTCCCTGCGGCCCGCCTGGACGGATGCGCTGAACCGCCCCGGCACGCTGTACCGCGTCAGGACCCTGCTGAGCGAAGGGGGCGAGCCCGTCACCAGCTCCGATACTTACAATAATTACCTGAGCTCCGCGGGCCTGAGCGCCAACACCACTTATTTCTTCGGGGTGGCGGCCGTGAACAATAACGGCGTGGAAACTCTTTACACCGGCCCGCACTCCACCTCCACGCTGGCCGGCCTGCCGGTTCCCGGCGCCTTTACCGAGGTCTGGCAGAGCAGCGTGCAGTTCAACTGGGGTGTGAACGGCAACCCGCCCGGCACCCTGTACCGGGCGCAGGCCCTGCTTAGCGAAGGGGGCGAGCCCGTTACCAGCTCCGATACTTACAATAATTACCTGAGCTCCGCGGGCCTGAACGCCAACACCACCTATTTCTTCAAGGTGGCCGCGGTAAACCATAACGGCGCGGCCACGGACTACGCCGGCCCGGCCTCCACCGCCACGCTGGCCGCCATGCCGGCCTTCAGCGGCTTCGGCGATATCTCCGAAGGCCAGGCGCGCTTCAGCTGGACGGAGGGCGGCAATCCGCCCGGCACTCTTTACCGCGTGGCGGTTTCCACCTCGCCTGCGCCGCTGGCGCCGGGCTACGCCGCGGCCAGCAGTTCCGATACCTATAACTCTTTCCTCAGCTCCGCCGGGCTGTACGGAAATACCACCTATTATTTCAGGGCCGCCGCGGTGAACCGCAACGGCGTGGTAACGGAATATTCCGGCGCGCAATCCACCTCCACGTGGGCCGTGCCGCCGTCGGTCTTCGATTTCACCGGCGTCAGTTCCTACACGGTGCGGCTGAACTGGGGCGAGCCCGGCAACGGCCCCGCCACGCTTTACCGCGTGCAGGTCTCCACGGCCCTGAACCTGGACGCGCCGGCGAACGCCGTGGTCACCACCACTGAAACCTACCACCTCTTCGTGACCACCACGGGGCTGGATTACAGCACCCTGTACCGCTTCAGGGTTTTGGCGGTGAACAATAACGGCATAGCCACGGACTGGTTCTCCGCCGGCAGCACTACCACGCTGGCGCCCGGAGCCATGAGCGCGCCCCTGGCCGGGGCCTACGACCCCTACTCTTCGTCCATAACGGCCAACTGGTCGCTGGTCAGCGGGGCTACCGGCTACACCCTGGCGGCTTCGCTGGTCCCCGGCGCCGAACCCGCTTCGCTGGACCTCTCCAGCGTCACGCACGCCGATGAGAACAGCGCTTACGTCGAGGGCCTGGCGCCCGACACCGTGTATTATCTTTTCGCGCGGGCTAACGGCACGGCCTCTTCCAGCGCCTGGGCCACTTTCCCGCCCTTAGCCACGCTGCTGGCCGCCCCGCCGCAGTTCGGCGCCTTCAGCGCCGTGGGTTCAGCTTCCGCCGATTTCTCCTGGACGGCCAACGGCAACGCCCCGCCGCCGGCCACGCGCTACCACGTAGTCAGTTCCACCGCGCCCGACCCGCTGAACCCCGCGGGGGCCGTGGCGGTAAGTTCCTACACCTATAACCTCTCGCTGAGCTCCGCGGGCCTGAGCGCCAATACCACCTATTATTTCCGCGTGGCCGGCATCAACAAGGACGGCGTCCCGACGGCTTACACCGCGGCGCAGGCCACCGCCACCGCGGCCAATATGCCGTTGTTCGCCAATTTCAGCGCCATGGCGAATAACGCCCTGCAGTTCAACTGGTCGCCCAACGGCAACCCGGACGGCACGCTGTACCGGGTGCTGGCTTCCACGGCTCCAAATCCGGCCGCGCCCGTCGGCGCGCCTTTCAGCAGCTCGGACACGTACAATACCTGGCTGAGCTCCTCGGGCCTGTATGCCAACACTACCTATTACTTCAGCGTGGCGGCCGTCAGCCGCGCCGGCTTCATCACCGGCTACGCCGCGACGCGGGCCACCTCCACGCTGGCCAATACCCCGGCTTTCAGCGCTTTCAGCGGCGTCGGGGTTTCTGCCGCCGGCCTGGCCTGGACCGAAAATTCCAACCGCGCCGGCACGCTGTACCGCGTGCTGACCTCTACCTCCTCCGATATCGCGGCGGACGCGCCAGGAGTTACCAGCTCCGCTACCTACAGCCTGGCGTTCAGTTCTGCAGGCCTGACGGCGAATACCACCTATTATTTCAGGGTGGCCGGGGTTAACAATAACGGGGTCCTCTCTTCTTTCTTTACCTACGAGTCCACGCCCACCGCGGCCGCGCAGCCCGCCGCGCCCGGCTTCTCCGCCGTGGCCGAGACCGCGGCGCAGTTCAGCTGGGATGACAACGGCAACCCGGCGGGCACGCTGTACCGCGCCGACACCCTGCTCAGCGCCGGCGGGGAGCCGGTTACCAGCTCTTATACCTACAATACCTGGCTCAGCTCTTCGGGCCTGAGCGTCAACACCACTTATTTCTTCCGCGCGGCCGCCGTGAACCACGCCGGGATATATACGGCCTACACCGCGGATTACGGCACCTCCACGCTGGCCGCGGCGCCTGTCTTCTCCGCTTTCACCGGCGTCAGTTCCTTCACGGCGTCGTTGAGCTGGACGGCCCCGGCCAACCCGCCCGGCACCTTGTACCGCGCCGAAACCCTGCTGAGCGCCGGCGGCCAGCCGGTCAGCAGCTCCGACACCTATAACGCCTACCTGAGCTCTTCGGGCCTGAACGCGGATACGGCTTATTATTTCCGCGCGGCCGCGGTGAACCACAACGGCGTGGCCACCGCCTATACCGAAACGAAGAGCACTCACACGCTGACGGCGCCGCCGCTGTTCAGCTCTTTCAGCGGCGTGGTTTCAGACGCGGCGCAGTTCGCCTGGAGCGCCAACGGCAATCCCGGCGGTACCCTGTACCGGGTGCTGGCCTCCACCGCCGCGGATCCGCATGAACCTCTGGGCGCGGCGTTGAGCAGCTCCGACACTTACAATACCTGGCTGAGTTCCGCGGGCCTGAGCCCTGACATGATCTATAACTTCAGGGTGGCCGGAGTTAACGCCGCCGGGTCGCCTACGGCCTATACGGCCGTCTCCGGCACTCGCACCCTGGCCAATACGCCGCTCTTCAGCGGCTTCACCGGGGTGTGGGTGAGCAGCGTGCAGTTCAACTGGACGCACAACGGCAACCGGCCCGGCACCCTGTACCGCGCGCAGACTTTGCTGAGCGAGGACGGCGAGCCGGAGAGCAGTTCGGACACCTACAATACCTGGCTGAGCAGCGAGGGGCTGACCCATAACACCACTTATTTCTTCAGGGTGACCGGCGTGAACGCCGACGGCGCGGTGAACGCCTACACGGCGCTCCAGGGCACCTCCACGCTGGCCGACATGCCGGTCTTTACAAATTTCAGCGAAGTCACCAGTTCGAAGATAAAGTTCAACTGGGACGCCGCCGGCAACCCGGCCGGCACGCTGTACCGGGTGCTGGTGGCCACGGTGACGGACCCCGCGAACCCCGGCGACGCGAACGTGAGGGCAGAGGAGACTTCCTCCAACTACGTGTTCCTTACCGGCCTGCTGTCGCAGACCACCTACTATTTCAGGGCGGCGGCCTATAATAATAACGCCATCCTGAGCGACTATAGCGCGGCGCAGTCCACGGCCACCCTGCCGTCTTCCGCCAGCATCCTCTATTTCAGGACGGCCGCTTCCGCCCTGGGCGGCACGAACAAGCTGCTGAGCCCTTCGCGCGGCACCGCGGCCGCCACCTACGTCAAGAACACCTTCGGCGGGCCCGTTACGCCGCCCACCGTCAATACTCAGTTCACGGTGACGGCGGGCGGCAGCACCGTGATGTGGTACTCTTACCCGCTCGACGAAATTACGCTGGGGGCCGACGTCAATTTCAATATCTGGGCCATGGAGAACAACAAGGCCGGCAACGCCGCCGTTACGGCCGAGCTGTACCGGACCGACGGGGCCGGCAGCGTGATCTCCACCATCGCCTCGGTGGTCCTTTCCCGCGCCGAGCTCGGCACCGCCATGACGGCCGAGAACTGGCTGAAAACGCCGGTGCAGACCACGCTGGCCAGCGGCGACCGCCTGGCGGTGGCCTGGTACATGGACGACGCCGCCGCGGTGACCATGGCGGCGGGCTACACGCTGAGCGCCGCGCTGGACGGCCCTTCCTCAGGGCTCAGCGGCGACTCCTGGGTGCGAGTGGACGAGACGCTGGCGCCGGCGCGCCCCGTGCCCGGCGCCGTCACGCCGGTCACCGAGACGGCCCTGACGGCCGCCTGGTCGCTGGTGGAAGGCGCCACCGGCTATACGCTGGCGGCTTCCCTCTCCGGAGTAGTTCCGCCGGTCGCCATTGCCGCGTCCAGCGTAACGCTCGGCGACGCCGGCGCTAAAGTGGAAGCGCCGCTGACCCCGAACACCACCTATTACCTGTTCGCGCGTTCCAACGGCTACGGGGCCTCCAGCGCCTGGGTGACCTTCCCGGCCACGGCCACGCTGGCCAATATCCCGCTGGCCGGCGACTTCACCGAGGTTTCCGCCACCAGCGCCAAGTTCAACTGGACGGAGAATTCCAACCCGGGCGGCACGCTGTACCGGGTCCAGGTTTCCACGGCGATCGACCTGGACGCCCCGCTGGGGGCCGCCGTCACCACGCACGATACCTATGATTTGTACCTCGCCTCCGCCGGCCTGGACGTGGGCGGCTTCTATAATTTCCGCGTCGCGGCGGTCAACCACCGCGGGCGGATCACCGCCTACACGGCGGCCAAGGGCACCACCACGCTGGCCGTCTACCTCAACGAGGTTTATCCTTCAGGGGCCTCGGCGGCCGCCGACTGGGTAGAGCTTTACAACAATACGGACGCCACGGTGCCGCTCTCGGGCTGGAAGCTGGATTACGTGCAGAACACCATAGCGCTGGGCGGCACGCCGATAACGGTCTGGACCGGCCAGGCAGGGGACTCGGTGGCGCCGCATTCCGTCTTCCGCGCCTCCGGCTTTTCCATCATAGACCTCAACGGCGCCCAGCCGCACCACGTGAAGCTGCTCGACTCCTTCGGCGGGCTCATGGGCCGGGTGCAGTGGCCGGCGCTGGCCGCCGGCCAGTCCTTCGCCCGCGTCACGGACGGCAACCCGCTCTATTTCGAGATCGACCCCACGCCGACCCCCGGCTACGCCAACGCCGTCTCTACCGACACCTTCCTGATAAACGAGGCCGCCTACGGCCCGCTCGCCGGGCAGTTCATAGAACTCTATAACGCCTCGGATGTTTCCACGCGCACGCTGACCGGCTACTACCTGCGCAGCAAGGCCTCTTCGGCCGGCGGCCTGGCCTTCAGGTTCTCGCGCAAGCTCTTCCCGCGGGGCTACGCGCTGCTGGACTCCTCTTCGGTCAGCGACGACGGCTACACCTTCGTCCAGGTCTTCGGCGCCTCCGGGCTGGCCGCCGCCGGCGACTTCCTGGCCCTGGAAAATTCCAGCGGCTCGGTGGCGGACGCCGCGGCCTGGCAGTCACCCGGCAATAACCCGCGCTACGACAATACCGGGGCCGCCCTGCCGCTGACGGTTTACGCCCCCGCGAACGCGGCCTATTCCATAGAGCGGCGGCCGTCGGAGGGCTCGGACACGGGCTCCGATTTCGTCGATTTCGGCGCCTCCGCGAGCTACGCCACGCCGGGCTCCCGCAACGAGGCCAATAACGGCGGCGACGGGGCCGCTAATACGCTGTATTATCCCCAGGACGGCCAGGTGCTGTCGCGGCGCTTCCCGCT
Source organism: Elusimicrobia bacterium GWD2_63_28 (assembly GCA_001799895.1). Taxonomy (GTDB): domain Bacteria; phylum Elusimicrobiota; class Elusimicrobia; order Elusimicrobiales; family UBA9959; genus UBA9959. The sequence continues at coordinate 44,825 of MGUI01000022.1, forward strand.
GCGGCTCAAGCTGGGCGCGGTCTCTCTCGAGGGGCAGGCTGACACGCTGATCTTCTCGCGCACCGGCGGGGCGGCCGACGCCCGCTCGCCGCATACCTTCAGGCTGGCCGAGATCGGCTTCGGCACTGGGGATACTTCTGACCAGGACGCCGGCCAGTACGGCCCGTCCTTCCTGGACCAGGACGGCTACCCGCTGGTCTCTTCCGCCGCGTATAAACTGACCTTTAATTCCGACAACGCCTCGGTTTCAGCGCCCCAGGTAAAGCTCGGCACCGTCACCTACGACGGCAGCGTGCATACCGTCACGGCCAGCACCGCGGCCCCGCTCTGGATGAATAACGCCGCCCGCGCCGCGATGATAAAGCTGCAGGTCTCCAATAACAGCCCGGCCGGCTTCAACGCCCTGCAGCTGACCACGGCGGCCTTCACCCTGCTCGACGACAGCCTGGCGCCGCAGCCCCGCACCCAGGCGCAGGCGCGCACAATGTTCGACGCCTTCCTGCTGGCCGTAGACTCCGGCACAGCCGGCCTTTACGAGCCGGGCATAGACCTCAGCACCGCGGCCTATGTGCCTAACGGCGCCATCTCGCTGGACCTGGCCGGCCTCTCCACGCTTACCGTCACGGCGCAGTACCTCTACGAAACCTCCGTCCCGGCCGGCTCCACGCGCACCTTCTACCTGGTTCTCGAATCCACGCAGAACGCCTCGCCGGGCGTCTTCAGGGTGCGCTTCTCGGCGGCCGGCGCCGGGCTCCGGGACGCTTCCGGCCTGCTGCCGCAGGATTTCTTGGCCACCGCCGAACTGTATACTTCCTCGGTCACCTTTATCACCCAGTCTTCGGCCCCCGCCAATACCGCCTGGCCCTATGTAAGCCCGTCTTCGGCGCCCGTCAACACGCTGGCCGGAACGGAGATGACCGGCCTGGTCACGGCCAGGTCGTACGTGGCGTCCACCGACGGCTATCTGCGCGCCGTGGCTTCCACCGGCACGCTGATCTGGGAATTCCCTACTTCGCCGCTGTCCCCGATCAACTCAAATCCGACGGATTCTTATAACGAGGGCGGGGCCGCTTACATCTACTTCGCCAACGACCTCGGCGACGTCTACAAACTGCGGGACAACGGCTCCGGCTATACCCTGGTCTGGAAGCGCTCGATGGGTTTCGCGGTGCGCTCCGACATCACCGTCTCGGGCTCCAGCCTCTATTTCGGGGCGGCCGACAACGCGGTGCACTGCATAGACATGGCCGACCCGGCGGGAGCCAACTGCTTCGACTGGACCGACCTGCCGGTCGCCGGCGTGATCTCCGGCACGCCCATGGTGGACAACCGCACCGGGGTCAACATGGCCTGGATCGGCACCGAGAACGGAGGCCTGCAGCAGGTCAATACGGGCGACGGTTCGCCCGGCAACGCCATGAGCGCCGGCGCCATCATGACTTCGCCTTTCGGCGACATAGGCCTGAGCGATTCCAGCAACAAGCTGTTTATCACCTCCACCGACGGCAAGCTTTACGTGGCCCCGCTGGACCTTACCGATATCGCGACGCCTTTCCCCCAGGTCGCACCTATCTATACCTCTCCTTTCATCTGGGGCGTGGACGGCGGCCGGTACGTCTTCTTCGGAGACGACGACGGTTATATGCACAAGGTCAGCACCGAAACCTGGACCGAGCCGGCCGGCTGGCCCTTCAAGGCGGGCGGGGCCATACGCTCCAGCCCCGTGGTGGTCCCGGGCGCCTGGATGGACCTGGCCGCCAATTACGTCTATTTCGGCAGCGACGACGGGTATGTCTACGCCGTGAATACCCTTACCGGCCAGCTCAGGAGCGGCTGGCCCGTGGCCACCGGCGGCCCGGTGCGGGCCGACGGGGTGGTGGATTCGACCGAACGCACGCTGATTGTAGGTTCCAACGACGGCAGGACCTACGTGCTGAATATCGGGCCGTAGCGCGGCGGAAAAATCCGGCGGGTGGTTTATATGACAAAGGAAACAGCGGTCGTAAGAAAAGGCAGGGTTGTTAAGAGGGTCTTGTTCGCCCTTTTAGCCGCCGCTTTGGCCCGGCTGCCGGCGCCGCTGCCCGCGGCCGACTGGCCCATGTTCCGCGGCAATCAGGAGCGCACCGGCTACGCGCCCGAGCAGGCCGCGCCGCCTTTTACGCCGGGCTGGACCTTCCAGGCCGGCGGGGGCATCCTTTCAAGCCCGGCGGTTTACGAAGGGAAAATTTATTTCGGCGCCAGGGACGGGCGCCTGTACGCCCTGGACGCGCGCACCGGCGCGCAGGTCTGGAGCTTCGCCACCGGCGGCAGGGTGGACTCTTCTCCCTGCGTCTCTTCGGGAACGGTTTACGCGGCCTCCCTGGACGGCCGCCTGTACGCCCTGGACCGCCTCACCGGGGGGCTGCGCTGGTCAGCCCCGCTCGGGGCGCGCTCCATTTCCTCGCCGCTGGAGTACGGCGGCAAGGTCTACGCGGGCACCGGCCTGCCTGAAAAGAAGCTGAAAGTCTTCGACGCGGTCAGCGGCGCGCAGCTGGGCAGCCTGCAGGCCCTGCAGCCGGTGGAGTCGGCCCCGGCCGCGTACGGCGGCAGGGTGTATTTCGGCGCCAACGACGGCTGGGTTTACGCGCTGGACGCGGCTACGCTGCTGCCTCCTCCCGGCTGGACGCCTTACGAAACGGGCGGCTCTTTCAAACAGAACGCGGTGGCCGTCTCGGGCGGCGCCGTTTATGCGCTGCCCGGCCACGACGACAAAAAGGTGTACGCCCTCAGCGCCGCCACCGGCGGAGAGCTGCGCCGCTCGGCGCCCGTTGAAGTCAGGGCCTCCTGGCAGACTTTCACCTCCCCCGTAGCGGCCGGGGACAGGCTCTATTTCGCCGGGGCCATAGGCGAGGCCAATGTGGACTACGTGGCTTACGCGGCCGGCAATAATTACCTGACCGCGGCCGACAGCGGCACCTTGGTCTCGGTGTGGGCCAGCTCGCCTTCGCTGGGCGGGCTTTCCAACAGGGGCCTGCTTTCTTCCCCCGCGCTGGCCGGCGAGTTCGTCTTCGCCGGCACCGTGGACGGCAAATTGCTGGTGATCAGTTCCGCGGGGGTAAAGACCGATGAGCTAAGCCTGTCCAGCGCCGCCTTCTCCTCCCCGGCCGTGGCCAACGGCTTCGCCTATATCGGCGACATGGCCGGACGGCTCTCCTCGTTCAGGGCCTCCAAGGCGGCCGCCATTTCCTGGCCCGCCCCCGGGGCCATAGTGCGGGATACGGTGACGGTGAGAGGCTACATCTCTAACGCTTCGATGTCGGGCTATACGCTGGAATATTCCAGCGGAGGCTCGCCCGAAGTCTGGCATAACTTCGTCTCCAGCGCCGCGTCCGCCGCGGTAGAGGGCGGAGAGCTCGGCGCCTGGTATTCCCAGGGCCTGGCCAACGGCCTCTACACCCTCCGGCTCAGCGTCCTCGAGGGCGGCTCGGTCGTCCCCGCCAACACGGCCCTTCTTTCGGTGCGCATCAATTCGGTGCCGCAGGCGCCTGCCGGCCTGGCGGCCTCCGACGTGCCCGCTGATACCGGCAATAAGCTGGCCCTGTCCTGGACCTCTGTCCCCGGGATAACGGAGTACAGGGTTTACCGCGACGCCGGCTCCGGCTTCGCGCTGCTGGCTTCCACCTCGCCCTCGCCGGCGGCCTACACGGACGCCGCCGCTGCCACCGGTTTCACTTACCGCTACACGGTGCGCTCTTACGACGGCTTCCTGGAATCGGCCGACTCCAACGAGGCTGCGGCCGCCTCGGTCAACGATAGCGGCGACAATACCCCGCCCGCCACCGTCACCGACCTGGAGGCCGTGTCCGGGGAGCGGCCGGGCTCCGTGGAGCTGACCTGGACCGCCACAGGCAACGACGGGAATATCGGCACCGCCTCGCATTTCCTCATCAAGTACACCACCTCGCCGCTCGTCGACTGGGCCGCTTTCGATTCGGCCGCGCTGTCCTCCTCCACGAGGCTGGCCGAGGGCCCCGCCGGGGACAATATCTCGCACACGATCTCCGGGCTCTCCGGCGGCGTCACCTATTATTTCGGGCTGAAGGGCGCGGACGCCGTGCCGAACTACGCCGCGCTGCCCGCAATAGCCACCACCTACGCCGCCGTGGACCCGCTGCCGCCGCTTCCTCCTTCCGGCCTGGCGGCCGTAGATACCCCCGGCGACGAGGGAGACAGCATCACCCTTTCCTGGACCCTGTCGCCCGACGATGGCGGCGGGGCCGACGACGTTTACGGCTACAAGGTTTACAGGCGCCTGGCCAGCGGCGTTTTCGGCGCCCCCGTGGCCGAGCTGCCCGCGGGCACCGCCTCCTACGACGACTACCTGGCGGATTCCAACGTGCGGTATTATTACGCCGTGTCGGCTTACGACAGCACCAATGAATCCCCGCTTTCGGCGGAGGCTGACGGCGTCGCCGCCGATAACTTCACCTTCTTCGACGCCACGGATGGCGGCTCCATGCGCCTGAGCGACGGGGCCCGCGTGGAGATCCCCGGCGGCTCAGCCTCCAACAATGACGGGCTCCTCTTCGTCAGGCTGGACCCCGTTACCTATGAGCCGCTGGCCCGCGCGGCGGCGGCCGCCGCCAACCCGACGGGCATCGCCTACCAGATAATGTTCAGGAGCACGGAGACCCGGCTCAACGGGCGGGCCGTGATCACGCTGCCCTACACCGACGCCGAAGTGGCCGGCATGGAAGCCGAGAACCTGCGGCTCTACACCAGGCTGGCCGACGGGACCTGGGCCATGCTGAACACCTCGGCGGTGGACACGCAGGCCAGGCGGGTGAGGGCCGAGGTCAGCCGCTTCTCCATCTTCAGCGTCATGGAATACGTGCCCTCCGGCCAGCTCTTCAGCGGGGACGAAGTGTACACCTATCCCAACCCCGCGACGGGCGAGACGGTCACTTTCAAGTTCAGGGTTTCCAGCAAGGCCTTCGTCAGGATAGACGTTTACAATGTCGCCGGCGAGCAGGTGGCCGCGCTGGAGAGGGCCGACTGCCCGGCCGGCCAGGCCTCGGAAATAACCTGGGGCATCAAGGGCGTGGCCAGCGGCGTCTACGTGTACCGCGTGAAGGCCGAGAGCGCTTCGGGCAGCAAGACGATAGTGAAAAAACTGGCGGTCATACATTAGCGCGGCCCTGGAGAGGCGCGAGGAAAGCATTATGAGGACTATATCAGGCAGGAAAGTACGGGGCGGTAACCCGCGGCTGGCGCAGGGGGCGCTGCTCGCCGCCCTGCTGGCCGCCGCGCTCTGCGGCCCCGCCGCGGCGGCCCGGATCTATCCTTCCGCCGGCACCACCTCCGCCGGTTTCCTGAAACTGGGCGTTGGCGCCCGGGCCGTGGCCCTGGCCGGGGCTTTTACCGCGGTGCCGGGAGACCCTTACGCCATATACTGGAACCCGGCGGGCCTGGCCGGGCTGGGCGGGGAAAAGAACGTCGGCTTTTTTCACAACGAATATTTCCAGGGGCTGGGGCAGGAATTCCTCTCCTATACCGCCCCGTCCGGCGCCGGGACCCTGGGCCTGGGCCTGAACTATTTCTATACCGCCAAGGACCTCGAGCGCCGCAGCGGCCTGAACGAGTCCGACCCCCTCAACCCCATTTCCCCGTCGGAGGGCAGGTTCGGCGCCTACGACCTGGCTTTCTCGGCCGCCTACGGCCTGCCGGCGGGCCGCGATCTTTCCCTCGGCGCGGCGGTGAAGGTGATACGGCAGAGCATCGACAACGAGGTCGGGGCCTCCGCGGCCCTGGACCTGGGCCTGCTGCGCGATTTCCGGTGGCGCGGGGGGGACTATACGGCGGGGTTCGCGGTGCAGAATATCGGCCCCGGCATAAAGTTCAGGGAGCGGCGCTATCCCCTGCCGCTGGCTTTCAAGGCCGGCCTCAGCCGCCGCCTGGACGCCCGCGGCGCGCTGGCCGCGCTCGAGGCGGACAAGCCTGTGGACGATTACCCGTCGTTCGCGCTGGGCCTGGAGTACCCGCTGACGGGCCGCCTCTCGCTGCGCAGCGGCTACCGTTACCGCCTGCACGGCAATGCGCTGGGCGCCTGGTCCGGCTTCTCGGCCGGCGCGGGCGTGGCCTTCGACCGGCTCAACTTCGACTACGCCTTCACGCCTTTCGGCGCCCTGGGCGACTCGCACCGCTTCTCGATCAACCTGCGGTTCGGCGGGCCGGCGCCCGCCCGCGCGGCCCTGGCGGCGGTTGCCGCCGCGGCGCCCGCCGCCGGCTTCAGCAATTTCGAATTCAGCGCCTCGGCCAGGCCGCTGACCATCTCCCCGCGCGGGGCCGTCTACGAACTGAAGGCGGTTTCCGCGGACTGCGGCCTTTCAGCCCTGACCTTCAGGACCCTGGTGCGCGGCGAGGCCCCGGTCTCTTTCGCGGTGGCCGAGGGCTCCCCTTCTGGCCGCCTGCTGGCCGGCTTCGGCGAGGGAGTGCTGCCGCTCAAGGTCTGGAGTCCCGGCTCTATCCCCGGCAGCGTCCAGGGCGATATCCGCTTCGAATTCAAGGTGCCCAAAGCCGCGGCCGGGGCCGGCCGGGCGGTGTTCCTGTTCAGGAAGGGGGAGAATTGGGTGGAGGTGCCCGCCGAGCCGCTGGAAGCGGGGCAGGACTACTATCTCTATTCGGCCTCGGCGCCGCTGAGCCCGCATTACGCCCTCGGCTTTAAACCCTAGTATTCCCCGAGGGTGCCGGTTTTCCTGGCGCGCCGGACGGAGAGTTCGAACAGCCACACCGAGGCGGGGACCAAAACCAGGTTGAAGGCGGCCAGCGCGAGCAGGTCGCCTTTAATTTCGGCCAGGCCCGCCCCGCGGTTGAGCGCCAGCTGGAAAGCCCGCACCGCGTAGGTGACCGGCAGCAGATTGGAGATCGCCAGCAGCCAGCCCGGCAGCACCGCCACCGGGAAGTAAACCCCGCCCAGCAGCCCCTCGAAATTATTCAGCACCCAGGCCAGCGGGTTGCCGCGCTTGAACAGCATCACGAAGCACGACGAGATGATGCCGAGCGCCGCGAAGCAGGCCGCCGAGAGGGCGAAGACCAGCAACGCGACCGGCCAGTTAGCCGCGGGGAACTTCAGCCCGAAGAGGAAGGCGCCCGCCAGCGCGTAGACCAGGAGTTCGAAGGTGGCGAACAGGAAATTCCAGGCCGACATGGCCGCCAGGAAGGGCAGCGTGCGCAGCGGCGTGGACAGCGCCGCCTCCAGCGTGCCCTGCGTCTGCTCCTGCCGCAGCCGGCCGGCGTAGGAGCCGGCCCCGGTGCCGATATAGCCGAAGAAAGCCAGGGAGGCGAACACGTAGGTGAAATAATCGGTCCCGAAAGGCGCAAGCTCGGGCGCAAGCGTGCCGCCGAAAAGCCTGCCTATATAGTAGAAGACCGCCAGGTTGGCCAGCGTGGCCAGCGCGCCCAGCGCGAAAGAAAGCCGGTAGCTGGACTCGGCCAGGAAATCCCGGCGGATGAAAGCCGATATCAGCCTGGCGCTCATTGCGGCCTCCCGGGCAGCACCAGGCCTCTATCCATGCGCAGCGCCCGCTGCGCGGCGGCGGTCATCAGCTCGCGGCTGTGGCTGGTCAGCAGCGCCACGGCGCTCCTGCCCGCCTCGGCTATCAGCCCCAGCAGGCCGGTGCAGGCCAGGCCGTCCAGGCCCCGGAACGGCTCGTCGAGCAGCAGCAGCGGCGCCCGCCGCGAAAAAGTCCTGATCAGGGAAACCTTCTGCATGTTGCCCTCGGACAGCCGGTCGAAGCGCCGCTCCAGGTCCGCCCGCGAGAGGTTCAACCGGTCCGCCAGGCGGCCGGCCCGCTCCAGGGCCTGCGCGGCCGGCAGGCCGGCCAGCGCGCCGAAGAAGCGCAGGTTCTCAAGGGCGCTGAGCCGGAAATAGAAGGAGCGCGGGTTGGGGGGGCAATAGGCGGCCAGTTCCCGCAGCCGGCCGGAGCTGGCGGGCTTGCCGTCCAGCAATATGGCCCCGCCGTCTGCCTCAATAACCCCGGCCAGCGTCCTGAAAAGCGTGGTTTTGCCGGAGCCGTTGGCCCCGCCCAGGCCCGTGACCCCGGCGCCCGCCTCCAGGTCCAGCCCGTCCAGCACGCGCAGCGGCGCGCCCCCTGAAAAGAAAGGCGCCGGAAAAACCTTTACCAGCCCCCTGACCTCCAATTTCATACTCCTATGATAGCATAGGGGGGTTTTATGATAAAATATAAATAATAAGGCTTCCCGCTATTAGCGGGAAAAGCGCCTGTTTTACAGCATGGAGGATACGATGAGAATACATATAGTGGCCCGCAAGATAAAGATGACCAAGCCGATAAAGGACTTCATCGAGGCGAAACTCGAGAAAATCCGCGAGTATCTCGACAATATAGTCTGGGCCCAGGTGATAGTTTCCGTGGAGAAGAAGATCCACTCCGCCGAAGTGATAGTGCACGCCGGCCACCAGACCATGAAGGCCGCCGCCGTGTCCGACGAAATGTACCCCGCGATAGACAAGGCGATGGACAAGATGGAAGCGCAGATAAAGAAGTACAAAGAGCGCTTCACCGACCACCACGCCACCGAGACCGTGGACCTGGGCGAATTCACCACCCTGATGGGGCCCGAGATCCGCTTCTCCGTCGTGAAGGACGTCCCCCTCAAGCCCATGAACAAGGAAGAGGCCGTCATCGAAATGGAAAAGATCGGCTACAACTTCTGGATGTTCCAGGACAAGGGCTCCAAGCA
>MGUI01000023.1 GCA_001799895.1 Elusimicrobia bacterium GWD2_63_28
CCTCGGCCTGCGCGACGACGTGGAGCGGCTGCTGACCGTCGCCTCGGTGAGCGTCAACGCGGCCGTGAAGGGCGAGGCGCTGAGCGGCAGCGTGCGGGAATCGCTGGCGATGGGCGTGCCGGCGGTGGCCAGCGACATTTCCGGGAATTCGGAGATCGTAAAGGACGGCGTCACCGGCCTGCTTTTTCCGCCCGGGGACCACGCCGCCCTGGCGGAGCGCCTGCAGGCCGTGCTGGCCGACCCCGGCCTGCGCGAAAAGTTTTCCAAAAGTTCCGTATCCCTCGTCAGCTCGGGGTTCACCACCGCCATCATGGCCCGCCGCACACTGGACTACTACCGCGAACTGCTGGCCGCGCGCGCCCGCTAAGCCGGCGCGGGAACTAAATAAAAAAACCGCGGGCCGCCGCGGTTTTTTCATTTGCGGGCCGCCCGCTTATATCAGCTTGCTCTGCAGCAGCCAGGCGGTGCTGAGGAAGGCGAAGAAGCCGACCACGTCGGTGACGGTGGTCAGGAAGATGCCGGAGGAATGGGCCGGGTCGAAGCCGAGGCGCTTCATGGCCAGCGGGATCAGCGCGCCTGAAAGCCCGGCGGCCACCATGTTGACCACCATGGCCACACCCACCACGAAGCCCAGCCAGGGGTTGCCCTTCCAGAGCACGGCCGCGGCCGCGGTTATCAGGCCGGTGGCCGCGCCGTTGACGAGGGCCACCCAGAATTCGGTCTTTACCAGCTGCCAGGCGTTGTGCGGCGCTATCTCGCGCATCAGCATGCCGCGGATGACCACGGCCAGCGTCTGCGTGCCGGCGTTGCCGCCCTGCCCGGCGATGATGGGCAGGAACACGGCCAGCACGGCCACCTTCGCGATGAAATCTTCGAAGAGCGCCACCACGGAGCCGGCCAGGAAGGCCGTGGCCAGGTTGATGGTCAGCCACGGCAGGCGGCGGGTTATCTTGAACCAGGCGGGCGAGAAGGCGCGCTCCTCGGCGCTGCCGCCGAAGAGCAGCTGCAGGTCTTCGGTGGCTTCCGCCTCGGTGGAGGCTATGATGTTCTTGGTGTTGACCACGCCGATTAGGCGCCCGTTCTCATCTGTGACCGGCACGGCCAGGTAATGCTTGCGGGCCACCATGGCCACCAGCTCCTCGCGGTCAGTGAACGGCGGGACCTTCAGCACGTCGCGGATCATGATCTCTTCTACGCGGGCCTCGGGGGAGGCCAGCAGCAGGTCGCGCATATTCAGCACCCCCTGCAGGGCGCTGGCCCCGTCCACGACGTAGCAGTACGAGGCGGCCGGCAGCTGCTTCTTGGCCATCTGGCGCAGGCGCAGGATCACGTCGCGCACCCTGGCGTCGGACCTGAAGGCCAGGAAATCGGTGTGCATCATGCGGCCCGCGCTTTCGCGCGGGTAGGCCAGGATCTCGGACATGTCTTTGGAGAATTCCTGGTCCAGCAGCGGGATGACGGCCCTGGAGAACTCCTGGGTGAACTGGCGGAAGATGTCGGCGGCCTGGTACTTGCCGGTGCGGTGAAGGATGCCCGCCGCCTCTTCAGGCTGCAGCTCCGCCAGGACGGCGGCCGCGTCGGGCGGCGGCATGTTCTCCACGGCCTGCGCCGCTACCGAGGGCGACAGGTCGCGCAGTATCTGCGCGGAGTCTCTCGGCGGCAGCGTTTCCAGTGACTGCGCCGCGCGCACCGGGTCGCTCTGTATGAATTTCTTTACCAGCTCTATGGCTGCTTCCCGCTTTTTCATGTTACCTCGCGGCCGCCCGGCGCAGGCGGTCCATTATGGCCCTGCCCAGCCCGCGCGGGGCCACTTTCTCGGCGTAGATGGTCGCGGCGCCGGAAGCTTCCAGCGCGTGCAGCGCGCCGAACAGGTTGGCGGCGGCCTCGCGCAGGTCGCCCTTGCGGGAAAGGACCTTCACCGCGGCCCAGCGGCCCGCGGGTCTGGCAGAAAAGGCCAGGTAGGCCGCGGACGGCGACGCCTGTACGGCGGCGCCGGGGGCCACGATTCTTAGCCGCGCTCTGGGCGCGTAATGCTTTTTGAGGCAGCCCGGCGCGGCAGGCTTGCCGCCGGCTGCGGCCTTCAACGCCGGGCCGGCCGCCTTTTCGATCTCTTCCAGCGGCAGGCCGCCGGGGCGCAGCAGCACCGGGCGGTTCCCGGTAAAAGTGATGATGGTGGACTCCACTCCTATCCTGGTTTTGCCTCCGTCCAGGATCATGTCCGGCCCCCCGCCCAGCTGCTTGCTGACGTGCGCCGCCGTGGTGGGGCTCAGGCGCCCGAAACTATTGGCGCTGGGGGCCGCCACCGGCCGCCCGGCGGCCTTTACCAGGGCCAGGGCGTGGCGGTTAGCCGGCACCCGCACGGCTACGGTGGGCAGCCCCGCGGTTACGATGTCAGGCACGCAGCGGGCCTTGGGCAGCACCAGCGTCAGCGGTCCGGGCCAGAATTTCTTCATGAGTTTTGCGGCGGCCGGCGGCACCCTTGAGAAAAGCCGCCTGGCCCGCGCGGGGGTGCATTCGTGCAGTATCAGCGGGTCGAAACGCGGGCGGCCTTTGATCTCGAAGATGCGGGCGCAGGCCACAGGGTTAAGCCCGTCGGCGCCCAGGCCGTAGACCGTCTCCGTCGGGAAAGCGACGACCCCGCCGGCCTTAAGGATGGCGGCGGCTTTCTTCAGGTTCGGAGCGGAGGCCTTGAAAATCTTAGTCATAGCGCGGCGGCCGGGCTTCCCGGCAACGTCTAAATTTTAGCAATTTGGAGTGAAGCTTAGGCCTGTTCTTCCCGGATTTCGGTGGAAAGTATCATCACCACCGGGCCCGTTGAAACTTCCAGCAGCTGCAGGCGGGTCTGCACGGGGTAGCAGGTGCCGTCCTTGCGGACGTGCTCGGCTTCTATGATGAGCAGCTGCTTCTGCTTTTTGACGAGTGGCGTCAGGAGGGCTTTGTAGGAGTCCTCGGTCAGGTCCTTCACTATTTCCCAGGGTTTCTTCTGCTCGATCTCTGTCCTGGTATAGCCCAGGTTCTTCAGCGCGCCGAGGCTGGCGAAACTGAAGCGGGAGGTTTCAGGGTCGAGCATGAAGATCTCGTCGCGCCCGGCCTGGGCGGGCGGGCGGCAGGCCAGCGGGTTTTTTTCAAAGAGCTTCTTAAAGCGCATCTCGGATTCTTTCAGCGGGGTTATGTCCGTCCAGGTGCCGGTTATCTCGCCTGAACCTTCGGGCCCGGCGCGGAGCTGGCTGTGTACCCATACGTAGCCGCTCCCGTCCTTCTTGGCCAGGCGGAAATCATGGGAGAGGGTCCCTTTGGCGAAGATCTGCTTCATTTCCGAGATGACCCAGTCCTTGTCCTCGGGGTGCACGGCGGTCTCGAACCAGGCCGGGGACAGCAGCTCCGCAGGGTCGTGCCCGGTAATGGACTCCGAGTTGCCGCTGACCCATTGCGGCAGGAGCCTGCCGTTGAGCAGGCGCAGCGTGAAAAGTATCACCGGCGTCGCTTCCATCATGTGCGTAAGGTGGGCCGTCGTCCTTTCCAGGGTGTTCTGCGCGGCGCTGTGCTTTTCCTCCGCTGAGATGGCCTCGATGGCCAGCGAGACGTCGTCCTTGATCTCCGTGAGCAGCTTAATTTCGTCCGCGTTGAAGAAGTCTTTTTCGGAGGAATAGAGGCTGAGCACGGAGACGAGGGTCGGCCCGTCGTGGAGCGGCAGGGCCGCGCTGGACAGGTAGCCCTTTTCGAGCGCCTTGTCTTTCCACGGCGCCATGTCCGGGTCGGAGGCTATGTCCTGGCTCACCGCTATCCTGCCGGTGCGCGCCGCAGTCCCGGTGGGGCCCTTGGAAGAGGGGCCTTCTTTGACGGAGATCTTTATGTGGTCCAGGTACCCCGCCGCGTCGCCCGCGGAGCAGATGGGGAGCACCCGGCCGGTGTCGCGGTCAGGGTAGCCTACCCAGGCCATCCTGAAGCCGCCGGCGGACACGGCCACCTCGCAGAGGCGGGTATAGAGTTTTTTAATGTCCTTGGTCTGGGCCGCGGCCTGGTTGATCTGCGCGAGGATGCTGTAAAGCCGCAGGTTCTTCAACAGCACTTTCTGCGTTTCGCGCAGTTCATTGCCTGCCTTCTCCAGCTCGAGCTGGGCTTTCTTCTGTTCGGTGATGTCGAAGAAACTTACTGCGAACTGCCCCTCGCGCGGCCTGAAGGCGCTGACCTCGTACCATTTCCCGAGGGCGGCGGCATAGCTCTCGAAATGCATGGGCTCCCCGGTAAGCGCCACCCTGCCGTATTTCTCTATCCAGACCTTCTCGGTCTGCGGCATTACTTCCAGCACGCGCTTGCCCGCTATATCCGCGCCTTTCAGCCCGGTGAGCCGCTCGAAGGCGGGGTTGACCGAGAGGAATTTGTAGTCCGCCGGGCGGCCTTCCTCGTCGCAGATGATCTCGTGGGTGGCAAAGCCCTCTTCCATCTTATCGAAGAGGTGCTGGTAGCGCGCCTCGCTGGCGAGCAGGGTTTCCTCGGTTTTTTTCCGCTCCGTGATGTCCCGCAATATGTGGACCGCGCCGGCGTATTCCCCGGCCGGGCCCGGGATCGGGTCCGCCACCACTTCGAAGATCCTGCCCCTGAGGCGGTACTCCATTATCTCCCGGCGCATAGACTGCCGCGCCCGCTGCACCGGGCATTCCGGGACGGGCCCGGTGGTGCCGTGCACTATTTCCCAGCAGCGCCGGCCCACCACCATGGCCGCATCGTGCGGAAAGAGCCTGCCGGTGGCCGCGTTCGCCCGCACTATGCGGTGCTCCGCGTCCAGCGTCCAGACCACGTCGTCTATGGCGTTGAAAGTCGTTTCCCACTCGCGGGCTACGCTCTTGAGTTTATCGGCGGACTGCTTCTGCTCGGTGATGTCTATCGTGTAGCCGGCCAGGTAGCGCTTCCCGCCCTCGAGCTCTACGGGGAATTTTATAGTGCGGTAGTTCCTGCCGTTAAAAGCTTCCTCTACCGCAACCTGTTTTCCCTCTTCCAGGATGCGCTTGTCGTCGGCTATCATGCTCCGGGCCAGCTCCGAGGGAAACAGGTCGTCCATGCTCTTGCCGAGCAGTTCCCTGAGGGGCCTGCCCAGCATCGTCTCGTAATTCTTGCTCAGGCGCAGCGAGCGTATTTCCTTGTCCTTGAAGAAGACGTAGACGGGGCTGTGCCTCATGAAGCTTTCGAAGATCTGCTCGCTTTCGCGCAGTTCCGCGGCCGCCGTGTCGATAGCCCGCGAATACTTCCCGGCCTGCACGCGGAAAAGCAGGTAGGCCCATCCGCCCGCGGCCGTGACGAGGAACAAGGTAAAGAGCAGGATGAGCGCTGAGAGCCTGCCGGTCTCCGCCATGATCTCTTCCCAGTCCGTCTTTACCACTATCCCCCAGTTGGTTCCGGGGATGAGGCTGATCGAGGCCAGCACTTTTATGCCGCGGTAATCGGAGCCGAGGACCACCCCGGCTTCCCCGTTAAGGGCCCTCACGATCGGCAGGTTGGAGCCGGAAAGAGGGAGGCGCAGCTTCATGCCCGCGTTCTCCGCGTGGCGCAGGTCCCCGAGGAAAAGCACGTCCCTGCCCTCTTTCCTGGCCAGCACGGTCTCGCCCGTGCGGCTGTTCGTGGGCCAGGCCTGCAGCAGGGGATACAGGTAGTCGTCGGGGGCTATTTCCAGCAGCAGGAAAAGCTTTTTGCCGTTGTTCCCGGTGGCCGCTTTCGAGACCAGGTCTATGCGCGGCCGCCCGGAAGGCCCGACGTAAAAATCACCCAGCTCGGTTTTCCCGGAGGCTAAGGTTTTGCGGATGAGGGCTTTAGCTTCTTCCGGAAGGGCCTTGGGGTTCTCCCCCGCGGCGGTCACTACGGTCCCGTCGGGCAGGGCCAGCAGGGCGGAGCGGTACCGGTTATGCTTGAGGTAGGTCTGCAGCCTGGAACGCATCTGCGCGCGCAGCGCCTTGTCGTCCGGGTTCCCGGCCAGGCGGTTCAGGAAGACCGAAAGGACGGGGGTGTCCAGCAGGGATTCGGTGTCGTTGATGCGGTCGGCCCGCCAGAAAAGGATCTGGTCGGTCTTGAAGCTCTTTATAGAAGAAAGCAGGTCGGCCGCGTCCTTGCGGATGACTGTTTGGTAATGGTGGTGGTAGGCCAGGCCGCCGGCCAGGATGCAGACGGCCGCCGCGGCGAAGATGCCGGCAAGGCGCTTTTTAAGGCCTGCTATTTCTGTAAGCTGCGGGTCCTGCATTCGCCCCCTGCTTTTACGCGTGTTTTCGTTGATGAAAAACTCCGGGGCGGACTGCGCTGCCCTGCGTCACCCCGGACACTGCGCCAGTTTTTTAGGAAAAAACTGGCGGAGAGGAAGGGATTTGAACCCTTGATACGCATTTACACACGTATGCCGGTTTAGCAAACCGGTGCCTTCAACCACTCGGCCACCTCTCCATCAGTCCAGGCCGGTAACCCAAAACCGGCAGAATTATTATATAAAAAATATGGTCAGTTGAAAGTCTTTTTTATGCCTTCCTGCAGCGGGGTCCAGTCGCTCCAGCCGGCGGTCTTTTCCCAGAGGGCCGGGGAGGCGGTCCAGTTGGGGCCGGCGGCCTCGCGGGCCTTGTCGCGGTTCATCACTGGTTCGGCGCCGGTCACGGCGGTGACCGCCTCGTAGAGCCAGCCCACGGCGTAAACGGCCCGGGGCGGCAGCGAGAGCATGAAAGGCATCTTTACCCCCATCCCCGCCGCCAGCAGCTTTATGAATTCCAGCCATGCGTACGAGCGCGCCTCGCAGACATAAAAGGTCCCGCCGTCCGGGCCGGGCGTTTCCAGAGACTGGATCACCGCGCGGACCAGGTCATCGATATAGACGAAGCTGAAGCGCCCGTCGGCGGAGCCGGCGTTCACCATGACGCCCTTCCGGACCCACTCGGCTATCTTCGAGAACCCGGAATCCTTCCTGCCGTAGATTATCGGCGGGCGCAGGATGACGAAGGGCCCGTTGGCAAAAGTCTTTACGGCCTTTTCCCCCTCCAGCTTGCTCTGGCCGTAAAAAGACGTGGGGGCCTCCGGCTGGGCCTCGGTGCGCGGCGCCTCGGCGGAGGAAGGGCCGCCCGCGGCCAGGCTGGAAACGTAGACCAGCTTCTTAAGCGAGGGCTGCGCGTTGGCGGCCGCGACCAAATTGGCGGTGCCCCCGGCGTTGGCGCGCATGAAATCTTCCCGCGAGCGGCAGAAGAGGGCCGCGGCCAGGTGCACCGCGGCGTCCGCGCCGGCCAGCGCCCGCCCGAGGCTGGCGGCGTCGGAGAAATCGGCCTCGGCGTAGGCTGCGCCCTCGAGGACTTCGGCGGGCCTGCGCCGCGTGATCACCCTGACGGCGTAGCCCTTCGCCAGCAGCGCCTTGGAAAGCGCCCTGCCCACGAAACCTGTCCCGCCCGTTACGGCTATTGTTTTCATAATCCGGACCTCTGACCTCTATAAAGGTTTCTCCCGCTGCGGCGGCGGCCGCAGGGCCGGCGCGTCTATGCCCAGCCGCAGCAGCCCGAAATAAAAATCGGGCCCGGCCGGGTATTGCCCCGCCGCCAGCTTGCGCAGCGGGTTCACCCCGTCCTTCTGCGGCAGGAACGAAAGCGCCGAGAAGGCGCAGACCAGCGCGAAGGCCACGGCGACGAAGGCCTTGTTCTCGCGGCTTGCGTTGGCCAGCGCCCTGTTGAGCATCACCGCCAGGGCGGTCCAGAGCAGGATGGAGATGTACAGGAAAGTGGGGCCGAACTTCCCGCTCTGCGGGTAGGAGATGAAGGCCCCCAGGTGCACAGCGGCGGCCAGGAAGATGAGGAGGCTCGTCATGCTAGTCCATCGCTTTGAATTCCACGTGGACGGTGAGCTTGTCCTCGTAGAAATCGTCGGGCAGGGGCGCGAAGGGCGCGGCCGCCAGGGCGGAGCTCTCGGCGGCATTGTCGAAAAGCCTGTTGCGCGAGGATTTCTCGACGCTGACGCCCCGTATGGACCCGTCCCGGTAGATGCTGAACTTTACCGTGCAGCGCAGGCTGCCGCCCGTGGGCATCCGCTCGGTCCAGGCGCCCCAGAGGGCCTCGCGCACCTGCGTGATATACCAAGGGTAGGGGAAGTTGGCGGAATCGGTGACCAGCGGGGTGCCGCCCTCGCCGGAAGTGCCGGGCCTGGGCGGCTCCGCGTCGAAAAGTCTGGCCCCGCTCGCGAGGATGCTGGGCTTGGGCAGGGCGCTGCCGGAAAAATCGTCCTCGTCGGGGTTCTCCGCTTTGGCGGCCGCTTTTTGCGCGTCCTCTTTTTTGGCGGCGGCGCGGGGGCCCTCGGCGGCGGCGGCTTTTTCCATGGTGACCACCTGGGCGGGCCCGCCGATGAAGTCTATGTAATAGGCCTGTTCTTTTTTCAGGCTGAGGGCGTTGCGGGAAACGAAGAAGAGGACCGCGAGGAGCAGGAAATGGAGGGAGGAGGAGTACAGTAGGTAGGAGCGCATGTCCTGTTAGCGGCTAGTCCGCCGGCTTTACGGCTATGCCTATCTTGCCGGCCCCCAGCTTGCGGGCGGCGTCGAACACGGCTACGACGCGCTCTACGGGCACGGTTTTATCGGCCTCGACGAGCACGGTCTTTTTGTAGGACTGCTTGAGGCGCAGCAGCAGTTCCTTTTCCAGCTTCTGCAGCTTCACCGGCCTGCCTTCGAGCGTCATGGCGCCGCTGGCCGCGATCTGCACTTTTATCACCTGCTCTTCGCCCCCCTTCACGCCGGTGGAGGCCTTGGGCAGGTTGACCTGTATCTGCGACTGTACGAGGAAAGGCGTTATCACCATGAAGATGATGAGCAGGATCAGCGAAACGTCGATGAGCGGGATCATGTTGATCTCCGCTATGATGCTGCCTTTCTTGGTGTGTATGCGCATAAGGTTGCGGGGGCGTCAGGAAACGCCGCTGAGCTCGCGCGGGGCGGAGCGGTCTATCACCTGCTCCGTTACCCAGTTCATCTCGCTGGCGAAGTCGTTGGCCTTGTGGGCGAAATAGTTGTAGGCGACTATGGCCGGGATGGCCACGAAGAGGCCCGCCGCCGTGTTGACCAGGGCCTCGGCTATGCCCATCGCCACCACCGAGGGGCCCGCGCCGGCGTACATGGACAGGTCCCTGAAGGCGCGGATGACGCCGATGACCGTGCCGAACAGGCCGATGAACGGGCTGATGCTGCCGATGGTGGCTATGGGGGTGAGGCCCCTGTTGAGGCGGGAGACGTGCCACTCTACGGCCTTCTCGGCCAGCTCGCGCTTCTCGAGCGCGCTGCCGAAATGGTTGATGACCTTGTGTATGATGTCGCCGGCCGGGTTCCTGGACTTGGCGCAGAGCTCCGAGATCTGTTTGACCTCGCCGGTGCGCAGCAGGGCGTGTATCTTGTGCAGCAGGTCCTGCATGCCGCTGAAGGTGCGCCGGTAGACGTTCCAGCGCTCCCAGATCAGCGCTATAGAGTAGATAGAGAGGCAGGCCAGCAGGAACAGTATCGGGCCGCCTGCTATTATCAGTTGTTTGAAAGTAATATTCATCAGCTTCTCCGTGCCTTATTATTGATAATAATTATACAAATTCGGGAGTGCGGGGAAAGGGCGCAAAAAAGCCGGCGTCCCCCGGGGGGCGCCGGCCGGCCGCGCTGGGCGGGGTCAGGCTTTCTTGAAGGCGTACTTGACGCGGGCTTCCAGGTTCTCGAAGTAGCCGGAGAGCAGCTTCAGCTTGGCGCCGAGCACGTCGTAGAGCTCCTCCTGCTCGCGGGACTTGAGGTGGTCCACGGCCTCTACTTCCTTTATCTTCTGCATGGCGTCGAAGAGCTCGTCGCGCATCTTGACCATCTCCTGGTCGCGCCACTTCAGGTCGGAGCGCAGGCGGCCTATCTCTTCGCAGAACTTTTTGGACTGTTCCTCGTAGTCGCGGCGCTCGTCGAACATGATCTTCTGGAATTCTTCGTTCTTGCCGACCAGCGAGGAGATGTTGTCGGCGAGGGTCTTGGCGAGCATTTCCTTCTCTTCCACCTGGGACCTGAGTTCTTCGATCTCGTCCTGCAGCGCTGAGATCTGTTCGGCCGCGGCGCCCTCGGTCTTCTTCAGGGCGGCGCTGCCGGTTTCGGCGGCGTCCATGAGGCGCTCTCTGAGCTTGGAGAGCTCGCCGGTCTTTTCGGCCAGGGCCTGGGTGGCCTCGCAGAGCTTCTCCTCGGAGCGCTTCTTCAGGGTTTTATAAAGGGTTTCCCACGAGGGATGTTCCCCCCGCACGGCCTGGGCGTTGCTGATGGAGCGCTTGAGCTTCTCGGTCAGGGCCTGGACCTCGGTTTCTTTGCGCTTGAGGTTTTCTTCGAAGGTGTGCTTTTCGGAGTGGTAGGCCTTGCGCAGGTCTTTCACCTCGCGCTCGAGCTGGGCGTTCTTGGCGATGGCTTTTTCGAGCAGGGAGCGGGAGGCGGTCTCCTCGGCGGCCTCGGCGGTCATGGGCGGGCGGGGCTTTACGGAAGCCTGCGGCGGGGTTTCGAGCAGGGCCTGGAAAACGGGCTCTAGCGACGCTTCGCGCCACTGGCCGAGGGATCTTTCGGGGCAGACTAAAGTGGAGCGGGTGAAGCCGGGCTGCAGGGCCGCGTCTTTGACATAGAAAGGTCCCCGTATGGACTTTTTGATGTATAGGTAATACCGCGAAATCTGTTCCGTCATGTTTAAATGATAACAAAGGGGTGTTACAAGAAGATTACAAGGATAAATATTAGGGGTTGTGAATGCCAGGCGGCCTACCATGCTGGGCATTCCTGCACGCACGGTAGGCCGCCCGATGCTTACTTCGCCAGGTTTTGTTTGATGCTGGCGCGGGTGACCGGGCTGATGACGCCTTTCTCGGTGATGAGGGCGGTGATGAGGGCGGCGGGGGTGACGTCGAAGGCGGGATGCCGCACGCGCACGCCTTTAGGGGCTATGCGGTTGCCTTTTACGAAAGTGACTTCTTCGGTAGAGCGCTCTTCGATGACGATGTCGCCGCCGTCCCTGGCCGCCATGTCTATCGTGGGCGTGGGCGCCGCCACGTAGAACGGGACCTTGTGGTGCTTCGCTATGACGGCCAGGCCGTAGGTGCCAATCTTGTTGGCCGTATCGCCGTTGGAGGCGATGCGGTCGGCGCCCACCACGATGGCGTTCACGCCGCAGGTCTTGATGATGTGGGCGGCCATGTTGTCGGTCAGCAGTTCGGACGGCACGCCCTCGCGCATCAGCTCCCAGATGGTCAGGCGGGCGCCCTGCAGGTAGGGGCGGGTCTCGCAGGAGTAGGCGTGCTTGATCTTGCACTTCTTGTGCGCGGCGGTAATCACCCCGACGGCGGTGCCGATGCCCATGGTGGCCAGCGCCCCGGCGTTGCAGTGGGTCATGATAACGCAGTTCTTCGGCAGCAGGCGCGCGCCGTATTCGCCCATGGCCTCGCAGGCGTCCTCGTCCTCTTTAGTGACGAGGCGGGCTTCCTTGTCGGCCTGGGCCAGCAGCTGCTTGAGCGTATTGGCGGAGAACTTGCCGGGGTGCTTCGCGGCGAAGGTTACGGCCATGTTCAGCATGCGGTCGGCGGCGTAGAACAGGGCTACGGCCGTCGGGCGCGCGGCTTTGAGGAGGTCCGCGGTCCGCTTGGCGGTCTTAATGAGCTCCGCGGCGGAGCCCGGCTTGAGCCGGCGCATTTCCAGGGCGAAGCCGAAGGCGGCGGCGCAGCCTATCAGGGGGGCTCCGCGCAGGGCCATGTCCTTGGTGGCTTTGGCCGTGCCGGCGGCGTTGCGCACGGTTATGAATTTAATGCTGTCGGGCAGCAGGCGCTGGTCCAGTATCTTCATGCCGCCTGCTTTGAAAATCAGTCTCGGAGGTATCATTTTTTTCTCCTGTCTTAAAAAATCGCGGGCCCGCACTCTGGCGGGCCCGCGCGTCGCAGCTTGCTGCTCCTACGGAATCGAGTCCAGCAGGTTTTTCAGCTGTTCCTCGGTCTTGCCTGTTATTTCCACGGTCTTCTCGCGGCCCTTTGCGCCGCGGATGATGTTCACCATTTTGGCGGGAACCTCGAAGAATTCCGAAAGGTAATCCCTCAGAAGAAGGTTTATCTTAAGGTCGGCCGCGGCGGCGCATATCTTCACGCGCAGCACGCTGCCTATCCGGGAAACCACCTCGTTGTCTTCGCAGTTCGGTATCACTCTGACTTTTACGATCATGTTCCCATCCTCCACCCTGTTGCGCGTCCTGTGGGCTGCGCGCTAACGTCCCCCCGCTTCCGGGGGCATTCCCTGCTAAGCGAAAAGGGAGCTGCCTATGCGCGGCAGGTTAGAGCCGGCCGCAGCGGCCAGCTCGTAATCCCCGCTCATGCCGAGCGACAAGTAATTGCCGGGCCCGGGGAAGTCCCTGTCGAAAATCTTCTTGGCGTCGGCGAAAACCGACTTCAGCTCTTCAGCCGGGGCGTTCGCCGGGGCTATGCCCATGTAGCCGCGCGCGTCCAGGTTCTTCATGCCGCGCAGTTCGGCCAGCAGGGCGCCCGCTTCCGGCAAGGCTACGCCGGACTGAGTGGGCGAGTCGTTCAGCTTGAGCTGTATCATCACCGGCACGGTCCTGTGCAGGGCGGCCGCGTGGCGGTTCAGTTCGGCGGCGATCTTGACGCTGTCTATGCAGTCTATCCAGTCGAACAGCTCTACGGCGGCTTTGGCCTTGTTGCTCTGCAGGTGGCCTATAAAATGGAGCGTTACTTTGCCGCGCAGCGGGGCCAGGGCGCCGTTGGCCCATTTTGTCTTGGCGTCCTGAACCTTGTTCTCTCCCGCGATAGTGACGGCGCCCGCCTCAACTAGGGCGATAACATCCGCGTCCGCGGCGTACTTGGTGACGGCTATGAAAGAGGTCTCAGCGGGATTCGCGCCGGCCGCGGCGCGGGCCGCGCCTATGCGGCTGCTTATGGTCTGAAAATTGGAAAGAAGAGTGCCCTTGCGTGTAATTTCAGCGGTCGGCATGGTTGGGATTACTATATTCTAGCAAAAACCGCCGGTTTTTCATAGGGAAATCGGGCGAAGAATTGCCGTGTCCGGCGTAATTAAGTAATATGCCGCCGGATTTTCTATCATATGGTATGGCTTTGCCACAGGGTTTCTGGATACTGACCGCGGCCGAAGGTCTTATGACGGCCGGCTACGCCATTTCTTTTCCCTTCCTGGCCCTCTATCTCAGCACCCAGCGCGGTATCCCGATGGCCTGGGTAGGTGTTTTCCTCGCGGGTTCCATGCTGGTGGCTTCGCTGGCGCAGTTCATCGGCGGCGAGGTCTCGGACGCCATAGGCAGGCGCAAGGTTATGCTGTACTCGCTGGCGCTGCGGGCCCTGCTCATCGGCGTCATCGCTTTCATCATCTACGGCGGCGGCGCCCTGTGGGCTATCTTCATTTTCCACCCGCTGGGGATGTTCATCGGTTCTTTTTTTCATCCGGCGGCGCGCTCCTGGGTGGCGGACTTTACGCCGCCCGCCGGCAGGATGAAGGCCTACGGCTTCCTGCGCATGGGCAATAACGCGGGCTGGGCGCTGGGCCCGGCGCTTGGCGGCTTCCTGGCGGAGGGCTCTTACTCGCTGATGTTCTTCGTGACGGCGCTGGTGTTCGGCGTCTGCACGGTCATCGTTTCATTCGCGGTAAAGGATGTCCCCGGGCTGGCCAAAGGGCGCTTTGTGTCGCCCGGACTGGCGGGCGCCTCGGTGGCCCTGTCCAACAAGGTGTTCCTGCGCTTCTGTATCTTTTCCTTTACCATGAGCGCGGTGATGAGCCAGCTGGTGGTTTCCAGCTCGCTTTATTCCAAGACTTACCTGGGCTTTACCGAGAGGGAGATAGGCCTGCTTTTCTCCATCAACGGCCTGATGGTGGTGGTGTTCCAATATTTTATCACGCAGCTGCTGGAGGGGCGCCGGATCACGGCGGGGCTGGCGGCCGGGGCGCTGTGCTACGCGGGAGGCTACCTGTGCTTCGGCTACGCGCCTTCCTTCTTCTTCGCGGCGGCGGCTATCGTGGTGGTGACTTTCGGCGAGCTGGCGGTGTCGCCGGGCATGCAGGCGCTGGGGGCCAATATGGCGCCGAGGACCGAGAAGGGGCGCTACCTGGGCATACAGGGCCTGTTCCAGCAGCTCGGCAGCTCTACGGGGATCCTGGTAGGGTCCAACGCCATCGGCCTGCTGAGCCCCATTTACCGGCCGGCGCCGTGGTTCATCATCGCCGCGCTGGCCGTGATTTCCTGCCTGGGCTTCCTTTCGCTGGGCCGCCGGCTTTCGGCGGAGCAGGACGGCCTCCGGGTCATCCCTCCCCCTCCCGCCCCCGAACAGGCCACCGAACCGGTCTGAATTCAATAATAGTCTACGAAAGTAACTTCCAGGCGCAGGCCGCGGGCCCCCAGGTACTCGGAGGCCGTTATGTTCTGTATCGTTACCACGGTGTCTACGCAGGCCTGGTGGCTTGACCCCGAGTAGTTGTACATGGCGGCCGGATTGGTTATGCGGAGCCGGTTTTTTTCCTGGCCCTTATAAAGAGCCTCGTCAGCTCCGCTGCGTCTCAGGCACCAAAGCGCCGGTTTTCCCATGGCCTGGGCGGGGGCCGCCACTACCGTTTCATAAGTCAGCCCGAGCGCCTTCGCTTCCTTTACCATTACTGCCGTCGCCTCCCGCTTGGCCGTGCGCGCCTGGAAAGACGGCCACAGCCTGGCGGCCAGCAGTAAAGCCGAGCCCAGCACGGCGGCGGCAAGAGCGCCGCCGGCTAAGAGGAGAAGGATGTTCTTCGGGCTGATGTTGAGGCGGTTCCTCATATCTACTGGTTGCGCGCCACGTAGACCGCGCCGAAGGCGAACAGGAAAAAAACTATAGGCACGGCCACGCCGGGCGCGCCCGCTAAACCCAGGCTGGATTCCGACGGGTTCCCGGGGTTGTAGTAGACCTCCAGGCTTTTGCCCTCCGGGAAGCTGCGGCGCAGGTCGTCCCAGGCGCCGTCCTCGGTGAAGTAGAGCTTGAACTTGTTGAGTTCCAGCGGCCCGGCGCCGTGCACGCCGGTGTCGGTATTGTAGGTGTAGCTGATGAAGGTGTTGTAGGACGAGCTGCGCCTGCCCCGGTGGACGACCACTTTGTTCTCGGTCACCCTGCCGGACGCCGGGACCCAGTTGCGCTGGGCCGCCAGGGCGTAGCGGAAGTCGTTGAGGAAGATAAGCCCCAGGGCCGCCAGGAACAGCGCGGCCAGGTAATAGCCCCAGGCGCTGTCGCTCCCGGTCCTCGTGGTTGTCCGCGGGGAGTACTCTGCCGGCCCTTCTCTTCCTGCGCTCATTCCAACACCATATATAAAACCCGGCCCCCGAGGCAACCTGGGAATTAAAAAAGAACCCCGCGCTTTCACGCGGGGTTCTCTTCGTTCAGGAACTGTCAGCGCACCAAGCGGAAGGCGTTCACCAGGCCGGCGCCCTGCTCGTTGGCGGTGAGCCCCGGCAGCTTGTCGGCGGCTCCTTTCAGGGCGGCCCTGACCTGCTCCGGCCCGGCGGCGCCGGCACCTACGGCGAGGACGGCCAGGCCGGCCACGTGCGGGCAGGCCATGGAGGTGCCCGACAGCGCGCCGTAGCCGCCGCCCTTCAGCGTGGAGTGGATCTTCACGCCGGGGGCTATGACGGCCAGCTCGGGTCCGCGCGAAGAGAAGGAGGCTATCTTGTCCGCCGAGTCCGAGGCGGAGACGGCTATGGCCTGCGGGTACTTGGCTGGGTAGTTCACGGGGCCGGCGTCGTTGCCGGCGGCGCAGACCACGGTGATACCTGCCTCGCCGGCCTTCTCCATTACCAGGCGCAGGGCTTCATTGCCCGAGCCGCCGCCGAGGCTCATGTTGATGACCTGCATGCGGTGCTCTATGGCCCACTCGATGCCGGCTATGATCCAGGAGTACTGGCCGGAGCCGTTCTTGTCGAGCACCTTCACGGCGTACAGGTCCGCGGCGGGCGCGACTCCTGCCACGCCTGAATTGTCCCTGACGGCGGCTATGGTGCCGGCCACGTGGGTGCCATGACCCTGGTCGTCGAGGGGTGCGGCGGCCGGGTCTACGGCGTTATAGCCGCCTTTGTAATTGGGGGCCAGGTCGGGGTGGTTGAAGTCTACGCCGGTGTCTATGACGGCCACTTTGACGCCCTTGCCGGCGGTATAGTCCCAGGCGGCGGCCGCGTTCACGCGGGCCACGCCCCAGGGTATTTCTTTGTCGGCCGGGGCAGCCGCGTCGGCGGGTTTGGGCAGGGCCAGAGTGTTCTCGCGTATGCTCCGCAGGGCTTGGCCCAGGGTGGGCAGCGGGACTGACTGCAGTGAGGCCGGGGCGGCCTCTATCCAGCGCTGGTAGGTGTCGTCGGATACGTTGCGCACGCCTTCGACTGAATATATGCTGGCGTCCTTGACGTTAGCCGGGAGGTCGGCCACTACGGCGTTGACATATTTGAACTCGCGCACTACGCTGCCGCCCAGCCACTTTATGGCGGCTTTGACGCCGGGTTTAAAGGACTGGTCGTAGGTGATTATCTTCTGCGCCGCCTGGGCGGCCGTGGCCGCTGCCAGTAGTACGGAGACTGCCATGATAATTCTTTTCATCGGTATCCTGCCTCCATTCGCCGGTTTCTGTCGCTGACAGATATAGAATACCGCGTAATACGCAGTATTTCAAGGCTAAAGGTCCCAGGCTGCAATAGGCCCTTTGGCCTAATCTGGGATAAGCGGCACTAATTTTGTTTAATCTAGTCGGAACGCATATGATTAAATACAATGACGATTTGAAGGGTGTTACGGCGCGGAAGCTGGCAGGGTTCTTTGTTGGCTGGCCGAATCCGCCTGCGCCGGCGACGCATTTGAAGCTGCTGAATAGCAGCGACCTGGCCGTTATCGCCGTCGACGGCGCCTCGGGGCGCGTCGTCGGCTTCATCACGGCCATCACCGACAAGGTGCTGTCCGCGTATATCCCGTTCCTGGAAGTGCTGCCCGAATACCAGGGGCGCGGTATAGGCGGGCAGCTGGTCAAGCGCATGCTGCGTAAACTTAAGAAGGCCTACATGGTGGACCTCATCTGTGACCCCGGTTTGCAGAAGTTCTATAAGAACTTTGAAATGTTCCCCGCCACCGGCATGATGCTGCGCAACCGCCGCAGACAGTGCGGCGCAAATATCCTCCCCAAAAAATAGGGCGCTGTCCCTGTAATCCAAAAATAAGACCGCCGGGTCTCCCCGGCGGCTCCGCTAACCCATTACCCTTTTCGGGCTCTTTTTAAATACAACAAATCTGCTGTATTCCCAGACACTCCATAAAAACACCCCACCTGCCTTTCTCCCCCCTAAAACAAAACCGCCGGTTTCCCCGCGGTCTAGTTAAGGAAGATAGGAAGCAGCGTCCCCTATCCCTACTAGGTCCCCTGTCCCCCTCGGTCGTTTAGTGCTCACAATCAGCTTTGCGACGCCATTTGATCATTGTGTCGCTTTGTGTTAGTGTGAATCCCCCGTCAATGAGTGAAAAGTCTGAATTATTGTCCACTTTCATGATGATATGCAAGGGGGCTGCTGCTCGACTTGTATTGTGAAATCGTACGAACACGAGTTTAATATCTTTGTTGTCACAATCTTTCCCTATAAAAGTGCAAATTTCTGGTTTGCGCAAGTCATACCCTTTGGTTTCTGAACGTGAGCCTGCAGTCACTAAGGGGATAAATTTCTTTGCCGCAGTTATGGCTGCCTTCTTGGAAACTGGAAATTCGTTTGTGGTGCAATGTTTGGACATTGCCTCATTGGAGTGAAGTAAGGTGATGCCCGCGCTTAGAAAGAAGAATAAAAATAGTTTCATGCTGATCCCCATTCCTAGATAGTTCAATGTTAGCAAAATAAGTTTTGTGTAGTGTTAACCCCCGGGTGTAACGCAAAATAAAATAAAAACCCCGGGGTTTTGAGCCCCGGGGTTCTTATTTGTTACCTTTGCCGATTAGTACATGTCGGCGCCGGGGGGCATGCCGCCGGGCATACCCGACATGGCGGGCTGCTTCTTCTCGGGCTGGTCGGCTACCAGGCAGTCCGTGTTCAGCAGGGTGCTCGCTATGGAGGCGGCGTTCTCGAGGGCGGTGCGGGTCACTTTGCAGGGATCCACGATGCCGGCCTTGAGCATGTCCACGTACTCCAGGGTGTCGGCGTCGAAGCCGATCTCGGGGGCGGAGTTCTTTATCTTGTCCACCACGATGGAGCCGTCCATGCCGGCGTTCTCGGCGATGATGCGCAGCGGCGCGTACACGGCCTTCTTGACGATGTTGATGCCGGTCTGCTCATCCTCGTTGGCGCCCTTCATCTTCTCCAGCACCTTGGAGGCGCGGATGATGGCGGTTCCGCCGCCGGGCAGCAGGCCTTCCTGCACGCCGGCCTTGGTGGCGTTCTTGGCGTCTTCGATCTTGGACTTCTTGGCCTTCATCTCGGTCTCGGTGGCCGCGCCGACGCGGATGACGGCTACGCCGCCCGACAGCTTGGCAAGGCGCTCTTCCAGCTTTTCCTTGTCGTAGTCGGAGGTGGAATCGTCCATCTGCTTGCGGATCTGGCCGGTGCGCTTCTTGATCTCGTTCTTGTCGCCGCCGCCGTCGACGATGGTGGTGTTTTCCTTGTCGATGACGATGCGCTTGGCGTGGCCGAGCTGCTTCACGTCGGCCTTGTCGAGCTTCATTCCGCGCTCTTCGCTGATGACTTCGCCGCCGGTGAGGATGGCGATGTCTTCCAGCATTTCCTTGCGGCGGTC
>MGUI01000024.1 GCA_001799895.1 Elusimicrobia bacterium GWD2_63_28
TTGGTCTTCATGTCGTGCATGATGCGCTCAAGCTGCTTGCGGATGCCCTGGTCGTCGGCGGGCTCTATGCCGGCGGCCTTTTCCATGACGACGTCGGAGTACATCATGATCAGGCGGCGGTACGAGTCGTACACGAAGCGGGGGTTATTGGTGAGCTTTATCAGGCCCGGGATGGTCTCGGTGGTGAGACCGCAGTTCAGGATGGTCTCCATCATGCCCGGCATGGAGGAGCGGGCGCCGGAGCGCACGGAGACGAGCAGGGGGTTGTTGGCGTCGCCGAACTTCTTGCCGGTGATCTCTTCCACCTTGCGCAGGTTCTTCTCGACGTCCTGGGTGAGGCCCTTGGGGTAGGAGCGCTTGTTGGCCCAGTAGTAGGTGCAAATTTCAGTGGTGAGCGTGAAGCCCGGGGGAACGGGCAGGCGCAGGTCGGGGTGGCCGGCCATCTCGGCGAGGTTCGCGCCCTTGCCGCCCAGCAGGTTCTTCATCGACGCTTTGCCTTCGGCCTTGCCGCCGCCGAAGAAGTAAGTTACTTTTTTGGAAATTTTAACGGAATTAGCTGCTTTCGCTTTGGATTTAACGGCCGTCTTGGGCATAATCATTGGCTCCTGTTGTCGTTTGCTGTCTGGCCCGCGGGTGCGGGCGGAAACCCCTTGGGGAGGTCTTTCCATAATCATACAAAATCCCGCCCCCCATGGGCAATAATATAAAGGAAGGGGAACGGAACTGTGAAACACTCTAATACAGGGATTTATGCACTCAAGGCGGCCTACCGCAGGGGCAGGAACGAAAAACACGCTCGGCCACACCGTGGCCTCGCTCGGTGCTCGCCCGCCGCGCTTATGCAAGCGGCGGGCTCTCCGACGGTTTTTCTTATCCTGCCCCTGCGGTCTCCGCCAGCGCTATCTCTGTTACAGCATCGTCTGAGAAATACGGAGGGGTGGCAGGGGTGCTGCCAGGCCCCCGACCGGGCTTCTCGCGGATCCTGGCTGGAGTTTATTTAGTGAACTTGCGTTCGAGGTATTCTATGGCGAGGGGGATGAGGAAGAAGAAAAGGACGAGGACAGTGAAGGAGAAGGCGGTGCCGCCTATGGCGCGCAGGCGAGGGTCCAGGCCGCCGGCCTGAAACAGCACGGCGGCGCAGATTATGCCTATAACGCGGTTGCGGCGCTTGACGTCGGAGAGCTTCACTCTTTTATGCCTTCCAGGTCCAGCATGAAGGCGTATTCCAGCGCGGTCAGCTTAAGGGATTCGAAGCGGCCCGACTTGCCGCCGTGGCCCGTGTCCATGTCGGTCTTCAGCAGCACCAGGTTGTCGTCCGTCTTCAGGTCGCGCAGCTTGGCCGCCCACTTGGCCGGCTCCCAGTACTGCACCTGGGAATCGTTGAGGCCGGTGGTGATCAGCAGGTTCGGATAGGCCTTCCTCTCCACATTGTCGTAGGGAGAATAGGAAAGGATATAGTCGTAATTTTCCTTCACATTGGGATTGCCCCACTCGTCGTATTCCCCGGTGGTGAGGGGGATATCAGGGTCCAGCATTGTGGTCACCACGTCGACAAAAGGCACCCCCGCCAGCATGCCCCGGTACAGCCCGGGCGCCAGGTTGGCCACCGCGCCCATCAGCAGGCCGCCGGCGGAGCCGCCCTCCGCGTAAACGTGCTCCGGTGAGGTGTAGCCCTTGTCTATAAGGAAACGGGTGGCGTCTATAAAGTCGTAGAAGGTGTTCTTCTTCCTGAGCTGGCGGCCGTCCTCGTACCAGCGCCGCCCCATCTCGGAACCGCCGCGGATGTGCGGGATCGCGCAGATAAAGCCGCGGTCCAGCAGCGAAAGCCGGATCGAGCTGAAGTACGGGTCCGAGCTGTAGCCGTAAGAGCCGTAGGAATAGATATGCAGCGGGTTCTTGCCGCTCTTGAGGTCCAGCGTCTTCTTGTAAACTATGGAGACGGGCACCTTCTCCCCGTCGCGGGCGGTCGCCCAGAGGCGCTCGGCCGCGTAAGCCTCCGGCTTGAAGCCGCCCAGCACTTCCTGGCGCTTCATCAGCTTCTTTTCCCCGGTCCTGAGGTCTATGTCGTAAACCGAGTCGGGCGTGGTCAGCGACTCGTAGGTAACGCGCAGCGTGTCCGTTTTGTACTCGAAGTTTTCGCCGAGCTCCGCCAGGTAGGCCGGCTCGTCGAAATCCAGCCAGCTGTCCTTCCCGTCGGCGCGGTTGAAAACGCGGAAGCGGCCGAGGGCGTTGGCCCGCTCCTTCAGCACCAGCCAGTTCTCGAAGACGTCCAGGTACTCCACCAGCGTGTCCTCGCGGTGCGGCACGAGCTCCACCCAGGAAGCCTTGCCCGTGTCCGTAGAAAGGCAGACAGAAACCTTGAAGTTGCGCGCCCGGTCGTTGTTGAGGACGTAGAACTTTCCGCCGCCGCCGTGCTCGATGTCGTATTCCAGCCCGGGCAGGCGCGCCTGGAAAACCCTCGGCTCCCCGCCGGGGGTGTCGGCGTCCAGCAGGCGGTACTCGGTCGAGAGCGTGGAGCCCGAGCGGAGGAAAATGAATTTGTCGGTATTGGACTTGGAAACGCTCACCTCGAAAGTTTCGTCTGCCTCGAAGAAGACCTCGCGCTCCGCGGCCCCGCCCAGCTCGTGCGCGAGAACTTTTTCCCAGCGCAGCGTTTCGGTGTCCTGTTTCACGTAGAAGAGCGTTTTGTTGTCGTTGGCCCAGGCCATGTCGCCGGCGGTCTTCTCTATTTTTTCGGCCAGGGTTTTGCCCGTCTCCAGGTCCTTGAAATACACGTCGTAAAAGCGGCGCCCGCCGGTGTCCATGGCGTAGGCGATCATCTTGTGGTCGGGCCGCACCGCGGGGAACAGGACGGAACAGAACGCCCGCCCCTTCGCCAGCTCGTTGACGTCCAGGAGTATCTCCTCCTTCCCGTCCGGAGAGCCCGCCCTGCGGGCGAAAACGGGGTACTCTTTGCCGGCCCGGTAGGTCTTGTAATAATAATAGTCCCCGTATTTGAACGGAACAGAGGAATCGTCCTGCTTGATGCGGGCTTTCATTTCCGCGAACAATGACTCCTGCAGTTTTTCGGTATGCGCCAGGGCCGCGGCGGCGTAGGCGTTCTCGGCGTTAAGGTAGTCTATAACTTCGGGGTTCTTGCGGTCCTTCAGCCAGTAATAGTCGTCGACGCGGACGTGGCCGTGCTTTTCCAGTTTATGCGGGATCTTTTTCGCCCTGGGCGGCTCCGCCGCCGCGAAATTAGTGATAGCCATAGCCGTGAAGAAAAACGCCGCGAAGGAATAGCCTTTCATGTGCCCCCGTCCGGCCGCCGCTCTAGATCCCCATCCGGGCCAGTATCATGCAGATCTCGTTCACTACGGAAACCATCTGCGGGTGGGAAACCTCGAACCCCTTCACGGCGTAGGAAATGCCGGAGATGGAAAGGTTGCGCAGCTGCACGCTGGAGTTTTCCCTGGTCACCTCGTGCGCGGCGGCCTCGGTGAAATAACCGATGCTGCGCGCCTCTTCGATGCGGGAGGCGGGGAGCTCGGCCAGATCGGCCTTCAGCTTGCTCAGCAGCGAGACCAGCTCGGCTTTCTCTGCCGAGTCGCCGGCCTTTATCTTGGCTATCGCCGATTCTATTTTAGAAAGAGTGTCTTTTATCACTTTGCCTCCGTTTTGCCCTGAAAACTCAAAAGTATCAAATACGCCCCCCGGTGTCAAATGGCGCCGCCGCCGTTTTGCCCCGCCGGCCGCTATATGCTACCCTTTGCTTATGAAAACCGGCAGGGCTGAATTGATCTGCACCGGCTCGGAACTGCTGACCGGCAAGCTGAACCTTTACGCTCCTCTTTTCCACGCTAATCTCTCCGCCCTCGGCTTCCGCATTGCGCGGGAGCAGTGCTGCGGCGACAGCCTGGAAGAGATCGCGGAGGCCGTAAGGGCCGCCCTGAAACGCTCTTCGCTGGTGATCGCCTGCGGCGGGCTGGGCCCCACTTTCGACGATCTTACGCGGCAGGGCGCCGCCCGGGCGCTGGGGCGCCGCCTGGTCTACTCAAAAGACTGCGCCCGCATCCTTTCCTTTAATTACGGCCTGAAAAAACTCCCGCCCAACTTCAGGAACCAGTGCCTCCTGCTCGAAGGCGCGAAGGCGCTGGAAAATTCCCGCGGCACCGCCTTCGGACAGGTCCTGACCCGCGGGCGCAGAATGCTGGTGCTGCTGCCCGGGCCCCGCAGGGAATGGGAGCCCATGTTCCCGAATTTCCTGGACGAAGAGATACGCGCCTTCTTCAGGCTGCCGGCGCTGGCCCAGGTCAAACTGCGCGCGGCCGGGCTCTGGGAAACGCAGGCTGAAAAACTATTGCGGCCCGCCATGCGGCGCTTCCGCAAGCTGGACTTCACCATCCTGGCGGGGCCGGGCACCGTGGACTTTATCGTTTCCGGAGACGACAGGCGCGGCGCCGTGGCGGGCGCGGCGGCCGCCTGCCGCAAGCTGCTGGGGAAAACGGTCTACGGCGCGGGGGAAGACACGCTGGCCTCGGCCGCCGGCGAAAAGCTGAAGGCGGCGGGCGGGACGCTGGCCTGCGCCGAGTCCTGCACCGGGGGGCTGGCCGCGAAGCTGCTGACGGACATCCCGGGCAGTTCGGCCTGGTTCCTCGGCGGCGCCGTGACCTATTCCAACCAGGCCAAGCTGAAGATCCTAGGCGTAAAAGCGGCCACGCTGAAGAAGTACGGGGCCGTCTCCGCGGAATGCGCCCGGGAGATGGCGGCCGGGGCCCGCAGAGCGTTCGGCGCCAGCTACGCTTTTTCAGTGACCGGCATCGCCGGCCCCGGGGGGGGGACCCCGGAGAAGCCCGCGGGCCTCGTCTATTTCGGCCTGGCCTCGCCGGGGGGGAGCAGGGTTTTCCGCCGGCAGTTCCGCGGGGACCGCGCCTTCACGCGGGCCTGCGCCGCGAATTTCATTTTGGATGAATTGAGAAAAGTAATAAAATAGCGGTGACGATTTTAAGCCAAGGAGAACTTATGAAGAACGCATTGCTTTCACTTGCCGCCGCCGCCCTGCTCCTCGCCGCCTGCGGCAAGAAGGAACAGCCCGCCGCGCAGGCTGAAGCGCCCGCTCCCGCCGCTCCGGCGGCGCAGGCCGCCAAGGCACCGGCCGCCCCGGCGGCGGCCTACTCGAAGAAGGACACCTATTTCAAGCTGCCCGGCGCGGCCGGCGGCGAGATCGACCTGGCCTCCTACGCGGGCAAGCCGGTGCTGGTCATGTTCTTCACCGAGACCTGCCCCTACTGCCGCAAGGCCGCCCCCTTCATACAGCAGGTCTCGGCCTCCTTCGGCCGGAAAGGGCTGGGAGTAGTCGGCATCTGCGTGCAGGACAGCGCCCAGGCCGCGGTCAATTTCGCGGCCGACTTCGGACTCACCTTCCCGCTGGCCTACGGCGGCGGCGCCGTTTCCCGGGCTTACCGCACGCAGGGCGTGCCCTATATCTACCTGCTTACCAAAGACCACGAGATCTACGACGTCTGGGAAGGCTACGATCCCAGGTACGACCCTTCTATCCTGAAAGGGGTCGAGACGGTGCTGGCGAAGAAATAGGGAACTCGACCAAGGGGGCTGCATGGGTACGGCTATAGAAAAAGGCACCATACTGGTGCACCGGGTTTTTGATATTGCCGGCGAGGTGATCCTCGCCAGGGCGGAGGAACTGTTCAGCGGTGACGCCAAAGGCCCGCGCCTCAAGCTGGCCACCGACACCCGCAAGGCCATAATCATAAAGGAAGCGCCTCTCCAAGTGGATCTGGGCGAAGAAACGCTCGACCTGCTGGACGCCAAATACCCCGTCAGGCTCTTCGCGCGCATCTGGAACTACGGCGTCATTTCCATCACCCTGGAGATCGCCATCCCCGCGGGCATGGACTGGGACCGGCTGGTGAAGATAGCGGCCGCCCTGGAAAAGTCCGAGCAGCTGGACCTGATCGCCGTAGCGCGCAAGGACGCGATGAAGAAGCGCCTGCTGCCCGCGCTGGTTAACCCCGCCGAGTGGGAGATCAACGAGGACTACATCACCTATATCATTGAGAAGGCGGAAGGCCTGCAGAACCCCAGGGAATTCATCCGCAAGGTGGACGTGGCCGCGCTGATACTGGCCGAGGACAAGGAGCGCCTCGGAGAGGAGTCCCGCAATTTCATTATCGACAGCGCCACGCAGTATTCCAGTTTCGACCTGGCCATCATAGACTGGAACTCCGCCCTGCTGATAGAGCCCGACGGCGAGCGCGACGCGGCCGACGTGATAGAATTCTCCCTGACCCACCTGCTGGAGTTCCGCTACTACGACGACATGCTGGGCCGCAAGCTGGACGAGCTCTATGACACCATGGAGACCAAGCAGGAAAGCGTCGTGCACATTTTCAGGAACTTCTACTCCGACATCGCCGAGGACGCCAGCCGGAAGTACATGGAATTCTCCGAGTTCCTCGGGCGCGTCGAGAACTCCCTCAAGACGGTGGGCGACCCCTACCTGGCCGTGGTGTTCAGGGCCTCGGCGCTGGAGTTCCACTTCGACGACTGGCGCAAGAGCATCTCGCGCAAGATGGAGACGCTGGCGCAGATCAGCCAGATACTCCACGGCGAGGTGAACACCCGCCGCAGCCACTGGCTGGAAATAATAATAATAGTGCTGATCGCCTTCGAGATGATCCCGATGCTGGTGGACCTGTGGAAGTACCTGCAGGGGCGCTGAGGCCGGACTAATCCAGGGATTTGATAGCCGCCGCGACCGTTTCGCGCGCCTTGCCGCTCACGCCCCCGCTTGAGCGGTATTTCATTTTAAGGAAATTCTGCGGAGTGCCGTTGTGCTTTACGCGGAAGTCCAGGTGCGGCCCGCTGGAAAGCCCGGTGGAACCGACGTACCCTATGACTTCGCCCTGCCCGACGCGGCGCCCGGAGCGCAGCCCTTTGGCGAAGCGCGAAAGGTGGCCGTAAGTGGTTTCGTAGCCGCCCCCGTGCCGCAGGATCACCAGCCTGCCGTTGCCGCCCTTCCAGCCCGCGAAGGTGACCGCGCCGTCGGCCACGGCCGAGACCGGAGTGCCCGAAGGCGCGGCGTAGTCTATGCCGTGATGCGGCCTGTAATATTTAAGCACCGGGTGGAAGCGGCGGTTCGTGAAGTAGGAGGAGATCCTGCGGTAATGCAGCGGGGCCCGCAGGAACATGCTGCGCAGGGAGGCGCCTTTCTCGTCGTAATAGCTGTCCTTCCAGGCCGCGGCGTTCTTGCGCCCGGTCTCCGCCCCGTCGTAATAGGCGGCCGCGATCTTCAGCGAGATCACCTTGCCGGAGGGGGCGGTCCTGTAGTTCCACACCAGGGACCAGCGGTCCCCGTCGCGCACCTCGGTCAGAAAGTCCACGGACCAGGAGAAGATGTCGGCATAGTCGAGTATGGCCGCGGGCGGCACCCCGGCCGCGCTCATGGATTCCCAAAGCGAGGACTTGATAACCCCGCCGACCTTGCCCGAGCCTTCTTTTAGTTCCACCGCCTCCACCGACACTTCGTAATCGCCGCTGTCGAGGACGGACAGGGAATAGTAATGGAGGTCCTTGCTCACCGAGAGGGAGTTCAGGGCGCCCCAGGTTGAAAAAGCCAGCTCGTAAACGTCTTCGGGGCGGAGGCGGCGCAGGTTCAGTTTTTTGGACAGGGCCGACGAGACCTGATACCGCTCGGCGTCGTCCAGGCCCTCGGCCTTCAGCACGGCGTCCAGGCTGGAGGTGAAAGTGCCGCTGGAGATCCTTATCCCGGGCTCGTCCGGGGCGGAGAGTTCCCACGGGCTGACGAAGTACAGGGCGGCGGCCAGCAGGGCCGCGGCCCCGCCGGCGAGGATCAGCCATTTAGCCCTTTCGCTCAGAAGTTGCATGGGTAAGCCAGGCTCAGCAATAGAGGTATTCCTCTACCAGGTTCTTAATTTCTTCTTCCTTGCCGTAGAGTTTCTCGCTGAGGCTTCGGTCGTCGTAGGCCTTCAGGCGCCGGATGGTGCCGTCGATGACCTGCGGCGTGAACACGCCGCGGGCCTCGAAGTCCGCGCGGTGCTTCTCCAGCGACTCGGCCGAGGCCCAGCAGGAGGGGGGCAGCTTGGGAAGTTTCTCCAGCAGGCCGGCGTGCTCCTTGTTGCAGATGTTCTTGTCCACGAAATACTTGTCGGCGAACTGCAGCGCGTCCTTTCGCTCGAAGCCGCGGCGCGCGGCGACGCAGAGCGCGGCCATCAGGAAATGCAGGTTGGCCGAGCCGTCGGCGGAGCGGAACTCCACCGTCTGGTTGGACTCCACCACCGGGGCGGCAGAGCCCGGGTTCGCGTCCTTCACCATGCCGGAGGCGTTAAGCCAGCCCAGCGGGATGCGCACCAGCGCCGACCGGTTGCGGTAGGCCCAGCAGACGTTGATGGGCGCTTCCTGGTGCGGCACCAGGCGGAAGTAGGAGGTGGGCACGGTGTTGCCGAACGCCGTTATCGGGGCGGCCAGTTCCATGAAGCCCGCGATCAGCTTGCGGGCCGGGACCGAGAGCGCGCCCTTCTCCAGCATCGCGTTGCGGCCGTTCTTGAAGAGGCAGGTGTGCACGTGCAGGCCGGAGCCCGCGTGGCCGATGGAGATCTTCGGCGCGAAGGAAAGGACCACGCCGTACTTGTGGCCGATGCCGGAGAGGATCCACTTCGCCACGGCCAGCTGGTCGGCGGCCTCCGAGGCGGGCACCGGCAGGAACTCTATTTCCTGCTGCGCCATCTCGGACTCCTCTCCGCGGATAAAGCCCACCTCGGAATGCCCGTACTTTATGCGGCCGCCGGCCTCGGCGATGGCGGCCATCGCCTCGGTGCGCAGGCCCTCCCACTTGGAGAACGGGTAGGATTCGTGGTAGCCCTTCTGCGTGCCCGTGGGATAAAGCGGGTTCCTGGGGGCGATGACGTAGTACTCCAGTTCGCCGAGCGCGTGGAAATCGTAGCCGGAGACCTTGCGGAACTCGGCCTCCGAGCGGCGCAGCACCTCGGCGGGTGCGCCGGCGAAAGGCTTGCCGTCGGAGGTATAGAAGGAGCAGAGGATGTCGATGGCCGGGACCTGGGAGAAGGGATTGACGAAAGCGGTGCGGTAGCGGGGCATCACGTAGAGGTCGCTGGAACCGGCGTCTATCATCCCCTTGAACAGGCTGGAGCCGTCCACGCGCTCGCCCGCCGAGAGGATGCGGTCCAGGTACTTCTCGTCGTTGATTATGAAGTTGAGCGTCTTCAGGCGGCCGTCGCCGGCGGCGTAGCGGAAGTTGACCATCTTGATCCCGTTGGCCTTGATAAATTTCACCAGGTCGGGGCGGGTGAAGTCGCGGGGCTCCTTGTTGAGGAAGGAAGCAATTTTATTGGCGTAAATGCGGGCGGTTTTCATGGAAGGCTGCTCCTTGCGGCTGCTCGTCTGCTGTTTGGAAATAATAACAAACTTTAAGGGAAATAAGAAATTCCGGGCGCGCAGCGCGCCGCCGCATCTTTGCTATCATATGTATTACCGGGGCGCGGAACGGCGGTCCGGGAGAAACCGCTTTTAGCGGCCCTCGTTGACTATAGAGGGAACTAATTAATATAATAGCCAAAAGGCTCAAAACCACAACAAAGAGAGAAAAAAAATGGCATTAACCAAGAACAAAACCAGAGAAATAACGGAGAAATTCTCCGCTAAGCCCAACGATACCGGTTCCACTTCCGTGCAGGTCGCACTGGTTACGGAACGGATACAGTATCTTTCCAAACACCTCATCGCCAGCCCCAAGGACCACGCTTCCCAGCGCGGCCTGGCCAAGTTGGTCTCGCAGCGCAAGCGCCTTCTCAGCTACCTCGAAGCCAACAACCGCGAGGAATACAAGAAGGTCATTAAAGCCTTAGGCTTGAGGAAATAATAAATGACAAATTACCCTAAACCGCTCCGCCTGGAAGAACAGGTGGGGGATAAGCTTATTTCATTCGAAACCGGAGCCATCGCCAAGCAGGCCGGCGGCGCCGTAATCGTCCGCATAGGCGACACCATGGTGCTGTCCACCGCGCAGCAGGCCAACAAGCCCAAGGACACCCCGCCGTCTTTCGTGCCGCTCAGCTGCGACTACAAAGAGCGCACCTACGCGGCCGGCATGATCCCCGGCGGCTTCTTCAAGCGCGAGGGCAAAGCCCGCGAGAAGGAAGTTCTCGCCTCCCGCCTGACCGACCGCGCCGTGCGCCCCCTGTTCCCGGATTATTTCAATACCGAGACGCAGGTGGTCAACATGGTGATGTCCTTCGACGGCGTCAACGACGCCGACGTGGTGTCCATCAACTCGGCCTCCGCCGCCCTGATGATCTCCGACATCCCGTGGAACGGCCCCGTGGCCGCCCTGCGCATGGGCAAGGTTGACGGCAAGTTCGTGATGAACCCCACCAAAGAGCAGCGCGAGACCGCCGATATGGAAATGGTCATCTGCGGCACGCTCAACGGCATCCTGATGGTCGAAGGCGGCTGCAAAGAGCTCCCCAACTCCGACCTCATCGCGGCCATGGAAACCGCCAAGCCCGAGCTGGAAAAACTCTGCAAGCTGCAGATCAAGATGAAAGAGCAGGTGGGCAAACCCAAAACCCCCGTCGCCACCCCCGAGATCAAAGCCGACCTGAAGGCCGCCGTAGAAGCGATGGTCACCGGCGAGATCGAGAAGATCCTCTCCTCCAAGCCCGAGAAGAAAGCCATGGAGAAGGCCCTCGAAGAGATCAGGGTCAAGGCCTACACCGCGATGGTCGAGAAGTATCCCGCCGACGCGACGGCTTCCTACCAGGCCAAGACCGTGTTCGAGGATACCCTCTCCGAGGTCTGGCGCCGCATCACCCTGGGCACGATGATCCGCACCGACGGCCGCAAGACCGACGAGATCCGCGAGATCAACATCGACCCCGGCTTCCTGCCCCGCACGCATGGTTCCGCCATCTTCACGCGCGGCCAGACCCAGGCCCTCGTGACGACCACCCTCGGCACCTCCGACGACAAGCAGATGCTCGACGCGCTGGAAGGCAAAACCTTCGACCGCTTCATGCTGCACTACAACTTCCCGA
>MGUI01000025.1 GCA_001799895.1 Elusimicrobia bacterium GWD2_63_28
GCTTTTGTAAAACGGGAAGGCCACGAAATCTTCAAGGTCTACTCGGACGACGGCATCAGCGGCGCCACCACGCGCAGGCCCGCGCTTGCCGCACTTTTGGCTGACGCCAAAGGCGGCAAGTTCGGGCTGGTACTGGTAGCTAAACTGGACCGCTTCAGCCGGAACCTGAAAGACCTCTTAATTTTGGTGGACGAGCTTTGCAGCTACGGCGTAGGCTTTAAGTCGGCGGGGGAACCCTTTGATACCACAACCTCGACCGGCAAGCTGATGTTTCAACAGCTTGGCAGTTTCGCGGAGTTCGAGCGCAACCGCATAGCAGAGCGCGTATTCCCCGGTATGGTTAAAGGCGTACAGCAGGGCAATTGGCAAGGCTCCCGTTACGCTCCTTACGGTTACGCCTACAACAAGCCGGCCAAGCTGCTGGAACTGGTTGAGAGCGAGGCCGAGGTTGTGCGGCGCATCTACACCCTGTACCTTGAGGGCAAAAGCACTTTGTCCATAGGCGCGGCCCTTACCAAGCAGGGCGTAAGGAACCGCAAGGGCAACTATTTCGGCACCAAGACCATAGGCGATATCCTTAGAAACCCTATATATACCGGCAAGATCGTTTGGAACACCCACCATTACGACAAGACCAAGAGAACGCCAAAGGGCTATAAATACGTTAAAAACCCCGTCAGCGAGGTTATTATCGCCCAGGGCAGGCATCTCCCTATAATCAGCGCGGAAGCCTTTGCGCAAGCGCAAAAGCTTCGCGCTGAAAAACGCATAACCATCCGGCAGGCCAAGCCGGGGGACTACTTACTGTCCGGCCTGATATTCTGCGGCAACTGCAATCACAAGTTCGTGGGCGCGTCCGCGGTTTCCAACCACCGCACTAAGGCCACCAAGAAATGGTACCGTTGCTCTTCAATAACCAACAGTTATAAGACCTGCCACAACAAGAGCATCAAGGCGGAAGTCATTGAACCGCAGCTTGAATTATTCCTGGAACTGTTGCTCAGAAGTAATGAATTTGGGAACCGATGGCCGAACATGACCGTGCCGCCCATAAAGCTGCCGGAAGACGAAAAAGAGGCTAAAAAGGCGGTCCACCAAGGCCTGTCAGACAATTTCGCTAAACAGGCGAAATTGACTGACGCCTACATAGAAGGCCTCATGTCCAAGGAAGTTTTCGAGGCTTCAAATAAAGAGCTGATGGAGAAAGGCGAAGAGCTGAAAAAGCTGGCGGCCTTCTACGATTTGCGCCAGATAGACCGCGAAAAATCCGCGGACTATCTGGCGAAGGCGCGCACGTTCCTTTCCGACGGTAACATAGGGGAAAAAGAGCCGGACGCCGCAGACAAGAAAAGACTACTGGGCGTACTGGTGAAGAACGTGAAAGTCGGGGACAAAAAAATTAAAAATGCAGAATTTTTTGCGCCATTTAATTTTTTAATTTTAAAGGAAAAAAACAAATGCAGAAATCTGAAAAACGTGCCGCCCCGCCCGGGGCGGGCGGGGCAGCACGGCGGGTCTGTATTATCACCTTCGGCTGCCAGATGAACGAGGCGGATTCGGAGGGGATCGCGGCGGCTTTTCGCCGGCGCGGGTATACGCTCACCGACGATATCAAGAAAGCCGACGCCGTGGTGGTTAACACCTGCACCGTGCGGCAGAAGGCCGAGGACAAAGCCATCTCCCAGATAGGCCGCCTGCGCGTGTGGAAAGAAAAGCGCCCCGAAGGCAAAGTTTTCGTGGTGGGCTGCGCGGCGCAGAAGCTGGGAGGGAAGAACATAAAGCACCGCTTCCCCTTCGTGGACGAGGTGGTGGGGGCCAAGTCCATAGAGAAGTTCGAGGATTCCCTCATCGCCCAGCTCGGGCCCTCTCCCGAGGGCGAGACCGAGCACCAGAACATCTACCGCTCGCCGCAGACCGCCTACACCACCGTCATGCGCGGCTGCTCGCTTAAATGCTCCTACTGCATAGTGCCGGCCGTGCGCGGGCCGGCGGTGTGCCTGTCCCCGGAGGCCGTGCTGGAAGACGCCGCGGCCAAGCTGAAGGCCGGCGCCAAAGAGATAGTGCTGCTCGGCCAGACCGTCAATTCCTATAAGTACGGCAAGACCACGTTCTCCGAACTCTTAAAGAAAACCCTGGCCCTGCCCGGGCTGGCCCGGCTGCGCTTCATGAGCCCGCACCCGGTCTACTTCGACGACGCCTTCACCGCGCTGCTGGCTTCCGAGCCCAAGCTGGCGCGGCACATGCATCTGCCGGTGCAGAGCGGCTCAGACAGGATACTCAGGCTGATGCGCCGAGGGTACACGCGCGGGGCTTACCTGGGCCTGCTGGAGCGGCTGCGCGGGGCGGCGCCGGACCTGGCGGTCTCCACGGATTTCATTGTGGGCTACCCGGGCGAAACCGAACAAGATTTCGCCGACACGCTGGCGCTGGTGGAGGAAGGGCGCTTCTCGCTGGCCTATTGCTTCAAGTATTCGCCGCGCACTGACAGGCCGGAAATGTCCGCCACCATAAGCGAGGCGGAGATGGAAGCCAGGCTGGAAAAACTGCTGGCAGCCGTGAAGAAAAATTCGCGGCTTGTATTAAATGAAAGAATTGGTAAAATAGAGGAAGTTCTTTTCGAGACCGAAACATATGGCCGCGCCTCGGGGAATTTCGCGGTGAGGGTGAAGGCCGGAGGGACGCCGGGAAAGGTGGAGAAAGTACTGACCGCCGGCGCAGAAAAAAATACTTTGAACGGGAAAATACTATGACGAAAAAAATCAGCAAGGTTCTTAAGGAAAGACGCGAGCACGTGCGCCTGCCCATCCTGCACGGCATCCTGGAGCCCGTGGAGATAGAGTTTTTCACGCAGGACGCCCACGGCCACCCCGTGCCCCAGCCGGCCATCCTGGCGGACCTATCCGCCGGCGGCATGCGCCTGATAACCTTCATGGCCCCGCCCCACACCAAGGAGCTCAACATCATCCTGAAGCTCAACGGCGTCAAAGAGATGCCGGTGACCGGCAAGATCTCCTGGGTAAAGGACAAGGGCGGCGTGTTCATGAACGGCATCTCTTTCAGCGCCATCAGCCACGACGACCGCAAGCGCATCAACGAGATGGCCGAGGATTATACCGACTGCGACACGCGCTCCGAGCTGAAGCTGCCGGAAGTCTGCGTGGAAACCTGCCGGGCCCACGGCCTGTGCAACAAGCCGCAGAAGGACGACTCGCTCTTCAAGAAGAAGTAAGGAAGGCGAGACAGCAAAGCGGCCAGGCGGCACCTTGCCACTGGCCGCTTTTTATTACTGGATTACCGCGGGGACTGACTGGATTCCGGCTTGCGCCGGAATGACGGATTAACAGGTAGATGTCCATACAACCTCTCAAACCTATAACGCTGATGGGGGCCAACGCCTCCGGCAAGACCGAGATAGCGCTGGAGCTGGCCCGCCGCCTGGGCGGGGAGATAGTCTCCGCCGATTCCAAGCAGACCTACAAGCTGATGGAGGCCGGCACCGCCAAGCCCGCCGGGACCTGGACGGACACCCCCGCCGGCAAGTTCTACCTGGTTGAGGGCGTGCCCTACCACCTGGTGGATAACCTGGACCCGCGCTCCACCTACGACGCGGGCTCCTTCGTCAAAGCGGCCAAGAAGCTGCTGCCCGAGATCTGGGCGCGGAGCAAGGTGCCCATCATGGCCGGCGGCACCGGCATGTACATACAGGCTTACTGGAACGGCATGGACGACCTGCCGGCCTCCGACCCTACGCTGCGCCAGCAGCTGACCGCGCTGGCCGAGACCGGCGGCAAGCTGGCCCTCTACGCCGAACTGCAGGCGCTGGACCCCGAGGCCGCGCGCCGCATCCCGCCCGGCAACGTGCAGCGCGTGATGCGCGCCATAGAGATAACGCGCCTGGCCGGCAAGCCGGCCTCTCAGCTGTGGACCGGCAGGTTCTTCGACTCGCTGCCGGCGCACGACGGGAAATTCGTTTTCATCAAATGGGCCAAGGAGCTGCTGGCCGAGCGGGTAAAGCGCCGCACG
Organism: Elusimicrobia bacterium GWD2_63_28; assembly: GCA_001799895.1. Classification (GTDB taxonomy): domain Bacteria; phylum Elusimicrobiota; class Elusimicrobia; order Elusimicrobiales; family UBA9959; genus UBA9959. Next base: position 4,024 of record MGUI01000025.1, read on the forward strand.
GCCACGCGCTTCGAAGAGTGGGCCGCGGAGACGCGCGCGCTGCTGGAGAAAGGCTACGCCGACGACTGCCCGGGCCTCAAGACCCTGGGCTACCCGCAGATGCTGGATTACCTGGCCGGGCGCATCAACAAGCCCGAAGCCATCCGGCTGATAACCGCGGCCTCCATGGCCTACGCCAAGCGGCAGAACACCTGGTTCGCCCGCTACCGCAACGCCCTGAAGCTGGAATTGAACAAGTACGAGGACTACGACCCGGCCGCGCTGGCCGAAAAGATCATCAACGCATGAAAGTTCTACTCATCTCCGCTGAACTGAAAAAAAACCGCGGCGCCGCCGGCGCCGGCACTTCGCTCGAAGAGCTCTGGCGCCTGGCCGAGACGGCCGGGCTGGAGCCGGTGCAGAAGCTCACCGTGCGCGTGCAGGCCTGGAACCCGGCCACGCTGGTGGGCTCGGGCAAGGTGGAAGAGCTGAAGGCGCTGGTGCAGGAAACCGGCGCCGGCGCGGTCATCTTCGACGAAGAACTGACCCCCGGCCAGGGCCGCAACCTGGAGAAGGCCCTGGGCGTGAACGTGGCCGACCGGCCGCGGCTCATCATAGATATTTTCGCCATGCGCGCCCGCACCCGCGAGGGCAAGCTGCAGGCGCGGCTGGCCGGCTTCAACTACGCGCTCTCCCGGCTGGGCGGCAAGGGCGGCAGCATGGACCAGCAGCGCGGCATGATAGGCGGCCGCGGCTCCGGCGAGAAGAAGCTGGAATACGACAAGCGCGAGCTGCGCGTGAAGATCTCGGAACTGGAAGAGGAGATAGACTCCATAAAGCGCGAGCGGCACACCCAGCGCGCCCAGCGCGACGCCGTGCCCATGCCGCAGGTGTCCATAGTGGGCTACACCAACGCCGGCAAGAGCACGCTGCTCAACTGCCTGACCGGCGCCGGCCACGTGTACGCCGACGATAAATTGTTCGCCACGCTGGACCCCACCACCAAGCGCGTGCGCCTGCCGGCCGGCGGCTGGGCGCTGTTCACCGACACCGTGGGCTTCATCCAGAAGCTGCCGCACGACCTGATAGCCGCCTTCCGCGCCACGCTGGAGGAGATCCGCTACAGCGACCTGATCCTGCACGTGCACGACCTGAGCTCGCCCGAGGCGCGGCGCCAGCACGACGCGGTAAAGGCCACGCTGGAGGAGCTGGGGATAAAGGACATCCCGGTCATCAACGTTTTCAACAAGGCGGACGCGGTAAAGGACCCGGCCGTCTCGGCCTGGGCGCCCGAGCGCATGCGCCCTGTCTTCATGTCGGCCCTCACCGGCGAGGGCGCCGACCGCCTGCTGGCCGCCGCCGAGCGGGCCCTGTCGGCCCGCTGGGGGGACTACGAACTGATAGTGCCGGCCGGCTCCAAGGGGCTTATTAAAGAGATCTATTCCTCCTGCCTGGTGAAAGACGCGGACTACGGGCAGGAAGGCGTGACGCTGAAGTTCAAGGCCACGCCCGAAAACTACGCGCGGCTGAAAAAGAAAGCGGGCGCTTAGCTTTTTTATATAATCTGGATAATGGACCATTTCAAAATAGCCCTGCTTTTCATCGCCAGCTACCTCCTCGGCGGCATCCCCACCGGCTACATTATCGGCCGGCTTAAGGGTATAGACATACGCAAGCACGGCTCGGGCAACCCGGGCACGGCCAACGTCTACCGCACCCTGGGCAAGGTGCCCGGCATCCTCACTTTCATCGCGGACTTCCTCAAGGGCTTCCTCCCCACCCTGATAGCGGCGCAGTTCTTCTTCGACCCCAACTTTACTGACTTCAGCCGGGGCCACTGGTGGCTCCCGGTGACGGCCGGCGCGCTGGCCATAGCCGGCCATATCTGGACCCCCTTCCTCAGTTTCCACGGCGGCAAGGGCGTGGCCACGGCCGCGGGCGTCTTCATGGCGCTGCTGCCCGTCCCCACGGCGGGGGCCTTTGTGGTGTTCGGCATAGCGGTGGCCGTCACCAGCCACATCTCCGTCGGGTCCATGGCCGCCTCGGTGGCCCTGCCCATACTCTGCTTCACCCTGGCCAAGGATTACCAGCGGCCCTTCACGCTGCTGGCGCTGGTGGTCTGCCTGCTGATCTTCTACACCCACATCGCTAATATCAGGCGCATACTGAAAGGCGCGGAACTTTCCTTCAAGCACAAGAAAGAGGCGGGCCCGTCCGACGGCGAGAAAAAAGCATGACACAAGAAAAAACCGGCGCCGACGTGGAAGTGCGCATCTATTCCATAGCCACCAGCCTGACCGAGTCCATCATTTTCCTCGACGAGATAGAGGGCAGCCGCATCCTGCCCATCTGGATAGGGCCCATGGAGGCGCAGGCCATCGCCATCCGCCTGTCCGGCTATCCCTCGCCGCGCCCCATGACGCATGACCTGCTTTTCTCCGTCATCAAGACTCTGAACCTGACGGTGAAGCGCGTGACCATAACCGATATAGTGGAGAATACCTATTATTCGCACCTGCACCTGGCTGACCCGGACGGCGGCAACCTGCGCCTGGTGGACTCGCGCCCGTCGGACGCGGTGGCGCTGGCGGTGCGCTTCGGCTGCCCCATCTACATCAACGAGCGGGTGTTCGGCAAGACGCAGGTGCTCAGCAAGCCCATCACCGAGGACGAGGTGACCAAATTCAAGCATGACCTGAAGAACCTCAAGCCCAACGACATCATCGGCCAGCTGCTGGGCGGGGGCCCCAAGCCGGGGCCCGGCGAAGAAGGGGAAGAAGAGGAAGAGGGAGAAGAGAAGCGGGAGGGGGAGGAAGAGGACGATGAATAGGCTGGACCTTATCAGGGAACTGACCAAGCACCTTACCACGGAGCGCGACGCCAAGCTGGCCGTCTGCAAGACCTTCGAGATCATGGGGGAGGCCCTGCGCGACAACCGCAAGGTGGTCATCTCCAACTTCGGCACCTTCAAGGTGAAGGAGCGCAACCCGCGCCAGATGCGCAACCCCAAGACCAACCAGAAGGTGATGGTGGGGCCGCGCAAGAGCATCCGCTTCAAGCCGTCCAAGAAGCTGACCATCGGGATGTAATGGCCGAGAAGACTTATTTCACCATGCGGGAGGCGGCGCGCGCGGCGAACCTCCCCGAGTACACCATACGCTACTGGGAGCAGAAATTCCGCCTGCTGAGGCCGCTGCGGCTGGCCAGCGGCCACCGGCGCTACACCAGGGCCGACATCGACGCGCTGCTCGAGATCAAGGACCTGGTCTTCATGAAGGGCTATTCCCTGGAAGGCGCGCGCAAGGCCATGGCCGCGAAAAAGCGCCAGGGCAAAACCGCCAAGCCCGCCCTGCCCGCCGCGCCCAGCAAAAGCGCCGTGCTGGAAGAGATAAAAAAGGAGCTGCGCCTGCTGATAAAAGAGCTGTAAGCCACCGCGACGATTTTTTTATTTGGTATAATAAATATTCGTTCTTGAGCGGTGCGGTCGGATCTTTAAAATTTCGGGTTTGACAGCCGTCACCGGGGCGTGGCTCAATGGTAGAGCGTTCGCTTGGGGTGCGAAAGACTCCGGGTTCAATTCCCGGCGCCCCGATGAAGGCTGTCAAACAAAGTAACGAGCCGGCGCGAAAGCGCCGGTTTTTTATTGCCCGCTTTGTTGTAGAATATTTAAAAGTCTTAGGAGGGAACATGAAACACTTTATCTTCGCCGCCGCGCTGCTGTCCGCCGCGGGCACCGCAGGGGCCCAGGAGGGCGCCGCCGCCGTTGACCCCAACGCCGTCGCCTTCAAGTTCTACGCGGGCGAGGCCGCCAAGCCCGGCAACGTTTTCTTTTCTCCGTACAGCATGTACACCGCCTTCGGCATGGCCTACGAGGGAGCCAAGGGCGCCACGGCCGAAGAGATCGCCGGCGTGTTCGCCTTCCCGGGCGGCGCCGGCCTGCGCGCCGGCCTGGCCTCCATACAGAAGAACCTGGCCGCCGCCTCCAAGGGGGCGGAGTTCATACAGGCCAATTCCTTCTGGGCGCAGAAGGACTACAAGTTCCTGCCCGCCTACCTTAAAACGCTGAAGACCGGCTACGGCGCCGAAGCCCGCAACGCCGACTTCAAGAAGAAGACGGAGGGGGCGCGCAAAGCGATAAACTCCTGGACCTCCAGGAAGACCAAGGGCAAGATCCCCGAGCTGTTCCCGGCGGATTCCCTGACGGCCATGACGCGGCTGGTGCTGGTGAACGCCGTGTACTTCAAGGGGCAGTGGGAGACCACCTTCAAGAAGGATATGACCTTCGACACCGACTTCACCAAAACGGACGGCGGAAAAGTGAAGATCAAGATGATGTCCGCGGCCGGCGCGCGCGACGCGGAATACACCGAGAACGAAGACCTGCAGGCGCTGCGCCTGCCCTACAAGGGCGGCGGGCTGTCCATGCTGGTGCTGCTGCCCAGGCGCGGCAAGGCCGTGACCGACGTGGAGAAGGATTTCGGCGCCGGCAAACTCGAAGACCTGCGCAAGAGCCTGGCCACCGAGAAGGTTAAGGTGTTCCTGCCCAGGTTCAAGTTCAGCGCGGGCTACAAGCTTAACGGGCCGCTGGCCGCGCTGGGCATGCCCACGGCCTTTACCGACAAGGCTGATTTCTCGGGGATGGACGGCACGCAGGGGCTCTACATCCAGAACGCCTTCCACAAGGCTTTCGTGGAGGTGAACGAGGAGGGGACCGAGGCCGCGGCCGCCACCGGCGTGGCGATGGGGCTGAAGTCCATGCCCATGGGCCAGAAGATGTTCCGGGCTGACCGGCCTTTCCTGTTCTTCATCGAGGACACCAAGACCGGCCTGATACTCTTCATGGGCAGGATGGAAGACCCGGCCAAGAGCGAATAGCTAGCCGGGCTTGAAGCCCGCTTTTATTACCGCCGCCTCCAGCTCGCTGGGGGCGGCTTTTTTTTCGTCGTACTCGACTACGGCCTCGCCCTTCTCCAGGCTGACCGCGGCCGACAGCACGCCGGGCACCCTCTTGAGCGCGTTCTCGGCTCCGGTCCTGCACCCGCCGCAGGTCATGCCCTGAATTTTTATCACGGTTTTCATAAGCCACCTCTCCTTATATTATACACCGCGAATCGCTCCTTGACAAGAACTATTCTAATGTGGTAATATTTGCTATATGAGAATAGTTCCAGATAAGAAAGCGCCGCCCCCGGCCTTCCGCATGACGCCCCAGCGCGCCGAGATGCTGCGCCTGCTCGACGGCAACAAATGCCATCCCTCGGCGGAAGAGCTCTACGCCCGGCTCCGCCGGAAATTCCCGGGCGTCTCTTTTGCCACGGTCTACAACACCCTGCAGTCCCTGCTTTCCACGGGCGACCTGGCCGAGGTCAGGATAGACCCGGCCCGCGCGCGCTTCGACCCGTGCGTCACGCGCCACGCCCACCTGATGTGCGTAAAGTGCGGCCGCGTGGACGACGTGAAGGCCCCGGCGCGCCCCCCGGTACCGGCCGGCAAGCCCGCCGGCTACAAAGTGCTGCATTACAGCCTGGAATTTTTCGGCGTCTGCCCCGCCTGCGGCAAAAAGGCGGGCAAAAAGGAGATACGATCATGTGCGAAGAAAAAAAAGAAGTGATCACCGTGGGGGATAAAGTCCCGGCCTTCCAGCTGGAAACCTTCGAGCCGGTGGCCTGCCAGTTCGGCAGCTTCCACCTGGAGGACGCGCTCAAGGCGGGCAAGTGGACGGTGCTGGTGTTCTACCCGGCCGACTTCACCTTTGTCTGCCCCACCGAGCTGGCCGACCTGGCCGACAAGCACGCCGAGCTGGAGGCGCTGGGCGCCGAGGTGCTCTCGGTCAGCGCCGACACCAAGTTCACCCACATGGGCTGGCAGGCGCAGGAGCGCCTGCTGAAGGACGTGAAGTACCGCATGGGCGCCGACGCCCGCGGCAGGCTGGCGCAGGCGCTGGGCGCCTACGACTACAAGAGCGGCCTGGCCTACCGCGGCACCTTCGTCATCAACCCCGACGGCGTGCTGGCCGGCGCCGAGGTGAACCTGAACAACGTGGGCCGCAACATGGAAGAGCTGGTGCGCAAGGTGAAGGCCTTCGTCCACACCCACAACAACCCCGCCGAGGTCTGCCCCGCCAAGTGGAAGCCCGGCGAGAAGACCCTGAAGCCCTCCGAGAAGTTGGTGGGCAAGGTGGCCGACGCGCTGGAATAATTTTGCCCTTCGGGGCAAAAACCGCAGCGATAGAGAGAACAGCCCCGGCGGCCCTCGGGTCCCGGGGCTGTCCGTTTTGTATAATCAAGTCATGGAAACGGCGGGGCAGAGCTATCCTTTGAAAGTGGCGCTCATCTACGGCGCCAAGCCGTCAGGGCATTACGCGGCCGCCAGGGCCGTGGCCGAGTTTTTTCCGCCCAGCATCATAGAGCCGGTGTTCATAGACCTCTCGGAGGTGTACCCGGACTTCGGCCCCTTCGTGGCCAGGACCTACCTGCAGATGCTGCACAAGACGCCGGCGCTGTGGAACTACGTCTACGACAACGACTTCGTGGCTTTCGCGGCCAGCGCCCTGCGCGAGGCGATCCTGCCTTTCTCGTCGCAGAAGCTGGCCGACCTGCTGCTGAAAAAGAACATCCACGCCGCCGTCTCCACGCAGGCCTTCTCGTCGCTGCTGATCACCAAGAACCGGCGCCTGGCCAAAATGCCGCTCTTCTCGGTACTGACGGATTTCTGCGCGCACACCTACTGGCCGCCCAAAGGCGTGCGGGCCTATTTCGCGCCCGAGCGCGGCGCGGCCGGGGAGCTGAAGGAGAAGGGCGCGCCGGCGGAAAAGATCTTCGTGACCGGCATCCCCGTGCGCAAGGAATTCACCGGGCCGCAGCCCGACAAGGCGGCCGCGCGCAAGGCGCTGGGCCTGGCCCCGCACACCTTCACCGTGCTGCTGACCGGCGGCAGCCGCGGCCTGGGCGACCTGCTGCAGGCGGCGCTAGCGCTGAAGCCTCTGCTCGGCCGGATACAGGTGGCGGTGCTCTGCGGCAACAACAGGAAGCTTTGCCGGCAGGCGGAGCGGGCGGCGGCCTCAAAAAAAATGATGCGCTTCGTGGACTTCACCAACTCCCCGGCCGACTACTACCGCGCGGCGGACCTGGTGGTGGGCAAGCCCGGCGGCGTCACGCTGGCCGAGACGATGGCGCTGGCCAAGCCCTTCATAATTTATTCGCCGCTGCCCGGGCAGGAGGAGCGCAACACCGCCTTCCTCTACCGGCACCGCCTGGCCGAAACGGCGGGCTCCCCGGCGGAGCTGCTGCCGCTGGTGCGCCGCTACCTCCACAGCCCGGCCACGCTGGCGCACTCGTCGCGCGCGCTGGCCGAGCACGCGCGCCCGCACGCCGCGCGCGACATAGCCGCAAAGGTGATAGAAGCCCTCACCGGCAACGGCGGCTGACGCCCCCGCGCGGTGGACTTCCGCGGCGGCTTTTGCTACTATATTCAGGCAGTAACCCGGAGCGCGGATTTATCGGGGCGTGGCTCAGCTGGCTAGAGCGCTCGCTTCGGGTGCGAGAGATCGTGAGTTCAAATCTCACCGCCCCGATCCAATTTTTCCAGCTCAGTTCAGACCCGCCGAAACGGCGGGTTTGCCTTTTTTGCGGAGGCCGTTGCCTTGTCAATACCTCCTTGCCACCCTATATGGTTTTTAGTATTATTTAACCGTCAGGAAATAACTATGCGTTTAAGCTTCAGGGTATCAGGCAGCGTGCAGGGCGTGGGCTACCGCTGGTTCGTAAAAGAGGCGGCGGCCAAGCTCAGCGTCACCGGCTGGGTGCGCAACACCGCGGACGGCGCGGTGGAGGGGGAAGCCCAGGGCGGCGTGCCCGCGCTGGACGGCTTTCTTAAAGAGCTGAAGAGCGGCCACCCTTGGGCGCGCGTAGAGGAAACGGAAACGCAGGAGATGCTGGACCAGGAAGCGGCGGAAAAAGATTTTTACATCAAGCCCACGGTTTAACAGGGGACAACACAATGGCCGACGAAAAAGTAAAAGACAGCGAAGACCAGGAAAGGGCGGAAGCTCCTAAAGAAGAAGCCGCCAAAGACGAGGGCGCCGCGGCCGGCAAGCCCAAGGAAAAGCTGAGCGACATCAACATCGACTCGACCAACCAGTACATCCGCAAGATCAGCCAGATCGACCACAAGATCTCGCGCGAGGAAAGCCACGAGTTGTGGAAGCGCGTGAAGCGCGGCGACCGCCGCGCCAAAGAGCGCATCATGGAACTGAACCTCAAGCTGGTGATCCCGATCGCCAAGCGCTTCCTGTACCAGGGCGCCGACCTGATGGACCTGGTGGAAGAGGGCAACCTGGGC
>MGUI01000026.1 GCA_001799895.1 Elusimicrobia bacterium GWD2_63_28
CGAGCTTGGCCTCGGTGGCCATGGTCATGCCGATGATGGAGTAGCCCATCTTGCGGTGGAAATTGGATTCCGCCTTGGTGGAGAAGCCGGGGCCTTCCATGCAGCAGTAGGTGCCGCCCTTGTGGGCTTTGATGCCGAGCTTCACGGCCTCTTTGTACATCATGTCGGAGATGGCCATGCAGAAAGGCTCGGCCAGCGGCACATGGCCGACTATGCCGTTGCCGAAGAAGGTAGAGGGGCGGCCCTTGGTCTGGTCCACGAACTGGTCGGGGAACACGAAATGGGTGGGGGGCAGCTCTTCGCGCAGGGAGCCCACGGCGCTGGCGGAGATGATGGTCTTTACGCCTATGGACTTGAGGGCCCACATATTGGCGCGCTGGTTGATCTCGCCGGGGAGCATGGCGTGCTTGCGGCCGTGGCGGGGGAGGAAGGCAACCTTTATTCCGGCCAGGGTGCCGAGTATGATCTTGTCCGAGGGGTCGCCGAAGGGGGTTTTAACCTTTATTTCCTTCAAAATCTTGAGTTCTTCCATCGCGTAGAGGCCGGTGCCGCCTATCACGCCTATTTCCGCCAGAACCTTGTTTGCCATTATACGCTCCTTGCCTTATGTAAAATCGTCAAGTGACCGCGTGCCCAAAGGGGGCAATCAGTCATTATTAAGTATTTTATAATAATTAAAGGGCTTACAACATTAAAAATACTTCCGCAGGGAGGCGTAGAAGGAACGGCCGTAGAGGCCGAACTCGGAAGAGGGTGAGGCGGCGAGGCCGCTGAAAGTGGCCCTCTGGCCGGCCGGCAGCAGGGCGCCGGCTGAAAGGTAAAGGTTTTCCGCGGCGTTCCACTCCAGGGAAGGCATGGCGTAGAAAGAGCCGTCGCCCAGATTTACCAGGGCGCTGGCCCCTGCCGAGACCAGCGGGGAGAGCTGCGCCCCCGCGCCCCCGGCCAGGTAATGGCGGCCCAGCAGGTAGACGCCGGCTTCCGTGTAGGCGGTGCTGGCGGCCCTGGAAGAATAAGCCGCCGTCCCGGCCGCGCCGGCGCCGTTATAATGGTATTCCAGCCAGGCGTCGGTGCCGCCCAGCAGGCCGAAGTTGTATTCGGCCCCGGCCGTGAGGCGGAAGAAATCTTCGGCCGGCCGGCGGTCCTGGAAAGTGCCGGCCCAGACCTGTGCTCCCTCGGCCCTCAGCGCCGCCCCGCCAAAATTCCGCTCGATATCCGCCCCGGCCAGAAGATTTCCCCTGAAAGCGGCCGAGAGCAGGGTGATATCGGTATTCCTGAAAACCCCGCGGGCGCGGATAAAACCCGCCCCGTCAGCGGGGCGCCAACTTTCGCCCGGCAGCCAGCCGGCGTCCAGTTCGCCCATTTCGCGCCAGGGCAGTTTCAGCCGCAGGGCGTCCACCCCGCGCCGCTCCTCGGTGTCTATGGTGCCGTAAGGGTAAGGCGCCAGCACGTCGGTGGGGTTCACGCTGCGGCCGGAGCCGAAGGCCAGCGCCTGCCGTCCGGCGTAAAGGTCGAAGGCAGCCGGGGACCAAGTTAAGAAGGCCCGGTCCAAATTCTGCAGCAGGGCAGAAGAACCGCGCTCTCCTCCGGAGGCGGGCGAGAGAAAGGGGTCCGGGTCGGAAACGCGGTAGCCGTAGCCGGCCGCCAGCGGCCGCGCCTCCGCCAGTTCGGCCTTGCGGGCGGTATAGACCAGCTCATAGGCGGCTTCGGCCTTCAGGCCGCTCCCGCTGTCCCAGAAAGTCTTCAGCCGCAGTTTGTTCTCCGAGACTGCATAGGGCCCGTCGGGCTGGGGCAGCGGGTAATTGCGCACATTGGCGGGTTCGAGCGAATATAGGTAGGTTTTTATGGAGCCGCCGGACGAAAAGCCGCCGGCCCGGGCCGGGGCGGCCAGGGCCAGGCAGGCCAGCAGCAGGGCGGCGGTGTTCTTCATTTCTTAAGGCTGTCGGACTCTACCCGGCCGTCTTTGAGGGTGACCAGGCGCGAGGATTTTTCCATTATCATGCGGTCGTGGGTGGAGAACAAAAAGGTCATCCCCTTGCCTTCGTTGAGCTCGCGCATCATGTCCATCAGGGCCGAGCCGGTGGCGGAGTCCAAATTGGCGGTGGGCTCGTCGGCCAGGATGATGTCGGGGCCGGAGACCATGGCGCGGGCTATGGCCACGCGCTGCTGCTGGCCGCCGGAGAGCTGGGCGGGGAAGCGGCCGCGCTTGCCGGCCAGGCCTACCTCGTCGAGGATGCGGTTGACCCGGGCGGAGCGCTCGCCGGGGCTGACGCCGCGCAGCAGCAGCACATACTCGATATTCTCGCCGACGGTAAGCACCGGGATGAGGTTGTAGGCCTGGAAGATGAAGCCGATGTGGTCGCGGCGGAAGTCCGAGAGCTCGCCCTGGGTCATGGAGCTCATCTCGCGGCCGGCGAGCTTTATCCTGCCGCCGCTGGGCGTGTCGAGGCCGCTGATGATGTTGAGCAGGGTGGTCTTGCCGGAACCGCTCGGGCCGGCGACGGCGGTGAACTCGCCGCGGCGTATGGCGAGGTCCACCGGGTGCAGCGCGTGCACCTTCACCTCCCCCTCGGCGTAAGTCTTGCTTACCCCTTTAGCTTCGATCACTAATTCTTTATCCATAAATTTATCCGGAGAGAGCCGCGAGACACCCGGTCGGGGCCGGCCGGGGCATTAATCGCCTTTTCTTCATAAGCTCTTCCTCATCGCTTTTACCGGGTTCATGCGGGCGGCGTAGACGGCGGGGTAGAGGCTTACGATTAAAGTGAAAAGGAAAAGGGCGGCGGGGTAGAGCCAGTACTGCTCGGGGCGGAACATAGGGCGGATGGGCTCTATCATCGAGACCCCGGCGAAGTCCACGCCGGTGTAGTCCAGTCCCTTGATGCCGACCAGGCGGCAGGAGAGCCAGCCCAGGGCGGCGCCGACGGCCGCGCTTATCGCGCCCAGCGCGGCGGCCTCGCTCACTATCATCAGCCCCATGCGCGCCGGGCGGGTGCCCACCGCGCGCAGCACGCCGAATTCGAACATGCGCTCGTAGAGCGACATGAAAAGCGTATTGGTGATGCCGAGCGCCACTATGCCGGAGAGGATGATGGCCGTTATAAGGATGCCGAAGGCCGTCATCTCCCTGGAGGCCGCCAGCTCGGGGATCAGTTCCGGCCAGCCCTTGGCCTCGTTGCCGCCGGAGCCGTACTCGCGCCAGAAGGGCAGCGCGGCGTTCTCCGCCGCGGCCGGGTCCTTGAAAACTACGGCTATCTCGTGCAGGCCGCCCTTCAGGTTGAGCAGGTCCTGCGCCTTGGCGAATTTAATGAAGGCCATGTTCGAATCCATGGCGCGCGAGCCGGACTTGAGTATGCCGCCCACCCGGAACATGGCCTGCGCCAGCTCGCCGCCGCCGGCCGCGGCCGCCGTAACCACGATCTTGTCCCCGAGCCCCGCCTCCAGGGTTTCGGCCAGCAGCGAGCCCAGCACTATGTAGTCGCCCTCTTCGGCGAGGAAGCTGCCGCCTGAAACGGCGCGCGCCAGGCGCGAAACGCGGCGCTCCGCCGCCGGGTCCACGCCGTAGAGCATGGCCGAGCCGGAATTGGCGGGGGAGGAGATCATGGCGAAGGACAGCGTGCGCGGCGCGAAGGCGGAGACCAGCGGGTCGCGCTCCAGCTGGCGCAGCAGGGCGGGGCCGCCCGCTATCTGCAGGTCGGCGTCCGCCGTGTCCAGGAAGCCGCGGCGGTGCACCTGGGCCTGGCCGAGGAAAGTGCCGGTGGCGGTGTCGATCAGGCCGTCCAGCATCCCGTAGGAGATGGCGTCGGTGAAGATGAGGCCGGCCATGCCCAGCCCCACGGCCAACGCCGCGAGGGCGGTGCGCCGCTTGTTGCGCAGGCTGTTGCGCCAGGCCAGTTTCAGGTAGAAGTTCATCTGCTCGAGAGCGCCTTTACCGGGGTTATGCGCGCCGCCTTCAGCGCGGGGAAGATCCCCACCGCCAGCGCGGACAGCAGCACCGTCCACGCCGGGCGCGAGAAAGTTTCGGCCGTGACGGCCGACTGCATTACCGTGAATTTAACGCCGCCGTAACTTATGGGGTTCGGCAGGGGGATGCCGTGGTTCGCCAGGTAATGATTCAGGCCCAGGGCGCCCAGGGCGCCCGCGGCGGAGGCGATCAGGGCCAGGATAAACACCTCCGCCATGATCAGCAGGAAGACATCGGCCGGCCGCGTGCCCAGGGCCTTGAGCACGCCGTATTCGCGGGTGCGTTCCAGCACCGCCATCAGGATGGTGTTCAGCACCCCGACGGCCACTATCAGCATGATCACATAGTTGGTGATGTCGCCGCCCTTCTTGTCGAGCAGCATGGCCTGGTAGAATTCCTTTTCCGTCACCTGCCAGGGCTGCGCGTCCAGCGCCGGGTCTCCCAGCGCGGCGGACACCAGGGCCGCGTCCTCGCGGGCCTTGCGGTAGTCGGTGAAGACCAGCGCTATCTCGTGGGCACGGCTCCCCAGGGCCATAAATTCACGGGCCTTGTCTATATGCATCAAACACCACGGCCCCTCGAAAGCCGAGCCGGAGGCTGAAAGTACGCCGGCCACCCTGAAATTGTCGTTGGCTATGGAGCCGTCCGCGCCCTGGCCGATGAGCGAGAATTCGTCCCCGGTCTTTATGCTGAGCGCCGAGGCCAGCCGCGCGCTTATCACCACGCCGTCGGAGGGGACGTCTTCCACGAAGGCGCCGCCGGCCAGCTGGCCTTCCAGCCGCATGGCCCGGCGCTCCCGCGCCGGGTCTATGCCCATCACCTGCGCGCCCACGGTCTTGCTGCCGGCGAAGGCCAGCGCCGGAGTATACACCCGCGGCGCCCAGGCTTCCACCTCGGGCAGTCCGTCGAGCACCCGGCCCGCGCGGTCCGGGTCTTTTATGGCTTTATAGAGCGACGGGCGCTCCAGGTAGCCGGCGGCGTGCACCTGGGCGTGGCCGGTGCGGCTGCGCGTGAACATGTCTATCAGGGAGCCGTAGGTGCCCTCGGAGATGCCGATGGTGGCGGAGAAGAGCACGAAGCCGCCGGCCATCATCAGGCCGGTCAGCAGCGAGCGCCGCCTGTTGCGGAAGACGTTGCGCAGCGCCATGCGGAAGATCAGCATTATTTTACCCGGCGCTGCAGGTTGCGCAGCGTGAAGGTGTCGGCCGGCAGTTCCCCGTCGAAGCGGGCGGCCCGGTAGCGTATCACGGTGCTGTTGCCGGGCTTGGAGAGGGTCAGCATCTTCATGGTGCAGGGCACCAGCCGGCCGCCCAGCGCCCGCACGTCCGAGAACTCCATCGTGCGCACCAGGCGGCCCTTCTCGTCGTAATAGTCCTCTCGGACCGGCAGCAGGTCGTCCTTCCTTATCGCCAGCTCTATGGCGCCCCACAGCGAGACGGTCTCCGCGCGGGGCCTGAGCCGGATATGCCGCAGCGCGGGGTCCGGCCTGGCCGGCGAGAAGAACTCGCCGTAATAATCGTCGAGCAGGGTGCTTTCCTTGACCAGGTCGTCGTTTGTGAAGTCCGAGCCCATCCACGAGCCCATCATCATCGAGGGCGGGACTTTCATCACCTTGTTTATCTTCGGGAAGTAGTTCCACATCTCCGTGCCCTTGCGCAAAGTAGCAGCGCCGGCGTCCCGGGCGGGGGAATTAATGCGGATAAAGGTCTTGTCGAGGCCCTCGGTCCAGAACTCCATGACGAGCTTGCGGCGCCAGTCCGGCGTGGCCACTTCCATTTCCAGCTCGGCGTAGGAATTGCCGCTGCGGTAGAGGCGGTCCACCTTGTCCAGCAGCGCCCGCACTTCAGGCGAACTCTGACCCGGCCCGGCGTGCAGCGCCGGCGCCAGGTACAGGGCGGCGGCAAGGAAGAGCTGCAGTTTCCACATAAAACCCATATTACAAAAAATAACGGCGCCCGGGCCGCCGCGCCCTTATAATAAAGTAAAATTCATTAACGATGGGGACCAGGCTGAAAAAAAACACTGCGCCGCGCAAGCTGCGCGTTACGCTGATCTACCCGCCGGCCGAAAACCGCAACAGCGAGGCTTTCCCGCTGCCTAACCCGGCCATAGCGGCGCTGGCCCGGTACCTGGACGGCGCCGGCCACGAGGCCGCGCAGAAAGACCTGGACCTGCTCTGGTTCTCCGGCCTGAAGGAAGAGCTGTCCCCGGCCCTGCTGAAACTGCTGCGCGACAGGGCGGCCGCCAGGCGCTACGCCGCAGGCAGGTCGGCCCCGGCCGAAGAAAAAAAACTTTCAGCCGCCGCCGACCTCTTTATCGCCCGCGCCGGCCTGGCCCGCTCCGACCTCTACTGCTTCACCTTTGCCGACATGGGCGCGGACCCGCTGATGATAAACGTGGCGGCCGTGCTGGCCGCGCGGCTTAAAGCCCTTTACGGGGCGCCGGTGGCCGTAGGCTACAGGTCCATCCCGCGGGAAGCCTACCTGGAACTGATGAGGGATTACCCCTGCTTCGACTACGCCTCTTACGCCGAGTGGGGGGAGAAGGCGCTGGCCGGCATCGTTTCCGACGTGGGCGGTGGGCCCGACCCGCTGCTGGACACGCTCCATCGTTCAGGCGGTAAATTGCGGACGAGCCGCGCCGGCACGCTGCCCCCGCTGGCCCCCAGCCCGCTCTATGACCGAAAACTGCTGGCCGACTACCGGGTGACGGACAAGCGCATACTTGAAAGCTACAATTCCGATTTTCCTTTCCTGGGCGAGCTGCTGAAGAAGCCGCAGGAGTATTTAACGGTGAGCTACAGCATGCAGCTGAGCTGTCCCGGCGGCTGCGCCTTCTGCCCCAACGACAATTCCAAACCCTCGGACGCCAAGCCCCTCAACCAGGTGGTGGAGGAACTCTGCGAGCTGAAAGAGCTGGGCGTGACAGGCGTCTACTTCATGAACAGCGCTTTCAACAACAACTACAAGCGGGCCGACGAGCTCTGCGACCGGATGATAAAGCACAAGCTTAACCTGCTGTGGACCGACTGCGCCAACCTCTGGGCCATAGACGAGCGGCTGATAGACAAGATGCGCGCCGCCGGGGCGGTAAAGCTGACCTACGGCATGGAGACCGGCAGCCCGCGCCTGCTGCGCTACATCCGCAAGGCCACCACTATCGAGAAGATACAGCGCTGGCTGGACTATTCCCACCGCGCCGGGATCTGGAACCACATAGAGCTGATAGGCGGCCTGCCTACGGAGACCGAAGAGGATACGCAGGCCACCGTGGATTTTATCGGCAGGAACAAAGACCTCATAGACACCTATTCGCTCAACCCGTTCTTCCTGTACCGCAGTTCTCCGTTCTTCCGCCAGGCCGGCAAGTTCGGCCTGAAACCGCACGCGGCCGCCGGCCGGGCCGACTATTTCAACCCCGACACCCAGGTGGGCAGCTTCTCGGAGCGTTTCGACGAGGCGGGAGGGCTGAAATGGGAGCAGAAGAACCGGCAGATAGTGCGCTCCACCGGAGAGGTGGCGGGAGCCATCGACCGCGCTTCCACTTGCAAGGCCATAGACTACGAACACATACACCTGTTGATGTGCCTCTATTCCAAACTGGGGCATGCCCGCAAGGTCACCATCCGCAAGCTGATGCGCGTCCTGACCATGAAGTTCAAGCCCTACAACGTGAATTCAAAAATAACCGGCTTCGCCTACCACAAGCACGAATACCGCCGGGTCCTCTCCTCTAAAAAGTAGCCGGACCAAGGGGGAACCCGGGGCGCTTATGCCCCCCGCGGTTTGAGCAAGCGGCGGGATTAAAAGTTAAAATATAGCGGTCCGGTTTCGGCGGTCGGGCCGGGGCCGGAAATTCCAAGAGGAGATTGGCGTGAACACTATGATCCATTGTCCCAAATGTTCTTCCGAGGTTCTGGTTGAGACTCCCGCGCTGGGGAATATTCCGCTGGACGTCTGCCCGGCCTGCTCCGGGATCTGGTTCGAAAAGGGCGAACTGGAAGCCCTGCTCAGGCAATCGCAGGGCGGCGGCCAGGCGGACCTTCAACTCATCGCTCCCAAGCCCGAAGGCCAGGACTGCCCCGCCTGCAAGGTGAAGATGTCCCACGGCGGACTGGTAAACCCGCTCCTTTTAGTGGATAAGTGCGAGGCCTGCGGCGGCGTCTGGCTGGACGCGCGCGAACTTGAACTCGTGAAGAAATTGCTCGGCCTGACCGGAGGAGATTCTGTGGTGAAGGTGGCCCGGCCCTCCTCGTCCCCGGCCGCTGCGCCTGCGCGGGACCCCAAGCTTATCCTGATAAAGATCGCCGCCGCCGTGGGGGCGGTAGCCGGGCTTGTAGGCTTGAGCTATCAGATGTACCTTTATTTCAGCCCGCCGGAGACCGTCTCCCGCACGCCGTCCCTGGCCGTGGCCGTGGTCAGCGTCCTGCTTTTCGCCGGCGGGGTTCTGGCCCTGAACTGGGGCAAAGAGGACCGCTGGCGCTAACTGGCAGGCCGCGCGATAAATGACAAACCGCCGGGGAAGCCCGGCGGTTCTGTTTTGTGCGGACAAGTCCGGAGCGGCGCCTAATTGATCCAGTCCTTTACGACGTGGCCGGAAACGGCGCTTATAGCCTCACCCGATTCCACTCCGGCCATGCGGACGTTCAGCTCCAGTTTATTCCCTGGCAATTCGGTCATGGTGCCGATAACTATCAGGTCAGCTCCCAGCAGGCTGCCGATCTTTTTGGCAGAAGCCTGGTCGATGGCGCCCGCGTTCTGCAGCCGCAATTCGCCCAGGACTTTCTGTATCTCCTTGCGCTCCACGACCTTCAGCTTCTTTGTCTTTATCAGTTCGGTGGTGACGCGCTCAGCGACCACGTTGCCGTCCGTAGAAACCCGTCCGTCGGCGTAGGAAAAGCCCGCCACGGCGATGGTTTTGCCGCCGCCGCCGTAGTCCCTGAGCAGCGCGCCCACTATGGGGCCGTATTCGCCGGCGTTCCTGGCGCTGCCCGTGGTCAGCCCCAGCCGTGTGGAGATGGCCGTCCTGATGAGCTGGGCCACCACGGTGTGCCCGCGCTTCTCGGCTACCTGCAGCGGCGAGCCCTCGTCCCCGTCCGGCTGGCTGTAGCGCCCGCTCACGCAGCGGCCGGGCCGCGGGTCCGGGTTGGCCCCGCGCTCGAGCAGCAGCTGCACCATGGCGGCCTGCCCCTTGCAGGCCGCGTACATCAGCGGAGTGCCGTTGTAGGATTCATGCCCCAGGGTCGTGATCGAAGCCTCGGCGTTGGGGTCGGCCCCGTGCTCGAGCAGGTATTTGGCGACTTCCAGGCGGGAGTAGATGACGGCCTGGTGCAGCGCCGTTTCGTTGGCGTAGAGGTTTGTGTGCTCGTTGGGGTCTGTGCCCGAGGCCAGCAGCGCCTGCACGCGCGCCAGGTCACCCTGGCCGGCCGCATTGTAGATAGCCGGCGCCGCGCAGCCGCAGCCCAACGCCGCCAGCAGAAGCAGTAAATATTTTTTCATCAGGCCTAATCCTTGTCCGGGCGCTAAGAAGAGCGCGGCCGGGTTTCAATATTATAAACAAATTCCTTCGATTAAAAAGAGAAAGCCGCGCAACGGGCGCGGCTTTCTCTTTTGGGGCTTTGAGATTAGTTCTCGAAGCCGGGGTACATGGGGAAGCCGGAGCAGAGCTGCTTGACCTGCTCCTTGATGCCCTTCAGGGCTTTGTCGTCGGAGGCGTGCGCGATGGCCTCGTCTATCAGGCCGGCCACCATGACTATCTGCTTCTCCTTCATGCCGCGGGTGGTGATGGCCGGGGTGCCCAGGCGGATGCCGCTGGTGACCATCGGCTTCTGCGGGTCGAAGGGGATGGTGTTCTTGTTCACCGTGATCCCGGCCTTGTCCAGCGCCTTCTCGGCGTCGAGGCCGGTGATGTTCTTGGCCCGCAGGTCCACGCTCATCAGGTGGCAGTCGGTGCCGCCGGAGACTATGCGGTAGCCGCGGCCCTGCAGTTCGCGGGCGAGCTTGCGGGCGTTCTTCAGGACCTGCGTCTGGTATTCCTTAAACTTCGGGCTCAGGGCCTCCCTGAAGCAGACGGCCTTGCCGGCTATGGCGTGCATCAGCGGGCCGCCCTGGTTGCCGGGGAAATTGGTGCGGTCTACGCTCTTGGCGTAGCAGCTCTTCGAGAGGATCAGGCCGCCGCGCGGGCCGCGCAGGGTTTTGTGCGTGGTGGTGGTGACGATGTCGGCGTATTCCACCGGCGAGGGGTAGATGCCGGCGGCGATGAGCCCGGCGTAGTGGGCGATGTCGGTCACCAGGAAGCATTTCCAGGTGTCGGCGGCGCGCTTGATGCGGGCCCAGTCCCAGCGGCGGGAATAGTTGGAGGCGCCGGCCATGATGAGCTTGGGGCGGTGCTTCTCTATGAGCTTTTCCATCTCGTCGTAATCTATCAGCTCGGTCTCCTGGCTGACGTTGATGGTGATGATCTTGAAGTAGCGCCCGGAGAAGTTGAGCGGGTGGCCGTGGGAGAGGTGGCCGCCGTGGGAGAGGTTGAGGCCCATCACGGTGTCGCCGGGGTTGATGAGGGAAAGGTAGGCGGCGATATTGGCCTGGGTGCCGGAGTGGGGCTGCACGTTGGCGTGCTCGGCGCCGAAGAGCTTTTTGGCGCGGTCTATGGCCAGCTTCTCGGCTATGTCTACGTGCTCGCAGCCGCCGTAGTAGCGCTTGCCGGGATAGCCTTCGGCGTACTTGTTGGTAAGGACGGAGCCGAGGGCTTCGAGGACGGCCTTGGAGGTGTAGTTCTCGGAGGCGATGAGTTCCAGGTTGTTCTGCTGGCGCAGCACCTCGCCGCGGACTGCGGCGTAAAGCTGGGGATCGTTCTTCTTAATTTCGTCGTACATGGTGGTCTCCTTTATGTTCCTGCCAAAAATCTAAATCTATTCTACTTCTTTTTTAACTTTTCGAACGCCGCTTTGACGGCGGACTTTATGAGCTTGAAGATCTCGAAATAAAAAAAATCGTCGCGGCCGTAGGGATCGGCTATGTCGTCCTTGCCGAAGCCGGCGTATTCCACCAGGGTCTGGGTTTTTTTAGCGGCCCTGGGGTAGCGCCGCACTATCTCGTCCTTGTGCGCGGCGGTCATGGCGAGCACTAGGTCGTGGCTCTTTATGAGTTTGCCGGTCAGCATCACGGGGACGTGCTTGAAATCTTTTACGCCCTCTTTGGCCAGCAGGTCCGCCACGGCCTTCGGCTGGGGTATGCCGGGGGTCGCTTCGAGGCCGGCGGAGAAAAATTTAAGCTTGAGCTTTTCTTCGGAAGCGAGTTTGGCGGCGTAGTAGTGCGCCAGCACGGAGCGGCAGGTATTGCCGGTGCAGACGAATAGGACTTTCTTCACGGCAGGTCCGCTCCGGCGTCGGGCCCCGGTGCCTCTTCGTCTTCCACGGCCTCGGGCGGGCGCAGCAGCACCACCACCTCGCCCTTCACGTCGCCGGCGGCTTCGATCTTGGCGATGGTCTCGTCTATGAGCCCGCCGGACCACTCTTCGTAGATCTTGCTTATCTCGCGCGCCACTATGGCGGTAAGGCCGGGGCCGAACTCTTCCCTGGCCATGGCTAAAAACTTCTTGAGCCGGTAAGGGGACTCGAAAAGGATGACGGTCTTTTTCAGTTCGAAGGCCGCCTTGAGGGCCTTGACGATCTTGCCGCGCGAGCGCGGCAGGAAGCCGAGGAAGACGAAGGAGTCGCAGGGCAGGCCCGAGCCGGCGGCCGCCGCTATTACGGCGGAGGGGCCGGGCAGCGCGCTGACCTTGATGCCGGTCTGCCGCGCCAGCGCGACTAACTTGCGGCCGGGATCCGAGATGCAGGGCGAACCGCCGTCGGTGACGAGGGCTGCACTTTTGCCGGACCGCAGCCAGGCCATGGCGCCGGCCACCGACCGCTCGTCGTGCTCGTGGTAGCGGAAAAGTTTCTTGGTGATGCCGAAGTGGTTGAGGAGGTTCAGCGTGCGGCGCGTGTCCTCGCAGAACACGGCGTCGGCTTCCTTGAGCGCCTCAAGCGCGCGCAGGGTGATATCCTTCAGGTTGCCTATCGGGGTGGGGACGATGAAAAGCATTACTTCACGAATTCGGGCCAGCCGGCTTTTTCCAGGCTCAGGAAAGCCTGCACCACCTGGGGATCGAACTGGCGGCTGGCGCCCTTGACGAGCTGGTCCTCCGCGATCTCGACGCTGAGGGCCTTGCGGTACGGGCGGTCGCTGCGCATGGCGTCCCAGGCGTCTATGGTGGCCACTATGCGGGCGCCGAGCGGGATCTCCTCGCCCTTGAGGCCCTCGGGGTACCCCATGCCGTTGTACCACTCCTGGTGGTAGAGCACCATCTGCGCCACGGGGCCCAGGAAATGGATGGGGGAGAGGATCTGGTAGCCGATGGCCGGGTGCTTCTTGATCTCTTCGTATTCCTCGTTGGTCAGCTTGCCCGGTTTGGAGAGGATGGCGCCGTCTATGCCGATCTTGCCGATGTCGTGCAGCAGCGCGGCGTACTCGACGTAGCGCAGCATCTGCGCCGGCATGTGCAGCTCTTCGGCCAGGCGGCGGGCCTTCTGGCGGGCGCGGCCGGCGTGGTCGCCGGTGTAGGAGTCCTTGGCGTCTATGACGCGGGCCAGGGTCTGCACCATTTCGAGGTAGAAGTTCTCGAGGCTCTCGTAAAGCTTGATGTTCTCCAGGGTGATGGCGGTCTCGCCGGCCAGCAGGGTCAGGAACTTCAGGTCGTAGTCGGTGAAGGATTCCTTCTCGCGCGACAGGTGCAGGTTCAGCACGCCGAAAGGTTTCTCCTTGAGCTTGAGCGGGATGGCAATGAAGGGGTCCATCTGCTCTTCCTTGCCGATGAAATCCTTGTACTGGGTGTTCTGCGCGGGGTCGGTCACGAAAATGGTTTCCCCGGTCTGGAAGGCGCGGCCCGCTATGCCCAGGCCCGGCTTTATGCGGGTATTCTCTATTACTTCCTTGGAGATGTTCTTGGAGGCGCAGATGCGCAGTTCGTCGGCCACCTCGTCGTGTATCATCAGCGAGCCGCGGGGGGAGTTGATCAGCTCGCAGGCGGATTCCACCACGGTCTGGTAGAACTCTTCCTTCTTGATCTGGCCGGCGTTGACTATGCCTATCTCGTGGATGGTCAGCAGGCTGGTCAGCAGCTCGTCGAACTTGCCCCAGGTGGTCTTCAGGGAGATCTCGGTCCCCTCTGCGCCGGCGGAGGGCTTTTCCAGCCGCAGGTCGTATACCTTGCGCAGCAGGGCGCCGATGATGAAAAGCATTATGACTATGACCGCCGCGAGCAGGTATATCATTAATAAAGAGAATAGCAAAGGAAGGCAAAAGAAGGCAACAGAAGGGAGGCCGCCCCCGCGGCGGCGGTTGTTGTGTCCCCAATCTTATAAAGTTTATAATTCCTTATAATGAAACGCCCTTTAAAGGTTCTGGTCTGCGGCGCCTCCGGGCGGATGGGCCGCGCGGTACGGGCCGAGATCGCTGGTTCCTCCGCCTTCGCTTACGCCGGGGGTGTGGATTCCGGCTCCGGCCCGGGCGTAGACGCTCCTCAGGCTTTTCCCCGCCTGCTGGCCGGCGCCGACCTGGCCGTGGATTTCTCGGCCCCCGCTTCCGCCTGCGCCTTCGCGGCCGCCTGCGCGGCGGCGCGCAAGCCTTTCGTGACGGGGACCACCGGCTTTTCTAAGGCGCAGCTGGCCGCCCTGAAGGCCGCCGGGCGCAAGGCGCCCGTTTTCTTCTCGCCGAACATGAGCCCGGCGGTGAACCTGACCTTCGCGCTGGCCGCCCTGGCCGCGGCCAGGCTGAAAAATTTCGACATACATATAACCGAGGCGCACCATACCGCCAAGAAGGACGCGCCTTCCGGCACGGCGCTGCGCTACGCCGAGCGGATAGCCGCCGCGCGCGGCGGCGCGCTGCCGCCCATCAGCAGCATCCGGGCCGGAGACATTGTGGGGGACCACGCGGTGCTCTACGCCGGCCCGCACGAGCGGGTGGAACTGAAGCATACGGCGCATTCCCGGGCCGTTTTCGCGGCGGGCGCTTTGAAGGCCGCCGCCTGGCTGGCCGGCAAAAAACCCGGATTTTACGATTATTCCGACCTGCTGGAACTGAAAGGATTTTAAGCGGGAGGCCGCACGGAGAACTATGAGCAAGCTTGAACTTCTGAACTGGTTCCTTTTCGCCATAGGCTTAATGGCCGCGGCCGTGGTCTACCTGGCCTACGCGAAGAGCTCGGAGATACTGCAGCCGCTGCGCAAGGGCGTGCTGGCGCATACGCCGGACCAGTACAAGCTGGCGCACGAGGCCGTGGAGTTCGCCACCGCCGACGGGGTGCGGCTGAAGGGCTGGTTCATCCCGGCGGCCGGCGGCGAAAGCGGCCGCTCCATAATCTTCTGCCACGGCTGGGGCTCCAACCGCGGCGAGATGCTGCGCGACACCTGGTTCCTGGCCGAGCAGGGCTTCAACCTCCTGTATTTCGACTTCCGCGCCTCCGGCGAGAGCAAGGGCAGCGTCTCGAGCGTGGGCTACCTGGAATCGCGCGACTTCGACGCGGCCTATGAGTTCCTTAAGAACAACCGGCCTCACGCGGCGGAGGCCGTCGGCGTTTTCGGCACCTCTATGGGCGGCTCCGTGGCCATCTTCGCCGCGGCCAAGTACCCCGAGCTGGCCTGCCTGCTGGCCGAGAACACCTTCCTCTCCTACAACAATGTAGTGGCCAACTGGAGCTGGCGCCGCCTGAAGACCCCGTATTTCCCGCTGGTCTGGCTCACGCTCTTCTTCGTGCGCCGCAAGCTGAAGGCCGACCCGGAACCGTACAGCCCGCTCTACAACGCCGGAAAGGTGACGGTGCCGTCCATGTTCATAAACGGCGACAACGACGACCTGGTGCCGGTGCCCGACGCCGATCGGCTCTACGGGCTGTGCGGCGCCGAAAAGAAGCAGATGTGGATGATCGCCGGTGCGTCCCACGCGAAATGCGCCGAGGTGGGCGGCGAGGTTTACCGCACCAAGGTTTCCGCCTTCTTCGGGGAATTCCTGCGCGAGCCGGAGCCGGAGAAGACGGAGCTGCCGCCGGCCGCCGCCAAGGCCTGAAAAAACGGAGTTTTTAAAAACAGCAAGAAATCTGTTGCATTCCCCGGCGGCATAATGTAATATTTTCCTATCGCCCCCGACGGGAGCGAAAATACGCCCCGACGAGAAGAGTGGGGGGAAGTTAACGGAGGAAAGTGAAAATGGCTGAAATGATACAGAAAGTTGGTCTGAAGCGTGAGAAGGGTTACCTTTATTTCATCGACAAGAAGGGTGACATATCCTGCGCGCTGATGGCTCGCGGCAAAAAGAAGGGCGGCAAAGCCAAGGTTGCCGTGAAGGTCGGCCTGAAGAAAGAAAAGGGCTACCTGTACTTCATCGATAAGAAGGGCAACGTGTCCCGCGCCATCATGAAGAATTCCGGCAAGAAAAAGAAGTAATCCTTCTTTCTCTTGACGAACCGCCCGGCCTCAAAACCGGGCGGTTTCTCATTATACTGCCGGAGCCGCAGTGCCCAGTCGGGGCCCCTTCCCGGCCGTCCCCTCCGGTTACTCAACTCGACACAGTAAATATAGGCCCGTGCGGTAGGCCGCCTCAATTGAGGGTCTATTTGTTAGAATGTGATTATGAAAATTTTATTACTTATACTGCTGGCCGCGCTGCCGGCGGGAGCTGAGTGGGGCGGGGCCGAGAATGCCGCCGCGGGAGAACTGCTCCGCGCCAGGGCCGAGATCTCCGTGATCGGGGAAACGCCGCTGCTTGAGATGCTGGCGGCGCGCGACAGCGCCGCGCTGCCGCTGGAGATAGGCGGCAGGAAATTCCTGGCGTCCGTAGTTTTTGACGCCGACTGGGAGACCTGGTTCACCTTGAAGCCTGCCGGAGACGGCCTGGCCTCCGGCGCCTGGAAAGAAACAAGCCTCGCCGCCGGGGCGGTCTATAAATATAAAGATCTCGTCCTGAAGCTCAAAGAGCAGGGCGGCGTGGTCTACATCGCAAGCTCCTCCGGCGAAAAGATGGAAGTGACAGTAGGCTCTCTTTTCGACCTGCTTTACGCCAAGTCCGCCAAGGTCACCTTCGGGGGCGCCGTTACTTATGCCGTGTTCCGCAACCTGGAGCCGCTGACAGAAAGCGAGGGGACAGTGGCCCTGCGCAGCGGTTCCGACGGGCTTTATTATTATTCCCTTACCCCCGACCGGCAGATAGCTTCGTACCCGCGCTGGCTGCTGGCCGTGAACGGGGTGCTCTACGGCCTGCGCCTGGACGCGGCCTCGCTGCAGTTCGTTTCCAAGCCCATCGAGCTGTCCGCGCGGGATCTCCCGGCGGAGCGCGCCCGGGCGCGCTGAGCGCCGCGGACCAAAAGTGAAGGCGGCCCCCCTCGCGGGGGGCCGCCCTTTTTTCTGCGGAAGAACAGCTTGCCGGCTTAAACTTTCTTGCCTTTCTCTTCCAGCTTCGCCTTGATCTTCTCGGTCCTGACCTTGCAGTCTTCCGAGAGCTTGCCGGCGTTCTTTATAAGGCAGTCGCGGACGCGGCCCTCTCCGGGTTTCACGTCCCCGCACAGCTTCTGCACGTCGGCCGCGCAGACCTTGTTGCCGCCTTTCGCGGCCTTGCCCGCCTTGCGGCCCTTCTGGCCCAGGCCGGCGCGCATCTTGAAACCGCTCTTGAAGCCCGCGCCGTAGCCCTGCCCGTATTCGCGCATACAGGCGCCGCCGCCCCTGTTGGCGCCGCCGCGGGCGAACTTGCCGCCGCGCTTGCCGCGCTTCTCGGCGGCCAGGGCCTTGCGGTCCTTGCAGGCCTGCGACAGTTCCTTTTCGTGCTCCTTAAGGCAGGCGGCTACCCGGCCCTCGCCCGGCTTGACGTCCTTGCAGAACTTCGCGGCGTCTGCCGCGCAGGGCCCGGCCTGTTTTGCCGCGGCCGGCAGGCTGAGCGCCAGTCCGAGTCCGCCGCTGAGGGCTAAAACCGCTATTATGTAGTTTTTCATAAACCTCGCTCCTTTCTTCCGCTGTACTGGTACAACGCGCGGGGGCGGGGTTTTATTGCAGGTCAACCTGCGGAAAACGGAAACTCAGGCCCAGGCAGGGTTCTTATATTAAGGAAGGTCTACGTAAATGCAGCCGGCTTCCAGTCTGACCGGCCAGGTCCTGAGATTGCGGGTCTTAAGGGAGGGATCGGCGGGGTCGGGGTGTTTGCTGTCGGGGGCCTTGGGGGCCGGGCCGCTGAGGGCCTCGCCGCTGCGTATGTCGAACTGCGCGTAATGCAGCGGGCAGGTAAGCACCCAGCCTGTCAGCGCCCCGCGTTCCAGCCGCGCGGCCGCGTGGCCGCAGGCCCGCTCCACCGCGTAAAAAGTTCCGCCGCTATTGCAGAGAACTATCTCGCGCCCGTTCAGGGTGAAGGCTTTCATGCCTCCCGGCGCTATCTCGTTTTCCGTCGTGGCTTTGATGAACATTTCAATCCGGTTTAAGCCTGTTCTCGGGGACCTGTTTCAGATTCGAGGGATCGGTCACGTCTTTGTGCACGAAAAGGCCGCACCAGCAGCGCTTCATCGCGTCGTAATGCGCCCTGTGGAAAGGGATGCACGGGCAGACTATCCGCATGTTCTCGGCGCGGTCTTTGGTGCGGGCCTGGCAAGGGCAATAGGGGATCCCGGTCTCAGCCTCCAGGAGCGCCTCCTGCTCCAGGAGGAAGTCCGCGTCCTCCAGCTCCGGCGTGAACTTATAGCCCAGCTTGTCCACCAGGGGCTCGAAAAAGTAGCGCAGCGCCTTTTTGCGCGGTTCCGGGTTCATTTGTTTTTCAGCAACTTTTCGAATTCCTCGGGATTGTAGCCCTGCACGCAGGCGCCGCCGATGCGCGTGAAGGGGAAGGAGCCGGTGCAGCCGGCGCCCTTCATTTCCTTCATCATTTCTTCCTGCCTGGCGTCGTCCTGCTTGTCGTAGTCGACGGTTTCGAAGGGGATCTTGTTCTCCTCGAAATATTTTTTTGTCTTCCTGCACCACAGGCAGGTGCTCATCGCGTAGATGGTTACTTTTTTCATGGCAGCCTCAGGAATACCTTGTCTTCTATGATCTCGGCGGGATAAGTCTTTATGCCTAGTTCTTTCGCGTCGAGGAAGCGCCCGGTCCGTATGTCGAAGCGCCAGTCGTGGCAGGGGCACTGCAGCGCGTAGCCCTCCAGCCGCCCGGCGGAGAGGGGGCAGCCCATGTGGGCGCAGCGGTTCTCCAGCGCGTAGACCTCGGCGCCGCGGCGTATGAGCAGGACGGGCAGTCCCTTCGGGAACACCGCCGACAGCTTGCCCTCCGGCAGCTTTGTGAATTCGGCGACCTCTGTTAGTTGCGGCATTTTTTAATTATATAAAACCTTTCCGGAACCGCCGGAAGAAATATTATTCAAAAAAACAAAAAAAACTGTTGCATTATCTAATTACAATATATAGAATCAAATCACAGCGCAAGTTGGCGCAAGGAGAAAAACGAAAAATGCCTAAAGCTAAAAAAAAGGTTGCAAAGAAAGTCGCGACGAAGAAAGTTGCGAAGAAAGCCGTAAAGAAAGCGAAGAAGAAGTAATTCGCTCGGCGTAAGAAGGCGGCGCTAAGGTCGAAAGACTTTCAGCGCCGCCTCTCTTTTTGCAGGGTTACCCCGCCCGCTTCCTAAAAGTTAGAATATAAGCACAGCATGCCCGGAAACTTTTTCATACTCAATCCCGCGGCCGGCCACGGCCGCGCCGGCTCCTTCTGGGCCGCGATAAAGGACCGCGCGCTGCGGCTGGCGCCGGGCTCGGGCTTCGCCGCAACTGAGCGCTCCGGGCACGCCGCGGCGCTGGCGCGCGGGGCCGTGCTGGCCGGGGCCGAAAAGATCATAGCCGTAGGCGGGGATGGGACTTTCTGCGAGGCGCTGGAGGGCGTGCTGTCCGCCCCGGAAGACCTGCGGCGCCGCGCGGCGCTGGGCGCCTTTCCCGCCGGCTCCGGCTGCGACCTGGCGCGCCACCTCGGCTGCCCGCGCGACGGCGACGGGCTGCTG
Source organism: Elusimicrobia bacterium GWD2_63_28 (assembly GCA_001799895.1). GTDB lineage: Bacteria > Elusimicrobiota > Elusimicrobia > Elusimicrobiales > UBA9959 > UBA9959. The sequence goes on from MGUI01000026.1 coordinate 19,014, forward strand.
GCCATGCTGGCGCGCGGCCCGGTCCGGCCGATAGACGCGGGGCGGGTGCAATATACGCAGGAGGACGGTTCTCCCGGCGTGCGGCATTTTATAAACATCGCCGCCTTCGGCCTGGCCGGCGACGTGGCGCACCATATAAAGGAAATGGGCAAGCCCCTCGGCGGCACCGTCTCTTACGCGGTCTCGTCGCTGATCTCCATTATGAGCGCGCGCGCCAGGGAGCTGCGGCTGAAAGCGGACGGCCGGGATATTTCCGGCCGCTATCACCTCGGCGTGCTGGCCAATACCTCGTCTATGGGCGGCGGCATGCTGGTGGCCCCTGGCGCCAGAGACGACGACGGGCTGATGGACTTGGTGCTGGTCTCGGACATGAGCCGGCTGGCGCTGGCGCGCAAGTTCCCGCTGCTCTACAGCGGGACGCACCTGGGCACCTCCGGCGTGAGCGTGGTGAGCCTGCGGCGCCTGGAGGCGGATTCGGACGAGACCGTTTACCTTAACATCGACGGGGAAGCCGGCGGCCGGCTGCCGGCGGTCTTCGAGGTGCTGCCGCGCGCGGTGAATATCTTGACTCCATGAAAAGCGACGAGCTCCTCAACAGTGTGACGCATATAGTGGGCGCGGCCCTGGCGCTGGCCGGGCTTATAGTGCTGGTGGTTTCCGCCTCGCTGCGCGGCGACGCCTGGCGCATTACGAGTTTTTCTATTTACGGCGGCACGCTCTTCCTGCTCTACCTGGCCTCGTCCCTCTACCACAGCTCGTCCGGGCGCGCCAAGCAGATCTTCAGGACCATCGACCACCAGTCCATCTACCTGCTGATAGCAGGCACTTACACGCCCTTTACCCTGGTGCCGCTGCGCGGCGCCTGGGGCTGGTCGCTGTTCGGTGTGGTCTGGGGGCTGGCGATCTTCGGGATAATACTGGACGCGGTGCACGGCAAAGGCCGCCGCATACCGCAGCTGGTCATCTACCTTTTAATGGGCTGGATGATAATGATAGCGATGAAGCCGCTGCTGCACGCGCTGCCCTTCTGGGGCTTCGCCTGGCTGGCTATCGGCGGCCTGTTCTATACTTCAGGGGTGGCCTTCTATGTGCTGGACAAGCGCTTTCCGTATTTCCATGGCATCTGGCACTTATTCGTGCTGGCCGGCAGCGCCTGCCACTACTTCGCGGTACTCTTCTACGTGTAGGGGCCTTGTCCCCGGGAAATATTAAATGCTCCTCGATTTCCTGGTTTATTTCGGCATAGTGTTCTGCTGGGGCGTAAACCTGGTCTTCCTGGCCGGGTTCGCGCGCGACTGGCATAAAAACGAGCCGGAAGGCCGCCAGGCGCTGCTTGCGCTGGGGCTCATTGTGGTCCCGGCTTTTGTGATATCCGGCTTTGTTGTTCCGCGCGGCGGTTACGGCAATGACCACGACTTTATGACGCTCGGGTCGAGGTTCTTCACCGTCGATCCCGCGCTCCTGCTCTCCTTTAAGGAGATCTCTCCCCTGTTCACGGATTGGCTCTCAGATCTGCTGAGCGGCTATTCGCTCAACGCCATATTTTTGAAGAACCGGCTGTTATCCGCCGCTTCGGCTTTCCTTTTTTTCGCCGGGCTGCGCCGGTTCGGCGTCAGCCTCGCGGCCGCGGCCGCCGGTACGGCTTTCCTTTTCCTTAACCACCTCTCGCTCCTGAACGCCAACGCAGCCTCGACTACGGCCGCCAACCTGTTTCTCTGGATCGCCTCCCTGGCGGCGCTTCTCGACGCGCATGAGCGGCCTTTTATCGGTAAGGGACGGCTGCTGTGGCTGTTCAGTTCCATGTTCCTGGTCGGGAGCGCCAGGCTGGAGCTGCTGCCGGCCTGCCTGCTCGTCTTTCTTGCCGTCGCCGCACATAAGCTGAGGTCCGGGGGGCGTGCCCTGGTAACGCCCGCTAATATCGCCCTGTCGGCGGCTTTTGCCGGCTTGCTGGCCGCTTTGATCCGCGTCATCTCGCGCAGTCCGAGCGGAGTGGAAGTTCTCCGGCACGGGCCCGGCCTCTTTCAAAGTTTTTCCTACCACCTGTGGACTCAGAATTTTGCCGTCCTGGGCGGGGAACCTCCGGCCGCCGCCATTACGGCATCCGGCGGAGCCGCGCTTTCGGCGCTGCATCCGCCGGCCGCGGGGGTCGCCGCGCTTTGCCTGTTCGGGGCCTTCATTGCGCTCGGCTGGGCCGCGGCGGCGGCGGAGCCGGGCAGGCGCACGAGGAATGTCTGCGTCCAGGTCCTGCTGCTGGCGGTGGCGGCCTATTTTTCAGCCGTATACCTGCCTGCTGATTGTTATCCGTTTCAGTTTATGCGCCATCACCTGTATTTCCTGGTCCCGATCGCCTATATGCTGGCCTTCTCTTTTGAAGGGGCGCGGGTATTCCTGGGCGGGCGCATCAGCGGCAGGGCGGCGGCTGTTCTGTCCTGCCTTGCTTTACTCGCGTACGGCGCGGTCAACGCCCGCGCCGCTCTAAAACTTAACCGGGAGCGCAGGACCAATGATATCGAACTGGCTTTTTTGGCGGAGGCCCAAAAGAACTGGCCCGCCGGCTGCCGGGTGTTCAGCCCGCAGGACGCCAACAACAGGCAGCCGGTCATTAGGAAATATTTCCCGTTCGCGGAGCCCTGCGCGCAGGAAGGCAACCGCTGCCTGTTGATCTACGCTTCGCCGGCCGCGGAGATATTTTCCGCTACGGGGCGCCTGGCGCCTGCGCCGGCGCCCCGGGCTAAAGGCGCTGCGTGGCGGTCCGTTTCCTTTACCCACGCGTTCTACACCAATACTTCCTCCAGCGACAGTTGGAGCGAGATCAGGGACGCCGTTCCGGTGACGGCCGGGTTTTATGAGGCTATTCCCGCGGAGCGGGCTGAACTGGACCGGGCCTGCGCGCGCAACGCCGAGGCCGGGGCGCTATCGGCGAAAGAGCCGGGACTAAAGCGCGATAAAAAGCCGGCGGCGGCGGATTTCGCTTCCCGTTACGACCAGTCCCGCGACGCCGGCGCCGACATCAAAACCGCCCTGGCGGCGGCCAAAGCGTCCGGCAAGCGCGTGCTGGTCTTTGTCGGAGGGGACTGGTGCAACTGGTGTCCTCTCCTGGACAAGCTGTTTAACGATAATCCCGGCCTGGCCGCGGTGAAAAAAAGGGGATTCATCACGGTAAAGTTTTTTTACGATCCGCATAAAATGCAGCTGCCTAAGGCGCTGAAAAGCTACCCGAAGATACCGGGCTACCCGCATATCTACGTGCTGGCTCCGGACGGAACGGTGTTGGAATCGAAGGACACCACCCAGCTTGAGCGCGGCTACGGCTATGACCCTGACAAGTTCCTCTCTTTTTTATCGAAGTGGGCCCGCCCCTAGCCCCTGTGTCTGACGGCGGGGCGGCCGGGGTTATTGCCGCCTTCTGCTTGAAATGCTTTGATGTAACCTTTGGATAAAAGCAGCCGGTATGGCTAAAGTAAAACTGCCCGCGGCTCTGCGGGCCGACCAGTAATGCGTAAAGCTTTTCTTCTTGCAGCCGTTCTGGGCCGCGACCTGGCGTCACTGGCCCGGAAATACCATTATCTTTCAGCCGCCGTTTTTTTTGTTTCATTTGTCGCGCTGCTGCATAAGGAAGTTCTGCTCGATATGTCCGGGCTGGTGCTGGCCGGCCAGCAGGTGGGCGGGTTCTTCTCCTGGCTGTTCTGGTGGTGGTCTTACGCCGTGCAGAACGGCTTGCCGCTGTTCCACACCGGCCTGCTCATGTATCCCGCCGGCGTGCCGGTGTTCTTCCACTCCCCGGTAAACGAGCTCTCTGCCGTACTGCTGCAGCTCTTCACCACGCCTTACGCCGCTTACAATCTTTTGACGCTGGCCTGTTACGTCCTGACCGGCCTGAGCGCGTACCTGCTTTTTTACAGGCTCACCCGGAGCGCCGTGGCCTCGCTTTGCGGCGCATTCTGTTACGCCTTCAGCTCCTACATGGTGGTGCAGCATTACCACGGGCAGGTGATAGAGGCGACCCTTTACTTCAACCCGCTGCTGGCCCTGGCTTTGATCTCCTACCGGGAGAAGGCGGACCTGCGGGGGGCTTTTCTTGTCGCGGCCGCCCTGGCCGGAGTTTTTCTCTCCGGGCCCTACGTAGCTTTTTCATTCGGGGCGGTCTTCCTTGCCGGCGCGCTGCTCTATGACGCCTTCTGGGGCGGCAGGCGGCTCTTCAACGCCCGCGCGCTCCTCCAGCTGGCGGGGGCCGCGGCCGCGGCTGGGGCGGTGGCACTGGTTTTTTACTGGCCGCTGTTGAAATACTCGGGCCGATGGGTAGGCGGCAGCCAGTTCTACAGCGCTTCCTTGCTGTCTTTTATAGACCTCCCGTTCTGGCACTCCGGCCAGTTCGCGCAGCGGCTCCGGTTCTTCGAAGGGGTGAACGTCCCGCCCGAAATGATCATGTCCTATCTCGGCGCGGGCACGCTGGCCCTCGGGGCCTACGGGATCTGGAAAGGGCTGCACAAGGAAAGCGGGTTCGCCTTCTGGCTGTGGCTCTTCGGGTTCTCGGCCGTGCTGACGCTGGGGCCCTGGCTCAAGCTCTCGCCTGAAAGCCAGACCTGGGTCCCGCTGCCTTACCTTTTGCTCAAGTCCCTGCCCGTCGTCTCGAGCTTCCGGAATTCCTCCAGGATACTCATGACCGTCACCCTGGCCGCCTCGGCGATAGCGGCCCTTTCCCTGAGCGAACTGCTCCGGGGCCGCTCCCGCGCCTGGCGCCTCGCCGCCGGGGCCGTCTTCCTGGCCGCGGTATTTTTTGAGTTCGACCTGGCCGTTATCGGCAAGCGCTACGCCAGCAGCGCCCCGTCGCCCGTGTACGAGGTTCTCCGGCGCGACGCCGGGGCGGGGGCCGTGCTTGAACTGCCTGCGGTCTATGACCGGGAAGGCAACCTCCTGATCCGGATGCAGTCTTACATGCTGTTCCAGCCTTACCACCGCCGCCCGCTGGTGCTGGGCTACCCTAGCCGGCACCTGCTCTCTTCTCTGGAGTTCACGGAAAAAACGGAAGGAGTGTATGAACTCACCCATCCCTGGGTGCTGGCAGGGCTCAATTCGAAGCCCGCGCTCAAGGCCCGGAAGGCCTGGCTGGCCGCTCACAGCGCGCGCCTGCTGCGGGAGGCGGGGATAAAATACGTGGTCTACCATCCCGAGCGCGTTCTCGGAGAGGAACTGCACCGCGACCTGGAGAAGTGGCTGCCCGAAACGCTCGGCCGGCCGCTGCTCACGGACGGGGCGGGCAATCAATTATTCGTAACGGGCGGAGGGAGCTGATGACTGAAATGGAAGACTTCGTGGTTTGGAACGAAGCCATGGCGCGCAAGTATAACCCCGACGATTTCATAACCCGCTCCGGGGCCGTCATCCGCTGGATAGAGGCCAGGCGCCTGCGCGCTACAGCCTCTGTCCTGGACTGCCGGCCGGGGCACAAGATCCTGGACGCCGGCTGCGGCGCGGGAAATTTGCTGGAAATGCTGAAAGGCTTCGACGTGACCGGGGTGGATATTTCGGAGACGCTCCTGGAGCAGGCGCGGGCCAGGACGCGGGGACAGGAGGGGGCCAGCGTGCTGTTCGGCAACGCCGAGGCCCTGCCCTTCGCCGACGGAACCTTCGACCGGGCGGTCTGCTCCGAGATACTGGAGCACGTCCTCCACCCGGAAGCCGTCCTGGCCGAGCTGCGGCGGGTGGTGAAGCCCGGCGGGCGCATAGTGCTGACCGTCCCTAACGAGGACCTTATCTCGCTGACCAAAAAGCTGGTTCTTCTGGCGGGGCTGAAAAAAACAGTCTCCGGGGACTACGAGATGTCCGACGACATGCTGAGCGAATGGCACCGGCATGAGATAACCCTGGCCTGGGCGCGGGAAAAGTGCGCGGGGCTCGCCGCCCTGCGCTCGGTCTCCAGGATCCCGTTCTTCTTCCTGCCCTACCATTACGTGCTGGGGCTCGAGGTGACGAAGTGAGGGCAAGCGCATGAACCTGGTGGAATTTTACCGCACGCACGCGGCCCGCGAAGAGGCCGATTTCCGCTTTCTGGCGCTGAAAGAGCTGCTTAAAAAAAACATTTCAGGAACCTCCGTGCTGGACATCGGCTGCGGGACCGGCGCCATGCTTAGGGCGCTGGCCCGGGACGGCTACGCCGTTTCCGGAGTGGAGCCAGACCCCGAGCTTTACGCGCTGGCGCAGGAGCTTAAAGACCGGGAGGGGCTGGATTTTAAACTGGTGAATGCCGGCATGCAGAGCGTCTCTTCCGAAACGATGGCGGGCTTCAGCACCTTCCTGCTGCTCGACGTCCTGGAGCATGTGGAGGACGAGGCTGCGCTGCTGCGGCGGATCTGGGACGGGATGCCGCCGGGTTCCACGCTGCTGTGTCTCCTGCCGGCCCTCAGGGCCCTTTACGGCAGGCGCGACGCCTCGGTGGGGCATTTCCGCCGGTATGACATGGCCGACGCCAAAGCACTTTTCGGGGCCGTGCCTTTTTCCGGCGCGGCATTCTCGTACTGGAACCTGCTCGGGGTGCCGGCTTACTGGTTTTTCGAGAAAGTCGCCCGCCGGCCGGTGCCCGAGGGCTTCCGGCGGGAGGGGGCCGGCCGGCTGAAGACCGTCCTGAACTCGCTGCTGCTGCGGTGGTTCCTGGCCGTGGAAAATCGCGTCAGCCCCCCCGCCGGGCTTTCTATCCTGATCAAAGCCGTAAAGTAACGGGGGGATTTTTCAATTGGCGGAGTTGTCGGCGGCGGTCTCGGCCGGTTTGGCGCGAAGCTCCCGCAGGCTGATAAAGCCGGAAACTACCAGGACCTCGTTCGCGTTGTCCTTGTTAATGCCCTGAGGAGCGAGCAGCAGCGCGGGAATCTTATTTTTTCCGCTGTAGATGAAGGTAGCCTCCGGCACCCGCCCGCTCGCGGCCAGGCTCATGGCGGCGCCGAAAGCGGCGGCGGCCTGCTGCCGCGGGTCCTTGAACACCGTGGCCTCCTGCGTTCCCGCGAGGATGCGGCGGATGGCGGCGGCCTCGGCGTCCTGGCCGCTGACCGGCACCTTGCCGGCCAGCTGGTATTGCTCCAGCGCCTTTATGGCCGCGCCGGCGGTGGTATCGTTAGGGGCCAGCACGGCCTGTATGTCGCCGGAGTTCTGCAGCAGCGCTTCCGCCACCAGCCGCTGCGCCTCGGCGGGATGCCAGTCCTTCACCGCCTGGTCCATCACTATCTTTATGTCTCCCCGGGCCGCCAGCGGCTCCAGCACGTCGAGCGCGCCCCGCCTGAGCACCGCCGAGTTGGTGTCGGTCGGCGCGCCTGAGAGCAGGACGTAATTGCCGCGCGGGGCCCTGGCGGCCAGCGCGCGCGCCTGCAGCTGCCCGACTTTCCTGTTGTCGAATGAAACATAGAGGTCCACGGGAGCGCCAAGTATCATGCGGTCATAGGCGATCACCTTGACCCCCGCCTTCCTGGCCCGGCGGGCTATCTCCCCGGCGGCCCTGGCGTCCTGGGGCGCCACTATCAGCACCGCGACGCCGCCGGCCAGCAGGCTGTCGCACTGGGCAAGCTGCTGCGGGGCGTTGTTCTCGGAGACCGCGGTCAGCAGCTGCACGCCGATCTCTTCGGCCTGCGAGCGCATCTGCGCCAGGTCCCGTGCCCAGCGCGTTTCCCGGCTGGAGGGCACCGAGAAGCCGATCTTCAAAACCTTTTCATCTTTGGAGCTTTTGTCCCCGCAGCCGGCGGCCAGCAGGGCCGCCAGGCAGGCGGCCGGCAGCGCGAATCTTTTCATTGAACCCATGATGCTGTAATTATAGCGGAATCGGGCGGCGGTTTTGAACTGCTATTCCTGCTGGGGAGCCGCGGGAGAACGGCGGCGCCTGCGCCCCCGCTCCGGCCGGTCAATTTGAAAATTATGGTAAGTTGCCGCCGCCGCTGAGCCTAAACGTTCCAAATGTGGTAAAATTAATAAGGAAGTTTCGGGTGGTTAGCTCAGCGGTAGAGCGCTGTCCTCACACGACAGATGTCACAGGTTCAAATCCTGTACCACCCACCAGATTTCAGGAAAATTGCCGCGCAGAGCGGCAATTTCTTTTTCAGGAGTTGAAATGGAACTGCTTTCTACCTTATTCGGTTATCTTGTGCAGGCCTTCGAAGTCCTGCTGCACCTGGACAAGTACCTGGGCGGCGTCATACAGGACTACGGCGCCTGGACCTATCTGATCCTCTTCCTTATAATCTTCTGCGAGACCGGCTTGGTGGTCACCCCGATCCTGCCCGGCGACTCCCTGCTTTTCGCCATCGGCGTGTTCTGCGGCCTGGGCGACCTGGACCTTTACCTGACGCTCAGCCTGCTGTCGGTCGCGGCCATCCTCGGCGACACCGTGAATTACGCCGTCGGCAACTATATCGGCCCCAAGGTCTTTCACTACGAGAATTCCCGCATCTTCAAGAAGGAATACCTGCAAAAAACGCACGCCTTCTATGAAAAATACGGCGGCAAGACCATCATCATCGCCCGCTTCGTGCCCATAGTGCGCACCTTCGCGCCCTTCGTGGCCGGCGTGGGCGCCATGACCTACGGCAAGTTCCTCTCCTACAACGTCATCGGCGGCCTGCTGTGGGTGTTCTCTATAACGCTGGCCGGCTACTTCTTCGGCAGCATTCCGGTAGTTAAGAACAATTTCACCACGGTTATCCTCGCCATCATCTTCATCTCCATACTGCCGGGCGTAATTGAATACGTCAGGCACAAAAGGGCCTCCCGGCCCAACCAGGCCGTGTAATAAAACCGGGGCTCACGCGTAATAACGTTGGGAAGCGCCGGTAAGCATATGGGCTTTGAAGAACTGTACGACAAATATTTCCAGCGGGTGTACAACTATATCCGCTACCGCGTCATCGCCCGCGACGCGGCCGACGACCTGGTCTCGGCCGTGTTCGAGAAGGTGCTCGACAAGTTCGACGCTTTCGACCAGGGCAAGCCCGTGGAGCCGTGGCTGTTCGCCATAGCGCGCAACACGCTCAACGACTATTACCGGCGGCGGGCGGTGCGCGGCGGGCTCTCCATAGATGGCTTCGAAGAGCGCATAGCCTCAGGCGAATCCGTGGAGCGCGGAGCCGAAAGAAGCGAGGAAAACGCCCTGCTGCTGGCTGCGCTGGCCGGCCTTTCCGAGTCTGAGCGAGAGCTGATAGCCCTGAGGTACGCGCTGGACCTGAGCGCACGGGAGATGGCGGCGCAAACAGGCTTAAGCGAGAGCAATGTGGGTGTGACACTATTCAGGGCCCTGAAGAAACTGCGGGACCGGCTGGGGCCGGAGGTCATATGAAAGAGGAAAATTTCGACGAGAAGGAATTCGCCGGGCTGGAGCGCCGCCTGCGGAGCGCCGACCTGAGCGGAGACAGCTCCGTGAAGGACGTGCTGAAGGCGCGGCTGCTGGCACGCGCCCGCCGGCCCGGGCGGCGCCTGCCGGTCTTCGCCTGGCTGGCGCCCGCCTTCGCGGCGGCGGCGCTGTTCGTAACTTTCGGCCCGCGGCCGGAACCTCAGCCGGCCGCGCTGACGGCCGGAGCCTCGCCTTACAGCCTGCCAGACGACGGCTACGGCCCCTGCGGGCGGCGCGGGCTCGGTGATTTCCAGGCTTCGGAGCGCTTTTAAGGAGAACAGTATGAAGAATATTCTTATCCTCGCGGTCATGCTGGCGGCCTGCCCGGCGGCGGCGCTGGAGATAAAGAGTTCGGTCAACGCTAAGGGCGAACTGGAAGACGATATAAACCTGCCTTTCGTGAACGATCCCGCGGCCATAGGCCGGTGGGAATCGGTGGACTTCGTGGCCGAGCCCGGGGATTTCGATCCGGCCGAGCGGGCCAGGAAGGGGGACCTGTTCTTCAAAGAGCTGGTGCTGCTGCCCGACGGAAAAAGCCCCAGCGGCTGGTGGACCTGGACCAAGGGCGCGGTGATGCACACCAACGACCGCACCGCCAGCCGCTATGAAATTAAAAAGATCGGCGGCGCGCAGTACATGTTCTTCGAATGGAAAAGCGGCGACTACACTATCCGGCACATGAAGCCCCAGTACTATGTGCTGAAGAAGACCGCCTCGGTGCGCCGCGACAATATAAACCTGCCGTTCCGCGACGACCCCGCCGTGGTGGGGGAATGGGCGAGCGTAGATTTTGTGGAAAGCCCTGACAAATTCAGCCCGGCCGCGAAAGCCTGGCGGGGCGACCTTTACCTGAAGGAACTGGTTTTCCTGCCCAAGGGCAAGGGCGGCAAACCGTGGTGGACCTGGACTAAAGGCGTGGTTATGCACCACGGCGACAAGACCGCCAGCAGGTACGAACTGAAAAATATTGGCGGCGCCGACTACCTGTTCTTCGAGTGGAAAAGCGGCGACTATGTCTTCCGCGGCGCGCGGCCGTTCTATTACGTCCTCAGGAAGAAATAGCCCGCCGGGCCCGTATAAATTTATCCGCCTCGACCACCGCGATTATCGTCGAGGCGGTGAGCAGTATGCGTATCCACTGCGCCTCGGTCAGCGCCGTGGTGTGGAACAGCCGCTGCATGTTGGGCTCATAGATCACCAGGATCTGCGCCACCAGCGCGCCCAGCATACTGAAGGCCAGGAACGGGTTGGACAGCGGGTTGATGGTGAACACCGAGCGCGTTTCCGAGCGCGAATTCCACAACTGGAAGAACTGGAAGAAGACCATGGTGGTCATAGCCACCGTGCGGCATTCCTCCACGCCAAGGCCTTCGGCCAGGGCCAGCTTGAAGTTGTAGAGCACGCCCAGGGCGATGACCGTGCCCACCAGCAGGGTGCGCTGCAGCATCAGCCGGGAGAGGATGCCCTCCTTCGGGTCGTTGGGCGGGCGCTTGTAGACGGACGGCTCGGCGGGCTCGAAGGCCAGCGCCAGGTCCTGCAGGCTGTTGGTCACCACGTTGATCCAGAGCAGCTGAATGGCCGTGTAGGGCAGCGGCAGGCCCGCGAACATGGTGACGAAGATGGACAGTACCGCCGACAGCCCGGTGGGGATGAGGAAGAAGACGGCCTTGCGGATATTGTCGAACACCACCCGGCCTTCCACCACCGCGTTGTAGATGCTGGCGAAGTTGTCGTCGGTGATGATCATGTCAGCCGCTTCCTTGGAGACGTCGGTGCCGGTGATGCCCATGGCCGCGCCTATGTGGGCCGCTTTCAGGGCGGGGGCGTCGTTGACGCCGTCGCCGGTGACGGCCGCTATCTCGCCGCGCTTCATGAGCTGCCGCACTATGCGCAGTTTATGCTCGGGCGCCACGCGGGCGTAGATAGAGGTGTCCTTGACGGCCTCGTAGAGCGCGGCGTCGTCCATGACCGAGAGCTCCCGGCCGGTGATGACTTTGGGATCCTCGCCGCCTATGCCTATCTCGCGGCCTATGGCGCGGGCAGTAACGCCGTGGTCGCCGGTGATCATGACGGCGCGGATGCCGGCCGCGCGGCAGTTGGCTATGGCCTCAACGGCCTCTGGCCTGGGCGGGTCGATCATGCCCTGCAGGCCGGTGAATTCCAAGCCCTTGAGAAGTTCGCGCTTTAGTTCCGTCCCCGCCGGAAGCGTCTTTTGGGCCGTCATCAGCACCCGCATGCCCGACTCGGCCAGGTCCTCGGCGGCGTCCATGGCGTCCTTGCGGGCCGTGCCGTTCAGCTCGCACATCTCGGCCACGAACTCGGGCGCGCCCTTGACCAGCAGCAGGCAAGCGTCGCCGTCCCGGTGCAGGGTGGCCATGTAGCCGTGCTCCGACTCGAACGGCAGCAGCCCCGCCTCCGGGTATTTCTTCTTTTCCTCTTCGATCTTCAGGCCGCCCTTGCCGGCCGCCACTATCAGCGCGGCCTCGGTGGGGTCGCCGGTGACCTTCCAGGCCCCGTCCTTGTGGTAAACGGAGGATTCGTTGCAGAGCAGGCCGGCGCGCAGCACCTTGTCCAGGCGCAGCTTTCTGTCGCCGTCGCAGTCGGCCTTGCCGCAGAAGATCTCGCCCTCCGGGGCGTACCCTGTGCCTGACACCTGGTAGAGCTCCTGGCTGTCGTAAACGGCGCGCACGGTCATTTCGTTCCGGGTCAGGGTGCCGGTTTTGTCCGAGCAGATCACGGTGGTGCTGCCCAGGGTTTCCACGGCGGGCAGCTTCCTGATGATGGCCCCGCGCTTGGACATGCGCGTGACGCCTATGGCCATGGCTATGGTCACCACTATGGGCAGGCCCTCGGGAATGGCCGCCACTATGACGGCGATGACCGTCATCAGCATTTCCTTTAGCGGCTCGCCGCGGGAAACGCCTACGGCCAGGATGACCAGGCCCACGCCCAGCAGGGCCAAGCCCAGCATCTTGGAAAAACTTTCGAATTTTTCCTGCAGCGGGGTTTTGGAGGCGTCCGTCTCCTGCATCAGCCCGGCTATGGCGCCGATCTCGGTGGCGGTGCCGGTGCCCGTAACCACGGCTTTGGCCCGGCCGGAGACCACGGCGGTGGCCATGTAGAGCATATTTCTGCGGTCGCCTATCTGCGCCCCGGCGTCGGGCAGGAAGGCCGCGTCCTTGGAGGCCGCCACCGATTCGCCGGTCAGCATGGCCTCTTCCACCCGCAGGCTGTTGGCCGACAGCAGGCGCGCGTCGGCGGGCACCTTGTCGCCCGAGGCCAGCAGGATGATATCGCCGGGCACCAGGCCGGCCGCCTCTATCTGCTGCTCGGCGCCATCGCGCAGGACGCGCGCGGCCGAAACCACCATTCTCTTGAGCGCCCGCACCGACTGTTCCGCCTTGTACTCCTGATAGAAGCCGATGACGGCGTTGACCAGCACTATGAAGGCTATGACCGCGGCGTCGGAAACCTCTCCCATGGCCACGCTGAGGGCGGCGGCGCCCAGCAGGATCCAGTTGAGCGGGCTGCCGAACTGGGACAGGAAGATGGTAAGGGGTGAGGCGCCCGCTTTTTCCGGCAGGGCGTTGGGGCCGTATTCGGCCAGGCGCTTTTGGGCCTCGGAGGCCGACAGGCCGTTCTCGGAACTGCCAAGTTCCGCCAGCGCGTCCTCTGCTGATTTCAGGTGCAGGTCTTTTTTCATATCCCCTCCGGTTTAATGAGGTAATATTTTACCTTAATAAATAAAAAAACGGTCCGCCGCGCCCGCCGCCGGCGTTTGACAGCGCCGGGGGTAAATTATATTCTTGCCGCAGGGGCTTGCGTATCAATGTTTGCCGCAATCTGGAAAGCAAGACTCCGGGCTATCAAGTATGAAGAATATCTTATCCCTGCCGGCGATCTTTGTTCTCTGCGGGGGCGTGCCCGCGCAGGGAGCGCTGCCTCCGGGAATGGAAGAGGCCAATCTTAAGGCGCGGCGGGACGGGGCCGCGCTGGAACTGTCCGTCAGCGTTGCCTCTGTGAAGGATAAAGGCGGTTTCCTGTGCGCAGAGGGCCGGGTCGTTGCCGCCGGTATCCGCCAGCGCAACGCCCGGGGACAGGATATTTCCAAAGCGCCCAAAAAAGGAGACAAGGTCTCCATCCGGCTGGACTGCCTGGCGGAGGGCGACATTCCGGCGCCCGGTTCGGTCAGCCTGGAGGCGTGTTCAAAGGTCATCCGCGCCTCCGCCGTGAAGGTCTGGCGGAACCGCCTGGATCTATCGGAGAACGCCGCTGCAGGCTGCGCCCGCGCTGACGCCGGTTTCAAGATCACGGCTTACAAGGGGGAAGGAAAAATGGAGAAGCTGGTTTATGATTTTACCGTGAAGAACTCAGCGGGAAAAGATTATCCCCTGTCCGCCCTGAAGGGCAAAGTTGTCCTGATAGTCAACGTGGCCAGCAACTGCGGCTTCACTTCGCAGTACGAGGGCCTGGAGAAGCTTTACGCTGAATATTCCGCGCGGGGGCTTATGGTGCTGGGCTTTCCCTGCAACCAGTTCGGCGGGCAGGAGCCGGGCACGAACGAGCAGATACAGAAGTTCTGCCGGCTCAACTACGGGGTGAACTTCCCGGTGCTGGGCAAGCTGGACGTGAACGGCCCCGGGGCCGACCCGCTCTACGTTCACCTTAAAGCGACGGCGCCCGGCGTGCTGGGCAGCGAGGCTATTAAGTGGAATTTCACCAAGTTCCTGGTAGGCAGGGACGGCCGTGTGCTCGGGCGCTATGCGCCGCAGTTCAAGCCCGAAGGGCTGGCGCCTGACATAGAGAAGGCCCTGGGACTTAAATAAGCCTAAAAGGATAGGCGGTTTACCCTCAGCGGCAGGCTGCCGCTCACCGTAATGGATAATCCCGTCCGCGCCCGCGGCCGGCCCGGCCGCGGGAAAGTGATATAATTTGTTCAAGGGTTTATCGTCGGCGGCGCTGTCGGATCGGCCGCGCCGCCTGAAAGTAAAAATCGCAATTTAAACGCCCCGAAGGGGCAAGCGCCCTGCGCCGCGCGGCTGGATTCTTTATAATGACCGGGAACAGATACCTGCGGGCGGCTTCGCCTGAAGAGATCAAAAGACAGCTCAGGACCTTCGCCAGGATGGAAAAAACCCATTCGGGCTTCGTCTCTTTCCTGCGGGAGACGGCCAAGCCCCGCAAGGGTTCGCGCATCCTGGAACTGGGCTGCGGCTGCGGCATGATGGCGGACAGGCTGCGGCGGGAATTTTCGGCCGCGGCGGAAGGCTGGGACGCCAACCCCGGCTACATCGCCTACGCCGCCGGCGCTTATCCCCGCACGGCCTGCGCGGCCGCGGACCTGATGTCGGCGCCGGAGCGCGCCGAGTTCGACCTTATCCTCTTCCGCGAAACCCTGATGGAATTTTCCTCGCCGGCGGCGGTGCTGAAGCGCAACTTGGGCCGGCTGAAGCGCGGCGGCTGGTTCGCGGCGCTGGAGCCGGACTACGGCGCGACGGTGATCTACCCTGAAGTCCCGGGCTGGAGAGATTTCGTGGACCGCTACGCGCGCTTCTGTTCCGCGGCCGGCAACGAGGATTTTTTCGCCGGCAGGAGGCTGCCCGAAGCTTTTCTGGCGGCGGGGCTTCGCAACATAGCCGTGCGGCCGCTTGTAGAGACCCATTCCTTCCTGGACAGGCCCGCGCTGAAAGAATTCCTCGGGGCCGAGATCATGAGCATCAAGGCTGACGCCCCGCTGCTGACCGGCCGGGTTTTCAGCGCCGCCGGGCTGGCCGCGGTCCTG
This sequence comes from Elusimicrobia bacterium GWD2_63_28, assembly GCA_001799895.1. Classification (GTDB taxonomy): domain Bacteria; phylum Elusimicrobiota; class Elusimicrobia; order Elusimicrobiales; family UBA9959; genus UBA9959. Next base: position 34,160 of record MGUI01000026.1, read on the forward strand.
AAGGGCCTCGCGGCCGTAGCTCGCGCCCCGGGGGCGTACGTCCAGACCTCCATGGTGGCTGTGTGCGGACAAAGATAAACGCCGCCGGCCTTTTCAGGGCGGGCCTGCTCACCGCGGGCCTGGCCGTTATCCTGATCCCGCGCGCCCTCTGGAATTCCATAATCCTGCCGTCTGAAATAGCGGCCGACGCCCTCATCGTATTCCTGGCCTTCCGCCGGGGCGCGCCCAAATCCGCGTACTGGCGGGCGGCCGCCCTGGCCCTGCTGGCCGGGGACACCCTGTATTTCGTAAATCACAATTTCCCGGCTATAGCCGAGCATACGTTCGCGCTGAGCGAATTCATTTTCACCGTCTTTATCAGCTTCGCCGCCCTGCAGCTCTGGACGCTGTTCCGGGCCGGCAAGCCTGCCTGGAAAGACAAGGCGTATTTCGCGGTGTTCGCGGCGGCGGCCGCGGCCCTGTCCTGCAAGTTCGTGCTGTTTCCTTACCTCTACAGCGGCAACTACCACGCCCTGTTCTACCGCCTGAATTCGACATATTTCAGGATGACCGAAGCCTGCGTGCTGGCGCTGGCCATCCTGATGAGCGTCAGGACCTATTCCGCCTACTGGCTTTCGCTGCTGCACGGGCTGGTGCTCATCTCCATCGCCTCGCTGGCGCTGGGGTATAACGACGGTGTGCTGCTGGGAATGGAGGTGCCGTTCCATGAATACGGCTGGTTCTGGGGCCTGCTGCTCATCATCAACGGCCAGACTTTTTCCGACCATGGCGAGAAGGACCTGGCCAGCTGGTCCAGCATCAGGGTGCAGCTGGGCTGGCTGATCTTCGTCTTCAACCTGACGCTCCTCATCATCCTCTACGCCCTGGGGATCATACTGCTGAAAAGCGCCTTCCAGCTCACCTCGCTGCTGTTCATAGTCTACGGACTCTGGCTCATTTCCAATACCGTGGCCTTCTATATCTCCGGCAATTTAAGGGAAATACTCGCCCTCCTTGAAAGGCGCTCCGCCCTGCCTGAAAGCGCCAACGAGAAGCTGCACTTCAGCGAACTGCGCAGCTTCGCCGACAGGCTGCATACCGCCTACGCCACCATAGAGAGCCAGTCCAAGCTGGCGGCGATAGGCGAGATCTCGGCCCAGGTAGCGCACGATATCCGCTCGCCGCTGGCCGCGCTGGATTCGGTCTCCGGCGACATCAAGGGCCTGCCCGAAGAGAAAAAGGTCATCCTCAGGAGCGCCATGTCCAGGATCCGCGACATAGCCAACAGCCTGGTGGAAAGAACGCAGCGGCCGGGAGCGGCCGCCGGGGAAAAGCCGGTCCCGCGCCTGATCTCCGCCCTGATAGACCCGGTGATCACGGAGAAGCGCCTGCAGCTGCGCGCGGATAATGCCCCGGTCATAGAGTTCGATGTGTCCGGTTCCTACGGGCTGTTCACCGCCGCGGACCCCGCCGGGCTCAAGCGGGTGATCTCGAACCTGCTTAACAACGCGGTGGAAGCCATTCCCGCCGGGCCGGGGGCGGCCCGCGGCAGCATCGGCGTCCGCGTGGCCGGGGACGAAGGCATGATAATATTGCGCGTTACGGACAGCGGCAAAGGCATCCCGGCGGAACTTCTGCCGAAATTATTTTCCAGGGGAGAAACGCACGACAAAGCCGGGGGCTCGGGCCTGGGCCTTTACCATGCGAAGAAATTCGCCGAAGCCTGCGGCGGCACGGCGGCCATAAGCTCCCGGCCCGGCGAAGGCACTTCCGTTACTATTTCCCTGCCGAAGGCGGCCGCTCCGGCCTGGTTCGTCCCGGCCATAGAGATAAGGGCGGGGGCGACGGTGGCCGTGCTGGATGACGACGAGAGCATACACCGGCTCTGGCAGTCCAGGCTGCCCGCCCAAAGCGGGGGCGGCCCCCGCAGGCTGGATTTTTATACCGCTGCGGAATTCGGCGCGTGGCTGGAAAGCTCGCCGGCGGAGGGGAGGAGCGCGCTTTACCTGCTCGATTACGAACTGGGCGACAAAGAAGAGACGGGGCTGAGCCTGGCCGGGAAATTCGGCATCGGCAGGCATTCCATACTGGTCACCAGCCGGCACGAGGAAAAAGAGATACTGGCGGCCTGCGATTCCCTGGGCATGAGGGTAATTCCCAAGAATTTGTGCGCCCTGGTGCCGCTGCTCCTGGAAGAGCGCCGGCCCGGGGCGCAGGCCATTCTGGCGGATGACGACCCCCTTGTCAGGATGATCTGGAAAACGGCGGCCAAAGACGCCGGCGTGGACCTCAGGATCTTCCCGGGGCTGGACGAACTTTTCGCCGAGCTTCCCGGGCTGGCCAAAGACTGCGTTTTCTATATCGATTCCGAATTCGGCCAGGGCATGAAGGGCGAGGACGCCGCGGCGAAGGTCAGGGACGCCGGCTTCCGGGAGATCTGGCTGGAAACCGGCCATCCGCCGGAGAAATTCTCCGGAAGCCCCTGGCTAAAGATAAGGGGCAAAGAACCGCCGTGGATGCGGGAATAAATTAATAAGCCCGGGCAGCCCCGGGCTTTTTTCATCCGCCCGCACTAAAGTATCCCGCCGGAGCGTGTGCTGTAATAAAAAAGGGGGCATTGCGTATTAACGGGTGAGAGGCAAACAAGGAGGCTTTATGAAACTCTGGCATATAGCGGTAACGGCGGCGCTGCTCGGCTTCGGAACCCTGGCGCTGGCCGCGGAGCTAAGGATAACTACCACCGAGGCGGACGGCAGGCTGGTGGACGACATAAACCTGCCCTTCGTCAACGACCCGGCGGTGCTGGGCGAGTGGCGCAGCGTGGACTTCGTGGCCGCGCCCGGGGAGTTCGTGCCCGGCACGAAGCGGTTCCGGGGCGACCTGTACCTGGGCGGCTTCAAATTCCTGCCGGGGGGCAAGATGGCCGTGCTGCCTTTCGCGCCGAAAGGCGCGCCGTGGTTCACCTGGACCCGGGGCGTCGTCACGCACAGCGGCGACAAGACCGCGTCCCGCTACCTGATAAAAGAACTGAAGGGTGCGACGTATATGTTCTTCGAATGGAAGAGCGGCGATTACGTGATCCGGCACGCGAAGCCGGAATATTATGTGCTCAAGAAGGCGAACTAGGGCCCGGCGCCCCCAAAGAAGCCCCCGCGCCGGGGGCTTCTTTTTTATTGACCCGCGCGCGCAGGTTGTGTTAGAATATATGTGAACGAACGCTCGTTCATGTATGGCGAAAACGGCGGCTAAAACAAAAAAGAAGGGCGGCGCGCCCAACCTCGACAGGATCCTGGCGGCCGCCTCGCTGCTGTTCACGCGCAAGGGCTACAATGGCACCTCAACGCGGGATATCGCGGCCGAGGCCGGCGTGTCGCTGGGCAATATCTACAACTATTTCGGCACCAAGGAAGAGATCTTCGTCCTGCTGCTGGAAAAGTACGAGAAAGAATACTTCAGCCCCGACCAGCCGCTGATCAAGGCGCTGACCACCACCGCCTTCCCCGACAATATAGAGGGCCTGGGCTTCGCTTCCCGGGAGATGGTGGAGAAATTCTCGGCCTATATTCTCCTTATCTATGTGGACGTGGTGGAATTCGAGGCGAAGCACGTGAATAAAATGTTCGCCCGCATGCGGCAGGGCTACGCCGCCGCGCTGAAAGCCGGCCCCGGAGGCGCTAAGGCCCGCATCGCCTCCGATATAGATCCTGTCGGCGCGCTGATGATGGTGACCTGGAACTATTTCAACTATTTCATCATGGAGAAGCTGTTCAAGGTGAAGGGGCATTACGGCCTGCCGGACGAGCAGGCGGTGAAGCTCTTCGCCAGGGTGTTCAAACGGGGGATACTGGCATGACGACGACTTTGGAAAGACCGGCGGTTACGAGGAAGAGCTCCTACGCCGAAAAGCTGATAACCGCCGAAGAGGCGGCCGCCAGGATAAAGAGCGGCGACGACGTGATAGTGGCCCAGTGCGCCTCCGAGCCGCAGGGCTGCATGAGCAAGTTCCACACCGCGGCGCCGCGCGTGAAGGACGCGCGGGTGTTCTCCGTGCTGACGCTCAAGCCCTACGATTTCTACATGAGGCCGGAGATGAAGGGCCATTTCGAGCTGGCCAGCTGGTTCCACGCGGCGGGCTCGCGCCAGGCGCTGGCCGCCGGGGCCGGCACCGTTACCTACGTGCCCAACATGCTGCACCGCGCGGCCACCGACCGGATACAGGCCCGCAAGCCCGACATCTTCTTCGGCACCTGCACCCCGCCCGACGCCAAAGGCTTCGTCTCCCTGTCGCTGGGCATCACCTACGAGAAGGACATCCTGGAGGCCGCCGACACCGTGATCCTCGAAGTGAACCGCAACCTGCCGCGCACCTTCGGAGACACCCACCTGCACATCAGCGACGTGGACTGGTTCGTGGAGCACGACCAGGAAGTGCCGGCCCTGCCCTCGCCCAACCCCGACGAGATTGAAACCACCATCGGCAACTACATCGCCGAGCTGGTGGAAGACGGCTCCACGATACAGCTGGGCATCGGCGGCATCCCCAACGCCTGCGCGCTGGCTTTTAAAGGCAAGAAGGACCTGGGCGTGCATACCGAGATGATGGTGGATTCCATGATGCAGCTCTACGAAGCCGGCGTCATCACCAACAAGCGCAAAGCCCTGCTGAAGGACAAGTTCGTCTGCACCTTCGCCATGGGTTCCCGCAAGCTTTACGACTGGCTGCACGACAACCCGGCGGTGGAGTTCCGCCGCGGGAGCTGGGTGAACGATCCCGCCGTGATCCGGCAGAACTCCCGCATGGTGTCCATCAATACCTGCCTTACCGTGGACCTGACCGGCCAGGTGGCCAGCGAATCCATCGGCCCGGTACAGTATTCCGGCACCGGCGGCCAGACCGACACCGCCGTGGGAGCCAAGGAAGCTTACGACGGACTGGGCAAGAGCGTTATAGCATGCCGCTCGACGGCCAAGAAAGGGACGGTGTCCTGCATAGTGCCCACGCTGGCGCCGGGCACCGCGGTAACGCTGCACCGCGCCAACACGGATAATGTGGTGACCGAGTTCGGCATAGCGCGGCTGCGCGGCCGCACCGTGCGCGAACGGGCCAACGCCCTTATCGGCGTGGCGCACCCTGATTTCCGCGCCGAGCTGCGCGCGCAGGCGGAAAAGCTCGGCTACCTGTAATTTTGTTTTTTAAATTAACCTGACGGAGGAGAATAAAATGAAAGAAGTATTCATAGTGGACGGGGTGAGGACGGCGATAGGCAGCTTCGGGGGAAGCCTGGCTGATTTCAGTTCGGTGGAACTGGGGAAGGTCGTCACGGCAGCGGTGATGGAGCGGGCCAAAGTGAATCCCGCCGACATCGACGAGGTGCTGATGGGCAGCATCTACCAGGCCGGCCTCGGCCAGGGCGTGGCGCGGCAGGTGGCCATAGGCGCCGGCATCCCGGTGGAGAAGACCGCCGTGACCCTGAACATGCTGTGCGGCTCGGGCATGCGCGCCGTGGCGACCGCGGCCCAGAACATCATGTGCGGCGACGCCGAGATGATCATCGCCGGCGGCACCGAGAGCATGACCAACGCCCCCTACCTGCTCAAAAAAGCGCGCTACGGCTACAAGATGGGCCACGGCGAGCTGACCGACTCCCTGATAGGCGACGGTCTGTGGGACGTCTTCAATAATTACCACATGGGTATGACCGCCGAGAACCTGGTGGCCAAGTACGGCCTGACCCGCGAGGAGCAGGACAAGTTCGCGGCCGAGTCCCAGAACAAGGCCGAGAAGGCCCTGAAGGAAAACCGCTTCGCCGACGAGATCGCCCCGGTGGCCATCCCTCAGCGCAAAGGCGATCCCATAATGTTCGCCAAGGACGAGTATCCCAAGGCCGGCGTGACCGCCGAGGGCCTGGCCAAACTGCGCCCCGCGTTTAAAAAGGACGGCTCGGTGACCGCCGGCAACGCCTCGGGCATCAACGACGGCGCGGCCGCGCTGCTGATCGCCTCCGCCGACGCGGTGAAGAAACATAACCTAACCCCGATGGCGAAGATCGTCTCCTACGCCTGGGCCGGCGTGGATCCTTCCATCATGGGCATAGGCCCGGCCGAAGCCGTGCGCAAGGCGCTCAAGAAAGCCAACTGGGAGCTGAAGGACGTCGAGCTCATCGAGGCCAACGAAGCCTTCGCGGCGCAGAGCCTGTCCGTAGCCAAGGAATTGGGCTTCAACAAGGACATCGTCAACGTCAACGGCGGCGCGGTGGCCCTGGGCCACCCCGTGGGCGCCTCGGGCGCGCGCATCCTGGTGACCCTGCTCCACGAGATGAAGAAGCGAAACGTGAAGAAGGGCCTCGCCACCCTCTGCATCGGCGGGGGCATGGGCATCGCCATCTGCGTCGAGCGCTGAGCTCAGCCTGAAACAATGAAAAGCCCCGGGATAAAACCCGGGGCTTTTTTTGGCACAGGCGGCGTTTACTGTAAGACCTGCAGCGTCTCGGTCTTGCCTTTCTCCTGGTAGTCTTCGGTAAAGCCTTCGCCCTTTATCTTGAAGCCCCAGTTCATGAAGAACTTCTTCGCCTTCGCGCGGAAGTCGCCGGCGTCCTTATCGGAAGGGAAATCGCTTTCCTTGAAGACGATCTTGAAATCCTGGCGGCGCCAGTCCAGCGGGAACTCGAAGAACTTGGTGCCCCGGGAGGAGTCGAAGAACTTGTCCTGCACCAGTTCCGCGCCGATGTGGATCTTCCGGCCGTCGTATTCGCCGGTGAACCTGTTGCGTATGGTCAGCGTGAATTCCCCGCGCACGTCGTCGTAGGAGAAGCCGCCGAGCTCGGCCAGCGAAGCGTCCGGGGCCTGGGGGCGGCGGGCGCCGGGGAAAAGCTCTATCGAATATTCCCAGCTGTTGTTCTTGTCCCTGAAGGTGTATTCGAACGGGGTCTGGCGCAGCGCGAAAGTGCCCTTCTGGGACTGGAAGTCGTAGCAGACCTCTATGCGCTCCTTGTCGAACTGGCGCAGCTGCCGCGCGTGTATTACCAACTGCACGTAGGCGGTGTACCAGTCGGTTTCATCGTGGCAGTTCGACGCGGCGATGTACTGACCGTTGACCATCGCGCTCGCGGTCTCGCAGACATTGCGGATAAAAGCCGCGTCCAGGGAGATCTTGCGGTTGATGGAGGCGCCGTCGGCTGAATTCAGTTCCACCACCTGGCAGACTTTGCGCTTATACCAGCCGCGGGAGTCGGGGGCGGTTTTGAATTCCGGCTTTACTATTTCAGGAGCGGCCGCTTTCAGGGCCTCCGTGAAGCTGGCCGGGGCTGCTGCCCCATCAAAGTTTAACTGCTGCGCCGCAGCCGGCATGCCCTGCGCGAGCGCGGCGGCGAAGACTGCGGTAAGGAGGCTGTTCTTTTTTATCATTTTTGTTTTCCTGTCCTTAGAATATTCTTTCCCTCGAACTTAACGGAACAATTATTATGCCAACCCGAGGGGGGCAAGAGACGGGGTTGACATTAGTCAACCCATGCTGTAGGCTATAGTACGGCTATATGTATGAATAGAGTACTTATCTTCGCGTTTATCATTTCCCTTCCCGGCCTGCCGGCCGCGGCGCAGGACGATTTTTCCTCGGCCCTAAGTTCGATCCGCCAGCAGGCGGTGGCGCCGCAGGACAATACGCGGGTGCAGCGGCCGGTGGCGCTGCCTTTGCCCAAGCCTTCAAAACAGCCCGGCTCCGTAGATTACCTGTTCCAGCTTTACGGGCAGGACTTCAACAAGCACGCCAACTGGCACATGGCCCTGCTGTCCCTGTACCGGCACGGCGGGACGAACGGCAAAAAGGCGCCGATGAACGACGCGCTGGCTTCCATTAAGGCCCTCAGCATCCTGGGCGCGGGCGCTCAGCCGCTGGTGTCGGGCGATACGCTGTTCTGGCTGCCCAGGCAGCTGGCCGACGTGATGAAGTACGGCGCCGACAAGGAAGCGCGGGGCGCCGCGGCCCTGGCGCTGGGCGTGGTCCTGGCCGGCAAGGACGCCGGCTTCAGCGGCGAGCCGCTGAACGCGCTGGCCTCCACGGTCAATTACGAGGACGAGGCTTTCGAGGTGCGGCGCTTCGCCGTGATGGCGCTGGCGGGTTCAGGCCAGGCCGCGGCGGTGGAAAAGCTCAAGGCCTGCGCCCGCAATTCGGCCGCCTCGCACGATTTTATAGGCCGCGGCAAGTTCCGCTACGAGGAGGACGAGAGCTCCTGGTCGCTGGAGGCCGCCATCATAGCCGCGCTGGAGTCCATGCTGCGCAGCGGGGCCGGCAACGAGGCGCTGGCGGCGCTCAATTATTTCGGCCACCTCTACGATTCCACCTGCGGCAATTTTACCGTCATCAAGCTGCCCGACGACGAGGGCATAGACGAGACGCTGCTGGTGAACGCGCGGCTGGTCCTGGCGCGCGGCGCGGGCTCCGGCAGCTACCTGTTCAGCAACCGGGACAACCCGGAAACCGGCTCGGCCAAATGCCTGCTGCCCATCGTGAACGGCGGCGACCTCTGCGAACTGCGGACCACGGCCTCCCGCCTGTTCCGGAATCTGCACGGCGCCGTCATTTCGGCTTCCGGCAGCTACGTAGAGGGCCGGGCCGACTGCAATGAGCTGATCACCAACAAGCTCATGCTGGAGTTCTCCAAGATCTACCTGACCGGCCTGGGTACGGGAGCCCTGGTGAAGGGCGCCATAAGCGTTTCCGTAAAGGGCCTGCGGGCCGTGGCCGGCATACAGCACGCCGCTAAGGTGGCGCAGTACAAGAAGTTCATGGACATGGCCTACGGCGCCTTCGACAGGGCCGACAGGATAAAGGACTACACAGAGTACATGACGGCGGTGAAGAAAGCGACGCGCTGACGGCCGCCCGCCCAAATGAAAAAGCCCCGGTAAAAACCGGGGCTTCGTTGTTTAAGCGACTTTTCGTGCCGGCTTTTGCGGCCTGCTTCCGCTGTCCGGGAAGCGGGCCGCAACTGTTTTTTTGCGCTCCCTCATCAAAAAGCCAAACTTTTTGTTATTATAGATAAACCGGCGGCAGCCGCCGGGCGAGTCGAGAGGGGTATGAAAAACATGAACACTAAATTTATTCTGGCCGTGGCGGCGGCAGCCTGCCTCTGTCCCGGAGGCGCGTTTTGCGCGGGGGATAAACTTGTGCCGCCGGCCCAACTGGCGCCCGAGAAGGCGCTCTACCCGGCTGACATGGTCAACGTCGAAGCCATGTGCTACCTGGACGCCATCGACGACGTGGTGATCGCCTTTCAGTCTATAGCCCTGGATGTGCACAACCTCAGCGCCTTTTCCGAAACTGTCAGGGGCGCGGGCGGCGCCTCCTGGGCGAAGCGCGTGCTGGACATAGGGACCGGCAGCGGGGTGGTGGGCTTCCTGCTGCTGGGGCACGGCGCGGGCAGCGTGGTCGGCACCGACATAGACCCGCTGGCCGTCAAGAACGCCGGCTATAACGCGCGCCGGCTGGGCTTCCGGGAAAAGTTCGAGGCGCGCCTGGTTCCCGAAACGGATCCCGGGGCGTACTCAGTGGCCAGGGAGGGGGAGAGGTTCGACCTGATCGTTTCGGATCCCCCGCAGATGTACGTAGAGGAAGAGGCCAGGCTTTTCCCGCCCGAGAAGGACCGGCGCAATTATTTCCGGTTCGATCCCGGCGGCCGCCTGCTCTCCTCGCTTGCGGCCGGCCTGGGGGAGCGCCTCGCTCCCGGCGGCCGCGCCTGGGTCTCACTGCGCAGCCCGGCGGCCAAAAGGCTTCTCCTGGAGCTGGCCGTCAGGCATAATCTTGCGCTGCGGGTGGTTTTTTCGGGCAAGGACGGGCTGGATTACTCCGCCGTGCGTTTCCTGCCGCCGATGCCGCACAAGAACCCCGCCTTTTACGACGGAAAGCTGCGGATGCAGGCCGTGGAAGTGTTTGAGCTTACGCTTAAGCCGGAAGGTGCGCCCGCCCGCTAGGGGGCGGGCCGCAGCCTGTTCCCGAAATCGAAAAGTTCCAGTTCCAGCCCGTAATCCCGGGCCGGGTCTTCGCCGAAAAGGTTCTTGCGCTCCCGCGGGTCCTCCGACGTGTCGTAGAGCTCGCGCTCGCCCGTGACGCCGTCGGCGGAAAGCTTCATCCCGGCGCTCTTCTTCAGGACCCGCTTGCTGAACAGGTGCAGGTAGTCGGTTTCCGCGAAAGCGTCCAGCGCCGCGCCTTTGCCGGCGCCGAACAGGTCCGTTCCGCTCAGCCTGTCCCGCTCAGCCGGGGAAAGTTCCAGGTCCAGAAGGCCGGCCGCAGTGGGGAAGACGTCTATCAGCCGGACCTGGGCCGCGATACGCGCCGGCTCAAGCCCGGGGGCGCGCACCAGGAGGGGGACGCGGATGATCTCGTCGTAAAGGGTCATGCCATGGTCCACGCCGCCGTGGTCGAAGAGTTCCTCTCCGTGGTCGGACAGGAGTATCAGGACCGTGTCGGTAGACGCCAGCGCGTCGAAGTCCCGGAGGAAAGCTCCCAGCAGCCTGTCCGCGCCCAGCACCTTCTCATCATACACGTCGGTCCAAAGCCGCAGGTCCGCGGCGGCAGGTGCCGCCCTGCGGCCTTCCAGCTGCGCCGACCGCAGCTCTTCGTGCCTGGCCCTCAGGCCCGCGGCCCCGCGCCTGTCCTCCCGCCGCACGAACTTGTACGGTTTTCCCGCCGGCAGCGGGTGGTAGGGGTGGGTATCGTAGCCGTGGATGAAGAGGAAGAAAGGCGCGCCCCTGTTCTTGCGCAGCCACTCAAGGGCGGGGGGGAAAGTCTCTCCGAAACCGGCGAAATCCCGGGCCTCGGAATATACGTCGAAGCCGCGGCTGAAGCCGTAGCTCGCGCCCAGGCCGGCGCCGCCGGTAAAGGCCGCCGTCCTGTACCCGCCGCGCTTCAGCGCCTCGGCCAGCGTCAGCGTGGACGTAGAAAGCGCGGCTTGAACCAGGGGGGCGTCTCCTCCCGCCGGGGGAAGGTACTTGTTGGTCACACCGTGCTCGGAAGGGTAGAGGCCGGTGAAAACGGACATGAAGGAAGGGAGGGTCCAGCCGGCCTGGCTGACGGCGTTGGTGAACAGGACTGATTTCCCGGCCAGGGCGTCCAGGCCGGGGGTGACGTTCCTGCCGTAGCCGAGCGCGCCCAGGCGGTCGGCGCGCAGGGTATCCCAGCCGATTATGACCAGGTTCGGACCCGCGGCGCAAGCCAGGGACGTTCCCAGGGTCAGGACGGCGCCGAGGATCAGGCGCGGAATAATCGCTGTTCTGTTTTTCATGCGCTCGCTTGCGGGCCGCTGGCCGGTATCCCGGGGGCAAAGTGTTATAATACCGATTGTAATATAAAGCCCGCCGGGGTTCAACCCGCAGCCGCGGCTTTGTTCGTCCTGAAGCGATGAAAAACCTCTCTAAATACCGCGAAAAAAGCAGCGTGGGCCGTAGCGGCCGCGCCTTCTCCGCGCCGCGGGCCCTCCGCCGCGGCTTGCGGGGGGGCGTGCTTATGGGATCCCTGCTGCTGGCCGCCGCACTGCTGGCCGGAAGTCCGGCCGCCGCGGCCGACCGCGGGCTTAACGTGGTCCTGGTCAGCGTAAACTCCCTTCGCGCCGACCACCTTGCGGCGTACGGTTACCAGCGGGCGACGACACCGGCTATCGATCGTCTCGCCGGCGAAGGTACGGTCTTCGAGAGGGCGTTCACGCAGAGCAGCTGGACGCTGCCGGCCCTGGCCTCATTGTTCACCTCCCGCTATCCGGTCTCGCACGGCGTCTACGAGCGGGGCCAGCGCGTCCCGGCGCGCCTGCTCACGCTTGCCGAAGCCCTGAAGGCCGGGGGCTGGCGTACCGGCGCTTTTACCGGGGGGCTGGACATGGCCGGGTTGCACGGCCTGTCGCGGGGCTTCGATGTGTATGACGACGAGACCGGCGCCGCGCCGATGGGCAGCTTCAGGGACCTGGCGCCCAGGGCCCTGCGGTGGCTGGCAGACGGCGCGGGCGCCAAATCTTTCCTGTTCGTGGACGCCTACGACGTGCATCCGCCTTTCGACAAGCCCTGGCCGGGCGGAAAGCAGCCCGAGTACGACGGCCCGCTTAAGGGGCTTCGCCTGGATTACGCCCTGCTGAAAAGCTATCCCTGGGGCGGCGCGCGGCCCGCGGACCTGGACTATGTGCGGGCCGCTTACGACGCCGGCGTCAGTTGGGCCGACGGCGCCATAGGCGAGCTGCTCAAAGGCCTCGACGGGCTCGGCTTATCTTCGTCCACCGTCGTCATCCTGACCTCCGAACACGGCGAGGAGCTCGGCGAGAGAGGCTCGTTCGACCGGTACGGCAGGGCCTCGCTCCATGACGAAGTGGTGCGGGTCCCTCTGATCATCAGGCACCCGGCCTGGCCCCCGGGCCGGCGCGCGGACGCGCAGGCGCGGCTAATCGATATTATGCCGACGGTGCTCGACCTGCTGGGGCTTCCCCCTTACTCCGGCGCCCAGGGCGCCAGCCTGGTCAAGCCGCTTCCGGCCGGGTCTCCGGGGCCGGATGTCTACGCCGAGAGCGGGGCGGACAAATGCATTCTGCGCACCCCGGACTGGAAACTGGTCAGGACCGGCGCGCGCTACCAGCTTTTTGACCTGGCCGCGGACCCGGGCGAAATTTCCGACGCGGCCCCGGCCCAGCCCGGGCGGGCCTACGGCCTGGCGCAGCGGCTGGTGAAGTGGCGCCGCGAGGCTGCGCGGGGCGGAGAGCAGGCGGTCCCGCGGGTGGAGCTGACTCCCGAGATGCGGCGCAAGCTGGCGGAAGCGGGGTATTGGCAATGAAAGCAGCGCTGTGCCTGCCGCTCCTGGCCGCCCTGCTGGCCGCCCCGCTGCCCGGCCGCGGCGCTCCGGCTGGGCCCGGCCCGTCCCGTCCCAACTTTGTGGTTATAGTTATCGACGCCCTGCGCCCAGACCATATGTCGCTCTACGGCAGCCGGCGCCGCACGACGCCCCGGATCGACGCTTTTTCCCGCGGCGCCTCGGTCTTCACGCAGGCCATATCGCAAGCGCCGACCACCCTGCTCAGCTTCGCCTCTCTGTTCACCTCCATGGAGGTTTCCGCCCACGGAGTGAGCAACCGGGAGCGGGCGCTGGGGGATTCGGCCCTGACGCTGGCGGAAATACTGCGCCTGTACAACTATAAGACCGGGGCCTTCCTGGGCGGCCACAGCCTCCATCCCGTCTTCAGGCTGGACCGCGGCTTCGACGAGTATTACCACGTGGACCGCACCAGTTCGTCGTTCAGCGACACCCTGCCGCCGGCCCTCGCCTGGGCGGAGGAAAGGCAGGCCCTGGGCGAGCCTTTCCTGCTGCTGGTGCACGGCAACGACCTGCACACGCCTTACGTTTTCCCGCCGCAGTCCCTGTATGACAAAGGCTTCAAGGTCAGCCCGGGGCTGGCGGAACTCAGCGAGTCGCATAGCCGGGTCTTCGGCGCCTACAGGCGCCGGCTGATCCTCGGGCCGGGAAAAGGCCCGCTGGAGCTTACCGGGGACGACGTCAACCACCTGCTGGCCCGCTACGACGAGGGCGTCCGCTACGCGGACGGCCTGGTGGGTGCTTTCCTCGAGGATCTCCGCGGCAAGGGGATCCTGGACGGCTCGGTGGTCGTCATCACGGCCGACCACGGCGAGGGACTGTTCGACCACGACTATTTCTTCCACGACTTCAGCCTCTATGACGAGGTGCTGCGCGTGCCGCTGCTGATCCGCGTTCCCGGCGGGCGGGGCTCGAAGATAGGCGCGCAGGTGCGGCTGATGGACCTGCTGCCGACCCTGCTGGATTTCGCGGGCATCCCGGCTCCGGAGCAGGCGCAGGGGCGCAGCCTGAAGCCGCTGACCGAGGGGCGCGGCGGCGGGGAGGTCTATTCCCTGAGCGAAGGGCCCTTCGGCGGCAAGGCGCTGCGGACCGGGAGGTGGAAACTCCTGGTCAACCGCGGTAAGACGGAACTGTTCGATTTGCGAAGCGATCCGCGCGAGCTGCGCGACCTGGCGGCCAGGGAGCCGGCGATCGTAGAGGAGCTGCGGCGGGAACTGGAAGCGCGCCTGTCGGCCAACGGCGCCGGCCTGCCCGCCCGGCCCCTGCCGTACGGCGCGGGCTTCCCTCCGGGAACCGCCGAGGAGGGCGCGTGGTACGCGGAACTTTTCCGCATGCTGCTCGACCCGGAACCGCCGCCGCCGGCCTCCCGGTAAAATAAAAAAGCCCCGGCGATAACCGGGGCTTTTTCATTTATGGCTGAATTACTTGCCGGCCAGCTGGCCGCAGGCGCCGTCTATGTCTTCGCCCATGCTCTTGCGGACGGTGACCTCGAAGCCGTATTCTTCCAGCAGCCCGGCGAAGACCTTGATCCTGTCCTTCGCCGGTGCCCGGTAGGGCCCGCCGGTGCGGTTGTAGGGGATGAGGTTTATGACGAAGTATTTCGGGGCGGCCACGGCGCGCAGCCAGGAGCTGAGCTTGGCCGCCTGCGAGCGGCTGCCGTTGAGGCCTTCGAACAGCACGTACTCCACGAAGACGCGCCGCTTGGTCATCACGATATAGTCGGTGAGCGCCTTGGCCAGCTGGCTGAGCGGGTAGGTGCGGTTGAGCGGCACCAGGTCGTTGCGCAGCAGGTCGTCCGAGGCGTGCAGGGAAAAGGCCAGGTTGCACTGCGGGAAATCCTTGGCGAAGCGCCGTATGCCCGGCACGTGGCCGGCCGTGGAGACGGAGACGTGCCGCTGGCCCAGCCCTATGCGGCCCGGGTCCGTGATGACGCGGATGGCGTCGCCCACCGAGTCGTAATTGTAGAACGGCTCGCCCATGCCCATGAAGATCACGCTGCCGATCTTGTGGTTGCGCGTTTTCTTCAGGTAGGAGGCCGCGGCCAGGAACTGGTCGGTGATCTCGTCGGGGGAGAGGTTGCGCTTCAGGCCTTTCCTGCCGGTGGCGCAGAAAGGGCAGCGCACGGGGCAGCCGACCTGCGCGGAGATGCAGAGGCTCCACTTGTCCGGCAGCAGCTTGAGCAGGACGGTCTCTATCTTCAGCCCGTCCTTCAGCTCGAAGCAGAATTTTATGGCGTCGCCCTTCTTGGCGACCTGGATCTCGGCGGTGTCGAGGGTATGGATGCGGAATTCGCGCTTCAGCGTTTCCCTGAGCGGCGCGGGCAGGACGGCGACCTCGTCCCAGGAGGCGGCGAAGTTCTTGTAGATGGCGTCGTGCACCTGCTTCAGGCGGAAGGCGGGTACGCCGTTCTTTTCCAGGAAAACAGAAAGCTTTTTAAAGTCCATAGGTATATTATCCCAAATATGGGGCCCGCAATAACAAAGCCCGCCGTGCGGCGGGCTTGCGGTCCGGGTGAGGCCGGGTCAGGGGCGGCACATGGGGGCCGAAGTCTCCTTGGAGCAGTCCACCAGCTGGGGCGCCAGGGCCGGCTGGAACACCGGCACGAAGATCTCCTTGCCGATGGAATTGAGCGTGGCTTTGTAGTCGAAGAAGTAAGCCCCGTGCCAGGCCTTTATGTCGCGGATCTTGAACAGGTCTTTCTTGGCCTCTTTCCTGAGCGGCTTCTTGTGCAGGATGATGTCTATCAGCGTGGGCTCCACGTTCTCCACGTCGGAGTCGGCCTGGTGGTTGGAATCGGCGGCCGGGATATTATTGGAGTAGGCGTCGCGCAGGGCCCAGAAGTTGCGCCAGGTAGCTACCACGGCCGGCTTGCTGACGCGCTTCTCGAGCTTTTCCTTCTTGACCTCGAGCTTCATGAAGAGCTTCACCACGAAATTGCCGGGCACCAGCGGGGAGCCGGCGGTTATGAATTTTTCGATGCGCAGGTCGGGGCGGGCGCGGCCGGCGCGGTGCAGGGCGGTATGGGCCAGCACCGAGCCCCAGCTGTGAGCCAGGATGTAGACCGGGCGGCCGGTGTCCTTGTAGGCGTCGTAGACTTCGGTAATTTTAGCCTGCAGCAGGGGGAGGGTGGCCTTGGAATCGCCGGGGTCGCGCGACCAGGCGAAGGGGATGACTATCACATTGTGGTCGGCGTAGCCGGGGATCTCCTGCAGCTTGAGCTCAAGGTAATTGTCGGGCAGCTTCATCTCTTTCACGTCTTCGGCGGCGTCCTCGTCGGCCTCGGGGAAGAAATAGCGGGGGCTGAAGGCGACCACGCCGTTGACGATATCGTCCTCGCTGATCTCCTTGTTGCGGGTGAAGAACTGTATGACGCGCAGGAAATTGCGCAGCTCCAGTGAGCCCCAGCCGATCTCGCCGAATTTAAGGCCGGGGACGGTGATGATCACGGGGTCCAGGCCGTTCTTGGGCATTATGGACTCCACGAAAGCGGGCAGCGGGGCCGGGGCTTTGGTTTCGGCAACCGGTTCGGTTTCCTCTAAATCCAGGTCAGCCCAGGGCAGTTCGGGGGCGGTCAGGGACGGCTGGGGGGCGGGGGTGCCGGTTGCGGCTGAAAGTTCGCGTATATCTTCGGCGGTCAGGCGGTTGAGTTCTTCCGCGGCCGCGGGGGTGAAGGGGGAGAGCGCCAGGACGGCAATTAAAGCGGTTTTTAGTAAATTCATAAATAGTAGAATTACATTGAAGACTTAAGGTTAATCTAGCATTGCTGTTGACAGTTGTCAATAGACGGCGGTCAACGGTATTTAAACATGGCCTATAAACCCGACTTCCGCAGATTCGCGGCCTTCCTGGCCCTGAATTTCCTGCTTTCGCTGTTCATCTGCACCTATTTCCTGCTTTCCGCCGGCAGCCACCCGCTGGGGCTGGCTTACGCCGCCGTGGCGCTGGTCTCCAATACGGCCCTGCTCTGCGCCGCCGCGGCCATACCCGCCGCCCTGCTTTTCCTGACCGGGGTGCCGGCCCTGCCCGCCGCCCTGCTGGCGGTCTTCCAGCTCCTGCTGGTGGTGGACGCGGCGGTGTACAAGATCTTCAAGTTCCACATGAATTCCATGGTGCTGAACCTGCTGACCACCCCGGGCGGGCTGGACTCGCTGGACCAGGGCTGGGGCACCAAGGTCCTGTTCGTGTTCATAGCGGCCGCGATCGCGGGGGCGCAGTGGTACTTCTGGCGCCTTGCTGCCAGCCCCTGGTTCTCGGGCAGGCGCCTGCGGGCTCTGGCCTGGCTGGCGCTGGCGGCCTTGCTGGCCGACAAGGGCGTTTACGCCTGGGGCAATCTTTACGACGTGCCCTATATCACGCGCAACTCGCAGCTGCTGCCTTTTTACCGGCCCCTTACCATAAGGAAGTTCGCCGAGAAGCGCCTGGGGATGAAGCTGGATAAAGAGGTGACGGGCGGCATAGACGCCAGGTATTCAGGCCTGGCTTACCCCGCGGCCCCGCTGGCGGTAGCGCCGCCCGCCAAGCCGCTCAATTTCCTGTTCATCGTGGTGGACTCGCTGCGCGCCGACATGCTGACCCCGGACGTGATGCCGGAAACCTGGGCTTTCGGCAAAAAAGCCGCGGTCTTCAGCGGTCATTACAGCGGCGGCAACTGCACCCGCTTCGGCGTCTTCTCCATGCTGTACGGGCTTTACGGCAATTACTGGTTCCCCATGCTGGGCGAACGCCGCGGCCCGCTGCTTATAGACGTGCTGAAGGCGCAGGGCTACGACCTGCGGACCTATGCCAGCACCCCCCTCACCTTCCCCGAGTTCAACAAGACCTGTTTCGTCGAGGTGCCGGGCGCCGGCGTTTACGATAAGCCCGCCGGCTCGAACGGGATCGAGAAGGACCGCGACATTTCCGAAAAATTCGTTTCCTACCTCCGGTCGCGGGACAAGGCGCGCCCTTATTTCGCCTTCCTCTTTTACGACGCTTCCCACGGCAACTACGATTCCCTGCCCGGCAAGGAAAAGTTCCAGCCGGCCTTCGCCGTGCACCAGCTGTCGCTCAATAAGGATAATGTCGGCGGGCTCTTCAACCGCTACAAGAACTCCATCCATTCGGACGACTACCTGCTGGGCGGGATCTTGAGAGCGCTGCGGGAAACCGGCGGGCTGGCCGACACCGCGGTGCTGATCCTGGGCGACCACGGCGAAGCCTTCCTGGAGCGGGGGCGCTTCGGTCATAACCAGGGCTACAGCCCCGAAGAGTTGCGGGTGCCGCTGGTGCTTTACCTGCCTGGCCGCGCGCCTGGCGTGTTCAGTTACCCGACCAGCCACCTCGACATCGTGCCCACCCTGCTGCCGCTGGCCGGCGTCAAGAACCCGGCCGCCGATTACTCGGCCGGCCTGAGCCTTTTTGAGGCCGGGCCCCGGCCTTATATAACCGCGGCCTCGTGGGACACGGCCGGGATAATCACGGACAAGGCCATACTTGAAATGCCCCTGGAGGCTTACAAGGGCGGCCTCAAGGTTTTCGACAAGGAATACCGCGAAATTCCCGGCCGGGCGGCGGCCTCCGAGTTCTCGCCGCTGATAATTAAATTCCAGAAAGAGGCCAAGAGGTTCAGCCGCTAGCGCCGCAAAACACGCGATATGCGCCCAGCTTATAAAAATTTCGGGGCACGGCTTGCTTTTCTTGCGCTGCTGGCGGGAGGACTGTCGCCGGCCGGGGCCCTGACTCCCGGCGAGCTGGAGCAGTATTATTGCAAGGACATAAAAGAACCTTTCTACTCCGCCGCGGGCACCTCTCCCGCCGGAAACAGCCTGATCAATGCCAGGAAGGGCAGCCTGCCCGCGGCCTTCAGAATGCCCAAGCCGGCTGGCACGCTGCGGATCTTCGTGGCCGGCGAGTCCGTAGCCGCCCTGCTGGGGGGCGGGCCGGATTCTGAGCTGACGGCAGCCCTGGCCGCGCAGTATCCCGGCTCCGCCGTAGAGGTGATAAACGCCGGGATGGGGGCTTACGAAAGCCGCCGGATATCAGGCATAGTCGAAGAGATCCTCTCTTATGAGCCGGACCTGGTGGTGGTCCTGAGCGGCAATAACGAGAACGGCAAGGAGTTCTGCCCCGGATTTTCCGCCGAGCTGGCCCGCCGGTCCCGGAACCTGCGCTCCAAGCTGGGCAGCTTTTCGCTGCCCGAAGAGGATTCCGGGATAAAAGCCAGTCTGGCCATACACGAGGGCAGGCTGCGCTCCATGGCGCGGCTCGCCCGCAAAAAAAATATCCCTTTGATTTTCTGCACCCTTCCGGCCAATCTGCGTGATTACGCCCCGGACGGCGACCTGCCGCTGGAGCAGGCTGAATTTGCCGCCGGCCTGGCGGCCCTGGAGAAAAAACAATACGCCGCGGCCCTGGAGCGTTTCCGCGCCGCGCTGGCGGCCCGGCCCCGCGGGGCTTTCCAGCTTTTTTACGCCGGCAGGGCGCTGGACGGCCTCGGCCGCCCCGGCGAGGCGAGGGCTTACTATAAAGACGCCGCCAAATACGACCGGGCCGGGGACAGGAGCTCGGGCGACAGGAATGAAATGATACGCCGCGCGGCGCTGGAGGAGGGGGCAGTGGTAGCCGACCTGGAGCGCGCCTTCGCCGGCCTGGCCGCTGACGGCCTGCCCGGCGGCCGGGAGCTGGCCGACGGGGTGCACTGGTACAACCGCTACAACGCTTTCGTCTCCGGGGTAATAGCCGCGGCCGCGCGCGGCGCGCTGCCGAAGGGTGCGGCGGCCGCGGTAAAGCCCGCCGGCCCCGGCGCGCCCCGTCCCGAAGATTTCCGCGCCAAGCTTTCCTATGCCGCGGCGAGTGTCGCCCCGGAAAAATTCTGCGATACCCTGCCCAATGAGCGGGCCATGGTCCTGCTGGAAAGCCTGTGCGATTCCGACTGCGGCAGACTGGAGGCAGCGCTGGGGTCAGATAAAAAACTTGCGGCAGAATTATATGAAAGCGCGTGGAACCCCGGCCTGAAAGGCGCCGCCCGCCGGTTGCGGCCGGCCCTGCTGCAAGCCGCGGCCGAGATGTTCCGCCGCCGGGGCAATTTCCGGGCGGCCTCCAGGCTGGCCAACGAAGCCCTGGAGCTTGAGAGCGCCGTGGACGGCGGCCTTAAGCTGGCGAACGCCTGTCCCTCCCTTAACCTGCTGCGCGGCCGGCTGAAGCATGGGGCCGGCGACCGCGCCGGCGCCGCCGCCGAGTTCAAGCGCGCGTCGGTTTCCCCGGCCCTGCTAAAAATAATGGCAGCGCTGAACGGCCCGCTCGGCCTCGGGCTGGCGCTTCCATCAGAACCAGCGGTTAAGGATAATGAAACGGCCAGGCCGGTAGCGGCCAAAGAGGCGGCCTCGAAGGAGATCTCGGACGCCGCCGTGGAAGCGCTGCGCGCCGGCGACCGCCCCCGGGCCCGGAACCTGCTGCTGGCCGCGGTAGAAAAAAGCCCTGAGAATTTCGAGGCCAGGATGAACCTCTGTTTCCTGGCCGCGGCTGAAAGTGACGCCGCGCTGGGCGAAGAACATTGCGGCGAGGCGGTTTACCTGTCCGCTTTCCCGGGCAGGCACGCCCTGCTGCTCGGCGACAGCCGCCCGTCCGCCCTGCTGCTGAGGGGGAGTTTTTACCTGAAGGTGAAGAATGTAGCCGAGGCCTGCAGGGACTTCCGGGAGGCGGGGGCCGCGGCCCCGGAGGGCTGGCCGCGCCTGGCCGAAGTCCGTTCGGCGCTGAAGGAAAATTGCGGAGAGTGAACTACCAGGGATTTTCCAGGTCGCGGGCCGAGTAGGAGTGCTCCCGCGCGTGGAAATAACTGCCGGCGGCAGCGGCCCGGCCCGGCCGGAATAACCTGTAGGCCAGGGCCAGCGGCGTCAGCAGCAGGTAATAGACGGCGCCCAGCGCCAGGGCCGCGGCGGCCCCGGCTATAGCGCCGGCGATCTTCATCCAGGCCGCGGCGAACCGGGCCGCGGCTTCTTTGAAGAAAAAAGCCAGCCCCAGTACCGCCAGCGCTCCGCCGGCGAACTCTGCCCGCCGGGACAGCAGGGCGAGCAGCAGCAGCGCCGCGGCCATCGCGCCCAGCGTCTGCAGAGTTCTTTTCCGGTCCTGCCGCATATTTTCCATCCTAAAATAAAGTGTAAACAAAAGGCGCCACCGCCGGGCCGCTGGTGAGTATCAGCAGCGCGCCGATGAGCAGCAGCGCCGCTATCACCGGCAGCAGCCACCATTTCTTGCGCTCGCGCAGGTAAGCCCACAGATCTTTTATCAGTTCGCGCATAGTCAGCTCCGCTCCGCCGGCTGCTTCTTCTTATCGAAAAACAAATTTCCTATCGCCAGGTAGTCCAATTCGGTGCGCATGAAGCAGCGGTAGGCGTCTGCGGGAGAGCAGACTATCGGCTCGCCCCGCACGTTGAAGCTGGTGTTCACCAGGACGCCGCAGCCGGTCTTTTGCCTGAAGGCCGACAGCAGGGCGTGGTACCTGGAATTGGTCTCCCTGTGTACCGTCTGCACCCGCGCCGAGTAATCCAGGTGCGTGACGGCCGGCAAATCGGACCGGGCGCGGCCTAACCTTTCCTGCAGCGTCATCCCGGGCTCATCCTTGGCCGGAAGCCGCCGCGCCGGAGCGAGGTGATCCACGAGCAGCATGTAGGGCGAGGCCCGGCCGGCTTCGAAATAATCCGCGGCGTCTTCAGCCAGCACCGACGGGGCGAAAGGCCGGAAGTTCTCCCTGTGCTTGATCTTCAGGTTGAGCCGGGCCTGCATGTCCGGGTTCCGGGCGTCGGCCAGGATACTGCGGTTGCCCAGGGCCCTGGGGCCCCATTCGGCCCGGCCCTGATGCCAGCCTATCACGGCGCCGCCGGCTATGAGCGCGGCCGCTCGCTCTAAAAGTTCCGCGTCAGAGAGCTTCTCGTAAACGGCGCCGGCCTCCCGGGCCATCGCTTCGGCTTCTGCCTCGCCGTATTCCGGCCCGGCGAAGGCGCCCAGCATCCCGTCGCTCCCGCTTGCTGCCCTGGCGCCACCGAAATAGAGATGGTGCGCGGCCAGGGCCGCGCCTAGCGCGCCCCCGGCGTCGCCGGCCGCGGGCTGCACCCAGAGATCGTCGGAAATATTCTCCCTGAGCAGCCTGCCGTTGGCCACGCAGTTGAGCGCCACGCCGCCGGCCAGGCAGAGGTTGCGGCTGCCGGTGAGGCGCCTGGCCTCGCGGGCCAGCTTCAGCACTATCTCTTCGGTCACCTGCTGCGCCGCCAGCGCGAAGTCGCAATGCTCCCGCAGCAGCGGGCCTTCCGGCTTCCGCCGGGGCAGGCCGAACAGCTGCTCCCAGCGCCGGTCCCGTATCATGCGCAGGCCGGCCGCGTAATCGAAATAGTTTTGGTTGAGG
This sequence comes from Elusimicrobia bacterium GWD2_63_28, assembly GCA_001799895.1. GTDB lineage: Bacteria > Elusimicrobiota > Elusimicrobia > Elusimicrobiales > UBA9959 > UBA9959. The sequence goes on from MGUI01000026.1 coordinate 56,356, forward strand.
CGGATGGAACCGTCGTCGCGGGAGTCCACCAGCTCGGAGAGTATGAGGCGCCTGAAACGCGCCGTCCTGTCGCCGCCGGGCTCGCCGTACGGGGCCAGGCCCATCAGCTTGTACTCCCCGGAATTGACTTTGAAGCCGGCGTAAAAAGTGAAGGCCGAATAGAGCAGGCCCAGGGAGTCGGGGAAGCGCTGTTCGCGGAGCACCCTTATCGCGCTCCCCTCTCCGTGCGAGATAGTGCCGGTCGCCCATTCGCCGACTCCGTCCACCGTCAGGATGGCGGCCTCGCCGAACGGTGAAGGGTAGAAAGCGCTGGCGGCGTGGGACAGGTGGTGCTCGGGGAACAACAGCTTCACCCCGTCGGCGGGGGCGCCGGTGAGGCGCTCCAGTTCAGCCCTGATGACGCGTTTGATGAAGAGCTTCTCGCCCAGCCAGGACGGCAGCGCCGTCACGAACTGTGACACGCCGCGGGGCGCGAGGCCGTAATAGGTTTCCAGCAGCCGCTCGAATTTAAGCAGCGGCTTCTCGTAGAAGGCCGCGGCGGCCAGGTCAGCGGGCGCGAGCGGCCTGCCCAGGGAGGAGAGCCGGCCTCCCTGTTCCAGGCAGGCGCGCACGGCGGCGGCGGGGAAAGAGGGATCGTGTTTTTTGCGGCTGAGGCGCTCTTCCTGCACGGCGAAGAGCAGTCTGCCGTCTTCGATCAGCGCGGCGGCCGAGTCGTGGTAGAAAGCGGAGATCCCGAGGATCAGGCTACTCACCGGCCGGCCCCGGGGACAGGCGATTCCGCCGGGCGGAGCGGGCCTTCTTCCTGCGTATGCGCTGTATTTCCTTCAGGCGCGGAGAGGTGGAGGGGGAGACTATCAGTTCTATCTCGTCTACCAGTTCGCGCAAAGCCAGGAAGCGGTTCACGGAGCGCTTGCGCTCGCGCTGGCAGCGCACTATGAGGTTCAAGGGCGGGTATTTGAGCAGGACGGCGTTGGAGGTCTTGTTTATCTTCTGGCCGCCGGCGCCGCTGCCCCGGATGAACTGCTCCTCGACGAGGCGCAGGTCTATCCTGAGCCGGGCGATGCGCTCTTTCAGGGCCTCCGCCTTGGCGGGGGTGATGTCTGAAAGCTCGGGAAAATTCAAAGGTTATTCCTCCGGCTGGCCGTGCTCGCGCAGGTACTTGCGGATGTGGGAGCGGGCGCCCGCGGTCTTCACCGTGCCGAGCCAGTCCTTCTTGGGCGCGGAATTCCTGCGCGTGACGATCTCGCAGATGTCGCCGCTCTTGAGCGGCTGGTCCAGGCGCACCATCTTGTTGTTGACCTTGGCGCCTATGCAGGTGTTGCCGATGTCGGTATGGATGGTGTAGGCGAAGTCTATGGGGGTGGCGTCGACGGGCAGCGGCTTCACCTCGCCCTTGGGCGTGAAGATGAAGATCTGGTCCAGCTCGAGGTCGGTCTTGAAGCTCTCGATGAACTCGCGCGGGCTGGAGAGGTCCTGCAGCCACTCCATCCACTGCCGCAGCCAGTTGAGCTTCTCGTCGAGATGCTTGTCCGCGCCCTTCTCGCCCAGCTTGTAGCGCCAGTGCGCGGCGATGCCGTATTCGGAGGTGCGGTGCATCTCCTCGGTGCGGATCTGGATCTCTATGACCTCGCCGGTGCCGGCCATCACGCTGGTGTGCAGGCTCTGGTACAGGTTCATCTTCGGAACGGCGATATAGTCGGTGAACGAGCCCGCCACCGGCTTGAAGACCGAGTGCACGGTGCCCAGCAGGGCGTAGCAGTTGATCACGGTGTCGGTGATGACGCGCACGGCGAGGGCGTCCTGGATCTCCTCGAAAGGCTTGTCCTGGCGCAGCATCTTGCGGTAGATGGAGTAGAGGTTCTTCACGCGGGCCAGCACGCGGTGCGGCACTTGCGCGCCTGCAAGGTGCGTCTCCAGCTCGGTCCGGAAGTCCTCCAGGAGCTTTTCCCTCATCGCATAGCGCAGCTGCACCTTGGCCAGCAGGCTCTGGAACTCGTCGGGGTGCAGGTACTTGAAAGAGAGGTCCTCGAGCTCGCTCTTCAGGTGGAAAATGCCGAGGCGCTGCGCCAGCGGCGCGTAGAGGGAAATGGTCTCGTGGCTGATCTCCAGCTGCTTCTCGCGCGTGAGGAAATTCAGCGTCCGCATGTTGTGCAGGCGGTCGGCCAGCTTGATGACGATGACGCGGATGTCCTTGGCCGTGGCCAGGATCATCTTGCGCCAGTTCTCGGCCTGGGCCTCGTCGCGGGAGGAAAATTTAAGGGTCTCTATCTTGGTGACGCCGGCCACCAGCGCGTAGATCTCGTCGCCGAACTCTTTCTGGAAGGTCTCGTGGGGGATCTTGGTGTCTTCCAGCACGTCGTGCATGAGCCCGGCGGCCACGGTTTCCAGGTCCATCTTGAAGTCCACCAGGATCTCGGCCACGGCCGCGCAGTGCACGAAGTATTTTTCGCCGGAGGCGCGCTTCTGCTCCTGGTGGGCCTCGTTGGAATAGTTCCAGGCGTACTCCAGCACGGTAGTGTCCTGCGAGGAGTATTCGCGGAATTTTTTAAGCAGTTCGTCTAGTTCCATGTTGTCAGTCTCCGAAGTGGCGTATCAGCATCACGGTGGCGAAGCCGAGCGGGAAGATGGCCGGGGTGAGCCGGTCGTAGGTCTTGTGCAGGCGGGGCAGGATGTCCGCCATGGCTATGTAGAGGAAGGAGCCGCCGGAGAGGCCCAGCAGGAAGGCTTCGGCGCCGGGGGGGATGTTCTGGATCAGCGGGGCGGCTATAAAGGCGCCGATGGGGGTGGCGGCCGCGAGGGCCAGGCTGAACTTGAAGGCCTGGCTCCGGGTCTTGCCGGCGTGCAGCAGCAGCGAGACCAGCGTGACGCCGTCGGCGAACTTGTGCAGGATGACGCCCAGCGCCACGTTGACGCCGGCCACGGCCCCGGGCGCGAAGCCCACTGCGATGTTGAAGCCGTCGAGCAGGGAGTGCAGGCCCATGGCCGCGAAGGCCGCCGCGCCCATGTGGTGCACGTGGCAGTCCTCCATAAATTCGTTGCAGGCGCTGTGCGCGGCGAAGGTTTCGAGGGTGAACAGGGCCAGCAGGGCGGCCAGGGCGCCATAGGCCACGGCGGAGGGGTTGAGGCCGGCCCCGGCGGGCAGGATGTCGAGCAGGGCGGCGGAAACCAGCACGCCGGCCGCGTAGGCCAGCGCGCGCCCCAGGAAGGTGCGGCTGAAGCCGCCGAACTTCAGGACGGCGCCTGACCCGGCCAGGGTGAAGATCACCGCCAATATGCTGAACAGAATTATCATAAAAACTTTTGCCCCGCGTCCCGCCGGCTGCCGCGCCCGGGGCTAAATCTGCGCTTCGTAGAGGCCCTTGTAAATGCCGCCCAGGGCCAGCAGCTGTTCGTGCGTGCCCGTCTCGGCCAACTCGCCGCGCTTTAAAACAAAAATCTTGTCGGCATTTTTTACCGTCGAAAGCCGGTGCGCCACCATCACCACCGTGCGGCCGCCCAGGATGCGCTCTATGGCGCCCTGCACGGCCTGCTCGCTGGCGGTGTCGAGGTTGGAGGTGGCCTCGTCTAAAAGGAGTATCTTGGGCTTCTTGATGATAGCGCGGGCTATGGCCAGGCGCTGGCGCTGGCCGCCGGACAGCTTCACGCCGCGCTCGCCCAGGATGGTGTCGTAGCCCTGCGGCATGGCTTCAATGAAGGCGTGCGCGTCGGCGGCTTTCGCCGCCTCTATCACTTCCGCCATCGAGGCCCCGGGCATGCCTATCTTGATATTGCCCAGCACCGTATCGTCGAAAAGGATCGTGTCCTGCGTCACCAGGCCCATGTGCGCGCGTAAATCGGTGGTGTCCAGGTCCAGCATGTCGTGGCCGTCTATCTCCACCTTGCCCGTAACCGGGTCGAAGAAGCGCAGCAGCAAATGGATGATGGTAGTCTTGCCCGAGCCGGAGGGGCCCACGAAGGCCGCCACCTCGCCGGGGTTGATGGTGAAGGAGAGGTTGCTGAGCACCTGCGTGTCGCGCGACGGGTACTTGTAGCCGACGCCGCGGAACTCTATTTTACCGTCCAGTTTGTCTATGTTCCTGGTGTCTTGCTTGATCACCACGGCCGGCGTCTCTTCGAGGATCTGGTAAATGCGCTCCCAGGCCGCTATGCCCTGCTGCAGCTTGGAGTTGAGGTTGCCGATGTTCTTGAGCGGCACGTAAGCCGTCACGTAGGCTATGATGAAAGAGAAGAAATGCTCCACGGTCATGGTGCCGTCGAAGATGGCCTTGCCGCTCATGTAGACGATGGCGATCATCACCATGCCGCTGATGAACTCCATCACCGGCCCGCTCAGCGCGGTGGCGCGCAGGTAGCGCATCATCTTGCTGAAGTAGGCGTCGTTGGAAACCTTGAACTTGGCGATGGCCTGCTCTTCGTAATTGAAGGCCTTCACCACGGTGATGCCCTGCAGGCTCTCCTGGAACTTGTGCGAGATCTCGCCCACGATCACGTTGCTCTCGGAGCTGGCCTTGCGCATCTTCTTGCCCAGCACGCCCAGCAGCGCGGCTATCAGCGGCAGCACCACCAGCGAGACCAGCGCCAGCTTCCAGTTTATGTAGAACAGCAGGCCGACGCAGCCGACGATGGTCAGCACGTCGCGGATGCCGTAAAGCGGGATGAACTGCACCGTGCTCTGCACGTTGTTGAGGTCGTTGATGACGCGGCTCATCACGTCGGACGAGCGCTTGCGCCAGTAGAACTCCAGCGACAGCCGGTGGATGTGGGCGAACAAATTCTCGCGGATCTTCTGCACCACGCGCTGGCCTATCCAGCTCATCAGGTAGGCGTTGGTGTATTCCACCGCCATGCGCAGCACGAACAGCACCGGCAGGCCGATGACGATCAGCTGCAGCATGTTCATATCTTTATTCATGAACACGCCCTTGATGACGGGGCCGGAGATGTAGATCACCGCGTTCTTGATGGCGGCGAGGATGATCATGGAAACCGCGGCCTGGGCCAGGCGGACCTTGTGGGGCTTCAGGTACTGTGCCAGGGCCAGGACCAGGACCTTGAACCTGGCCTTGTCCGACACGGTATGGGCTGCGTGGTCTGTCATGTCAGCTCAGGTGGGAGATGATCTTCTGGGCGGCCCGCTCGGCGGCGCCGCGCTCACCGAGCATGGTGCGCAGGCCTATCAGCTCTTTGCGGGCGGCCTGCATGCGCGGCGGGTTGTTGATATAGGAGAAGGCCTCCCTGGCCAGGCCGTCGACGGTGGCTTTTTCCTGTATCAGCTCCTTCACGGCGGGCTTCTTCAGGAGGATGTTGACGAGCGAGATATAGGGCGTCTTGATGATGCGCTTGGCCACCTCGTAGGTGAACTTGTGCATCTTGTAGGCCACGGCCATCGGCACGCCGAGCAGAGCGTTCTCGAGGGTGGCGGTGCCGGAGCAGGTGAAGGCGAAGTCCAGCCTGGAGCGCTCCTGGTAATCCTTCTCGCGCACGATCTCGATATCCTTGGACCAGTATTTCTCCACGCTTTCGAGCTCCGGCACCAGCCTGTCGTCCGGGAATTCCGGCACGGCGAACAGGTAGGCCCGGGCTTTCGGGTGCTCTTCCTTGATGCGGTAGAAGGCCTTTATGAAGAGCGGCAGGTGGCGGGAGATCTCGGTCTTGCGCGAGCCGGGCAAAATGCCTATGCGCCATTCGCCGCCGGCGGGCGGGAAGTCCTTGGCGGCGGGCTCGGGCATCAGGTCCAGCAGGGGGTGCCCGACGAAAGTGGCGTTGCCCTTGACCTTCTTGTAGAGGTCCGCTTCGAAGGGGAAGATCACGAAGATCTCCTTGGTCAGCTTGGCCAGCTTGGCGGCGCGGCCGGGGCGGGAGGCCCAGACCTGCGGGCTGATGTAGTAGAACGCCGGGATCTTGCGGTGCGCGGCCAGGCCCAGCACCTGGTGGTTGAAGCCGTAGAAGTCCACGGCTATCACGCAGGCCGGGCGCTTTTCTTCCAGGTAGCGGCGCACTATCTTGATCAGCTTGAACCAGAGGAAAAAATTCTTGAACGGCTCGGCGAAGCCCACGGCCCCCACCGAGACCAGGTTGTAGATGAAGTGGGTGGAGACTTCCTGCATGCGCACCCCGCCCATGGAGGTGATGGAAATATCGGGGTCCTTGGCCTTCAGCGCCTTTATCAGGTTGGCGGCGTGCAGGTCGCCGGAGGGGTCGCCGGCTATCACCAAAATGTTCTTGTTAGTGGGTGCTGTTTTAGCCATAAAATTGCGCGGGCACGCCGGGAAGTCCTGTCCCCGCGGCCGCTTTCTCCAGTCAGGTCAATGCTTGTCTATGCCGGCGTTCTTGAGGCCCTCTTCCACCAGCATCTTGGTAGCCTTGCCTATATCCGCAAGCTGGCCGGACAGGGACTCGGAGGACTGCTCGGTCTTGGAGCCGGAGACCTCGTAGCGGCGCATGCGTTCGGTGATGCTCAGGGCCAGGCGCAGGGCCTTCAGGCCCTTCTCGCCGCTGGGCGTGGGGGTCTTGGCCGTGCGGATGCAGTCTATGAAGTGGGCGATCTCTTCTTTGATCGGCTGCTTGGGCGCGAACTTGGGGTAAGTGATCTCTATGTCTTTGAGCGAGTTCACGACCGGGGTCTTCTTGGTGTAGATCTTCAGGCGGGAGCTGACATAGTCCACGGAGATGTAGGCGTCCTGCTGGTAGATGCGCATGCGGCGGGAGGCTTCCATGGTGGCGCGGCTGGCGGTGATGTCGGCCACGCAGCCGCTCTTGAACTTGATGCGGACATTGGAGATGTCCTCGTGCTGGGAGAGCATGCTGGCGCCGATGGCCTCGAAGCTCTCAATCTCGGAGTCTATCATCAGCAGGATGATGTCCAGGTCGTGGATCATCAGGTCCAGCGTGACGCCGGTGGCGGCCACGCGGGGGTCGTACGGGCCCAGGCGCTCTATGGTGACGTAGCGCGGATTTTTGACGTGCTTGAGGGTCTCCACCACGGCGGCGTTGAAGCGCTCGGAGTGGCCCACCTGCAGCACTACCTTGTTCTTCTCGGAGAGCTCCAGCAGCTTGCGCGCGCCTTCCTCGGAATTCGTTATCGGCTTCTCCATCAGCACGTGCACGCCGGCGGAGAGGGCCTTTATGCCCAGCTCGGCGTGGTATTCGGTGGGGGCGGCTATCACCAGCGCGTCCACCTGGCTGAGCAGCTCTTCCACGGTCTTGTAGGCCACGCAGTTGTGGCGCCAGGCCAGCACCTGCGCGCGCAGCAGATTGGGGTCGGAGACGCCCACCAGCTCTACCTCGGGCATGGTGGAAAGGGTGCGGGTATGGAAGCCGCCCAGTTTGCCGGCGCCTACCACGCCAAAACGGAGTTTTTTGTCTTTTTCAGCCATATATTGTCCTCAAATAGATAGAAAAGGGGCGGGATTAGCCCGCCTTTAATCTTATTATTCTACTAAATATGGCGGGTTGCGGGCTTGCCGGCCTTGAGGGCTATCAATGACTGTCTATGCCGGTGGGCTGTACCTGGGTGGGCTGGGCGCTGTTGAACTGCAGCTTTTTCATGGGCGTAATCGGGGTCAGTTTCTTTTTTTCGGGCGCGGCCTTCTGCTCTACAGCAGGGGCCGTGGCGTTGTTTTCTTCAGGAGCGGGACCGTTTTCGTCCGTTTCCGGCCTGCCCTGCAGCAAATTCCTTATCCGGTCGCCGTGGGCCTGGTTGAAGATGCGCGTCGCGGCATCGGACGCCTCTTGTTTCAGCTCCAGCGGACCCTTGGGCCCTGTCCGCCTTACCGGCTGTACGGCGGCCGCCGGCTGGGGCACTGGGCCCTGTTCCACCCCGCCGCTCAGCACGGACAGCACCGGCCAGATCAGGGCTATTATCAGGGCGAAAGCCAGCAGGGCCAGCCCGGCCATGGTGGAAATGGTGAAGCCGGTCACCAGCAGCTTCAGCCTGTGCAGGTGCTTGTCGTAATGCAGCTTGCCGCGGCTGAGCAAAGTGTCGTCCAGGCGCCCGGCTTTTTCTGCCACTTCCAGGCTTTGCCGGTCTTCAGGCGGCAGCAGTTTCGCGATGCTCTCCGTGAAGCCGCGGCCGCTCCCCACCAGGCCGGCCGCCTCGCGGAAGCGCCGCCGGCTTATAGGGTCGTCCTGCGAGAACTGCTGCAGTATGTCCATCATGGCGCTCAGCGGCAGGCCGGCTTTGAAAAGCAGGCCCATGATGGTGTACTGGTAAAAATACCTGGCCTCCTCCGAGGCGAAACGGAACAGCGGCAGGAAATGGCCGGCGATGGACCCGGCCTTGCGCCCGAGGCCCGAGCGGATGAAGGCCCTGGCGGCCAGGATGAAAACCACCGCGCCTACCACCAGCGGCGGCCAGTTGTCGTAGAGCCGCGAAGCCAGGTCGGTGATCAGCAGGGCCTGCCGCGGCACCGGGGCGCCGGCAGCTATCAGCGGCTCGAGGATGGACGGGATTACTTTGAAGGAAACGAAGAGCAGCAGCGCCGCCGCCACTACCACGGCGAAAGCCGGGTAGGCCAGCAGGCGCTCTATGCGGCGCCTGAATTCTATGCGCACCTGCAGGCAGTCGGCGTACACGTCCAAAAACTCGTCGGTCTTGCCGCCTTCCTCGCCGGCGCGCACCAGCGCTATGAAAACCTTGGGGAATATTTTCTGGGCCTCAAAGGCCTCGTGCAGGGGGACGCCCTTGTAGGTGAGTTCCGCCGCGCGCGCTATGTGGCGGCCGTGCTTGCGGGATTTCGCCAGCGTGGCGAAAGCGTCGCTGAGCGGCAGGCCGCTGCGCACAGCGGCGTTAAGCGCCCGGCAAAAATCCAGCAGTCTTTCGTCCGATATCATTCTTTTTTTCGTGCCGGGCGGCGGCGCGCGGCCTTGTGTTTTATCTTACAAAATTACCACTTCAGGGCTTTCAGCACGTTGCGGTAGTCGTCGGTCCAGGGGCGCCGGCCGGCAGGAACTTCCGGTTTGGTCCAGCCGTTGCCTGAAAGTTTGCGGAGATAGGCGCGGTTGCTTGTGGCTACCAGCCATTCGGAGCTGCGCCTGGCCGGGTCGGAGGGATCGAAGGAGGAGACCTTGTAGCGGGTCTGCAAACCCGCCGCCCCGGCGGAGCCGGCTATGACAGGCACCAGGTCCAGGAAATTGGCCGAGACGTGGAAGACCATAACGCCGCCCGGCTTCAGCCGTGAGCTGTAAAGCCGCAGGGCCTCGCTGGTGATGAGGTGGAAGGGCACCGACCCGCCGGTGAAGGCGTCGAGGTAGAGCAGGTCGAAGCGCCCGTCAGGCTCTTTGAGCAGGTTCACCCTGGCGTCGCCGGTTATCACCTTTACGCTCGCGGCGCAGTCGGCCAGGAAGGTGAAGTATTTGCGGGCTATCATTTCCACGTCGGGGTCCAGCTCGTAGAACACCCACTCGGTCCCCGCCTTCGCGTCGGCGCAGGACACGCCCACGCCCAGCCCCACCGCGCCCACGCTCCTGGCGGGGAATGTCTCCAGCACTTCGCTGATCGGGGAGCCCTTCGAATAGTAGACCGTGGTTTTCCGGCTTTCGCCGGCGGCCAAATGCTGTATGCCGTGCACGGTGGCGCCGTGCACGAAGCGGCGCAGGCCGTTGGCCTTGTCGTCCTCCACCCTGTACACGCCGTAGAAGTTGCGCAGGCCGAAAACCTGGCTTTCGCCGGAAACTTTTACGCCCAGCGCCAGCAGGCAGCCGATCAGTACGGCCATGGCGCCGGCGGTGCGCGGGCCCTTGTGGCGGCCTTCGGCGTAGGACAGGGCGGCCACCAGCACGGCCAGGGCTATATACAGGTCGGCGAAACCGAAGGACAGGCGCAGCGCGCCCACCGGCGTGACCAGGGCGGTGCCGAGCACGCCGCCCAAACCCATGGCCAGGTAGTAGCGCGGCGCCAGCGCCGGGGAGGCGGGGCGGGCCAGGTACAGCTCGCGGTGCGCCACCAGGCAGGCAAAGAGCAGGGCCCAGTTGAGCAGCGCCACCATCATCAGCGTGACCGGGCTTTCGAACCGCCACAGCAGCAGCAGCAGGACGCCCAGCAGCGCGAAGAGGCCCAGGCGCAGCGTGCTTACCTTCAGTTCGCGGCCGGAGAACAGCAGCGCGTAGGAGAACAGGTAGACGCACAGCGGCAGCATCCAGGTGAGCGGCATGGAAGCGGTGGCCGAACTTTGATAGCTCGTCACCGCGGCCAGCAGGGCCGAGCTGCCGGCGGGCAGCAGGATCCAGAGCAAATAGCGGGGCTTTTCGCCGGACGCCGCGGGCGCCGGGGGCGGGGCCTTCCCGAAGGAAACATAGCGCAGCGCTCCCGCTAAAAGGAGAGCGTAGCAGACGAAGAGGATGCGCCAAGCCGTGCCCGCGCCGCCCAGGGTCAACCGCGGCTCCATGATGAGCGTGTAGACCAGCATGCCGGCCAGCGACCCGGCGTTGGACCAGGCGAACACGCTGAAGGCGCTGCCGCCGCGGCTCTCGGACAGCAGGCGGTGGCAGAGCGTGGTGGAAGCCGAGAGCATCAGGAAGGGCAGGCCTATGAACAGCGTCAGGCGCCAGAGCAGGTCGGCCACCGGGCCGGAAAAGACCGAGCCGGGGAAAACCCCGGAGAACAGCAGCAGCGCCGCGCCGAGGCCGGCCAGGTGCAGCCGGAGTATCGCGCGGCCGTGCAGTTTCTCGGAGAGCAGCAGCGCGTAGCCGTAGCCGGCCACCAGCACGGTTTGGTAGAACAGCAGGCAGACGGTCCACACATAATAGCTGCCGCCGAAATGCGGCAGCACGGTGGCGCCGGTCATCAGCTCCAGCTGGAACAGGAGGAAAGAGCCGGCGAAGGCGGCGGCGTTGAAAATTATCTTCGGAAGGCTGCCCCGGACGGTAAGCGGCATGGCGTCAGGCGCCCGCGGCCAGCAGGCGCTCGGCTTCTTCGGTGAGGGCGTTGAGCCGGTTCTCCAGCTCCAGCGTCTTGGCTTGGATGTCGTCGGTCTCGGCAACGGAGATAGGCTCGCCGTAGACGGCCTCTATGCGGCCGAAAGGCAGCGGGAACTGGTATTTGTCCCAGCTGCGCAGCACCTTTTTCCTCGAGAGCGCGCAGGCGACGGGGATGATGGGGATGCCGGCTTTCTGGGCTATCAGGACGACGCCGGGCTGAGCCTTGAAGACGGGCCCCTTGGGGCCGTCGGGCGTGATGCCGATGGAATAGCCGTCCCTGGCCGCCTTTATCAGGCCGCGCAGCGCCATAATGCCGCCGGAGCTGCTGGAGCCCCGGACGAAGTTGAAGCCCAGGGGCAGTATGATGCGGGCCATGTACTCGCCGTCCTTGCTCTTGCTGACCATGCCGCACAGCCCCTGGCCGCGGTGCAGCCAGATCATCAGCACTTCCTGCCGGTGCCAGAGGGCGTAGACGGCGGGGCCGGGATATACTTTCTGGCCTTTTATGTTAATGCGGGAGGTGAGGCCGAGGAGCCGGATATAGAGGCGCGCCAGCAGCGACAGCAGCCAATGCGCCGGGGAATTTTTGTAGAGCAGTTCGTTCATTTGAATTATGACAGCGTGCAGAGTAATTATAAGAATAAAGCGCCGGGGCAAACAACAACCGCTGAACGGCCAGGGAAACTCCACGCCGGCCGTCTACCGCGCCTGCCGCTTGATGCGGCAGGGCTAAAAGCCGGTCATTACAGCGGACCGGGGAACAAATGTTAAAATAAAAGCCGCCGGCGCAGGCGACCGCCTGAAGGCCGCAGGGGAATCCCCGGGGGCCGTGCCGGACCTTATCCCGCACGCGGAAATGATGGAAGGCGGAGGACATTAAAACAAGATGACGCTGAATTATATCTGGTTGGGATTTTTCTTCACGGCCCTGATAGTGGCGCTGGCCCGGTTCACGGGCTACGTGTTGAGCGTGCACGCCGACCTGCTGCCCGGCCTGGTCTTCACCGTCGCCGACCGGGACGTCTTCGTGAAAATGGTGGAGAGCACCTTCGAGATGGCCAAGACCAGCGTTACCATCGCCATCACGCTCATCGGCGTGATGGCCCTCTGGCTGGGCATCATGCGGGTGGGCGAGAAGGGCGGCGCCGTGGCGGTCATGACGCGCCTGGTGCGGCCTTTCTTCCGCAAGATCTTCCCCGACCTCCCCGACAATCATCCCGCCTTCGGCTCGATGATGATGAACATCAGCGCCAACATGCTGGGGCTCGACAACGCGGCCACGCCGCTGGGCATAAAGGCCATGGAGGAACTCCAGGAGGCCAACCCCGACAAGAACACCGCTTCCAACCCGCAGATCATGTTCATCGCGCTCAACACCTCCGGCCTGACGCTCATCCCGGTCTCCATCATGGCCGTACGGGCGGCCATGGGCGCGGCCAACCCGGCGGACATCTTCCTGCCGATACTGCTGACGACTTTCTTCTCCACCATGGCCGCGCTGTTCTTTGTGTCCGCGGCCCAGCGCATAAATCTCTTCCAGCCGGTGATAGTCGCCTATGTGGGCGGGCTGTCGCTCGCGATAGGCGTTTTGCTCTGGGGCATGAGCAATATGGCGGCCGGGCGCATAACCGCGCTCTCCAACTTCGGCGGCAACTTCATCCTCTTCTTCTTCATAGTCGTCTTCCTCTTCCTCGCCTGGCGCAAGAAGGTTAACGTCTACGAGCAGTTCGTCGAGGGTTCGAAAGAGGGCTTCCATGTAGCCGTCAGGATCATTCCCTACCTGGTGGCCATGCTGGTGGCGGTGGGCGTGTTCCGGGCCTCGGGCGCGCTGGACATGCTGGTGTCCGGCGTCGGCAAGTTCCTGGCCCTGTTCGGCTTCGGCAACGATTTCGTCGGCGCCCTGCCGACCGCCTTCATGAAGCCGCTCAGCGGCAGCGGCGCGCGCGGCATGATGATAGAGGCCTTCAACCATTACGGGGTGGATTCCTTCACCGGGCGCCTGGCGGCCACCTTCCAGGGCTCCACCGAGACCACCTTCTACACCATAGCCGTCTACTACGGCGCGGTGAACGTGCGCAATACCCGCTACACCGTGATGGCCGGCCTGTTCTCGGAACTCGCCGCCGTCATAGCCGGCGTGTTCATCGCCCGGATCTTCTTCGGGTCCTGAGGTCGGTAAAATCGCGCCGGCCGCGGGGGCAAAAGCGGGAGGAGCTTGCCGATAACCGCGCTTTTGCAGCTGCATTTTATAGGAGCGGAGCATGAAGAACCTGATAGCGGACGGTGTAATAGTGCTGGCATCCCTGCTGGTCGCCGGGCTTTTTGGACGGCAGTTCCGGCACGTCTACCGGGTGGGGCACGAGAACATCATCAGGAGTTTCGTCTACGGGGGCGGGGTCGGCGCGGGCTTCTTCCTGTTGATGCTGCTCATCGGCGCGGCTGTGCCTGAGGGACGCCTGCTCTTCGCCATTTTCATGGTCGTCCTGCCCGTTTTGGCCGTAGGGTTTTCCACCGGCAGCGCCCTCCTGGCCGGGCTGGCCGGCCTGGACGGCGGCCGGTACAGGTTCCTTGCGATACTGCTGGCCGGCGGCGCGGTGCTGGCCGCGGATGTGTTTTTTCCTTATATAAGCAAGGTCATAACCCGTGCGGCCCTGCTCTACGGCCTCGGCGCGTCCGCCCTGGCCCTTCAGCATCCCCTGGAGGAAGAAGCCCCGGCCGCGCCGGAGTCGGCCGCCGCTCCCCGGGAGCAGGAGCGCCGCCGCCTTGACGGAGACCTGACCCCGCTGCCCCGCCCCGGCGAAGACGAATAGCCGGAAGAGGGGACGCTGCTTCCTATCTTCCTAATTCCTGTAGAATAGACGAAGCCGCCGGGGAAACCCGGCGGTTCTTTTTTGCCGTAACAAGGCTGCCGCGTTCGGCTGCTGTCCTGTTCGCGTTGTTTCTCCGGATACAACAAAATTGTTGTATACGCGGGTGATCAAAAAAAGGACAGGGGTGAGGGAATTGCGGGGATAACCGGGATACAGAGGACGTTCATTGCTGGAGTCAGGAATTAGGAATGAACGTCCCCTACCAGGTCTATTTTTGCGTGAAGGTGGAATCGTCGGCCCCGAGGACGGTGATGCCGGTTTCGGCGGCGGCGGCTAGGAAATCTTCCATGCCGAGAATCAGGGTCTTGCCGGCTTCGAGGACCAGCGTGGTCGCGCCGGCTTCGGCCATGACCTTGAGCGTCCTGGCGCCGGCCACGGGCAGGTCGAAGCGCATGTCCTGGTCGGGGCGGGCCACCTTCACCACGGTCAGCGCGCCGCCCTTGGCGCGGGTCAGGGCGCCGCCGCGGCGTATGCACTCGTCGGTGCCCTCTATGCCCTCGGCGGCCACCACCACCTGGTCGCGCAGCACCACGGTGAGGCCTATGTCCAGGGCGGACAGCGCCTTGGCGGCCTTCCAGCCGTAGGCGGCTGTTTTCATGGTGTCGGCGTCGGGTTGTTTGCCGGCCATGAGGCCGGGCTTTACCAGCAAATGCTCGAGAAGGGTGGCGGTGCTCACCAGCTCTATGCCGTCGGCGGAAAATTCCTCCGCTACGGCGGAGAAAATGGCCTTGGCTTTCTTGTCGCGCAATTTAAAAAGGAGCTTGGCCGCGCGCATGTCGGGGATAATCCCGCCGAAGATGTTCACGTGCGGGATGGAGCCGACCATCAGGGCCTGCCTGACGCCGCTTTCTTTCAGGAAATCTATGGGGCCGCCGACATTGCCGAGGCGGAACCAGCTGGTCTTAACGGCGTACTGTTCTATCTCTTTAGGGGTGATGTCGTTTAGGGCTACGGCGTAGACTTCGCGGCCGGCCTTTTTGGCCTCGGCCGCGAAAAGCAGCGGGAAGCTCCCGCCGCCGGCTATGAGCCCTATCTTTTCAGCCATCAGTCGTTGCCCGCAGTCTCCAGCTCCCGCACATTGCGGCGCGGGCGGGCGATGCCGCGCTTGGAGGTCTCGCAGAAGTCCAGCATCAGCGCGGCTTCCGGCGGGAGATTCTCGGCGCGCAGCTTGGCGATCGCGTCCTTGAGCAGCAGGCCGTGGAAGAACAGCGTCTTGAAAACGTGCTTTATGGCTTTTATCTGCTCCGGGGTGAAGCCGTTGCGGCGGAGCCCGACGATATTGAGCGTAACCGGGCGGGCCCTGTCGCCCTGCGCTATCACGTAGGGGAGGATGTCCTGGTTGACCATGCCGCCGCCGGAGACCATGGCGAACTTGCCGATGCGGGTGAACTGGTGGATGCCGGCGAGGCCGGAGATGGTGGCCCTGTCGCCTATCTGCACGTGGCCGGCCGGGGCGGAGGAATTCACGAGGATGACGTTATTGCCCACGCGGCAGTCGTGGCCCAGGTGGGAGTTGGCCATCAGCATGCAGGCGTCGCCCATGGAGGTGAGGTTGGTGGCGTGCGAGCCGCGGTGCAGCGTGACGTTCTCGCGGATGACGTTGTTGTCGCCCATGGTGAAGCGGGTGTGTTCGCCCTTGTAGGACCAGTCCTGGGGCGGCATGCCGACGTAGGCGGCGCCGGTGAACAAATTATTCTTGCCGACTGTGCAGAACTCGAAGATGCAGTGCGGGCCTATCTTGGTGCCGTCGCCGATCTGCACGTCCTCGCCTATCACTACGAACGGGCCTATCTCCACGTTCTCGCCTATCTGGGCCTTGGGGTCTATTACCGCGGTGGGGTGTATCTTAGTGGGCATTGTCTCCTCCAGAAAGTCTCAAAATCTTAACCGATGGCGAAGGTAAGTTCGGCCTCGGCGGCGGATTCGTCGCCTACCCAGGCCTCGGCCCGGACCTTGCCGAGGTGGCTTTTCATGCGGAGAATCTCCACGTGCATCTTGAGCACGTCGCCGGGGACTACCTGGCGGCGGAACTTGGCGCGGCTGATGCCGGCGAAGAAGCCGAGGCGGCCCTTGGTCTCGGGCAGGTCCATCATCATGGCGGCGGCGGTCTGGGCCATGCCTTCCAGCATCAGCACGCCGGGCATGATGGGCTTTTCGGGAAAATGGCCGTGGAAGTAGAGCTCGTTGGCACTGACGCATTTTACGCCGACGCAGTACTTGCCTTCCTCCACCACTTCCACGCGGTCCACCATCATGAAGGGGTAGCGGTGGGGGATGATCTTGAGTATTTCTTCGCAGGGAATGACGCGGACTGGCTTATAATGGCGCGGTTTGGTGTCGGTCATTGGTTTTGTGCCTTCTCTAACAATAGTTTAGCAAAATTGACATTGGCGGCGTGGCCGGGGCGCTCTGCTTCTATATAGATATCCTTCAGGGGCAGGCCGGCGAGGGCCAGGTCGCCTATCAGGTCCAGGAGTTTGTGGCGGGCGAATTCGTCGGCATAGCGCAGGCCGCCCTTGGCCAGCACTTCAGTCTCCGTTATGACCACGGCGTTGTCGAGGGAACCGCCGAGGCCGAGGCCGGCCGCCTTGAGGGCCTCCAGCTCGTGGGAGAAGCCGAAGGTGCGGGCGGGGGCCACGCGCACGAGGTACTCTTCGGGGGTGAGCAGGAATTCTATGGTCTGTTTGCCTACCAGCTTGTGCGGGTAGTCGTAGGTGAGCTTGAAGGAAACGCCGAGGCCGGGCCTGGCGAGGAAACGGATGTCGCCTTTGGCCATTTCGAGCTGGCCGGTGAGGGAAAGTGTCTTGCGCTCCTGGTCCGGTTTTTCTTTGCGGCCGGCTTTCAGCAGGGCTTGGGCGAAGGGCAGGGCTGAGCCGTCGGCGGCCGGGGGTTCTTCGCCGGTTATTTCTATGTCGAGGTCGTCGATGCCGAGGCCGGCGGCGGCTGAGAGCAAATGTTCTACGGTGTAGACGGTGTTGGCGCCGTCGGTGATATTGGTGCCGCGCACCGTCCCGGCTATCCGGTCGAGCCTGGCGGGCAGCGGTTCTTTAAAGAGGGGGGAAAGAAACCTGTACCCGGTGGCCCCCTCAGCGGGCAAGAAAGTAACCTTGGAGGGCTTACCCTTATGCAGCCCTATGCCTTCTATGGTCGCCGGTTCTTTGATGGTTGTTCTCATTGAATTCTAGTTCCGCGAGAAGCGAAGTCGGGGGGGCAACACCCCTGCGGTAGGCCGCCTGGCACGCTAATGCCTGACTTTATAAAGAACTCTAATCTTCTATTCTATCCCCAGTTTCTTCTTGATTTTGATTATGGTGCGGTGCATTTCGGGGAGTTTGGAGAGCAAAACTTCCACCTTCATGGCCTGGACGCGGGGACGGGCGGTGTGGCCGAAAACTATCTGGTTCGGGCCCAGGCTCGACATCACGCCGGTCTTGGCCATCACCACGGTATTCTCGCCTATAGTAAGGTGGTCCGAAATACCGGCCTGGCCGGCTATGATGGCGCTCTTGCCTATCACCGTCGAGCCCGCAATGCCGGCCTGGGCGATGATAAGGCAGTCCTTGCCTATCTGCACATTGTGCGCGATGTGCACCAGATTGTCTATTTTCGTGCCGCCGCCGATGAGCGTGACTTCCAGGGCCGCGCGGTCTATCGTCGTGTTGGCGCCGATCTCCACCCGGTCCTCCACCACCACCTTGCCCAGCTGCGGGATCTTCTCGTGCGTGCCGCGGGGTGAGAGGTAGCCGTAGCCGTCCGAGCCGATCACGGCCCCGGCGTGCATGATGACCTCTACGCCCACTTCGCAGGCGTCCATGATCTTCACGCCGGGGTAAAGGCGCGAGCGCGCGCCTATCCTGGCGTTGCGGCCCACGTAGCACTGCGCGCCTATCACGGCGCCGGTGCCTATGGCGGCCCCGTCCTCAACCACGGCGCAGGGGCCGATGTAAACGTTCTCGCCTATTTTGGCGGAGGGGGAAACTACGGCGGAATGGTGTACGCCGGGCTCCGGCAGCGGGCGCATCTCTTTCTCTACCAGGCGCAGCGCCAGCATGAAAGCGTACTTGGGGTTCTTGGTGAAAACCACGGCGCCGGGGAAATCCTTAAAGATCTCTTCGGTGCCGCGCGGGGCCAGCAGGCAGCCGGCGCGCGACGAGACAGCGGCCGCGGCCATGGCGGGGTCGCCCAGGAAGGCCAGGTCGGCCGGGCCGGCCATGTCGAGCGGGGCCGCCGCGAAGATAGGGGTGGCGGCGTCGCCCTTCAGGTCTCCCTCGGCCAGGCTGGCAATGTCGGCGGCGGTCAGCTTCATAGGCCGTTGTCCTCCAGCTTTTTTATCAGCTTGCCCGTCAGGTCCACGGCATTCTGGCCGAAAAGTATGTTGCGCTTGTCTATGATCACGCTGACCTCTTCCTTTACGGCCAGCTCTTTGAGCGCCACGTAGATGCGGCCCAGGATCAGCTCGCTCTTGCGGCCCTCGTATTCCAGCAGCTCGCGCTCCGACTGGCGCTGGGCCTGGCGCAGCTCCTCTTCTTTGAGCGAGAGCTCGCGCTCTTTCCTGGTCAGGGCGGCGTCTATTTCCGGCACCGAGGTGGAGACGGAGAACTTGAAGTGGGTGACCGGCACTTTGGCGACGCCGGGCATGTCTATGCCGCCCATGCCGGGCAGCGCGGCGGGGATCACTATCGTCGCGGGCTCCTGAACGGCGGCGGTGGAGGCCTGCACCGTAGTGGTGGAGGCTTGTACTGCCGCGGTGGAAGCCTGCAGGGCCTGGGCCGCCGCGGCCTGGGCCGCAGCCGCGGCCGCAGTGACGGCGGCCGCCTCTTCCACGCTGCGCTGCGTCTCCAGCAGCGAGGGCAGCGTCAGGGCGAACTCGCGCTCCTGGCGCAGTTTGGCCAGCTCCGCCTTCAGCGTGAAGACGTAGGTCTTGCGCGCGTTGAGCGCGTCTTCCTTCTTTTTGATCTCGGAGATGAACTCCTCGCGGGCTCCGGTGGTGCCGGAGTATTCCTTGAAGACCCGCTCGATGTCCACGTAGCCTATCGTGCCGGACTCGCCGCGGTTCTCTTCCAGCAGCAGCTCCAGCGCCCCGGCGTCAGCCGCCGGCAGCGCCAGCAGGACGGCAAGAAATATTTTTTTCATAAATGAAAGGCCGCGCCGCTGCCGGCCTGTCCTCCAGTCTCGCTATGGTCTGGGCGCCTAGAACAAATTGCCCAGCGTAAAATAAATATCCGAGCGCTGCTCCCCGCTCTTGTGGTTGAAGCCGTAGCCCCAGTCCAGGCGTATCGGGAAGGCCGGCGTGGTGAAGCGTATGCCGAAGCCGGCCCCGGTCTTCAGGTCCTTGGTGCCGCTGCCGAAGCGGCCGCTGATATTGTCGAACCCGTCCCAGGAGTTGCCTATGTCGAAGAAGAAGGCCCACTGCACTATGGTGCGGCGGCGCTCGCGGGCCAGCGGGAACTTGAACTCTATGTTCATCACGTCGTAGACGCGGCCGCCGTTGAGGGGCCCTATCTGGCCGTTATTGGCGTAGCCGCGCACGGTCTCCGCGCCGCCGAGGAAGTAGCGCTCGTAGACCGGCACCTCCTTGGTGTCGCCGAAGCGGCCGACGAAGCCGAAGCGGTTGCCCACGGTAAGCACGAACGGGTAGTCGTCTATGGAGAAGAGCTTCAGGTTGTAGTTGTAGGAGAGCGAGGGCTTGTAATAGTTCACGTCGCCCTGCAGCGGGCCGCCGGCGAACTCCAGGCCTATCGACGAGCGGGTGCCGCGCGTGGGGTCCCAGACATTGTCGCGGGTGTCGCGCGCGAACTCCAGGTAGACCGAGGAGGTGACGCTGGTGCCTTCCTGCAGCTCGCCGGTGTAAAGGTCGTCCACCTCGCTGATGCGCACCTTCTCGAAAGTGTAGGAGGTGGTCAGCTTGTACTTGTCGTCCTCGAAGCGCGGGGCCAGCGTGACCTTGCCGCCGGTGCGGCGCTCGGTGTAGGCGGAGATAGTGTCGCGGTACGGCTTGTAATGCCGCGTGTTGAAGACGTCCAGGCCCAGCGAAGTGGGGTGGTTGCCGATCCACGGCGTGGACCAGCTCAGGTAGTAGTCCTGCACCCTTTTGCCGAAATTCCACGACAGCGAGGTGCGGTAGGCCCGGCCGAAGAGGTTCATGTGCGACAGCGCCAGCGTGCCGACGAGGCCGTCCGTGGAGGAGATGCCCATGCCGGCCGTCAGCATGCCGGGCTTGCCTTCGGCCACGTCGAAGACCAGGTCCACCTTGTCGGGGTCGGGGGTGGGGTTGATGACGGGGCTCACGTCGTCGATGAAGCCCAGGTTGAAGAGCTTCTCCTGGCTGCGGCGGATCTTGGAGGAGCTGAAGACCTCGCCTTCCTTCTGCGTGATCTCGCGCTTGAGCACGTAGGTCTTGGTGGCCCTGTTGCCCTCCACGTCCACGTGGTCCACGAAGATCTGCGTGTTCTCGGTGATGATGTAGGTGATGTCGGTCTCGCCCGTCAGTTCGTTGTAAGTCTTTTCCGGCGCGACCACGGCCTTGAGGTAGCCCTTGTCGGCGTACTTGTCCTGTATGGCGCGGATGGTGCCCTCGAAGCGCTCCTGGTTGAACATCTTGCCCCTGCGGTATTCCACGCCGGGCAGCAGGTCGCTGGGCAGGTACACTTCATTGCCGGCGAAATAAGTGCCGCCGAACTTCTGTTTGTTGCCCTCGGTGAGGAAGATCTTGATGGTGACGCTGGAGCGCTGCTCGTTAAAGGTGACGGAGGAGGCGTCCAGCCTGAAGTCGCCGTAGCCGTTGTTCTTATAGAAGACCTCCAGGGCCTTCAGGTCGGCGTCGAGGTCCTGCGGCGAGTAGATCTTCTTGGGCCTGTTCTTGAGCTGCTTGATCAGCTTCTTGTGCGGGAAGCCGGCGGCGCCTTCGAGCTGCACGGCCGCGACCCGGGCCTTGGGGCCCTCGTTCACTACGATAGTGAGGAAGCACAGCGAGGCCGCCGTGTCGAAACTCACCTCGTAGTCGGTCCGCGCGTCGATATAGCCTTTCTCGCGGTACTTATCGGTGATCTTGATCAGGTCCTCGCGGACCTTCAGCTCTTCGAAATAGTCCCGCTCCTTCAGCGCCATCTCGTCCTTGACGGCGGACTTGGACAGGCCCTTGGTCCCCGACACGGTGATCTTCTTGATCATCGGCTTTTCGGAGACTATGTAGGTGACGCGCACCGGCACGGAGGAGCCCGCCGCGTCCGCCATCTTCGGGGAGAGGGTGCGGCCGGGCAGTTCCTCTATGTCCACCGAAACCTTGTCCACGCTGCCCAGCGCCAGTATGGACTCTATGTCCTGCGCCACGAATTCCTTGTGGTAGAGGCGGCCCTTCTTGGCCTTGCCGGCCTTTATCACGGCCTTGGGCTTGAGGTTGATGGTGCCTTTCGCCGCGGTCTCGGCCACTTCCCAGGGGCCCGCGGACACGGCCGCCGCCGCAATTTCTACCGGGGGAAGCGGGGCCGGTTCGGAGATCGGGCCCGTCATGCCGGGCAGGTCCTGGGGAACGGGTGTGGTCTGGGCGTTTGCTGCGAAATTGAAGAGCGCGAGAAGCAGGAGCGTGTTGGTGAAAAGTTTCATCATCTTCCTTAAGCAATGCATGCCGCGGCCGCGGGCGGCCCGGTTAATATAGATATCTTACTATTTTTAAGGCGCTGCGTTCAGGGCCCGCCCGGCTTGCCCCGCCTTTTTTTATGCTAGAATTAGCCAAGTTCGACGACATCTATAATAGTGTTACGGCCGCGGGCCCGGAACGGTTGCAGGCGCGGCCCTGATAACAACGGGAGAACAGATGAAAAAAGTATATATCCTCGACACCAACGTGCTGATCCACGACCCGCTTTCCTTCACTAAATTCGAAGACAATACCGTGGTGGTTCCGATCTCCGTCATAGAGGAGCTGGACAATTTCAAGCATACCGCCGACGAGCGCGGCAAGAGCGCGCGCATCGTCTCGCGCAAGCTCGACGAGTTCCGCACCAAAGGCAAGCTGAACGCCGGCGTCAAGACCGAGGCCGGCGGCACGCTGATCGTGGACCTTGACCACGAGCAGGTCCTGCCCAAGGAATTCAAGCTGCTGGAGATGGACAACCGCATCCTCAACACCGCTTACTGGTACGAGCAGAAGAAGCACAGCGCCATCCTGGTGACCAAGGACATCAACCTCCGCCTGAAGGCCGAGGCCGTGGGCCTGAAGTCAGAGGACTACGAGGCCGGCAAAGTGAACGTGGACGAGCTGTATCCCGGCCTGGTCGCCATAGAGGTTCCCGGCGCCACGGTGGACAAGTTCTACAAAGAGCACACGATAGTGAGCCCCGACAAGGAGCTCTCGCCCAACGAATTCGTGGTGCTGCACGCCAAGGAGGACCCCAAGAAATCCGCCCTCGCCCGCGTGGACCCGGCCGACTCGACCAAGCTGCGCGCGCTCAACCCCGAGCCCTCGCCGTGGGGCATCCGCCCGCTCAACAAGGAGCAGCGCTGCGCCATGGAGCTGCTGCTCGACGACTCCGTCAAGCTGGTCACGCTGCTCGGC
>MGUI01000027.1:0-77005 GCA_001799895.1 Elusimicrobia bacterium GWD2_63_28
GGCCATCGCCACCCTGGAGCCCACCAAGAAGGACGTGTTCATGGCGCTGCTGCCCATGTTCCACACCTTCTCGTGGACCGGCAACGTGATCACGCCCATCCTGCTCGGCTCCAAGACGATGATCGTCAAGAGCATCACCCCGCCCAAGCCCTGGCTGCAGGCCATGGGCCGCGAGGGCGTCACCATCATGATCGCGGTGCCGCAGATCTACGGCGTGCTGGCCAAGGAGGCGCGCGGCCTCAAAAAATTCTTCCTGAAGTTCTGGAGCCTGCGCAAGGTGCGCCTGTGCCTGTCCGGCGCGGCGCCGCTCAACCGCACCATCACGGATCATTTCCACAAGGCCTTCGGGCTGCATATCCTGGAGGGCTACGGCCTGACCGAGACCAGCCCCGTGGTCACCATAGTGCCGCCCAAGTCGCGCAAGCACGGCTCGGTGGGCAAGGCCATCCCGGGCGTGAAGATCCGCATCCTCGACGAGCAGGGCAACCAGCTCAAGCACGGCGAGGAGGGGGAGATAGCCGTGATGGGCCCCAACATCACCCGCGGCTACCACGGCAACGATGTTGCCACCCGCGAGCTGTTCACGCAGGACGGCTGGCTGAAGACCGGCGACATCGGCGTGCTGGACACCGACGGTTTCCTGTTCATCCGCGACCGCAAGAAGGACATGGTCATCGTGAAGGGCCTCAAGGTGTTCCCGGCCCAGATCGAGCACTCCATCAACACCCACCCCAAGGTGCTCGAGAACGCCGTCATCGGCATCCCCGACGGCTCCGGCAACGAGACGATGAAATGCTTCGTAGTGCCGCGCCCGGAATTCACCCTGGAGAAGGGCGAGATCATGAAGTTCATCAAGGAAAATTTCGACGCCTACAAGCGCCCGCGCGACGTGGAGATAGTCAGCTCGCTGCCCAAGAACGCCCTGCAGAAGGTGCTCAAGCGCGAGCTGCTCAAGAAGGAACTGGAGAAGCGCGCCAAGGCTTCGGCGGACGCGGTGGTGGAAAAAGCTCAGCAGGCCGCGCATTGACCCCGGCGCGGCAGTAAGGCAAACGATGGACCTGACAGCGGCGGTAACCGGCGTATTCCCGGAAGTTTACCTCGTGGGCGGCGCCTTGCGCGACGCCCTCCTCAAGCGCCCTTTCAAGGACATAGACCTCGCCGTCCCGCCGTCGGCGGATTTCGGGGCGAAGGTCCGGCGCCTGGCCAGGAAGCTGGGGGCCGCGGCTTTCCCGCTCGACGAGGACAGCCAGGTCTGGCGCCTGACGCAGCGCAAGGCCCCCTACGCCCAGCTCGACCTCATGCCCTTCGTCGGCGGCTCCCTGGAGACCGACCTCGCGAGGCGCGATTTCACCATCAACGCCCTGGCCCTGCGGCTGGCCCCGGGCCTGAAGTTCACGCACCTGCCCAAAACCGGGGAGTTCACCTTCCGCCCGCCCCGGGGCGGGGTTACGGACTTGCACGGCGGGCTTAAAGACCTGGCCGCCGGGAAAGTGCGGCCGGTCTCCGTGAAGGTTTTCACCGAGGACCCGGTGCGCCTGCTGCGGGCTTTCCGCGTGGCCGCCGCGCTGGATTTCGAGCTGACCCCCGACGCCCTGAAAGCGGTCAAAGCGCAGGCCGCCCTGATAAAGACCACGGCCCCCGAGCGAGTGCGCGAAGAGCTGATGCGCCTGCTGGAAAGCCCCGTTTCGCACAAATGGCTGGCGCTGCTGCACAAGTACGGCCTGCTCTGCGCGGTCTTTCCCGACCTGGCGGCGCAGGAAAGCTGCGCCGTGGATTATTACGGCAAGGGCGGCGTGCTTACGCATACCCTGCGCGTGGTAGAGCGGCTGGACCACCTTTTCGAAAATTTGGATTCCTACCTGCCCGGGCACAGAAAGGTGGCGGAGCTGCTGCCGGCGCCGCGCCTGTTCAAGCTGGCGGCTGTGCTGCACGACATCGCCAAACCGCCCAAGGCCGCCGTGGTGAACGGCCGGCTGCGCTTCTTCGGGCACGAGGAATTCGGCGCCCTCATGACCGAGAAGGTGATGGAAGGGCTGCGCTTCTCGCGCGACGAGATAAGGCTGGTCTCCAGGATCATAGGCACTCACCTGCGCCCGGGCAACCTGGCGGCTAACGACGTCATTTCAGACCGGGCCATGTTCCGCTTCTTCCGGACGCTGGGGGAGTATACGGTGCCGCTGCTGATCCTGTCCTGGGCGGACCACGCCAGCTATGTCTCGGCAGAGCAGCTGAAGAAAATGAAGCCCCGGCTGCACGCCGAGCCCAAGCCGCTGCCGGCGGGCCTCCCCTACAATTCGCCTAAGAAGACGCTGCGCTACATGCAGGTGCTCTACCAGCTTTTCACCGTATATATCAAAAAGAACATGAAGTCCCGCTCGGCCCGGCTGGTGGACGGCAACGACGTCATCAAGACGCTGAAGGTGCCCGAGGGCCCGCGCATAGGCGAGCTGCTGGAGAAGATACACCTGCTGCAGTTCGAAGGCAAGATCAAGACCCGCGACCAGGCCCTGAAAGCCCTGAAGGGTATGAAGTAATCCGAAAACGTTTACAGCCAGGCAGCGGCTGTCCCGCCGCTCGCTCCTAAGCGTGCGCGGCAGAAGAGGGCCTGCGGTCCTCCGCCGGCCTCGAACTCGTCGCGCACACAGTGCGCTCCTCAAACAATCTCGGCCGCCGCCCTAATGATAGGCGGTCCGCTACGGACCTTGGCCCTGCGCACTAAAGTCGCTCGCAGCGGGACAGCCGCTGCCGGCCCCAGTCTTCCATCTTTGCCCGAAAGGCCTACTTAAGCGTAGGTCTTTTTTTTTATATATATGGGCCCGGGGGCCCGTGCCGGTAGAGTTGCCAAAAGCTAGACTATTAGTGTAAGGGACGGAGGATTAACTCATGAAAAACAAATTCGCGCTCTCGGCCGGTCTGGTTCTGCTCGCAGGTATGGGTTTAGCTTTCGCGGGCACCGCGGAGAAAACCGCCGCCCCCGTCCAGGCCTCCGCAAACCAGGAAGAAGCCAAGGTGAAAGAATTCAAGGACATCCTCTTCAAGCTGGTGCGCCAGGACGAATACCTCGACGAGGCCATAGAAACCCTGGACACCGCCTCCACCCGCCCCACTACCCAGGACCTCTCCGCCCTCGGCATCAGCCTTAAGTCCATAACGAAGAACCTCAACCACGTTTCCGCCCTCAACAAGTCGGAGTTCGCCAGCATACAGCCCGGCACCCGCCTCGCCACTTATACCAACACCATACTCAGCTACAGCCGCAAGGTGGACCGCAAGGCCGGCCAGGTCGGCGCGCTGGTAGCGCAGCTGGCCGCCAAGAACAAGAAGGCCGCCATGCGCGACGCCGTCTCCTCCAGGAAGGGGGGCAAGAAAGCCCGCGGCGGCAAGAAGCTGACCCAGATCCTGGAAGAGCAGAAGGCCGTGGAGCGCCTGGCCGCGGACGCCCGCGTGCTGCGCGGCGCCTCGCGCAACCTGAGCGCCACCAGCAAGTGGCTCTACATCGCTTCCAAATAACCGGGAAATCTCCCGGACAAGGATCCCCGCCGCTGACCGGCGGGGATTTTTTTTGTAGAATTTACATTATGAAAGACCCGCTTGAAACTACGACGCTGCAGATTTTAAAGGCGCTGGGGGAAAACCCGGCCCGCGAGGGGCTGCATAAAACGCCGCAGCGCGTGGCCCGGGCCCTGCGCGAAATAACCTCCGGCTACGGGGCGGACATGAATCAAGTCTTCAACGGGGCTTTCTTCAAGGCCGATTACCGCGAGATGGTGATAGTGAAGGACATCGCTTTTTATTCCCTGTGCGAGCACCACATGCTCCCGTTCTTCGGCAAGGCCCACGTGGCCTATATCCCCAACGGCCGCATAGTGGGCCTGTCCAAGATACCCCGCCTGGTGGAAGCTTTCGCGCGCCGCCTGCAGGTGCAGGAGCGGCTGACCGAAGAGGTGGCCTCCACGCTCTTCAAGGTGCTTAAGCCGCGCGGGGTGGGGGTGGTAATGGAGGCCGAGCACCTCTGCGTCAGCATGCGCGGGGTAAAGAACGAAACCTCCTTCGCCACCACCAGCTCCATGCTGGGCGTCTTCCGCAGCGACAACAAGGTTCGCGCCGAATTCCTGGACTTGATAAAGAAACAATAATATTATTGAAATCTATAGCGCTATAAAGTAGAATTTACACGTATTCGTTCTTTATATATATAGTTTGACCGGCCTTTAGCGCAAGCGAGGGGCGCGACAGATGCGGGTGTAGTTCAATGGTAGAACGAGAGCTTCCCAAGCTTTAGACGTGGGTTCGATTCCCATCACCCGCTTTTTTTGCGTAGCTGGACAGGAACAACCGGATTACATCAAAGGCTTAGAGCGGGAGAACATCCCGCAAAAAAAGCGGGTGATGGGAATGTTCCTTATAGCGAAGCTCGCTGACGCTCGCATGTCACCCGCTTTTTGCGTAGCTGGACAGGAACAGCGTGATTTCATCAGAGGCTTGAAGCGGGAGTGCATCCCGCAAAATAGCGGGTTGGGAATTCCTTATAGCAGAAGCTCGCTGACGCTCGCATGTCACCCGCTTTTCAGATTTAAACAAGTAAAGAAGATTTTGCTTTAATTTAGTTCTCAGTATACCTTACAGCCACCTACCGAATCCCTACATGACGAAATCTAAAAAATTCTGGGCGGGCATGGTTCTTCTCAGCCTGGCCGTCATGGCTTTTGCCGGCTGGTCCATCTACGGCCGCATGGCCCTGCATTTCTCCGGGGACACCCTCGAGGTGCGCCCAGTGCCCATGCCTCCGCCTTCCGAAGAAGAGGCGACAGCCGAAGAAGCCGCCGCGGACAAACAGGAAGCGGACAAAGCGGCCGAAGAGGAAAAGCGGGACAAGGAAGAGGAAATAAAAGCGGGCAAAGCGGCAGCCGCCAAGGCCGCCGCCGCGCCGGCCGCCGACGCCGCCAAGCCCAGGGCCGTCAGGACCACCTTCGAATACAAGGACTCCTCCGCCAGGTCCGTCCTGGTAGCCGGCAGCTTCACTTCCTGGAAAGACAAGAAGATGACCAAGAAGGACGGCGTCTGGAAAACGGACATCTATATACTGCCCGGCACCTACCCCTACCATTTCACCGTTGACGGCAAGCAGAAGCTGGACCCGGGCAAGCCCAAGGCCCCGACCGGGGATTCGCTGCTGACGGTGGAGCGGCAGAATTAAACTTTTGTTAACAATCCTGTAACAGGCTTTTTGTAGACTATCTTCGGACTGCTATATGAATTTTAGAAAAGCCCTGGCATTCTCCCTGCTGGCCCCGCTGATTTTTACGGCGGGCGCCGCCGCTCAGAATTTCGTCAGGCACTCCCATACCTCCACCCTGCTGCCCGACGGCAATATCCTGGTGACCGGCGGCCGCACCGCCGTCAATACCGTAGACAACAGCGCGCAGGTATACAACATGGGCACCAATGCCATGGAGACCTGGAACGTCCTCGACGCGGCAAGGTCCTCCCATACAGCCACCCTGATGTCCGACGGCCGCGTGCTGATAGCCGGCGGCTTCGGCGCCGCGGGCACGCCCCTGAGCTCTATCGAGATCTGCGACCCCAGGAACAGCGCCTGCGCGGCTCCCGCTTTCGGCAACACTACCATGATCACGGCCAGGGGGGGGCATACCGCCACCCTGCTGTCCAGGGGCCCCAAGGCCGGCCAGGTGCTGCTCTGCGGCGGCCAGTCCGCCAATTCCGGTTATGTCATTACCGAGGCCTGCGAGATCTTCAACCCTGTAACGCAGACCCGCGCGGCCGCGGGCGCCATGGTAAGCCCCCGCACGGGCCACGCCGCGGTGCTGCTGCATTCCGGCAGGATTTTCGTCACGGGCGGCAGGCGCGGCAACCTGGCCAATACCGCCTGGATCTACGAGCCCATGAACGAGATGTACGACCCGGAGACGGACACCTGGACCCCGGTCTCGGCCCTGAAGACGGGCAGGATAAACCACACCGCCACGGTCCTCAACAACGGCAAGATTATGATAGCCGGCGGCTTTAACGACTCCGACCGCTACTACTGCGGGGGGGAACCCGGCGAACTCAAGGACGACTGCTGGCACCTCAAGTACGACCCGCTGGATACACAGGATTCCAGCAACCACGGCTACGTGGACGGCGCGGAGTTCTACGACCAGAACGGCGCCAGGGTGACGCTGATGGAAGACGAACAGCACATGATGCCCTACCGCTCCTCCCTCCACACGGCCGTGCTGGAGCCCGACGGCAGGTGGAAGATGCACGGCGGCTACGGCAATATCTTCCCGAGTTTCTTCACCAACTCCCCGCTGCTCACCGACAGTTCAGTCATTCGCCTCACCCAGGTGGCAGGTTCCACCCATTCGGCCACGGTCAACGGCAGCAGCGTAATAGAGTTCCCGCTGGAGTTCAAGCTTTCACGCCCCGTCTCCGGCCGCCTGGTGGACGCCGACCTTTTCATCTCAGGGGTGCCCCAGTCGGACAACCCCTCCATAGAGCTGGAGAACGTGAAGATCACCCTGCCCCCGACCGTGGCGCGGGCCGACGGCTCACCGGTGGGCCTGCTGCTCTGCGGTGCCACCCCGCCGGAGGAATGCGAATACGATCCGGGCGACTTCGACGGCCTGGTAAGGCTTTACTCGGCCGGCGGCACGGCCGTTTTTACCCCGCAGACGATCAGCTCCGGCGACGATCCCATAACCACCATCGTAAGCGCGAACCTCGCCATGGCCCCCTCGCCGCTGCTGCCTACGCAGGCGGGCAGGCCCATCAGCGGCTCCATCCTGGCCAATGTCAACATCACCGTGCCCGACGTGTATTTGAGGATCAAAGGCGTGGCCAGGGTGCTGTCCGGCACGGTAGTGGACGGCGCCAGCCTTTATTCCATGAGTTTCGACGAGAGCGGCGGCGCCTCCTTTTCCTTCACCGCCGCCCCCGTGCACGACCTGGAGAACAAGACCCATATCTTCAGCGGCCAGCTCAACTTTACCGGCCTTTCCGGCCAGATGTCCAACCTCACCCCGCTCGAGGGCGGCACCACCTTCTATAACGGCGTGGCCCCCGGCACCGGCGTCAGCATAAACTCCATCGGCGGCGACCAGATAAGCCTGGCGCTGGAAATAGATTACATGGCCGAGGAAGTCTGGACGGGCGACAGGGAGCCCACCTACAGCTTCGACCAGTCCACCGCCGTGGTGAGGGAAATGATCTTCTCCAGCCAGCTCGGCTATACGCCCAGTGAAAACAGATGGACGGACCTCACCAACATAACGCTCTCCCCGGCCACCCGGCTCCCGGCCTTCAACCACACGGCCCTGCTCTCCCCGGCCGACGACACCTGGCTGCTCGGCGGCCGCAACTGCGAGGCCGCCCCCGCTAATGACTGCCTCAGGGGCAACAAGATCTTCAGCGCCTCGACCAACTCCACCATCAAGATCCCTGTCTTCGCCAATTCCGACGGCTCGGACGGCTGGCCCGTGGGCCCTTCGCTCAACTCCGTGAGGGCCTTCCATACCAGCACCCTGCTGCCCACCGGCCACATCCTCACCTGCGGCGGCTCCGACGGCGCCAGGCCCCTGGCCACCTGCGAACTGATGGACCCGGTCACCAGGGAATGGACGGCCACCGGCTCCATGAACTCGCCCCGCGCCAACCACACCGCCACCCTGCTGCCCAACGGCAATGTGCTGGCCGCCGGCGGCATAGCGCCCTCCGGCATAGCCGTCACCTCGGCCGAAATTTTCTACCCGGAAACCCAGCGCTGGGTGCTCACCTCCTCCATGACCCACGCGCGCCAGCTGCACACCGCCACCCTGCTGCCCGACGGCAACGTGCTGGTGGCCGGCGGCGCAACCCTCAGCACCTACTCGGCCACGGCCGAGGTCTATATTTCCTCCACCGCCTACTGGACGGCCCCCGTCAACATGGTGGCCGGCGGCGGCAGGTCGCAGCATACCGCCACTCTCATGAAGGACGGCCGCGTGCTGCTGGCCGGCGGCATTAACGGCTTCGGGCCCATGAACCAGTGCCAGACCTTCGACTACCGCACCAGGGCTTTTACCGCCGCCAACCCCATGACCTACGCCAGGTACGCGCATACCGCCAACCAGCTCAGGAACGGCTACGTGCTGGTGGCCGGCGGCTCCGACGGCGTGGACGCCCTGGGCGACTCGGAGATCTTCAACGGGAACACCTGGACGGCTATCACCGGCGATTACATGAAGTACCCCAGGGCCAACCACCGCTCCGTGCTGCTGCCCAACGGCAAGCTCATGCTCACCGGCGGCGAGTTCCGCAGCGTGGCGCAGGCCGCCCCCCAGGGCTTCGACCCCGACGTCCGGGACTGGAGCGTGCAGGGCACGGCCATCTCCCGCACCAACCATACCTCGCTCATCACCAAGGACAACAAGATAATCAACATCGGCGGCTGGAGCGGCGCCTCCTACCTCGACAGCGTCGAATACGCCGACTTCAACTTCAACCCGGACATGAACGGCCTGGAAGCCGAAACCACCAGGCAGGTGATCATCTCCACCGGCACCGAATATTTCAACCAGGCCTCCACCGTGACGCTGCTCAGCAATACCTCCAACTTCCACGGCATCACCGAGGCCTCCGGCGGCGGGTCGGGCGCGGCCAACTCCTCTTTCCACAACCCGCGCGTCTACCTGCAGCAGATCGACAACATGAGCGGCTTCATGATAGACCTCTCCACCCGCATCTATTCCGCCTACGGCGGCAAGAACACGGCGTGGGACAAGACCCTTTCCTCCATTACCGTGATCATGCCGATACCGGGGGGAGAGCTGCCGCACGGCTGGTACCACCTGCGCGTGGCCGCCTCCGGCGTCTTCTCCGCCGGCCATACGGTGCAGGTGACGGTGCCGCGCCCCGACGGCCTGGCCTCCGAGCCGACGGGCCAGGTGCTGGGCACCAGCTCCGTCACCTGGTCCTGGAACCGGGGGGGCATAACCTCGGCCGACGGCTACAACATCTATTCCGCGACCAACAACGTCTTCATAGCCTCGGCAACCTTCAGGGCCGACACCAACCCGGTCTATTACACCCAGACCGGGCTGGCGCCCAACACCGCGGCCGGCATAAAGGTGGGCGCCTTCAACCTGGGCGGCTCCGGGCCTCTCGCCAAGTCGGCCACCTACTACACGCTGGCCGCCATGCCCTACCCGCTCAGGGTTAACGCCGCCAGTTTCGAAACCGCGGACCTGGAGTGGGCCAGGAACAATAATTCCGAGCTGACCACCTACGAAGTTTCCATGTCGCCGGTCAAAACCCCCATCAAGTTCTCCGACCCGCTGGCCATCTCCACCCCGGTGCCGTTCAGCGTCAATTACCTGAGCACCTCCACGGTGATAGTGTCGCTGTCGGCCAACCAGATGTACGACTTCCGCGTCAGGGCCATGAACGGGGCCGGCTTCATGACCGACTTCAGCAGCGGCGCGGTCGCCGCGAACGGCAGCTGGATCAGCGCCTCCACCATAACCGTGGCCGGCGTCAACAACTTCACCGGCCAGGCACTGAGCAGCTCCACCATAAACTGGTCCTGGGACGCCTCGGTGGGCGCGTCCTATTACGAGCTTTACGACATTACCAACGGCACCGCGGCCGCGGTAATGGTAGGCTCCACTTCGGCCAACAACCTCTCGCAGACCGGGCTTTCGGCCAACAGGCAGTACTACACCGTCGTAAGCGCGGTCAACGACACCACCGGGTTCGGCCCCATACGCGGCCCGCTGTCCTCCCCGCAGGCCGTCTACACGCTGACCGTGCAGCCGCTGCCCGGCGTGCCCAACGTCTACACCAATGTCAGCACCGGCAGCCTCACCGTGAACTGGATCACTAACGGCAATTCCACTGCCACCGTCTACACCGTCGCCCTGGCCAGCGGCACCATAGTCTCCAGCTATACCACCATAGAGAACGCCATGAGCTTCGGCGGCCTGGCGCCCAACGTGCGCTACAACCTGCGGCTCACCCCCAAGAACGGCGACGGCATCGCCGGCACCGCGCTGGACCTGGGCTACAAGTACACCCTCGCCAAGGTGCCCGCCCTCCTCACCGCCGACCAGATCACCATGTCCGGCATCGCGCTGTCCTGGGACCCCGACGGCAACTCCTCCTCCACCTTCTACGAGCTGCGCAGCTCCACCAGCGACGTTTTCGCCGACCCGGTGGTGACGCACGTGCCCTTCTCGTGGCTGGACACCGGCACTTCCGCTTTCGTCAACGGCCTGCTTACCGGCACCAGCTACTACTTCGACGTGGCCGCCAAGAACGGGGAAGGCTTCGTCACCGCGCGCAAGCGGGCCCTGGCCGCCTTCACCGTGGCGGGCCCCAGCGGCGCGCCCGCGGGCTCCGTGGGCGGCACCAGCAGCCCGTCTTCCGACGTCACCATCTCGGGCATCCTGCCCAACAACCGCACGGTATCGCTGACCGTCCCGGCCGGGGCTTTCGCCTCCGAGACCTCCATCGCCATCTCCTCTTCCGTCCAGAACAAGTGCAACTGGCTGGCCGGCGGCATTACCCCGGTAGAAGTCGAGATCTTCACGGCGGGCGGCGCGCAGCCGCAGGTGCCGGTCACGCTCACGCTCCGGTTCGATCAGGACCCGACCGCCGCCAAGAACGACATCATCGCCAAGTACTCGCAGGTTGTGCTGGCCCGCTACAACCCGGTGTCCGGCCAGTGCCTGCCGCTCGAGACGCGCGTCAGCGTGGGAGAGCGCACCATAACGGCCACCCTCAACCACTTCAGCCTCTTCCAGCTGATGGTGCGCACGGCCGCCTCCGACCTGAGCAGCGTGCTGGTCTACCCCAACCCCTTCTACATCAACCGCGGCCAGGGCTTCATAACCATAGACAGGATCCCCGCCAATTCCAAGGTGCGCGTCTACACGCTCTCCGGCGACAAGGTCTGGGAATCCGCCGCCGGCAGCACCGGCGTGGTCATCTGGAAGGGGCTTAACAGCACCGGCAACCTGGTCGCCAGCGGCATCTACCTGGCCGTCATAGATTCCAGCGCGGGCAAGAAAGTCGTGAAGCTGGCGGTGGAAAGGTAAGTATGAAAAAGGCTAACCTCCTGCTTACTGTCCTCCCGGCCTTGCTGGCCGCGGCCTTCTGCGAGCCCCTTTCCGCGCTTGAAGATCCCCGCTATTTCTCCTCCAAGGCCGTCGGCGCCACCACGGCCGACTTCCTGAACCTCCCCGTGGGCGCGCGCGCCGCGGCCATGGGCGGCGCCTATTCGGCCATCAGCGAGGAGGCCTCCGCCGTCCACTGGAACCCCGCCGGCCTGGTCCAGATCCCCAAGCTTTCCGCCGTGTTCATGCGCGCCCAGTACCTCGAGGAGATCAGCTACCAGTACGCGGCCTACGCGCACCGCCTCTCCTACGACTCGGTCATCGCCGGCTCGGTGCTGCTCACCGACATCGGCTCGATAACCGAAACAGACATCTCCGGCAACACGCTGGGCAGCTTCACGCCGCGCGACCAGGTCTTCACGCTCTCCTACAGCAAGGCCATCCTGGAGTTCTCCGACAAGGACATCGACGTCTCGGTGGGCGTCTCCGCCAAGTACATCAAGTCCAGCATCGTGCACTCGGCCAAGGCCTACGCCGCAGACATCGGCATCATGACCTACAATTTTACCGACATCCCCTACCGGCTGGCCGTCACCGCCACCAACATGGGCGGCGGCCTGACCTTCGACACCGAGTCCAACCCCCTGCCGCTCACCTTCAAGCTGGGCGCGGCCGTGAACCCCTTCCGCAACATGCTGACCTCGCTCGACGTGGTCCTGCCCAAGCAGAACAAGCCGAACATCCTGCTGGGCGCGGAGCTGGCCACCACGCCCAACGAGCTCACGCGCCTGTGCGTGCGCGCCGGCCTGGACATGCAGAAGATGCGCGACGGCATCGGCGGCATCTCGGCCGGCGTCGGCGCCACGCTGCACTTCTTCAGCCTCGACTACGCCTTCGTGCCGATGGGGGAGCTGGGCTCCACCCACCGCATCTCGCTCACTTTCGACTTCCCTTTCCGCAGCCCCATCTTCCAGCGGCGCGACCGCACCATCTTCACCAAGATGAAAGGCATCTCTTTCAAATAACCCAGGGGCCAGGTGCGCGGGCAGCGCGAAGGCGGCTAAACCCCCTTCGCGCTTCTTGTTTGCCGTGTTGACAGGGGGGGGTAAATAATATAAATTGATAAACTGCTAATTTATGAAAGCACTTGGACAACATCTGGTTTTGGAACTTTACGGCTGCAGCGCCGCGTCGCTGTCCTCCGTGCCCGCGGTGCAGGACGCCATGCTCAAGGCGGCGCAGGCCGCCGGCGCCACCATCATAGATTCCATCTTCCACCATTTCAAGCCGCACGGGGTCTCCGGCGTGGTGGTGATAGCCGAGTCCCATTTCGCCATCCACACCTGGCCGGAACACAATTACGCCTCGGTGGACCTCTACACCTGCGGCGCCAAAACGCGCCCGTGGGAGGCGTTCAAGGTGGTCAAGAAACTTTTCAAGGCCGGGCATTTCAGCGTGATGAAGATCGAAAGAGGCCTGCTGCCCAAATGAAAAAGACCAAGGCCTTCGACTGGATAAAGGATTCGCGGACTATCCTCCCCAAGGGGAAATGGTTCGTGGAGTTCTTCACGCCGGGCGAGCTGCACGCCCACCGGGCGCTCAAGGTCCTGGAATCCTGCACCACCGCCTTCCAGGAAGCCGCGCTGCTGGAAACCCACACTTTCGGCAAGGTGCTGGTGCTCGACGGGGAAACCCAGTCCAGCCAGTACGACGAGGCCTTCTACCACGAATCCCTCGTAGCCCCGGCCCTGCTGGCCCACCCCGCCCCGAAGAAGGCCCTGATCCTGGGCGGGGGGGAAGGCGCCACGGCGCGCGAACTGCTCAACGACCGCGGCATGGAACTGGTCGTGATGGCCGACATAGACTACGACATCCTCGGCTTCGCCGAGAAGCACCTGGACAGCTGGCATTGCGGCTCATTCTCCGACCCCCGCCTGCGCCTGCTGGCCCAGGACGCCAGGAAGATGGTGGAGAACACGGAGCTCAAGTTCGACCTGGTCTATTCGGACCTGCCGAGCCCCATCGAAGGCGGCCCGGCCTACGCGCTCTACACTCTGGAATTTTACCGCAAGCTCAGGAAGGTCCTGGCGCCGGGCGGCATCTTCGCCATCCAGGCCGGCCCCGGCACCCCGCTGCAGTTCGACCTGCACCCGGCCATTTACAATACCCTGAAAAAAGTCTTCCGCTTCGTCGGCAGCTACACGGCCTTCATCCCGTCCTACGACATGCCCTGGACCTTCCTCTACTGCACCGACTCCCCGGCGTACGCGCCGGACAGGCTTTCCCCGGCCGCGCTGGACCGCGCCGCCGGCCGCCTTAAGCGCCCGCTGAAGTATTCCGACGGGCTTACGATAACCGGGGCCTTCTCCCTGCCTAAATACTACAGGGACAGGATAAAGGCCTCGCGCGCGGTCATTACAGCCGCGCGCCCGATGTTTTTCAGCACTTCGCAGCATTAGGCCGCGGCCTTGGCTGCCAGCATAGCTACGGAGACCAGAAATGAAAAAAATAAAAAAAGCGGTTGTGAAAGCTGCGGCTAAAAAAGCCCCGGCGAAGAAAGCCCCGGCCAAAAAGGCCCCGGTGAAGAAAGCCGCCGCCCACGCCGCGGCCAAGCCCGCCGCGGCCAAACCTGCCGCGGTTAAAAAAGCCCCGGTGCAGGAAGCCCTGACCAAGAATGAACTGGCCGAGATCGCGGCCGCGCTCAGCGAGATGAAAGTGGACATCTCCAAGAACGTAGAGGACAAGAAGACCTACGATATGCTGGAGCCCGAAGTGGGCGATTCCATAGACCAGGCCACCCAGAGCCTGGATAAGGAGATCCTCTTCGAGCTCTCCGACAACGAGCGCAAGATCCTGCGCGACGTAGACGCCGCCCTGCGCAAGATGGAGAAAGGCACCTACGGCTACTGCGAGCACTGCAAGAAAGCCATCGAGAAGAAGCGCATAAAGGCGCTGCCCTCGGCCCGCTACTGCATGGCCTGCCAGTGCGGCTCGGAGCGCAGCGGGCTCTGAGCCCCCGCGCCTGGCGTAAAAAAAAGCCCCGCGTTTCGCGCGGGGCTTTTTCTTTGGCGGAGGCCCGTCAGGGCATCAGGCCGGGCTGCGGCGGAGCGTCCACCCTCGAGAGGACCTGCACCTCGGTATGGCGCCAGTTCCTGGCCTTGGCCGTTATCCTGAACTTGCGCCCGTTGGAGGCGATGACAAGGCTCTCGGGTTCCAGGTTATTAAAAAGCTCGGCCCTGACGGCGTTCACGTTGCCGGTCAGGTCGGCCAGCTTCACCAGGTCGCGGGTATAGCTGCCCTCGCGCTGCATATAGATCTCTTCCAGCGTCCCCAGCTTGGAGATGGTGCGGTGGGCCGCCACGATCTGCTTCTTCTCCGACGGGGAAAGTTTCAGCACGGTATTGTTGAGCCAGGTCCCGGTCAGGATGACCATCAGGCCCCAGGACAGGGCGAACACCAGGCCCTCGCCCCAGTCGCCGCGCTCCTTGACGCTGACCACGCGGCTGCCCGCCACGAAGTCGTGCAGGGCCCGCTTGTCTTTGGTGACCAGGGCCGCCAGGTAGCCCAGGTTAAAGGTGGCCGAGCTCAGGAAATAGGCCAGCGCCCGCACCAGGGATTTGCCGAAGGACAGGTTCCCGCCGTCGGCGGCCCTGACGCGGATGTTCAGCAGCCACTTGCCCACGGTGGCCCTGCCGCCGCTGGAGAGCGCGGCCTCGTAGATCACGTAGAGGCCGATCCAGAGGAATTTCCAAAGCCACTCGTTGGCGGTGGTGTAGGGGAAGAGGCCCGCCTTGACGGCGATCTTCAGCGTGGAATAAGTAAGCAGCACGAAGGGCAGCGCGTCTATGACGTAGGCCACGAAGCGCTCGTTAAAGCCGGCCGGAACCGGCCCCTCGGCGACAGGGGCGTCGGAAGGTTCCTCTTCCCCGGGTAACCGCGGCAGCGGCTTGAATTCGAAATCGTTGTTATCCATAAACCCCACCAGCCTGTCCGGAAAATTCTGACTACAGATTAATTATATCAACTTCCCGAAGTATTTGAATACCCCGCTCAAAATTGTTTAAATGTACTTATGTGCCGTATTACAGCCGTTATTTCCGAAAGGCCCGCAGCCAGCGTTGACCTGCTTTGCGGCGGCCCCCTGAGCCTGCTGTCGCAGGCCGGGGCCGTAGAGGGCCGCTTCCAGGACGACGGCTGGGGCGTCGGGTATTTCTCCGGCGGCAAGCCCGCCGTGACCAAAAGCCACCGCCCGGCGCGCCTGCAGCGGGCGGCTTTCAGAGCCGCCGCGGCCAAAGCCGTCTCCCGCGTGACGGTGGCGCACCTGCGGGACGCCTCCAACCCGGCCGGCCTGCCCAGGGCCAGCCTGCTCGGCAGGCAGAACACCCAGCCCTTCGCCGCCGGCGGGCTGCTCTTCGCGCACAACGGCACCCTTTACATAAAAGACGAGATCCGCTCCCTGCTCGGCAAATACGCCGCCAGGCTGAAGGGGACCAACGATTCCGAAGTGCTCTTCTGGCAGGCCGTGAAAATGCTGGACGCCTACGGCTCTCCCGGGCTGGCGCTGGAGATGGCCCTCGACGAAATCCGCACCGTCTGGCTCTCCTGCAGGGGCAAATATCCTGGCCGCGAGGGCCCGTACAAGGGGCTGAACCTTTTCCTGGCCTCCGCCGATTCCCTCACCGTGCTCTGCCACGCCCCGCGCAGCAAGCCGCTCGGCGCGCTGCTGACGCCCGGCTGGGAATACGGCCGCGTAGCCTGGCGGCGCGAGCCCGGCCGCGTTATTTTCTCCAGCGAGCCCGCCGGCGGCGGCGCCTGGAAAAGAATGAACGACCCGGAGGTCTGTTCCGCCCGGCTGCGCCGCGGCAAGATAGAGCTTGGCTTCAAGAGGATTACCCTATGAAATGGTTTTTAATGCTCCTGATCTTTATCGCCGGGGTCTACTACCTGGTGAACCAGAGCAAGGAGGAGGCCAGGAAGAAGGAAATGGTGCAGCTGGCCAAGAAGGACCAGGCTGCCGTGCTGCCCGAGCCGGCGCTGCCCGTGAAGCCGGAGAAGACCTACGTCATCAAGTTCTCTATGGCCACCCTCAAGACGCTGCGCTCGCTCACCGAGGACGCCAACGACAAGGTGCGCTTCGCTTCGGCGGAGCTGCTGTGGCAGCTGCAGGACGAGAGCGCCCCCGGCGTGATCAAGAACATGCTGGAGAACGAGACCGAGCTCACCGTCAAAAAGCAGCTGATCGACATGCTGGCCAAGGACAAGAGCAAGCTGAGCCTGGCCCTGCTCACCGAGGCCCTCAAGGACTACGACAAGGAGACCCGCCTGCACGCCGTGACCGCCATCGGCAGGTTCTCAAACAAGGAAGCCATCCCGGCGCTCTCCCGCGCCCTGCAGGACTACGACGAGGAAGTCCGCCTGAAGGCCCTCGAGGCCGTTAATTCGATACGCAAGGACATAGAGGCGCACAAAGAACAGCAGCTGCGCGAGCTGGAAACCAAACCGCTTTTCCGCATAGAATGACCTGACCCCATACTACTTGATTTTTTTTAATAAAATTAAATAAGATTTTCCTGAAAAACCAGGCAGTAAACCCACTCCAAAAACATCCCAAGGAGCACCATATGGACTCGGAGATATCAAAACTGAACCAGAAAATTCAGCAGGACGCGCTTTTCCTGCAGGACCTGCGCAGGGAGATAGCCAGGGTGGTGGTGGGCCAGGAGGACCTGGTCAACAGCCTGCTCGTCGGCCTTATCGCCAACGGCCACGTGCTGGTGGAGGGCGTGCCCGGCCTGGCCAAGACGCTGACGGTCAAGACGCTGGCCGCGGCCATCTCCTCCACCTTCCAGCGCATCCAGTTCACGCCGGACCTGCTGCCCGCCGACATCACCGGCACGCTGATCTACAACCCCAAGGAAAGCACCTTCTCGGTGCGCAAGGGCCCCATCTTCGCCAACATCATCCTGGCCGACGAAATAAACCGCGCGCCGGCCAAGGTGCAGGCCGCGCTGCTCGAAGGCATGCAGGAGCGGCAGGTCACCATCTCCGACTCCACCTACAAGCTGCCGGACCTGTTCATGGTGCTGGCCACGCAGAACCCCATCGAGCAGGAAGGCACCTACCCGCTGCCCGAGGCCCAGATAGACCGCTTCATGCTGAAGGTCAACATCACCTACCCGACCAAGGCCGAGGAGGCCAAGGTGCTCGAGCTGATGGCCCGCCAGACCCTGCCGCAGGCCGGCAAGGCCGTCTCCGTGGAGCAGGTGCTGAAGGCCCGCCAGACGGCCGACCTCATCTACGTCGACGACAAGATCAAGAACTACGTGCTGGACCTCGTCATCGCCACGCGCGAGCCCGAGAAACACGGCCTGGAGAAGATAAAGCCGTGGATCAACTACGGCGCCAGCCCGCGCGCCACCATCTTCATGATCCAGGCCGCCAAGGCCTACGCCTTCATCAACGGCCGCGGCTACGTCACGCCCGAAGACATCAAGGCCGTGGGCTTCGACGTGATGCGCCACCGCATCCTGCTGACCTACGAGGCCGAGGCCGAGAACATCGGCTCCGAGGACATCATAAAGAGCCTGTTCGAGGCCGTAGAGGTCCCGTAAGCCCGGCCGCGGCGCTGGCAGTCCCAACTATGAACACGGCTGAAATACTCAAAAAGGTCCGGCAGATAGAGATCAAGACCGGCCGCCTGGTCAGCGAGACCTTCTCCGGCCAGTACCAGAGCGTGTTCAAGGGGCGCGGCATAGAGTTCTCCGAGGTGCGCGAGTACGTGCCCGGCGACGACGTGCGCACCATAGACTGGAACGTGACCGCCCGCGCCAACAAGCCCTTCATCAAGCGCTACATCGAGGAGCGCGAACTGACCCTGATGATACTCTGCGACGTCTCCGCCTCGCAGGCCTTCGGCTCCAGCTCCAAGCCCAAGAGCGAGGCGGCCGCCGAGCTGGCCGCGATGTTCGCCTTCTCGGCCCTCAAGAACAGCGACAAGAGCGGCCTGCTGCTGTTCTCCGACAAGCCCGAGCTCTACATCCCGCCGCGCAAGGGCAAGAACCACAGCCTGCGCATCATCCGCGAGCTGCTGGCCTACGCGCCCAAGAGCCGCGGCACCGACGTGGCCATGGCGCTGCGCATGGCCAACCGCGTCATGAAGCGCAGCGGCATCGTCATCCTGATCTCCGATTTCAACGCCCCCGACTACACCCGCGAGGTCCGCCTGACGGCCCGCCGCCACGACCTGATCCCGGTGGTGATCACGGACCGCTTCGAGCGCTCCCTGCCCGCCGCCGGCGCGCTGCTGGTCTCGGAGGACCTGGAAACCGGGGGGGATTTCACCGCCGACCTGGCCAGCCCCGGCTACCGGGCCGCCTACGAGAAGGAAGCAGCCGGCCGGCGGGCCGCGATGGAGGAAGTTCTGCGCTCGTCGGGGTCCGACTGGATCGACATAGACCCGGCCCTGCCTGTGCACGGGCCGGTGGAAAAGTTTTTCCGCCAGAGGAAGAAGTTCAAACTGCTATGAGGACCGCCCCGCTCCTGCTGCTGTGCCTCGCCCTGGCCGCGCCCGCCGCGGCCCAGGACGTCGCCTTCAAGGTGACGCCGCCGGCGGGCAAGGTGAAGCTGGCGGACTCCTTCAAGTTCACCGTCGAGGCCGCGCTGCCGGAGGCCTACCGCCTCAGGCCCGACACCGCCTCGGCGTCCAACTCGCAATTCGAAACGGTCTCTTTCACCAAGACCGGCGAGAAGAAGGAAGGCGGCCGCAAGACCGAGGTCTTCAGCGTGGAGGCCAAAGCCTTCACGCTGGGCGTCAGCACCTTCCCGGCCCTGGCCTGGAGCCTGCGCGGCGAGGGCGCGCCCGCCGACGCGGTGTTCAAGTCCCCGCCCTTCAATGTCGAGGTACTCCCGCTCTTCAAAACAAAGGAAGGTGAGGGGATCCGCGACATCTACCCGCCTTTCAGCTACACCCCCTGGCTGCTGCTGGGCCTGCTGGCGGCCGCGGCCGCCGCCGCCCTCCGCTATCTCTACAAGCGCTTCGGAGCTAAGGCCGGCGGCGCCTCCCCGTTCCACGCCGCCTGGGCCGACCACCGCGGCCCCTACCAGCGGGCGCGCGACCGCCTGGACAAGCTTGAGGCCTCGCCGCTGGCCCAGGACGGCAGGTTCAAACAGTATTACACCGGCCTCACGGCCGTCCTGCGCCACTACCTCGCCGAAGAGTTCAAGATCGACGCCGTGCTGATGACCACCGCCGACCTGGGCCGCGAGCTGAAGAAGACCAACGCCGAACTCAAGACCGTGCTGCGCGCCCGCGAGCTGCTCTCCAAGGCCGACCTGGTTAAATTCGCGAAGCTTAAGCCCGCCGACGCGGCCGCCGACGGGGCCGCCCTGGGCGAGCTGCTGATGGAATTCTACAGGACCGCCGAGAACGCCCGGGCGCTGGCCGCGGAGGCCGCCGCGGCCGCCCAGGCCGCCGCCGACGCCCGCAGGCGGGGGGGCAGGCGATGAACGTCTTCAAGCACCCCTGGGTACTGCTGCTGCTGCCGCTGCTCGGCCTGCTGGCCGGCATAGCGCGCTCGCAGCGCTCGCGCCGCTTCACCTCCGCCGGGGTGCCGGTTTCCCTGCCGGCCCTGCGCACGGCCCGCTCGCGGCTGTTCGCCATCGTCCCGCTCTGGGGCAGGATACTGGCCATCGCGCTGCTGGTGCTGGCCCTGGCGCGCCCGCAGAAGGCCAGCCGCGGCGAGGTGCCGCCCGCCGAGGGCATAGACATCATCCTCACCCTGGACACCTCCTACAGCATGGCCGCGGAGGACTTCCAGCCCTACAACCGCCTGGAGGCCGCCAAGAAGGCCGCCACGGATTTCGTCAAGAAGCGCAAGAACGACCGCCTCGGCGTGGTCTTCTTCGGCGGGGCGGCCGTGCTGGGCTGCCCGCTGACGCTGGACTACCAGTCGGTGCTCGAGACGCTGGACGCCGCCTTCCTCAACATGACGCGCGCCGAGGGCACCGCCGTAGGGGATGCCATCGTGACCGCGGTGAACCATCTCAAGGAGAGCAAGGCCAAGAGCAAGGTGATAGTGCTGCTGACCGACGGCCGCTCAAATACCGGCATGGTGACCGACCTCAACCTGGCCGCCAGGACGGCGCAGGCCTTCGATATCAAGGTCTACACCATCGGCACGGCCGGCAAGGGCCGCGCGCAGATCAGCACCGGCGACCCCATGCAGCCGGTGATCTACATCGACGAGGACCTGGACGAGCCTACGCTGCGCGAGATAGCCGGCCTGACGGGCGGGGAGTTCTACCGCGCCAAGAACTACATGGAGCTGGAGAAGATCTACTCCCGGATAGACTCGCTCGAGAAGACCAAGTTCGAGGTGAAGAGCTACACCGAGTACTCGGACAAATACCTTTATTTCCTCGCGCCGGCCTTGCTGCTGCTGGCGCTGGTGTTCGTGCTGGAGAGGACTTATTTCAGGGTGATACCTTAATGGAACTTTTCAGATACCCGATCCTGCTCGCCTGGCTGGCCGCCGGTTTCGCCGCGCTGGTCTTCTTCCGCTTCAAGGCGGAGGAGCGCCGCGCGCTGGCCGCCAGGGGCGTGCTGGGGCCTTCCTTCGAGCGCCTCTCCTCGGGCCCCGGGGCGGTGCGCCGGCGGCTGCGCGGCCTGCTCTATTTCACCGCGCTGGGCCTGCTGGCCTTCTCGGCCGCCGGGCCGCAGTGGGGGCTGGAGCTCTCCCCGGTCACGGACCTCAAGGGCAACATCGTCATCGCCGTGGACGCCTCGCTCTCCATGGGCGCGCGCGACTTCAAGCCGGACCGCCTCTCCAACGCCCGCCTGCTGCTGGGCGCGATAGCGGAAAAGTTCGCCGATTACCGCATCGGCGTGGTGGCCTTCGCGGGCTCCGCCTACGTGCAGTGCCCGCTCACCACGGACCAGGACGCCATCAGCTATTTCGCCTCCGCGCTCCGGCCGGGCGCCCTGCCGGAGCAGGGCACCGACTTCCCGGAGGCCATCGAGACCGTGCTGGGCATGCTGGGGCGCTACGGCGGGCAGAAGGTGATGGTGCTGGTCACCGACGGCGAGGACCATTCCCCGGGCCTGGAAACGGCGCTGAAGGCGGCCGCCGAACAGAACCTGAAGATCTTCACCATAGGCATCGGCAGCCCGGACGGGGACCTGGTGCCCATGACCGACTCCTCCGGCAACACGATGGAGTACAAGAAGGACAAGCAGGGCAAGACCGTGGTCAGCCGGCTCGACGAGGCCGCGCTGATGAAGATCGCCAGCCGGACCGGCGCCGCCTACCTGCGCTACACCGACCCCGATTCCGCCGCCGAGTCGGTGCGCTCTTCCGTGGCCGCGCTGGACCTGGAGAAGAGCAAGGGCAAGGGGCGGTCAGGCTACAAGAACCGCTACCAGTGGCCGCTGGCTGCCGCGCTGTTGCTGCTTTTGATAGAATTAATGATAATGGAGAAGGGGTTCAGTTTTCACCGGCCCTCGCTGCGGCTGCCGCGCTTCTTTAAGGGGGCCGGCGCGCTGCTCCTGCTGCTGGCCGGCGC
This sequence comes from Elusimicrobia bacterium GWD2_63_28, assembly GCA_001799895.1. GTDB lineage: Bacteria > Elusimicrobiota > Elusimicrobia > Elusimicrobiales > UBA9959 > UBA9959. The sequence continues at coordinate 21,657 of MGUI01000027.1, forward strand.
GGCGCGGGCGGCGGGCCCGGCCGCGGACGCCCGCAAGGGCAACGCCGCCTACGACGGCAAGGACTGGCCCGGCGCCGTGGAATATTTTTCCCGGGCGCAGGCCAAGGATCCGAAGGACCGGCGGCTGGATTTCAACATCGGCGACGCCTACTACCGGTCCGACGAGTACGACAAGGCCGCCGACGCCTTCGACAAGGCCGCCGCCTCGGAGAAGGTGGCCGCCAGGGCGCATTACAACCGCGGCAACGCGCTCTTCAAGAAGGGCGACCTGGCCGGGGCCATAGCGGCCTACCGCAAGACGCTGGCCCTGAAGCCCGGCGACGAAAACGCCAAGTTCAATCTGCAGAAGGCCCTGGAGCAGCAGCAGAAGAATTCCTGCGACAACAAGGACAAGAAGGACGACAAGAAGGACGAGGACAAGAAAGAGCAGGACAAGAAGCAGGGCGGGGACCAGAAAGACGAGAAGAAGGACGGCGAGGGCGACAAGGAAAAGCAGAAGCAGGAGCAGGAGCGGCAGAAACAGCAGGAGCAGGAGAAAAAAAAGGCGGAGGCCCGCGAGCGCAGCCGCCAGATACTCGAGATGATGAAGGAAAAAGAAAAGGCCGCCGCGCGCGACCCCGAAGCCATGAAGCAGGCCGCCAGGCAGCAGGGCAAGCCCGAGCCGCAGCAGCGGCTGGAGGACTGGTGAATAGATTTTTCGCGCCCCTGGCCGCCGCCGCGCTGGCCGCCGCCCTGTGGGCCGCGCCCGCGGCCGCGATGCTCACCGTCACGGCCGAGACCGACCGCGACACGGTGGAGATAAGCGAGAACCTCTACCTCACCGTCACGGTGGCGGGGGACTCGGCCAGCGTGCCCGAGCCCAAGCTGCCCAACCTCCAGAGCTTCAACATCTACTCGGCGGGCCGCAGCCAGAGCATCTCCATCATCAACGGCAAGATCACCACCTCGGTCTCCTTCACCTACATCCTCACGCCGCGCTTCATCGGCGCGCAGGCCATCCCGCCCATCACGGTCTCCAACGGCAAAGAGACGGCCATGACGTCGGAGCTGCGGGTCACCGTCACCAAGGCCGCGCAGCCGCCCGCGCAGCGGCTGAATACGCGCCCCCAGCCGGCTCGTCAGCAGCAGCGGGCCGCCCAGCAGGCGGCCAAAACCGCGGCCAACAAGGGCGAGCAGATCTTCCTGAAGGCCGAGACCGACAGAAAATCCGCCTACCCCGGAGAGCAGATAAATATCAGCGTCAGGTTCTACACCTCGGTGCCGCTCAGCTCCAACCCGCAGTACGTGCCGCCGTCGTTCAAGAACCTCATCTCCGAGGACCTGCCGCCGGTGCGCACCGGCGAGACCGACGTGGGCGGCGTGCGCTACGCCTACAGCGAGATCAAGGCCGCCCTCTTCGCGCTGGCCCCCGGCCCGGCCGAGATACGCCCCGCCACCGTGGTAGCGCAGGTGCCGGCGCAGGACGCCATAGACCCCTTCGACCCCAACTTCTTCCAGAAATTCATGGCCATGAGCGGCGCGCAGGGCCAGAGCCGCGAATTCACCACCGAGAAGATCTCCCTCGACATCAAGCCGCTGCCCGCGGGCGCCCCGGCGGGCTTCAGCGGCGCCGTCGGCAACTACACCGTGACGGCCTCGGCCGACCGGCCCGAGGCCCGCGCCGGGGAAGCCGTTAATTTCTCCATCACCGTGGCCGGCAGCGGCAACCTCAAGACCGTCATCGCCCCCAAGTTCCCGGACCTGCCGGACTTCAAGGTGTTCGACACGATGAGCTCGCTCGACGTGCGCAAAGACAACGACCTCATCACCGGCAAGAAGGTCTTCACCTATATCCTGGTGCCGCGCAGCGAGGGCCGCAAGACCGTGCCCCCCGTGAAGTTCTCCTACTTCGACCCCAAGGCCGGGCAGTACCGCGAGCTGCAGACCGAGCCCGTCACGCTTAACGTCGAAAAGGGCGGCCAGGGCGCCAAGACCGTCAATTTCAACCCGTCCAACGCCGCCGCGCCCGTGACCGCCTCCGGCGCGGACATCCGCTACGTCGCCGAGAAGAGCGGGGGGGACCCGCTGCCGCTGCTGGCCGCCGCCGTGCTGGGCCTGCCCTGGTGGGTGCACACCGCGCCGCTGGCGCTGCTGACGCTCTCCTTCTGGCTGGCCCGGTTCAACCGCTTCAAGCTGGCCAACCCGCTGCTGTTCCGGTTCCGCCGCGCCCGCAGCGAGGCCTTCCGCGACATCGAGACGGCGGAGCGCCTGATAAAGGAAGGCAAGACCAACGAGGCCGTCTCCGAGCTCTACGACTCTTTCATGAACTACCTCTCCGACAAGTGCGGCGTCAAGGTGAGCGCGCTGACCATCAGGAAAGCCGCCGAGCTGGTGAAGGCGCGCTTCCCCGCCGCCACGCCCCGCTCGCTCGACGAGATGCGCGAGCTCTGGGAGGCGCTGGAGCTGCGCCATTTCTCGCCGGAGTCCGCGGGCTCCGAGGGCGCCTCCGACCTGGCCAAGAAATATTCGCTGCTGGTGGAGCTGATGGAAAAGGAGCTCAAATGAGGAACCTGTTCCTTGCCCTACTCCTGTCCCTGCCCGGCGGCGCCGCCGCCTACGACCGCGGCGAGCTGGTGGAGTTCAACGACCTTTACCGCGGCGGCCATTACGAGGAGGCCCTCGAGGGCTACATGCAGGTGATCGCCAAAGAGCCGTCCGGCCAGTGGGGACACTACAACGCCGGCAACGCCCTGTACCGGCTCAACCGCATGGGCCCGGCCGTCTACCATTACGCCAGGGCCTTCACGCTGGACCCGCGCAGCGGCGACATCCGCGCCAACCTGGACTTCGCCATGAGGCAGACCGGCCAGTCGCTGGTGCCCGAAGGCGCCCCGGCCGCGCTGCATTACGTCTACTACATCCTGTCGGAGGCCGAGCTGAAGGCGCTGGCCGCCATCCTTTTCTGGCTGGCCTGCCTGGCCGGCGCCGCCTACTTCCTGCTCGACGGCAGCAAGTGGAGCCCCGCCGCCGGGCGCGCCTCGGCCCTGGCCGGCCTGCTGCTGGTGCTGGCCCTGGCCTGGGCCGGCGCGCGGCAGTCCTCCGTCTTCAGCACGGCCGGCGTGGTGACCAGGGCGGGCGGCACCCGCATGCTCAGCGGCCCCGGCGAGAATTTCAAGACCTACGCCTCCGCCCCCGAAGGCCGCATCGTCAAGATCCTCGACACCGGCGACGAAGCCTATTACGAGATAGGCCTGCCCAAGGAGGGCATCAAGGGCTGGGCGCTGAAGACCGACGTGGAGCGGATCTAAAAGGAAAACATGAAACTTGCCATCGCCAGCGATCACGCGGGGTACCCTCTCAAGGCGCTCCTGCTGCCGTACCTTAAAACCCTCGGCCACGAGGTGGCCGACCTCGGCACCGATTCGCCGGACAAGCCGGTGGATTACCCGGATTTCGCCGCCGCCGCCTCGCGCGAGGTGCTGGCCGGCCGCGCCGAGCGCGCCATAGTGGTGTGCGGCTCCGGCGTGGGCGCCTGCGTGGCCGCCAACAAGCTCCGGGGCATACGCGCCGGCCTCTGCCACGACACCTATTCCGCCCACCAGGGCGTGGAGCACGACGACATGAACGTGCTCTGCCTCGGCTCCCGCATCATCGGCCAGGCCCTGGCCTTCGAAATCGCCGCCGCCTTCGCGGCCGCCAGGTTCTCCAACGAAGACCGCCACAACCGCCGACTGAAGAAAATTATAGACCTCGAAAAGGGGGACTAATGCTTTCAGCAGAGGAAGTCAGGAAGACCGGCCAGAGCCTCTGGCTGGACGACCTCAGCCGCGACCTGCTCTTTTCCGGCGCGCTGGGCCGCTATATCGCGGACCGCGCCGTCACCGGCCTCACCTCCAACCCGTCCATCTTCGAAAAAGCCCTCGCCGGCGAGTATTACGCGGCCCCCATGAAAGAACTGGCCGCGCTGGAAACACCGGCCGGGGAGATCTTCGAGGTGCTGGCCGTGGAGGACATACAGCGCGCCGCGGACATGCTGCTGCCGGCCTTCGACGCCGCCGGCGGGCTGGACGGCTTCGTCAGCATGGAAGTTTCGCCCAGGCTGGCCTTCGACGCGGCCCGCACCGAAAGCGAGGGCCTGCGCCTGGCCGCGCGCATCGGCCGCCCCAATTTGATGATAAAGGTCCCCGCCACCAAAGAAGGCCTGCTGGCGGGGGAGAACCTGCTGAAGGCGGGCGTCAGCGTAAATTTCACGCTGATCTTCTCCGTAGACCGCTACCGCGCCGTAACGCAGGCCTACACGGCCGCCCTGAGCTGGCGCGCCAGGAACGGCCTGCCCGCCGGAAGCGTGGCTTCCGTGGCCAGCTTCTTCGTGAGCCGCATAGACACGGCCGTGGACAAGGCGCTGAAGGACCTGCCCGGCGGCGCCGGGCTGCCGGGCCGCGCGGGGATCGCCAACTCGCTGCTGGCCTACCGCCTCTACCGGGAACTTTTTTACTGCCCCGGCTTCAAGGCCTCAGGCCTGCCGCCGCAGCGCATCCTGTGGGCCTCCACCAGCGTGAAGGACCCGGCCTACCGCCCGTCGCTGTACATGGAGCAGCTGGCGCTGGGAGGATCGGTCAACACCGCGCCCGGGGAGGCGCTGGAGGCATACTTCGCGGACGGGCAGCCCGACAGGGCGCCGCTGGAAGCCCGCTACGCCGCGGCCGAGGCCCATTTCGCGGAGCTCAAAAAACTCGGGATAGATTTTCCGGCCATACTGCGGGACCTGGAGAAGGACGGCATCGAAAAGTTCGCCCGCTCGCACGACGGGCTGCTGGCCCGCATAGAGCGTGAGCGGCAGGCCGCCCTCAACCCCGCGGCGCCGGACTGGGCGCCCGCCGGCGCGGAGCAGGCCTTCCAGGCGCTGGCCGCGCTGAACTTTCCCGCCCGCTTCTGGAAGAAAGACACGACCCTCTGGAGCGGCGCCGGGGAAAAGAAACAGGCCGCCGCCGCCCTGGCCTGGCCGGATGCCCCGTTCAAGCTGCTGCCGAAGGCGAAGGAAATTGTGAAATTCGCCTCGGAGATCGTAGAGGAAGGCTTCACCTCCGTCGTGCTGCTGGGCGCGGGCGGTCCCGCGCTGGCCGCCGAAGCCCTGCGCGGCGCCTTCCAGAATCCCAGGTTCCCGCGCCTCTTCGTGACGGACACGGACAACCCCGCCTGGCTGGAGGCCGTGCGCGCCCAGCTGGACCTGAAGCGCACGCTGTTCGTCTGCGCCTGGGACGGCGCCTGCGCCGGGCCGGAGGCCCGGCAGAAGTATTTCTGGAGCCTGGTAAAAAAGGCCGGGGTCAAAGAGCCGGGCAGGAATTTCATAGCCATAACGGCCCCCGACGCGCCCCTTGAAAAGCTGGCGCACCTGAAAAAGTTCCGCCGGGTCTTCACGGACGCGGCGGGCGCGGGCGGCTTCTCGGCGCTGTCCTGGGCCGCCCTGCTGCCCGCGGCCCTCTGCGGGGCCGACGTGAACAGGCTGCTGGAGCGGGCGATAGACCTGGCCAGCCAAACCAGGGAAACCGATATCTCGAAAAACCCGGGCTGCGCGCTGGGCGCGCTGCTGGCCCGCTACGCCGCGGCCGGCCGCGACAAACTGACGCTGCAGGCCCCGGTCAGGCTGCGCCAGTTCGCCGCCTGGGCGGAACACCTGCTGGCGGGCAGCTTAGGCCCGGGCGGGGTCATTCCCGTCTCGGGCGAGCAGCTGATGGAGCCGGACAAATACCAGGCCGACCGCTTCTTCGTGCGCCTGCGGCTGCAGGGCTTCGACGATCCCGCCGAAGACAAGGCCCTGGAAGCCCTGGCCAGGGCCGGGCACCCGGTCTACACCATAACCCTCAGGGACACCTGCGACCTGGGCGGGGAATTCTTCCGCTGGCAGACCGCCGCGGCCGCCGCCGGGGCCCTGCTGGGGCTGAACCCCTTCGCCCCGTGGGCCGCGGACTGCGAAAGCCTGGCCGCACTGGCCAAAACCGGCAAGCTGCCCGCGCCCAAACCCGACTTTTCCTCCGAAAGGATGGCCGTTTACGCCTCCCCGGCGCTGAAGGCCGCCGGCGGCATAGCCGGCTACGACGACGTGTTCTGGAGCGTCTTCTCCACGCTGGGAGAGAAGGAATACATCTCCCTGCTGGCCTACTTGCCGCCCGAGGCCAAGGTGGAGTCCGCCCTGGCCAGGCTGCGCGGCACCCTGGCCCGCTACACCTCTTCGGCCTGCGCGCTGTCCTGGGGCTCCCGCTGCCTGTATTCCGCGGGCCGCCTGCACCGGGAAGGCCCCGACAAGGGCGTGTTCGTTATCTTGACCAGCCAGGCCAGAAAAGATATACTGGTACCAGGGGAAAAATACACGTTCTGGCAGCTAGAAACAGCGCAGGCCGGGGGCGATTTCGACGCTCTTGTGTCAAAAGGCCGTCGCGTTTTGAGGCTACACCTGAAACACCCCCTGGACAAATCCCTGGCCTACATAGCCGAGCGCATAGCCCGGCTGGGCAAGACCGAAAGGGAGTCCGCGATAGCATCGGAGGAAAGCGAAATGCTTAAGCTAGCCGTGAAAAAGACCACTAAAACCACCAACAAGACCACCACCCCCGCGACCAAGATCGTCAACACCAACGAATACGTCGTCGTGGACTTCCCGAAGAACCTGGAAAACATCACCTCCAGGCATTATTCGGTGCGCATCGGCGCCAGCGACTGCACGGGCGTGGACATCTCTATCAACGACCAGCCCTGGCAGCCCTGCAGGCACGCCGCCGGCTACTGGTGGTTCGACTGGAACAATTACCAGCCCGGCACCCACCAGCTGGTGGCCCGCATGCACAAGCGCAACGGCGAGTACCTGATCTCCAAGCGCCGCCGCTGCAAAGCCGCGTAAGCGCGGTATCAGGCCGGAAAACAGCCGTCTTTAGTGGGGCCCGGGGGGACTCCGTTGAGGCGGTTGTTTGCTTTCAGCAGGATAAAACCATGAAAAAACCGCCCCGCTGCCCCAGGACCAAAATACTGGCCACCCTCGGCCCGGCCAGTTCCTCTCCGGCCATGCTGCGCAAGCTCTACGCCGCCGGCCTCGACGCCGTGCGGCTGAACTTCTCCCACGGCGACAAGGCCGGCCACGCCGCCAACGCGGCGCTGGTGCGGGAGCTCAACCGCAAGCTGCGGAGGCGCGTGCTGCTGCTGCAGGACCTCAAGGGCAACCGCATACGCATAGGCCGCCTGGCGGCCCCTCTGGAGCTCAGGAAGCGCCAGCGCGTGGTCCTGGCGCAGGCCGACGCCGGCCGCAGGCAGGGCGAGGTCCCCTTCGACTATTACGGCTCGCTGAAGGTAATAAAGAAAGGCCATTTCATCTACATCGACGACGGCAACATCGCGCTGGAAGTGAAAGCCATCGGCCGGGATTCCCTGGCCTGCGAGGTGGCGGCGGGGGGACTGCTAAAAGAGCGCAAGGGCGTGAACATCCCGGCCGCCCGCCTGGACTTCCCGCTGCTCTCCGACGAGGACAGGGAGGACATAGAGTTCGGCCTGACCCTGGCGCCCGACTTCATAGCCCAGTCCTTCGTGCGCGAGGCCCGCGACGTGCAGGCGGTAGCCGCGCTGGTAAAGCCGCGCCTGCCTAACTGCAGGATAATCGCCAAGATAGAGGCCCGCGAGTCCATAAAGAACCTCGACAAGATAATAGCCGCCGCCGACGGCGTGATGGTGGCCCGCGGCGACCTGGGCGTTATGTTCCCGCTGTGGGAAGTGCCCATGCTGCAGAAGCGCATCATAAAGGCCTGCAACCGCCTGGGCAAGCCGGTCATCACCGCCACGCAGATGCTGGAAACCATGACAGCAAACCCCATCCCCACCCGCGCCGAGGTGTCCGACGTGGCCAACGCCGTGCTGGACGGCACCGATTACGTGATGCTGTCGGCCGAGACCGCCGCCGGCAAGTACCCGGCCGAGGCCGTGCGCATGATGAACCAGGTTATCAAACACACAGAAGGATGCCTTTCATGATAAAAAGAACGCTTTTTCTTTACCTGCTGTTCTGCGCGTCGGTTGCCCCGGCGCTGCCCGGGGGCAAAGCGGGCGCCCCGCCGCCCGCGGCCGCGGAAGCCGAGGTTTTGCTGGACGGCAAGCCGGTACTGAAGGTGCGCGGCAGCCTGCTGGAGCTGTCGGCGCAGGACCGGGCCCTGCAGATCGCGGAACGCCTGCGCGAGCTTTCCACGGCGGCCGCCGCGAAGGTCCGCGCCCTGGAATTAAAGGAAGGCCCGGCCTCCACGGACATAGTTTCCGGCGCCCTGGTTATCATGTCGGTCACGAACGGCGACGCCGCCGCGGCCGGCGTGAGCCGGCAGGAGCTGGCCCGGAGCGCGGCCGGGACCCTCAAGGACGCCCTGGCGGACTACAGGGATGACTACACCACCCGGAGCCTGCTGGTGGGCGTCCTGCTGGCGCTGCTGTCGCTGGCCATCTTCGCGGCGGCCCTTAAGCTCATCGCCTCCGGTTACGCCGTGTCCCTGTCGCGCATGGACGCCTGGGCCAAGGCCCACATAAAGAGCATAAAGATACAGCAGCTGGAACTCCTTAACGCCGCGCGCATCACGGCGGCCATAGCCCTGCTGCTGAAATCGGTCCGGGCCGCGGTCACCCTGCTGCTTATCTATTTCTACATCCCGCTGCTCTTCAGTTTTTTCCCGTGGACGCGCGGCTATTCGCCGGTGCTCTTCGGCTACATCCTGCACCCGCTGGCCTCGCTGGTGAAGTCCTTTCTGGGCTATATCCCCGACCTCATCTTCGTCACGGTCACGGTGGCGGTGGTGCATTACCTGATCAACCTGCTGAAAGTGGTCAGCGACGAGATCCGCGCCGGCCATATAACCATCAACGGCTTCTACCCGGACTGGTCGCGGCCCACCTTCCAGATAGTGCGCTTTATCATCTGGGCCTTCACGCTGGTGATAATCTTCCCTTACCTGCCGGGCTCCAGCTCGCCGGCCTTCAAGGGCGTCTCGGTATTCCTCGGCGTGCTGTTCTCGCTGGGCTCCACCTCGGCCATCGCCAACGCCGTGGCGGGCGTCATGCTCACCTACATGCGGCCTTTCAAGACCGGGGACCGGGTAAAGATAGGGGAGACCGTCGGCGACATCATTGAAAAAAGCCTGCTGGTAACCCGCATCCGCACCGTCAAGAACGTCAGCGTCACCATGCCCAACGCCCTGATCCTGGGCAGCCACATCGTAAACTACAGCGCCCTGCCCGAAACGGGGGGGATCATCCTCAACACCACCGTCACCATCGGCTACGACGCGCCCTGGCCCAAAGTCCAGCAGCTGCTGATCGCCGCCGCCGCGGCCACCCCGAATATCCTCGCCGAGCCGCGGCCCTTCGTGCTGCAGACCGCGCTCAACGACTTCAACGTGGCCTATGAGCTGAACGCCTATACCGGCGAGCCCAAGGCCATGGCCGCCACCTACTCGGCCATGCACGCCAATATCCAGGACCAGTTCAACGCGGCGGGCGTGGAGATCATGTCGCCCTCCTTTACCGGCATCCGCGACGCCAACGCCCCCGCCATGCCCTCTCCCGCCGCGCCCGGCAAGACCCCGGGCTTCAGGGTGAACCTGTTCAAGGACGGCGCCTGACCGGCGCGTACATTTTTACTTCAATGGCCATACTTCTAAGCTGTCAGGACCTTTCCAAGAGTTTCGGTTCGCGGCCCCTGTTCGAGGGGCTGTCGTTCGGCCTGTCCGAGGGCGAACGCACCGGGCTCATCGGCCCCAACGGGGCCGGCAAATCCACCCTGCTCAAGATCCTCGCCGGGGCCGAGACGCCCGACGCCGGCGCCATCACGCCGCGCCGCGGCCTGCGGCTGGGCTACCTGGCGCAGCAGGACCGCTTCGAAGACTCGCCCCCGGGCTGGAGCCCGCGCGACGAGATCCTGAGGGCGCTCGACGGCCTGGGCCTGGAGGAGCACGAAAAAGAGCGCCGCGCCGACGCCGAGCTGGCCGCGGCCGGCTTCGCCGATACCGCGCGCGAGGTGAACACCCTTTCCGGCGGCTGGCGCAAGCGCCTGGCCATCCTGGCGCAGAGCGCGCGCCGCCCCGACCTGCTGCTGCTAGACGAGCCCACCAACCACCTGGACATCGAAGGCGTGCTCTGGCTGGAGAACTTCATCGACACTTTCCAGTTCCCGTTCCTCGTCGTCACCCACGACCGCCGCTTCCTGGAGCGCGTCACCAACCGCGTGATAGAGCTCAGCAAGCGCTATCCGGCGGGCCACTTCAGCAGCGCCGGCAATTACAGCCGGTTCCTGGAGAACCGCGAGGCCTTCTTCGACTCGCAGGCGTCGCGCGAGGACTCGCTGCGCAACGTAGTGCGGGGGGAGATCGCCTGGCTGCGCAAAGGCCCCAGGGCCCGCACCACCAAGCAGAAGGCCCGCATCGACCGCGCCGGCAACATGATAGAGGAGCTGTCGGAGCTGGAATACCACAACGCGCAGAACCGCGCCGCCGACATAGATTTCACCGCCGGCGACCGCCAGGCCAACCGCCTCATCCACGCCGTAAAGATAGAGAAGACCCTGGGCGGCCGCAGGCTGTTCGGCCCGCTGGACCTGACGCTGGGTCCCGGCGAGAAGCTGGGCCTGCTGGGCGGCAACGGCAGCGGCAAGACCACGCTGCTGCGCATGCTGGCCGGCCAGCTGCAGCCCGACGCCGGCACGCTGAAGCTGGCCGACGGGCTGCGCGTGGCCGTGTTCGACCAGCACCGCGCCGCGCTGGACCTGGACATGACGCTCAAGCGCGCGCTGTGCGGCAACGGCGAGCACGTCTACTACAAGGGCCACAATATCCACGTGCGCGGCTGGGCCACGCGCTTCCTGTTCCGCCAGGAGCAGCTGGACATGCCGCTGCGCCTGCTGTCGGGGGGCGAGAGGGCGCGGGTGCTGATAGCCGGCTTCATGCTGCGCCCCGCCGACGTGCTGCTGCTCGACGAGCCCACCAACGACCTGGATTTGCAGTCGCTGGAGGTGCTGGAAACCAGCATGCTGGAATTCCCGGGCGCGCTGGTGCTGGTGACGCACGACCGCTACCTGCTGGAGCGCGTCAGCCGCCGGCTGCTGGCGCTGGACGGCCGGGGCGGCTCCGGGTTCTTCGCCGACCTGTCCCAATGGGAGAACTGGATGCAAGAGTCACGGGCGGAAATTGCGCCGGTTCAGGCGCCCGCCGAAAACTCCGGCCCCTCGGCCAAAGAGGCGCGCGAACTTAAGGCCGCCATCCGCAAGCTGGAAAGCGAGATGCAGACGGCTGAGAAGCAGGTTTCAAAAGCGCGGCTGGCGCTGGAGGACCCGGCCATAGCCGCCGACGCCGGTGAACTGGCAGTCCGCCAGACCAGGCTGGAAGAATGCCAGGCCAGGGTTAACGACCTTTTCGAGCGCTGGTCCGCCCTGCACGGGTAAAAGGCCGGCTTTAAAAATTGGGTATTGACAGCGGCGGATTTTCTGCTAGAATATAGATGAACCTGCGGCCCTTATAAACGGGATTTCGCAGGTTCTTTCTTTTTAGCTCCCCTTACGGCCGCAAAAATCATAAAATAGACCCTATGCCGCAACTTAAGGTTGCCCGGCGCGATTTATAAAAAAAGCGTAAGGAAAGAAAATAATGAAAAAGTACAAGAACCTCAGCGGTAAGTCCACCGTCGCCCAGTTCGAGCTCGCCAAAGACTCGGTCAAAGTCCGCTTCACCAACCAGTCCGTCTACCTGTACTCCAACCAGGCCACGGGCATGGCGAACGTCACCCAGATGAAAACCCTGGCGGAGGCCGGCAAGGGCCTCGGCACCTTCATCGAAGCCAAGGTAAAAGACACTTTCGCCCGGAAAGTAAGATAACCCTGCACGACACGGCGGCGATGGATAAGACGATATTCATCTACTGCGACGGCGCCTGCTCGGGCAATCCCGGGCCGGGCGGCTGGGCGGTAGTGATCCTCTACCCCGAGGGCCGCGTGCTCGAGCTGGGCGGGAGCGAGCGCCACACCACCAACAACCGGATGGAGATGGACGCCGCCATAGCGGCCCTGGCCGCCGTGCGCGACCGCCCCGAGCCCGTCAAGCTCTACACCGATTCCGGCCTGCTCATCAACGGCATAAAGGGCTGGATCCACGGCTGGAAGAAGAAAGGCTGGCTGACCGCCGCCGGCCAGCCCGTAGTGAACCGCGACCTCTGGGAACACCTCGACGCGCTGGCCTCGGCCCGCAAAGGACGCCTGTCCTGGGGCCACGTAAAAGGCCACGCCGGCCACGAGATCAACGAGCGCTGCGACGTCATAGCCGTAGCCTTCTCCAAAGGAACCAGGATAGCGCTTTACGACGGCCCCGCCGTCGGCTGCGGCTATTCCCTGTTCGAGCCCGGCGACGAGCACCTCCACAAGCCCGGCGAGAAAAGTTCCTCCTCCAAGTCCAAGCCGCCCAAGCACGGCTACTACCTCTCCCTGATCCGCGGCCAGGTCTACCGCGACGCCGCCTGGCCCGCCTGCCAGGCCCGCGTGCACGGCGTTGCCGGCGCCAAGTTCAAGAAGGTCGCCACTCCGGAGCAGGAGCGCGAAGCCCTGGAACTCTGGGGCGCCCGCTGATGACGCTGCACCCTTAGTAAGGCCCGCGGCGCAGGCATAAAACCACCACCGCAGATGAAAATTTCCCTCCTGACAGCAGCCCTGGCCCTGTGTTTAACCGCCTCCTCGCGGGCGGGGCTGGACGCAGGAACGGCGCTGGACCTGCGCCTGCGCAGCGCAGAAGTATTTCTGGAAGCCCTTACCTATGAGCTCAAGAAGGACCCCGGCGCCAGGCAGGCGCTGGCCGCGCTGCCGCCCGGCGCCCTCGCGGAGGCGCTTAAGGAACAGGCCGCCCGAAAAGATTTAACACAGGCACAACTCTTCGAAGAGATCGCCGGCCTGGTCCCCGCCGAGGGACCGTCCTCCGACGGCGTCCTGCGCGCCAGGCAGGCCGCCCGGGTCTACCTGGCCCCGCCCCCGGCCCCGGCCTGGCAGCCGGCGCGCGCCCCCGAGCCGGCCGCCGCTCCGTCGGACCTGGCCCTGCACCCGCACGGTTCTCCGGAGACGGCGGACATCGAGCCCGGCGCCGTGGCCTGGAAGGACGCCTCCGGCTACGCCGCGTCGCGCCTGGGCCCGCTCTCCGCCCTGCTAGACAAGCTCGGAGAGGGCGACAGCATAACGCTTTCCAACCTGCCCCTGGCGGCCCTGCTGCCCTCGCTGCCCCCGCAGGCAGAGCTGGCGGCGCTGCACCTGCCCGTAAGCGGCTATGCCAAGAAACTCTGGCTGCTGGAAGAAACGGGCGGGCGCAGGACGCTGCTGCTGAGCGATTTCCAGGGGCGCATCTACCTGCGGCATTTCGAGCTGCTGCTCAAGCGCTATTACTCCGGCAAAGCCGGCCCGTCGATAGCGGTGGCGGAGGCCCCCTCGGCCTACGAGCCTTATTACCGGCCGCTGGCCCGGCTCTGCGAGCAGAACCGCCCCGCCTGCTCCGGCCTGGAGGCCGTGGTCGCGGGCTACGGGGAATCTTTCAGGCTCTACTGGTCCACCTGGTCCGTCACCCAGCTCTCCGACGGTGAGAACGACTGGCGGCTGGACCTCTACGGGCCCGACGGGGCCGCCCGCTGGGGCGTGATAACCGCCCGCTCATCCTTCTACGGCGAGATCCTCGGCGAGAACATCAGCCGCCTCATCGAGGTCTCCACCGGCATAAAGACGGCCGTCATAGCCGGCTCCGGCGGCTCGCTGGAGGCGCGCCCTCTCTACTCCCTGGTCTACCCGTCGCACATAATAACCACGGGCGGCGCGGAGGTTCCCAACGCCCTGGGCTCCCTGGCCGATTACCGGGCCCATGTCAGCGCGCTGTCCCCGCTGGAGGAAACACCCGCCTGGCTGAAGCGCGCCCTGCGCGCGGGCGTCTCCACGGTGGACGTGGAGATGGCGCCCGCCGCGGAGCTGCTGGCGCCCCGGGGCCTGCGGCTGGGCTTCGCCGTGCTGGTCACGGATTTCCCGGTGCACCGGCCCGCCATAGAAAAGGCCCTGGCCCAGGCCAGCCTGGCCAGCCAGGACGCCGGGACCAAGTACCGTAATATCGAGGCCTACGCGCGCGGGCTGGGAGACTGGCTGCGGGGCGGCGTGCCGCCGGGCTGGCAGCCGGTGGAGAAGGCGATGGGCCTGCCCATAGCGGAAAGGTCCGCGCGCAACCTTGCGGCGCAAGAGGCCCGGCTGGCCCCGCTCTCCGCCGCTGAGCGCAAGCTCGTGGACAAGCTGGAGATTTTTTTTACGTCGCGACCGCCTTCTTTTTCGGTCAGGATGAGCCGGGCCCGGGCCGCACGCGTGCTGGAGGACGAAGCCTTCCTGTCCACGGAACTGGTCTCGCAGCTGAAGGGCGCCGTCGTCAGCCCTTTCACTCCGGACTACGAGCAGAACTCCTACCGGGCCTGGCGCTATATCTTCGGCACGCTGTCCTACTGGGACGGCCCCGAAAAATACGGGGACACCGTACTGCGGCTTAAGGAAACCACCTGGCGGCGCAGGGCCTGGGCCACGCGCCGCTCGGCCATGCGCGCCCTCGCCATCGTCGGAGAAAGGGCGGGCCTGTCCGTCGGCCAGGCTGCCGCGGTCCCTGCTTTGGAAAAAGAGGCCGGAGAACTTTTTAATTCCTGGATCATAGCCCCCGCGCACCTGCCGCGCGCGCTGGCGCTGCAGGTAGCCGGCGAACTGCGCGTCCTGCCGCCGGCAGCGTTCGAAGAATTCCTGGCCGCCCCGGCCGATAAAATACCCGGCCTCATTCAAAAACACGACGTGGGCTGGCTGGAGGGCAAGCTCTGGGAAGCGGCCCTGGTAGAGGATATAGAGTCGGTAAAGACCCCGGCCCCGGCGGGCAGGGAGATCCTGGGCCCGGCGGCGAAGCTGGGCATAACCGTGCTCGGCGCTGCGGAATAGCCGGGCGGCGGCTAAAAAACAAACCCGGGGGCCTGCGCTCCCGGGTTTGTTTTTGGCTGAAGGCAAGCGCCTGGCTTACAAAGGACCGTCCGAAGCGTATTCTCCGTCGTTGGTGAGGTACAGGACCGAGTCGGGCAGATCGCGCACGGCGGCGTTCTTGACGCTGTGGAATTTTTTACCTTGCTTGGTAAGGCTATCCCGGAAAAGTTTGAGAACGCACCCCTTGGGGAAGTAATAAGCGTAAGGGCCTTCGCTGTCCTTGGTTATTCTCCCGGTGTAAACCTTCCTATCGCAGCCGACCTGTAAGAACGTCATGAAGAGATTTTCAACTTCATCCTGGGCCCCAAAATTGAGAAGGGCGGGAGAGACCCGCAGCTCTTTAAAATAAGGGCCCGGCACCGACACCGGCGCGCCCCCGTCAAAGAGGGGCGTCTCGGCCTCGGCTTTTGCCGTGACTCCGGCCAGCGGCTGCAGTTCCACCGTGGCGCGGAACTTGTAGTCCTGTATATTTTTACCGCCGGCCTTTGCCGTTTCCAGCAGGGCCTTAACCGGGAAGAGGGCAAAATTGACCTGGTTGCCCTTGGCGTCGCGCCAGCCCGTATCGCCGGCGGCCCGGCGCTCTCGGTCCGCGGGAGGCTGCCACTGAAAAGTCAAAACAGTCATGCCACTGACCGGCTTATTTCCGGGATCCGTTATATATGCAGAAAAATTAACTTTCTTGACCTCCAGGTCCCTGCCAACGGCGGGCAGGGCCAGCATGGCCATTTCATAGCCCTGCGCGGGCACGATCATGACGGCCTGATCGCGGATCTTGTCGGCGTAGGCGCCCAGGCCCAGGCTGCCCTCCGCCCTGCCGGCTACCGGGGCGGGGAGCCACTTGCCGTCTTTCTGCCCGACCGCCACGTATTTGTAGTCGACCGCTATCTTTAGACCTCCGGCCCGTTTTACCAGCAATTCATAAGCATCCTGGCTAAAGTTTCGCAGCGGCACGGCGAATTGCGCCTGCTCTGCGGAAGGAATGGCCCCTATGCCCTCCCTGGAGGGAGCCTCAGCCAACGGCGAGCCGTCCGGACCGAACAGGCTGAGCCTGGCCTCGCTCAGCGGCAGGGCCGAAATCCTGAGAAACTTCAGGTCGCTTCCCGCCATGCCCGGCAGGGCCATCACACCTCTTGTCAGTTCCCCCAGCGTGCCGGTGTCCGCCAGCGCCAGCGTCACGAAGAGCTGACCGTTCTCTTCCAGCATCTCTTTATTAGAAGGGCTGGGGGCCTGGTACTTGACCAAAGCCAGCGCGGGCAGTTGCTTGCCGTACTCGGCCAGGCGGGCTACGGCGGGCGCGTAGTACCACTTCATCGAGTACATGTGATCCTGCAGCACGGTATAGGGAACGCCGTTCACTTCGACAACGTGCCGCTCGGCGGAATTGGGGAAAGCGGGCGCCGCGGACGGGGCCAGCAGCGCCGCCAGGCAGAGGGCTGAAAGGGACAGTGTTCTTTTCATGGTTGATCCTTTGGCAGGCCCGCCCGCCTCTATCTTTATTTGACCACTTAAACGGCGGGCCAGTCCAGCATATTCACTGGCCGGCGCCACCAAGGGCGTGTTCGCCGGCCTGGCGCCCTACATAGACAACCTCAACCTGCCGGTCTTCCTCTTCATCAACCCCATGTTCCTGTTCAGCGGCACCTTCTTCCCGCTCGACGGTATGCCGGGCTGGGTGCAGTTCCTCGTTAACCTCCTGCCGCTTACACACCTGGTGAACCTCACCCGGGCCGCCACTTTCAACACCCTGTCTCCGGCTGCGCTGTGGGACCTGCTCTACCTCCTCGTCCTCACCGCAGTAGTTGCCTGCGTCTCCATACGCAGGATGAAAGCCCGCCTGATCAAGTAATGCGGCGGTAAAAAACAAACCCGGGGGCCTGCGCTCCCGGGTTTATTTTTTTGCGCCGGCGGACTGCCCGCCGGCTTGCCGCCGGGCTTACAAAGGACCGTCCGCACCGTATTCCCCGTCGTTAGTAAGGTACAGGACCGAGCCGGGCAGATCGCGCACGGCGGCATTCTTTACGCTGTGGACATTTTTCCCTTTCTTGTTGATATTATCAAGGGAAAGCTTGGGAGCGCAATC
This sequence comes from Elusimicrobia bacterium GWD2_63_28, assembly GCA_001799895.1. Classification (GTDB taxonomy): domain Bacteria; phylum Elusimicrobiota; class Elusimicrobia; order Elusimicrobiales; family UBA9959; genus UBA9959. The sequence goes on from MGUI01000027.1 coordinate 38,744, forward strand.
CTTAGGAAAGTAAAATCCGAAGGGCGTGACGCTGTCCCGCCCAAACTTCCCGTTGTAAGATGCCTTGCCGCAGGAGGCCTGGATCCTGGTCAGGTAGATTTCTTCTTCAGCACTTTCCCCAAAAGTGAGGAAGGTGGGAGATAGTTGCAGCTCTTTAAAATAAGGGGCCGGCACCGATACCGGAGCGCCCCCTTCAAAGAGGGGCGTCTCAGCCTCGGCTTTTGGCGCAACTCCGGCCAGCGGCTGCATTTCCACCGAGGCGCTGAACTTGTAGTCCTGTATATTCTTACCGCCGGCCTTTGCCATTTCCAGCAGGGCCTTAACGGGGAAGAAGGCAAAATTGACCTGGTTGCTCTTGAGGTCGCGCCAGCCATTGTCGCCGGCGGCCCGGCTCTCTCCGGCCGCGGGAAGCTGCCACTGGAATACCGCCTGCATCCCATGGACCGGCTTACCTTGGGGATCCGTTATAAATACAGCCAAATTAACTTTCTTGACCGCCAGGTCCCGGCCTACCGCCGGGAGGGCCAGCATAGCGTATTCATAGCCCTGCGCCGGCACGATCATGATGGACTGACTGCGGATCTTATCGGCGTAGTCGCCCAGGCCCAGGCTGCCCTCCGCCCTGCCGGAGACGGGCGCGGGAACCCACTTGCCGTCTTTCTCTCCGGCCGCCATGTATTTGTAATCGACCGCTATCTTGAGCCCGCCGGCCCGATTTACCAGCAATTCATAAGCGTCCTGGCGAAAGTTTCGCAGCGGCACGGCGAATTGCGCCTGCTCTACGGAAGGCGTGGCGCCTATGCCCTCCCTGGAGGGAGCCTCGACCAACGGCGAGCCGTCCGGGCCGAACAACTTGAGCCTGGCCTCGCTCAGCGGCAGGGCCGAGATGTTCAACAGCTTCGGGTCGCCTTTATAGTCAGCCATGACCGGCAGGGCCAGCACAGCTTTTGACAGGGCCGCCAGCGTACCGGCGTCCGCCGTCAGCGCCAGCGTCACAAAAAGCTGGGCGTTCTCTTCCAGCATCGTCTTATTGGAAGGGCTGGGAGCCTGGTACTTTATCAGGAACAGCGAGGGCAGCTGCTTGCCGTACTCGGCCAGACGGGCGGCGGCGGGCGCGTAATACCACCGCAGCGAGACCATGTGGTCCTGCAGCACGGTATAGGGCACGCCGTTCACGTCTACAACGTGCCGCTGGGCGGAATTGGGGAAAGCGGGCGCCGCGGACGGGGCCAGCAGCGCCGCCAGGCAGAGGGCTGAAAGGGACAGTGTTCTTTTCATGGTTGATCCTTTGGCGGGGCAGCCCGCCTCTATCTTTATTTGACCACTTAAACGGCGGGGCCGTCCAGCGCATTTACCGGCCGCGCGCCTGAGCGGGCGTTGCTCTAAATTTCTTTTATGTATTTTTTTGTTTCGGCCGCTATCACGGGGGCCAGCAGCAGCAGGGAGATAAGGTTGGGCACGGCCATCAGGCCGTTAAAGATGTCGGCGAAGTTCCACACCGCCGGCAGGGCCGCCACCGAACCCACCATCACGGCGGCTATCCACAGCCAGCGGTAGGGCTTCACCGCCCGCGCGCCCAGCAGGTACTCGGCGGCCTTCTCGCCGTAATACTCCCAGCCTATTATCGTCGAGAACACGAAGGTGAGCAACCCCAGGCTCAGCACCGTCGGGCCTATGTAGGGGATATGCGAGAAGGCGCTCTTGGTCAGCGCGGCGCCTTTCAGGCCGCTCTGCCAGTCGCCGGCGCTCACTATCACCAGGCCGGTCAGCAGGCAGACCACCACCGTGTCCCAGAAAGTGCCCGTCGAGGAAACCAGCGCCTGCCGCACCGGGTTGCTGGTCTGCGCGGCCGCGGCCACTATGGGCGCAGAGCCCAGCCCCGACTCGTTGGAGAACAGGCCGCGGGCTATGCCGTAGCGCATGGCCTCCTTGGCGCCAGCGCCCAGGAAACCGCCCACCGCCGCCTGGCCGGAGAAGGCGGAGGAGAGGATGAGGGCTATGGTGCCCGGCAGCTTGTCGAAGTTGAGCAGCAGGATGACGGCGCAGCCCAGCACGTAGCAGACGGCCATGAGCGGCACCAGCCGCTCGCAGAACTTGGCTATGGATTTAATGCCGCCCAGTATCACGAAGGCGGTCAGCGCGGTCATGACGGCGCCGGTCCCCCATGTGGGCAGGCCGAAAGAATTATGCAGCATCTGCGAGATGGAGTTGGCCTGCACCATATTGCCTATGCCGAAGGCGGCCACGGCGGTGAAGAAGGCGAAGATCAGTCCCAGCCAGCGGGCGTTGAGGCCGCGCTCCAGCACGTACATGGGCCCGCCCGACACCTGCCCGTCGGGCGCTATCACGCGGTATTTCACCGACAGCAGGGCCTCGGCGTACTTGGTGGCTATGCCGAACACCCCGGTGAGCCACATCCACAGCACGGCGCCGGGGCCGCCCGCCGCCACGGCGGTGGCCACGCCCACTATGTTGCCGGTGCCTATGGTGGCCGCCAGCGCCGTGGTAAGAGCTCCGAAGTGGGAGATCTCGCCTTCGCCCTCGGACTTGCGGCTGAAGGAAAGCTTTATGCCTTTCAGGATGTGGCGCTGGATGAATCCCAGGCGGAAAGTCAGGAAGAGATGCGTGCCGAAGAGCAGGATGATGAGCGGCGGCCCCCACACAAAAGCGCCCGCCCGTTCCAGAAAAGCGTTGAGATTTTCCATTTGTGAATTTTAACTTATTTGCGCCCTTAGCGGGCCGGGCCCGGAAAACCGGGCCCGGCGGGCGTATTCAGGAATTAGGTATACTTTCTCCATATCCGGGGGAAGCTGCCCCCGCCCTGACCATGGACAGACCCGGGAACCTTAAGAAAACTCTCTTCGAACTTAACGCGGCCATCGAAGCTTATATGGCCGCCTTCAGGGGCGACGGCGCCGCCCTGCGCGCGCTGGACGAACTGCGCCGCCTGGCCAGGACCGCCCTGAACGAACTTGAAGACTCCGCCGCCGGGCCTTTCCCCGATTCGAAGGGCCCGGGCCCGCTGACGCCCCGGGAACTGGAGATACTGTCGCTTATCGTCGCCGGGCTGGGCAACAAGGAGATAGCCTACCGGCTGCAGATCTCCGACCGCACCGTGCAGTTCCATATCCGTTCCGTTTTCGAGAAGACCGGCGCCCGCTCGCGCACCGAGGCCGCCGTGCTGGCCCTTAAAAAAGGCCTGCTGGGGCGAAAAAGCCTTTAACCCCGTACCTGTGGTAAATGCCGATACCGCCGGAAAATATTTTCTGGTAGACTTTGACTGCAAGGTTCAGGCCGGGAGGATTTATGAAAAACAAAAAATCGGTTTCAAAAAAGACCAGGGCGGCTTCGCTGGAAAGCGCGCTGGGGCCGCTCTGGAAATACTACGCCGACACGGAAGTGAGGGAAATTTTCATCAACTCTTTCGATAAGGCGTCGGCGGAGCGGAAAGGCAAACTGGAAGCGCTTCCCCCGCTGTTCTCTTCACGGGCCGCCGTGACCGCCCTGGTAAAGAATCTGGCCGCGCTGCCCGGCAGCGTGTCGCGCCGGCCCGGCGGGGCCGCCGGCAAGGTGCTGGAGCTCAGGCTGGCCGATCTGACCAAGGTCACCTGCGCCGAGGGCGCCGCCTACCAGGCCGTAATTATCAGCAAGATGCCCGCCGGTCTGCCCGGCTGGGCGGAACTGGTGAGGCACGGCTGCCTCCCCGAAGAGGGGAAGAAACTTTTCGAAAAGATACTCGGCGAGATGAAGAGCGTCCTGGTGGCCGGCTCCAACTGCTCCGGAAAGACCACCCTGATGGATATACTCGCCAACGGCCTCCCCGCCGGCAGGCGGGTGGTGGCCATACAGGGCGATTCCGGGCTCGCGCTCAGGCACCCGGCGGCCCTCTGCCTGGACGCCTCTTCCGATGAGGAATTCGTGGAGCTGCTGCGCAGCGCCGACAAGTTCCTGCCGGATTACCTGGTGGTGGACAGCCTCGACGGCATAGGGGCGCCGGAAGTGGTCAGGGCCATGCGCAACGGGCTGGCCGTGATAGCGTCCTGCCACGCCGAGAGCGCGCTGGACGCCCTGAAGCGGCTGGAGTACATGTACCTCTCGTCCAGGACCAGCTTCGGCCTGGACGAAATACGCTCACTGCTCGCTTCTGGCATCGGCTATATCAGCTTCCAGGAGCGCGCCGCCGACGGCAAAAGGCGCGTAACGGAACTTTCAAGGCTGGACGGCTACGAGGACGGGCGCTATCTCCTGACGCCTCTGCTTAAGTACAATTATGAAACCGGCGCCTTCGAACTGACCCCGGCTGGCAAGGCTGCACTTGCCTGAGCGGGGGCGCTGTTGCCGGTTCTTCGCAATGGTTTAAAATGCGCATATTCATATCCTGGGTCCTGCTTCTCACGCTGCTGGGCGCGTCGGTCTACCAATGGTTCGCGCACGGGGCGCAGTACCGCGCCATCGGGCGCACCGTCAGGCAGAACGCCTTTCCCTGCTCTTCACCCGTCAGCTACTCCGTTGGCGCCATAGACCTGCGCTACGACCTCTCCGTCGCCGAGCTGACGGAGTACCTGAAGGAAGCCGAAGCCGTCTGGGAAAGCGCCTATAAGCGGGACTTGTTCGAATTCATTCCCAGCAGCGGCGACGTAAGCGTAAACATGCTGTACGACAGGCGCCAGGCCGCCATAGACAAGCTCAAGGCTATCGGCCTTAAGACCGGGCAGAGCCTGGACTTCTACAAATCGCTCAAGGTCCATTACGACGAGGTTTTAGGGCGGGTAGAGCCTCGTCAGGCCGGCCTGAACGCCAGGCTGGCCGCCTATAAACGCGGCGAGGCCGTCTATAACGCCACGGTGGCCAAGTTCAACCAGCGCGGCACGGCGTCGCCCAGGCAGATCAAGCGCCTCGACGGAGCCAAGGCGGCGCTGGAGCGGGAGTTCGCCGTTATTAAAAATATCGAGGGCGGCGTCAACGCCGACATCGACCTGCTCAATGCCCTGGCCACCACTCTGAACCAGCTGATAGTGGAACTGGACATCAACACGGCGCAGTACAACCGCGAGGGCGCCGCCCTGGGCACCTTCGAGGAGGGGACTTACAGGGTTTCCGGCGGCTTCCGCACCATAGACCTCTACAAATATTCCGACCGCCGGCAACTGGTGCGCCTGCTCACCCACGAGATGGGCCACGCCCTGGGCATGGACCACGTCCTTAACCCGGAGGCCATGATGTTCCCGGTGAACAGGGGCGACGCCCTCACCATCTTCCCCGACGACATCCACGAGCTGGACCGCGTCTGCGCCCCCTTGCTGAAGAAACTTAGGCGCCGTGCCTTCCGGGGCTGAGCCCCCTAAAACCAGTCCCTATCGAGGCTTCGCCTCGATAGGGGGAAACAGGTAGAATGAAATTAACGAATCCCGACATGAAAACCGTTATTTTTATCTGGGCCGCCGGCCTGTTTATCCAGTGCTCCACGCCCGCGCTGGCCGCGCCGGACCTGCCCGGCCGGTTCAGGATCTCGCTGCAGCGCACCAAGAGCGCCGACGACGACCGGAAATACGCCATAGCCTTTTCCCCGGATAACGCCAGCCTGGCGCTGGGCGGCATCAATCTGGATATCTGGAGCACCAAAGGCTATTTGATCAACAATGTCCTGCCTGCCTCCGGCCGCAACGCCTACGGTTTCGCGCTGCTGCTCTTCTCCGGCGACGGAAAAGAGGTGATCGCCGCCTCGAAGAGCGAAAAGACCGTCAACATTTTTGACGCCGCGTCCGGCAAGTTAGCCCGCACCCTCACCCTGGGCGCCGAAGGTAACGCGAGCTGCCTGGCCTTGTCTCCCGACGGGGCCACGCTGGCCATAGGCACCACCGAAGGTTATGTTGAGCTGTGGAGTTATAAACGACACCAGCTGCTGCGCCGTCTGCAGGTCTCGGACAACAATATCGGCAGCCTGGCCTTCCTGCGCGACGGCAGGAGAATGGTGTACGGCGCCGCAGACTTGTACACCATAGTCCGTACCCCGCGCAGCGTCAGCAAGACCATGAACCGCGGCGAAGTCGGGTTCGAAGCCGGCATTATCGAGGCCACGGGCCGGAAAACAAAGAAGTTTTTCTGGAAGAACACCGCCGGGGCCGAAACGCTCTTCTTTTCCCCGGCGCTGGAGCAGATAGCGATCCACGATAAAAAGACTTTATGGCTGCTGGATAAGGACTTCAAGGTCCTAAAAACCACCTCCGCCGTTTCCTCCGGACAGGCCCTGGAAATCTCCAGGGCGCTTATCAGCCCGGACGGCTCCGAGATCGCGGTAATTACCGGAGCTGCCAGGGCCAGGATGCTCGTGTATTCGCTGCCCGGGCTGGGCAGATTGGCCGATTACGACCTGGGCGAACATTGGGAGGTGAACGCCGCCTACACCCCGGACTCCAGGTTTATCGCCATAGCCGGTATCAGGGAGCGCAACCGGCTCATCGACCCGCATTCCGGCGCGCTGCACCTGGGCCTCTACAAGGCGTCGGACTCGCCCGTGACCGCGGACATAAGCCCCGACGGCAAATCCGTAGTTTCAGGAGGCGCCTCGGTCGGCCTGTGGCCTATCGACGGCGGCGAGCAGCGGAAGATCCCGAGCCAGTTCCTCAGTTCCAGGGTCATCCTCGCCCCGGACGGGCGGCATATCGTGGTGGGCCGCCGCTACGGGATAGAAGTCTCCGAATTAGACAGTGGTGAAAGCCGCGTGTTCGAGGCCGCCCAGCTAAGCCCCGTGGCGCTCAGCCCCGACGGGAACCTTGTGGCCTATATGCCGCCTTATAACGCCTCGCCCGACTCCATGCGGCTGGCGGTGCGCAACCTGGCATCCGGCAAGATCGTCGACGAGATCCCGGTGCGCTATTGCCCAGTGGAAAGAGTCGCGTTCGCCGGCAACGGCCGCTTCCTGGTCTGGGGCAGGGGCATCTACGACCTGAAATTGAAAAAGCTGGTCAGGGCGCTCACTACCAACGTGCTGGACGCCTCCGGCCAATTCGTGGCGGTGGCAGGCCATACCAACCACGTGATCCTGAACGGGATCGACGGTAAGGCTGGGGCCATGACCGAAACCTCCAGCAGGCCCACCGCGTTGCGCTTCCAGCCCGGGGGGGAAAACCTCGCCGTCGGGTTCGACAACGGGACCATAGAGCTGCGCGGCCTGCCGGGCCTGCAGCTCGTCAAGAAACTCACCGGGCACAACCAGCTGGTAACTGACCTGGAGTTCAGCCGCGACGGCAGGTACCTGGTTTCCTCCAGCTTCGACAATACCACCAAGGTCTGGAGCCTTAAGAATTACAGCCATTACACCCGCTTCTCGGCGGGCGGCGAATGGCTGATGTACACCTCCGACGGCTATTTCGACGCCTCGCCCCGCGGCGAAGCGCTGGCCGCCATGGTCCGCGGCACGGAGGTCTTCAGCCTGGAACAGTTCGCCGCGCGCAACAACAGGCCGGACATTATCCTGGGCAGGATGGGGCTGGCCTCGCCGGAGCGGCTGGCCCACTACAAGGGCCGGCACCTGAAGCGGCTGAAGAAACTGGGGCTCGAGGAGAAGGACCTGAGCGCGGAACTGCACGCCCCGGAAGCCAAGATCACCGCCACCCGGCGCGAGGATAAATTCCTGACGGTAGACTTCACGCTTTCCGACGCCAGGTTCCCGCTGAAAAGCTACAACATCTACGTCAATAACGTGCCGCTGTTCACGGCCTACGGCAGGCAGTTGTCGGGCGGCAGTTTCAGCGGGACGGAGCGGATAGAACTGACTCCGGGAAAGAACAAGATAGAGGTCACCGCCACCAATGCCGCCGGGGCGGAGGCGTACAGGGCGCAGGCCTACGCCGATTACGCCGGCAAGGCGAGGGGCAACCTGTATTACCTGGCCTTCGGGATCTCGAAATATCAGAAGCCCGAGCTGGCGCTCAGCTACGCGGATAAGGACGCCAAAGACCTGGAAGCCGTAGTGGCGAAGATGCGCCCGCATTACGACAATGTCTTTACGAAAGCGCTGCTGAACTCAGAAGCTACAGCCGCGAACATCAAGAAAGCCAGGGCCTTCCTGGCGAACGCCGGGACCGACGACACGGTGGTGCTTTTCGCGGCGGGGCACGGCGGCTACGACAAGAGCGCTGACCCGAAGTATTATTACCTGCCTTACGAGGCGGACCCGGCCAACCTTGCAAAAACCGGGGTGCAGTTCGAGGAGATCGAGGCGATCCTGGACGGCATACGCCCCAGGAAGAAACTGTTCCTGCTCGACACCTGCGATTCGGGTGAGCTGGATGAAGCCACCTTCGGGCGCTACTACGCCGCGGCCGCGGCCAGGAAGATAATCCCGCGCAGCTACCGCAAGCCGCTGAAAAAACGCGCCGCCCAGGCCCTGCCCGCGCGGCCGTACCTGTACGAAAAGAACCGCCTGATTTACAGCGACGTCTCACGGCGCACGGGTTCCATTGTGTTCTCGTCCTCGCGCGGCGGAGAGGTCTCTTATGAGAGCGCCCTGCTGCAGAACGGTTTTTTCACCAGCGAAGTCATAGCGGCCCTGTCGGGCCGGGCGGCCGACGAGAACCGCAACGCCAGGGTCTCCACGAAAGAACTGCTGAAATATGTTTCAGAAGCGGTGACGGCCAATACTGACAACCTGCAGCATCCTACCGTGGACAGGGACAACTCCTACCAGGAGATAGAGTTCCCGCTGCCCTGAAGCCGGCACAAGCCACCGTTAACCCGAATTGTTTGATAAAATAATACACAGGCAGATTGCGGCGGGGCTAAGCCCGGGCCGCTATCAGGAGGGGATTATGAAAAAGACCGGTAAAATACTCGGGGCGGGCATAGGGCTGGCGGCCATCACGGCCGCGGGCGCTTATTTCCTTTACGGCGATAAGAACGCCAAGAACCGCGAAAAGGTCCGCGGCTGGGCGCTGAAGATGAAAGGCGATGTTCTTGAGAAAATGGAATCCATGGAGACCATAGACCGGGAAACCTACCTGCGGATGGTGGACAAGATAGCGGAGCGCTATTCCAAGCTGGAAACCATGAGCGCCGCCGAGCTGCGCCGCCTGACGGTGGACCTCAAGAACGCCTGGGTCCACATCGATAAAAAACTGAAGTAAGACCCGCTGGACGCAATTATGCATAAGAACATAATCGTTCTTGTCCTCGGCGCGGCCCTGCTGGCCGGCTGCGGCAAGTCCAAGGAAGACGTGGCGGCCGAACAGGCGGCCGCGGCCCAGGCCCAGGCCGCCGCGGAAGCCGCGGCGAAAAAAGCGGCGGGGCCCACCGCTGAGGAGAAGAAGCAGGCCGCCGCGGAGTTTATCGCCCTGATCTGCTCCTCCCCGCAAGTGTTCGAAGACGCGGAGACCAGCATAGACACCCTGGAGGCCTTTTCCGGAGAAGGGGCGGACAAGAACGAGGCGCGGAAACATTTCATGAGGGCCCAGAACTATTACCGCGGCGCGCTGGAGAATGAAATGACCGCCCGCGGCTTATCCTACGAAGCCCTGATGCTTTACGCCGGCGGGGTACTGCCGCGTCAGGGCACCACGGAAAGCGTAAATGAATTCCGGGCCCTGATAAAGGCCAATTGCCGCGGCGTGGACGAAGCCAACGCCGAGCGCGTCCTCGGCGGCATCCTTTTCTACTGCGCGGCGCAGACGCCGTAACCGCCCCGTTAGCCTCAAAAATAAAGACAAAGCCGCGCAAGCGCGCGGCAGGATATCGTATTATTAAGTCATGCCCCTGGAACTGATCGTAAGCGGTTTGCTGGTGCCCGTTGAGACGGATACGCCCGGCGCATACCTGGCGGCGGCCGCCCGCAGACTCGGCCTGGCTGAAGGGGAAATAGCGCCAGTCGCCATACTGGCCAAAGGCCTTGCCGCCGACGACCCCGGGCAGTTCTACTACCGGGTAACGCTGGCGGTGCGCGTTCCGGAGGGCTATGGCAACAAAGACAATTTCCCCGTATACGCTCCCAGGCCGGCCGCTCACTACAAGCAGGCGGAGCCGGGCGGGCGCCCTGTAATAATAGGCTTCGGCCCGGCCGGGATGTTCGCCGCCCTGGAACTGCTGGAATACGGCCTGAAGCCTCTCATCTTCGAACGGGGCAAACGGCTGGAAGAGCGCCACCTCGACGTGCAGGATTTTATCCGTGACCGCAGGCTGGCCCCCGAGTCCAATATCCAGTTCGGCGAAGGCGGGGCGGGCGCCTACTCGGACGGCAAGCTGTTCTCGCGGGTCAACAACACCTCCTACGCCAGCCGCGTGCTGGACACCTTTATTAAATTCGGCGCGCCGCCGGAGATCGGCTACGTCAGCAAGCCGCACCTGGGCACCGACGTGCTGCGCCGCGTAGTTGTCAATATCCGCAACCATGTCCTGGAGCGCGGCGGGGAAATACATTACGGCGCCAAAATGACTGACCTCCTCGTCTCCGGAGGAAAAGCGGCGGGCGTAGTGATAAACGGCTCGGCAGAGCACGCAGCCTCCGGCGTCTTCCTGGCCATCGGGAATTCCGCCAGGGATACTTTCGAACTGCTGCTCGAAAAGGGCGCGGGCCTGGAGGCCAAGCCAATCTCTGTCGGGGTGAGGCTGGAGCACCCGGCGGAGACCATAAACCTTATCCGCTACGGCGGCAAATATAAAAACTTCCCGGGGCTGGGCGCCGCCACCTATTCTTTCAACTACACCGACCGCACGGCCGGCCGCGGGGCTTACACCTTCTGCATGTGCCCCGGCGGGGAAGTGGTGAACGCCTCTTCCGAACAAGGCCTGCTGGCGCTCAACGGCATGAGCTACGCGGCCAGGGCTTCGGCCTATTCCAATTCGGCCATAGCCGTAACCTGCGCCGTGTCAGACTACGGCCCGGCCCACCCGCTGGCCGGGCTGGAGTTCCAGAAACGCATAGAACGCGCGGCCTTCCTGGCCGGCGGCTCGGACTGGAAGGTCCCGGCTCAGGGGCTGCGCGATTTTATGGAAGGCCGGCTCTCTCCGTCCCTGAACGCCAATTCCTACAAAATGGGCGCGCAGAGCGCCGACCTGGCCGCCGTCTTCCCGCCCTTTGTCGGCGCCACCCTGCGCGCCGCCTTCATCCAATGGCGCCAGCAATGCCCGCTCTTCACAGGTAGCGACGCCATACTTATGGGGTCGGAAACGCGCACCTCCTCGCCGGTAAAGCTGCGGCGGGGGGAGGACTTCCAGTCGGTCACTATCCGCGGTCTCTATCCCATCGGCGAGGGGTCGGGTTACACCGGCGGGATAACCAGCGCGGCCGCCGACGCCATAAAGGCCGTGGAGGCCGCGCAGAAAGAACGCGGCTGAACCTTTTCAAGGAACTGCGGCGGAAGGCGCTTGCCCGGATCGCCGCCATTTGAGACAATATTGCCTTATGGCCCTGATAATACAGAAATACGGCGGGACCTCGGTCGGCAATATCGACCGCGTGCGCTCCGTGGCTCGCCGCGTCATACAGAGCGCTGGCCGCGGCAACCGGGTGGTGGCCGTGGTCTCGGCCATGGCCGGCGAGACCAACCGCCTGATAGACCTGGGCAAGACCGTCTCGAAGAACAGCGAGGGCCGCGAGTTCGACGTGCTGCTGGCCACCGGCGAGCAGGTGACCACCGCCCTGCTGGCCCTGGCCATAGAAGACTTAGGCCGCAAGGCCGTGTCCTTCCTGGGCCACCAGGTGCAGATCACCACCACCGGCTCTTTCTCCAGGGCCCGCATAGAATCCGTGAACGCCGACCGCACGCTGAAGGCCCTTAACGACGGGTACATAGTGGTGGTGGCCGGCTTCCAGGGCGCCACGCGCGAGGGCTCCATCACCACGCTCGGGCGCGGCGGCTCCGACATCACCGCCGTGGCGCTGGGCGTGGCGCTGAAAGCCGACCGGGTGGAGTTCTACAAGGACGTGGACGGCATCTTCACCGCCGACCCTTCCGTCTGCCCCGACGCCCGGCTGCTGCCCAAGGTGGCCTACGAGGAAATGCTGGAGATGTCGTACCTGGGCGCCAAGGTGCTGCACCCGCGCTGCGTGGAGCTGGCGCGGCGCAACAAGCTGCCGCTGATAGTACGCTCGTCGCTGAATTTTAATCCGGGCACCGAGGTGGTGCCCGAGGAGGACCTCATGGAATACGCCGCCGTAGCCGGTATAGTCTGCGACAAGAACCAGGTGAAGGTCTCGCTCACGAATATCCCCGACAAGCCCGGCATCCTGGCCGGCATCTTTACCGCCGTCGCCGAGGCCGACATCAACATAGACATGATAGTCGAGGACGTCTCCGCCTCGGGCGGGGCTACCTCGGTCTCTTTCACCTGCGGCTCGGCCGACCTGGCGGCCGCCGAGAAAGCCGCAAAAAAACTGACGGCCGTTTATCCCGGCAGCGGCTGGGCCGTGAAGCCCGGCCTCAACAAGCTTTCGATAGTAGGCGCCGGCATGCGCCTGCACAGCGGCGTGGCCTCGCGCATGTTCACCGCCCTGGCCCGCGAGGGCATCAGCGTGTACATGGTGAACACGTCGGACATAAAGGTTTCCTGCCTGATAGAGGCCAAGTACGCCGAGCTGGCCGTGCGCACCCTGCACGAAGTTTTCGAGCTGGGCAAAGCCCCCGCTAAAAAAGTAAAACCCGGCGCGCGAAAGCGGGCCGGGCGTTAGAACCTTCCTTTTTTCAACAGCGGCTCAGAGCTCGCTCTTGTCGGGTATCCTCGTGAAGGCTATCCGCAGCGGGATCAAGCCTTTTGACTCGTGCGTGGCGCCGTAATGGAGGACGTCCTTGCCGAACTTGGCGTTAAGCTGGTCCAAAGTTTTAGTAAGTTTGCCGCGGCGCTGGTCTTCGAACAGCGACGGGGCGTGCAGCGACTCCGGCACCAGGCCGCCGAGCGCGACGCCCACGGCGAACACGGAACCCTGCGGCAATTCCTTCCACAGCGTTTTGACGGCTTTCAGGAAGGCCAGGGTATCCTGCGTCTCCATCAGCGTGCAGTGCGCCTGCCAGGCGTCCTGCCCCGTAAACCGCACGAAGATCTGCAGGCCCGAGGCGTAAAAGCCCTCCTGCCGCAGCCTGCCCGCCGCCTTATCCGTGAGTTTCTTGAGTATCCGCAAGGCGCCGGCCCTGTTGCGCAGCTCCGGCGGCAGCACGTGGGAATGGCTGATGGACTTCTGCTCGCTCAGCCTGGCCGGCAGGTCCTCGCCGCGCAGCAAGTGCCACATTTCCTCGCCGGCAACGCTGCCCCAGGCCGCGCGCAGCTCGCCGGGCGTCAGGGCTAGCAAACCCTGCATGGTGGTAATACCTTTTTTATTAAGACGTTCTTCCATCCTGGCCCCGATGCCGGTCAGGTCCCGCAGCTTCAGCTGGTGCAGCGCGCCGGGCAGATCGCAGTGGCGGATGACGGTGAAACCGTCGGGCTTCTTCATATCTCCGGCTATCTTGGCCAAATAGCGGTTGGGCCCCAGGCCTATGGAACATTTCAGGGAAGCCCCGACGTTCGTCTTTATAGCGGCCTTGATCTGCAGCGCCAGGTCCGAAGCCACTTTCAAATCCTGCTGACGGCCCGTAAGCCGGCAGGCTATCTCGTCTATGGAGCAGACCGCCTCCACCGGCACGCAGGTCTCGACGGTCTCCACTATCCTGTTGTGGTACCTGACATAGTTGGCGTGGTCGCCCACGATGAATTTCATACGCGGGCACAGGCGCCTGGCGTCCCGCACCAAAGTGCCTGTTTTTACGCCGAAGGCCTTGCCTTCGTAACTGACCGCTATGCAGCAGGTGCTGTCGGCCTTTATGGGCACCACGCCCACCGGTTGGCCGCGCAAAGCGGGGTTCAGCTCCTGCTCCACCGAGGCGAAGAAGGAGTTCATGTCGAGGTAGAGCCAGCTTACCAGCTGCGAGGGATCGCGCGTCATGGCCAGATAGTATACAACAACGGCGCGACAACGGCGTGCCGCGGCACTTCAGGGTTTTGCGGGGAGGGGGCTTTCGGCGTCCGGCTCGTCGCCGGCGTGCTTGAGCACGCCCCAGGTCATAACCAGGGACGAAAGCAGCACGGCCCAGAGCAGCACGCTGTCCGGGATGAGCGTGATGCGCAGCTCCGGCGGGATACCCATGAACAGCAGGATGGTTATAAGTCCCCGCGGCGCCACGTAGGTTAGCGCCGCGGCGGCGGGGCGCGGCAGCAGCAGCCGCAGCGGCAGCACCCGCGACGCGTAGGCCAGCATGATAACGGGCAGCACCACGGCCAGCGCGTCCCTGTTGAGCAGCCGCGGGATATCGGCCGAATAGCCCAGCAGCACGAAGAAGAAGGTTTTAATGACGAAGGTAGTTTCCGAGATCACGCTCTTGAACTGCCTGACCTCCGGCCCCAGCTTCTCCAGGTCGAAGTAAAAGCGCATGTTGCCCCGGATGAACAGCGTGATGTTATTAAGGAACAGCCCGAACACCAGCACCAGTATCAGCGGCGAAAAATGCATCAGCTTCGCCGTGGCGTAGACCAGCAGCAGGATGGCGAAGACGGGCAGGTACTTGACCTGGTGGCTGATGCGCTCCACCAGCGCGGTCAGCCCCAGGGAAAAGGCCACGGAGATCAGCAGCGTGACGAGGATCTCGAAGAGGAAGGAAACCAGGGACCCCGGGCCGAAAGCGGTGTTGACCACCAGGAAATTGAAGACCAGGATGCCCAGGATGTCAGAGAAGGAACTTTCGTAGGTCAGGAACTCACGGCGGGACTCAGACAGAAGCCGCGAGCCGGGGATGGCGATGGCGCTGCTGATAATGGCGAAGGGCAGCGCGTTAATGAGCGCGGCGCGCAGCGGCACCTCGAACAGGCCCATGAAGACCGCCGCGATGCCGGCGAGGCAGAGCAGCATTCCGGCCAGCGCCGACAGCGCGCTCTTCTTTATCAGCGGGGCTTTTTCCAGCTTCAGTTCCAGGTCCAGCCCGGCCTCCAGCACTATGAGGATGAGGCCGATGGTGCCCAGGGGCGCCAGGATGTAATCCAGGTACGGGATGATGTAGCCGGTCCAGTTGGAAGCCAGGCGCAACCCGAGCCCCGAGAGTATCAGCAGCACCACCGACGGCAGCTTGGTCCTGCCCGAGAACATGTCGAAAAGATAGGAGACCAATATAAGTGAACTGATCAGGATGAGGACGATCTCGGTGTTCATAGTGCCGAAGGGAATTATATAAAACTAAGGCGCCCCCACGCGCCGCCGGAGAATTCTCCTTGCTTCCCGCGCCGCTAGTGCGGCATAATAAATTATTAAGCGCGATACGCGCCAAGGAGGCACAGATGGCTGGCATAGACATATTTATTATACTGGCGTTCATCGCCTATTCCATATATTCCGGCTTCCGCAACAAGGATGCCGCCTCCAAGAACCTGGAGGAATACTTCCTGGCCGGCCGCTCGCTGCCCGGCTGGAAGGCGGGCCTGAGCATGGCCGCCACGCAGTTCGCGGCGGACACGCCGCTGCTGGTCACCGGCATCATCGCGGTCTCCGGCATCTTCGCGCTCTGGCAGATGTGGATCTACGCGCTGGCCTTCCTGCTGATGGGATTCGTGCTGGCCTCGCACTGGCGCCGCGCCGGAGTGATAACCGACGCCGAGCTGACGGAGCTCCGCTACGGCGGCGGCCGCGCGCTGGCGCTGCGCGGTTTCAAGGCGGTCTACTTCGGCACCATCTTCAACTGCGTGGTGCTGGCCTGGGTCTTCTTCGCCGCCTCGCGCATAGCCGAGCCTTTCCTGTTCTGGGACGCGTGGCTGCCCGCCTGGGTATTCGGCCCCTTCACCGCCCTGGTGCAGGCCGTCGGCGTAAACCTTTCCTCGGCGGCGGCGGGCACTGACCTGGCCATGACGCTTTCGGCCAACAACCTCATCTCGGTACTGTGCATACTGCTGGTCACCACCTTCTACTCCGCCACCGGCGGGCTGCGCAGCGTGGTGGACACCGACGTGGTGCAGATCTTCATCATGTTCGGAGCCACGCTGCTGTTCGCCGGCATAGTCTTCTTCAAGGCGGGCGGCGTTGCCGGCATACACGCCGGGCTGCAGAATATCTCCGCCGCCGGCGCGCTGGGGGGGATTAACCCTTCCCAGATACTGGCCTTCACCCCGGACCGCGCCTATAACGCCACCTTCCCGCTGCTGGCGCTATTCGCCCTGCAGTGGATCATACAGCTGAACTCCGACGGCACCGGCTACCTGGCCCAGCGCTCCATGGCCTGCCGCGACGAGAAGCAGGCCAAGGTGGCCGCCATAGTTTTCACCGTCACGCAGGTCTTCCTGCGCAGCCTGCTGTGGCTGCCGCTGGGCGTGGGCCTGCTGGTGCTGTTCCCGCCCGCGGCGGGTCTGGCCGGCGACCTGCTGCAGGCCGACCGGGAAGGCGCCTACGTGCGCGGCATGGCCGAGCTGCTGCCCGCCGGCGTGAAGGGCCTGATGATAACCGGCATGCTGGCGGCGCTCGCCTCCACGGTGGATACGCATATCAACTGGGGCTCGTCGTACTGGGCCAACGACATCTTCAAGCGCATAATCTGCCAGGCCTGGCTTAAGAAAGAGCCGTCCGGCAAGGCGCTGGTCTGGGTGGCCCGCGGCTCAAACGTGATGCTCATCGGCATCGCCCTGGTGATAATGACCAAACTCTCGTCGATAAACCAGGCCTGGCAGGCCAGCCTGCTGCTGGGCGCGGGCATGGGCCCTATACTCATTCTGCGCTGGCTCTGGTGGCGCGTGAACGCCTGGTCCGAGATAGCGGCCATACTTGTGTCCGCCGTGGCCGCGGTGCCGCTGCTGCTGTATGTGGACGACCAGGCCCTGCGCCTGCTGTTCATGGCCGGCCTGTCGCTGGCGGCCTCGCTAGGGGCCATCTTTTACTTCGGCCCGGAGGACCGGAAGCACCTGCACGGCTTCTACAAGCTGGTGCGCCCCAAGGGCTTCTGGCACACCATAGCCGTGGAATGCAAGGACCACGTCCATAACGGCCCGCGCCGGCTGCTGCTCTCCTTGGGCGCCATGTTCGCCGCCGGTGTTTCGATATTCTGCCTGCTGGTCGGCGTCGGCTCGGCGCTGGTGGGCAGCCCGCCGCCGGCCTTCTGTCCCTGGCCGGCGGTCTGGATAACCGCCAACCTGGCGCTGGGCCTGGCGCTCTGCCCGGTCTGGTATAAACTCGGGTTCAAGCTGGAGACGCATTGAGGATCCTTTTCACCATCACCGGCCCGTGGGGCACGGGCGCGGCCACGGTAGTGGACGGCGTGGCCAAAGAGCTGCTGCGGCTCGGCCACGAGGTCAGGGTCATTTTTCCCGACCTGGGCCTGCCGTCGCTGGACGCCGAGCGCTATTACGGCAACGCCGCCCTGTACCACATCATCAAGTTCCCGCGGACCTACCGGGGGGTGCATTTCCACACTTTCCCGCTGATGATCACCGACCCGAACCCGCGCAATCTGCCCAACGCCTGGACCTACCGCGATATGACCGACCGCCAACTGGCCGTTTTCGGCGACCTGCTGCGCGCAGAACTGCGCCGGGCGGTGGACGAATTCAAGCCCGACATAATCGCCGTGCAGCACATGTGGTTCATGGGGCACCTGGTGAGAGAACTCGGCATACCGTATATCGTCGGCACCCACAACTCGGACCAGATGGGGTTCCGCTACGACGAACGGATGCGGCCCTACGCGGCCTCCTGCGCGCAGGGCGCGAGCTACATCTGGTCCCTCTCCCATGCGGCGAAAGACGAGATCAAAAAGCTTTACGGGGTTCCAGCCAGGAAGATCATACTGACCCCCAACGGTTACGACGAGGATGTTTTCAGGCCCAAGCTGTTCAGCCGGAAGACAGTTTTCGCGGCTCACGGCATAAAGGCGGACCCGGAACTGCCGGTCATCTCTTTCGTGGGAAAGATGTCCCGGACCAAAGGACTGGACACGCTGGTGGACGCCAACCCGCTTATACAGGCGGGTAGGCCCTGCACGGTGCTGCTGTTCGGGTCGGGCAGTCTGGCCGATGTCTATGGCAAGGCGCCCCTGCCCCGCCGCAAGATGAAGCGTATGGTTATGATGGGGCACCGCACCCCCGGGGCCGTAGCGGATTGCCTCAACGTCTCCGACATCAGCGTGCTGCCCTCGCGCCACGAGGGGTTCGGGATAGCCGCGCTGGAGGCCATGGGCTGCGGCGTGCCGGTGATAGCCACGCGGGTGGGCCATTTTGAGCATTTCGTGGTGGGAGGCCTGATAGACCCGGACGACCCGCGCGCCCTCGGGCGCATGGCGCTGGAACTGCTGGCCGAGGGCCCGGCGGCCATGAAGGCCCTGAAGATCCGCGCCTATGAGACCGCCCTGACCTATTCCTGGAAGAGCAGCACCCTGCAGCGCCTCGCCTATTACAAGCGGGCGGTAGAAATATCCAGATCGCGCCGGCGTTGACAGTGGCAAGGCTGTGTACTGGGCCTAGGCGTGCAACTGGAGGGAGAGGGCGAGCGGCAGGGTTTTAAATATTAGACCGCCAGGCAGAGCTTTTCGCTATAATTTCAAGGATGGGCAAAGAACTCTTCCTTATCGCCGACAGATGAACAAGCCTGTACCGCTTCACACCGAATCCGCCGGACGGCGCGCGCTTTTCGCCGGCCTGCTCTTTTTCTGCCTCACCCCCTACGCCTCCCCGCCGCTGGCGCTGGCTTTGGGCCTGGCGCTGGCGCTTACCGTCGGGCACCCGTTCAGGCAGCATAACGGCCGGGCGGTGAAATACCTGCTGCAGGCTTCCGTGGTGGGCCTCGGCTTCGGCATGAATTTCCGGGCGGTCCTGGCCGCCGGAGGCGCCGGCGCGGGCTATACAGCTTTCACCATCGCCGCTACCCTGGCCGCCGGGCTGCTGGCCGGGCGGCTGCTCGGCGTCGGGCGCAAGACTTCGGCGCTCATCTCGGCCGGCACCGCTGTCTGCGGCGGCAGCGCCATAGCCGCCCTGGCCCCCATCCTGGACGCCGACGAGCACGAGATCTCGGTGGCGCTGGGCACGGTCTTTATCCTGAACGCCGCGGCCCTGTTCCTCTTCCCGCCGCTGGGACACGCGGCGGGGCTCAGCCAGGGGCAGTTCGGGCTCTGGGCGGCCATAGCCATACACGACACCAGCTCCGTGGTGGGCGCGGCGGCGCGCTACGGCGGGGAAGCGCTTGAGCTCGCTACCACGGTAAAGCTGGCCCGCGCCCTCTGGATAGTGCCGCTCGCGCTGGCCGCGGCGCTGCTGGCCGGAAAAAGGAACGCCAGGATCCCGGTACCGTATTTCATCTTCGCCTTCCTGCTGGCTTCGGCGCTGGCCACCGCGCTGCCGGCGCTGGGCGGACTCTTCTCCGCGCTGTCTTACGCGGCCAGGAAGGGCCTGACGCTCACCTTGTTCCTGATAGGCGCGGGCCTGTCGCGCGCGGCCGTCAGGCAGGTGGGCCTGCGCCCGGTGCTGCAGGGCGTGGCGCTCTGGGTCGTCGTGGCGGCGGGTTCGCTGCTGGCTATAAAAAAACTGCTCTAGCCCGCAAAACAGCTCTTGTAAGACTAAATGGAGGACTTATGATCAAACTTGTAAGGCAATACAGCGTTTTCCTGCCCAATACTCCCGGCGCCATGAATAAATTCCTGGAGCACTTCTTCAGGAAGGAGATAAACATCATCGGCATCGCCTCGGAGATGACCGACGACGCCGGGATCGTCCGCATAACCGTGGACTCCGAAAACCCGATCAGCAGTGTGCTGACCCAGGAGGGTTTTACGACGGTAGAAACGCCGATGATACTGATGGAGCTTATGGACAAGCCGGGCATGCTGCTCAGGATGTCCACGCTCCTCAGCGCGCACGGCATTAACATCACCACTATTTACGGGACCACCTACACGGGTTCCGTGGGCCATCTCCTGCTGAACACTACCGACGTTACCAGGGCCATGGAACTGCTGGAAGAACTGTTTTCGGGAGCGGCAGAAAATACGACAGAATGATCACCATCCGGAACATACACAAAGCTTTCGTCTCCCAGGCCATCTTCGAAGGGGCTTCACTGCAGATAAACGACGGCGACCGCTTCGCCCTGGTGGGGCCCAACGGCGCGGGCAAGAGCACCCTTTTCAAAATGATGCTCCGCGCCGAGGAGCCCGACGACGGAGAGATCCTTTTCAAGAAGGGCGCGGCGGTGGGCTACCTGCCGCAGGAGAACGCGCCGGTGTCGGAGCGCTCCGTAGTGGAGGAGACGCTGGACGGCGCGCAGGACTACGACGGCCGCCTGGGGGCCGAGGGCAAAGCCATATTGATGGGCCTCGGCTTCAAGGTGGAGGACTTCGACCGGAAGGTGAATACACTAAGCGGCGGCTGGGCCATGCGCGCGGCCCTGGCCAGGCTCCTGCTGAAGAAGCCCGACCTGCTGCTCCTCGACGAGCCCACCAACCACCTGGACCTGGACTCGCTCTTCTGGCTGGAGGACTACCTGCGCGCCTACCAGGGCGCCATCTTCCTCATTTCCCACGACCGCGACTTCATCAACAAGATCTGCCGCTCCATAGTGGCGCTGCAGGACCGCACGCTGCGCGTCTACCACGGGGACTACGAGAACTATTTGGCGCAGCAGGAGTTGGAGAAGCAGAAGCTCTACTCCGCCTGGCGCCAGCAACGCGACGAGATCGCGCACATGGAGGAGTTCATAGCCAAGAACCGCACGCGCGCCACCACAGCCAGCCGCGCCCAGAGCATGCTTAAACGGCTGGAGCGCATAGAGCGCATAGAACTCCCGCCCGAAGCCAAGACCGTCAGGATACGCTTTCCGCAGCCCGTCCGCACCGGCACCAAGGTGCTGCAGCTTAAAAGTGTCAGCAAGGCCTACAACGTGCCCGGCCGCGAGCCCATACGGGTTTACGAGAACTTCGATTTCGAACTCGAGCGCGGGCAGAAGATGGCCTTTGTGGGGCACAACGGCGCCGGAAAGAGCACGCTGCTCAAGCTCCTCGCCGGCGTGATCGAGCCGGATTCCGGCGGGCGGGCGCTGGGCGCCAACGTAAAGACCGGCTATTTCTCGCAGCACCGCGAGGGCATCCTGGACCCGCGCAAGACCGTGCTGCAGGAAGCCATGGACAACGGCCGCATGAACCCGGACCTCCTGGTGCGCACGGTGCTGGGCACTTTCCTGTTTCCCGGCGACAATGTCTACAAACGCGTCGAGGTGCTCTCCGGCGGCGAGAAGAGCCGCCTGATGCTGGTGAAGCTGCTGCTGGACCCGCCCAACGTGATACTGATGGACGAGCCCACCACGCATCTGGACATGGTCAGCGTGGACGCGCTGATAGCGGCGCTCAAGGAATTCGAGGGCACCCTGTGCTTCATCAGCCACGACGTCTATTTCATCAACGCGCTGGCGGACTCCGTGGTCCACATAGAGCTGGGCAAGACCACCGTCTACCCGGGCAACTACGATTATTTCCGCTACAGCCAGGAACGGTTGAGCCGCGAAGACGCGCGAAGGGCGCCCGCGGAGCCGGACCGGGCGGCTGCGCCCGCGGGGCAGGACAGGGAAGAAAAAAGGCGCCGGGACGCCGAGGCGCGCAAGCGCGTCCGCCGCGCCGAGACGCTGAAGAAAGAGATAGACTATACCCGCGGGATGGTGGAGCCCCTGGCCGCGAAGATGTCCGCCCCGGAGATCTACGCCGACTACGCGCAGGTAAAAGAGCTGGGCGACAAGGTGAGGGCCCTGGAGGCGCGCATCGCCGACTTAAAGGCGGAACTGGCCGGGCTGGAGGCGGTCGGCCGGCAGGCTGAAGAGGGGGAATCAAGGTAAGCCGGCGCCTGCGGCATGAGATGAAAAAGCATTACAAGGTACATGTAAAACTGGACAAGGCCAGGCGGGCCGCCGCGCCGCACCTTCCCCTGGCGGGAGCCTTGCTTAGGAAATTCGCCGGGAGAAAACACCCGGTACTGATAGCCGTCGGAGGTCCCGGCGGCACGGGCAAGAGCACTTTCGCCGCCAGCCTGGCGGGGGAACTGCCGGACGCGCGCGTGCTTAAACTCGACGATTACAAGACCTCCCGCGCGGCGCGCGCCGTGAAAGGATTACAGGGGCCGCATCCCGAAGCCAATGAGATGGCGCTGCTCAAAGAGCACCTGCGCCGGCTCAAGCGCGGGGAAGGCGTAGCAAAGCCGGTATACTGCCGCAAGAGCGGCCAGGCCGCGCAGACGGAGCCTTTTGCCGCGGCCAGGTTCATTATCGCAGAAGGCGAGATAGCCACTTACCCGGATTTCTATGAACTGGTGGATTTCTCCGTCTTCATAGACTCCCACTGGTGGACGCAGCTGCGCACGCGCATAGGCCGCGACATCGTCGTGCGGGGCTATTCCGTTAAGAAAGCGCTCACCACCTACGTGCGGAGCAATTTGCTGGAATTCAAAGCCTACGGCGCCGAAAGCCGTAATTGGGCGGACGTGCACATACATTGCAGCAGAAGGTACAAACTTAAAATCGACGCGGTCTGCTCCCGCAGCGCCGGCCTGCTCTGAGACTGCGTCAGCGGCGGCAGGCGGCAGCAGCGCAAAGTGCGTCTTGAAAACCGCGGCCCATTTGCGATAATAGGGGAAGGGAAATAAGTTAGGGGGGAACATGAAAGAAAAGAAAGCCAACAAACTGACCTCGGTGACCGGCGCGCCGGTGGCCGACAACCAGAACAGCCTGACCGCCGGAGCGCGCGGCCCCATGCTGCTGCAGGACATCTGGTACCTCGAGAAGCTGGCGCATTTCGACCGAGAGGTAATCCCGGAACGCCGCATGCACGCCAAAGGCTCCGGCGCCTTCGGCACCTTTACGGTTACCAAGGACATAACCAAGTACACCAAAGCCGCCATCTTCTCCAAGGTCGGCAAGAAAACCGAAATGTTCGCGCGCTTCTCCACCGTGGCCGGTGAGCGCGGCGCGGCCGACGCCGAGCGCGATATCCGCGGCTTCGCTATGAAGTTCTACACCGAAGAGGGCAACTGGGATTTAGTCGGCAACAATACGCCGGTGTTCTTCCTGCGCGACCCGCTGAAGTTCCCGGACTTGAACCACGCCATAAAGCGCGATCCAAAGACCAACCTGCGCAGCGCCAAGAACAACTGGGACTTCTGGAGCTCGCTGCCCGAGGCGCTGCACCAGGTGACCATCACCATGAGCGACCGCGGCATCCCGGCCAGCTTCCGCCACATGCACGGCTTCGGCAGCCACACCTACAGCATGTACAACGCCAAAAACGAACGCGTATGGGTGAAGTTCACCCTGACCACGCAGCAGGGCATAAAGACCCTCACCGACGCCGAGGCGGAGGCCGTAGTGGCGAAGGACAGGGAATCCAACCAGCGCGACCTCTTCGAAGCCATAGAGAGGGGTGACTTCCCGAAGTGGACCATGTACCTGCAGGTGATGACCGAGGAACAGGCGGCCAAGCTGCCCTACAACCCGTTCGACCTGACCCGTGTGTGGTACCACAAGGACGCCCCGCTGCAGGAAGTAGGCGTGATGGAGCTCAACCGCAACCCGGAGAACTACTTCGCCGACGTGGAGCAGGCGGCCTTCAACCCGGCCAGCATCGTGCCCGGCATCGGCTTCTCGCCGGACAAGATGCTGCAGGGGCGGCTCTTCTCCTACGGCGACGCCCAGCGCTACCGCCTGGGGGTCAACCACCACCAGATCCCGGTGAACAAGCCGCGCTGCCCGTTCAACTCCTACCACCGCGACGGCCAGATGCGCACCGACGGCAACCATGGCGGCACCCTGGGCTACGAGCCCAACAGCTACGGCGAGTGGGTTCAGCAGCCAGGCTGCGCCGAGCCGCCGCTCAAACTGGAAGGCGCGGCCGACCACTGGGTACCGGACGACGACAACTTCACCCAGCCCGGCAAACTGTTCCGGCTGATGAAGCCCGCGCAGCAGCAGGTCCTCTTCGAGAACACCGCCCGCGCCATGGGCGACGCGCCTAAGGAAATAAAGCTGCGCCACATCGGCAACTGCTACAAGGCCGACCCCGCCTACGGCGAGGGCGTGGCCAAGGCGCTGGGCCTGGACGTAAAAGAAGCCGTAGCGAAATAAGGAAGGGATGCCGACAACGGGCCCTGTAAAGACCGCGGCGCCTGAACCGGCCCCTCTCCCGGAGGGGGGCCGGCCGCGCCGGACCCTGCTGAAGGCTGCGGGGCTTTTCTTCACAGCCCTGGCGCTGCTGGGCATACTGCTGCCGGTGCTGCCTACCACGCCCTTCCTGCTGCTGGCGGCGTGGTGCTTCGGGCGCAGCTCCCCGAGGCTCTACACCTGGCTGCACGAGAACCGTTTGTTCGGCGACTACCTGCGGCGCTACAGGAACGGCGAGGGGCTGCCCCTGCCGGTAAAGGTTACTACAATCTCGCTGCTCTGGATCACCCTGGGGGCTTCGGCCGCCTGGGCCTGGCCGGAGCGGCCCTGGTTAGCCGCGGCCCTCGCGCTGATAGGCGCGGCGGTCACGGCGCACATAGCCCGCATAAAGACCCGGGTAAATCATCCCGGGACTAGAGAGTCAGCGCAGGGGGGAACATGAAAGACGAGATCTCCGTACGGATCACCGGCGAAGCCGGCCAGGGCGTTATATCCGCCGGCATGATGCTTTGCCGCATGTACAAGGAAAGCGGCCGGCATGTATTCGCCATACAGGACTACATGTCGCGCATACGCGGCGGCAACAACTTCTTCCAGGTGCGCGCGGCGGGAAGGCCGGTGGCCGCGCCGCGCAGGCAAGCCGACATCATCGTAGCCCTGGACAAGGAAGCGGTAGAAGCCAACAGGGGCGCGCTGGCCCCCGGCGGCATACTGCTGCTCGACGCCGGCAAATTCGGGATAACGCAACTGGAAGCCGGCTGGGTCCACGTGCCGCTCTACGCCCTGGCGCAGGAAGCGGGCGGCGAGCTCTACGCTAATTCCGTCGCGCTGGGACTGCTGGCCGCGCTGACCTGCGGCGCTTTTGAAGGCGCCGCAAAAGCGGCGGCCAGGGAATTCGCCGCCAAAGGCGCGGACGCGGCCGCAAAGAACGAGGTTGCCGCCCGCAAGGGCTACGACTACGCCGCCGGCAAGATCAAGCGCGGCGACTTCCTGCTGCCCTCCGCCCCGCATGAACGCCCTTACCTCCTGGCCGGCAACGAAGCGCTGGCCCTCGGGGTCATCTCCGCGGGGTGCAAATTCTACAGCGCTTATCCCATGTCCCCTTCCACCGGCGTAATGAATACCGTGGCCGACTACGCCGCGAAGTACGGCATCATAGTGGAGCAGGCGGAGGACGAGATAGCCGCCGTCAACATGGCCGTCGGGGCCGCGTTCGCCGGGGCCAGGGCCATGACGGGCACGTCCGGCGGCGGCTTCGCGCTGATGTGCGAAGGCCTGAGCCTGGCCGCCATCACGGAAACACCGCTGGTCATTGCCATAGTGATGCGCCCGGGCCCGGCCACCGGTTTCCCCACGCGCACCGCGCAGGAGGACCTGGAGTTCGCGCTGCACGCCGGGCACGGGGAATTCGCGCGCGCCGTCTACACACCGGGCTCGCCGGAAGAATGCTTCCTGGCCGCCAAGCGCGCCTTCAACACCGCCGAGCGCTTCCAGGTGCCGGCGCTTATCCTGTCGGACCAGTACCTGGCCGAATCTTTCACCAATGTCGCGTTTCCGGACACAACTGGCGAGCCGCCCGACAGGGGCCGCATAATAAGCAGCGAAGCGGCCCCGGAGACGCGCCGCTATGAATACAGCGACGACGGGGTATCTCCCCGCGCCATCCCGGGCAGGTCCGGCGCGCTGGCCGTCGCCGACAGCGACGAGCACGGACCGGAAGGGCATATCACCGAGCTGGCGGAAGTCCGGATAAAAATGACGGAGAAACGCCTGCGCCTGAAGCTGGCCGGCCTGGCGCGGGAGACCCTGCCGCCGACGGTGGTAAATCCCGGGGCAAAAACCATGCTCTGCGGCTTCGGCTCCACCCTGGGCGTGATGCGGGAAGCCTGCGCCGCGGCGGCCGGGACCGGGTTCATACATTACCCGCAGGTCTGGCCTTTCCCGGCGGACGCCACGCTGGCAGCCCTGAAAGGGGCCGGGCGCGTCCTTACGGTGGAGAACAACGCCACAGGCCAGCTGGCCCGCCTGATCCGCAGGGAAACGGGGGCGCAGGCCGCCGGGTCCATCCTTAAATACGACGGACGGCCGTTCACCGCAGACGAATTATCGGCCGCGCTGGAAGGGGGAAAATAATATGGAGCCAAAGGATTTCAACTCGTCCGACCCGGTGGCCTGGTGCCCGGGCTGCGGGAACTTCGGCATTCAGTCCGCCCTTAAGACCGCGCTGGCCCGGCTGGGCAAGCCGCCGCGGGAACTGCTGCTGGTGTCGGGCATAGGGCAGGCCGCCAAGATGCCGCACTATATAAAGGCGAACTTCTTCAACGGCCTTCACGGCAGGGCCCTGCCCGCCGCCGCGGCCGCAAAGATAGCCAACCGGGAACTGACCGTGATAGTGACCACCGGCGACGGGGACTGCTACGGGGAAGGCGGCAACCACTTCCTGCACAATATCAGGCGCAACGTGGATATGACCGTGATAGTGCACGACAACCAGGTCTACGGCCTGACCAAGGGGCAGGCGTCACCCACCACCGAGCGCGGCATAAAGACCAAGATCCAGCCCGGCGGCGTTATACTGGCCCCGTTCCCGCCGCTGGAGACGGCGCTGGCCCTGGGGTGCGGCTTCGTGGCCCGCGGCTACGCGGCCGAGCGGGAGCACCTGGCGGAGCTGATACTGGCCGGCATCGCGCACAAAGGTTTTTCCCTGATAGACGTTTTCCAGCCCTGCGTATCATTCAACAAACTCAACACCTACGACTGGTTTTCCACACGGGTCTACAAGGTTGGGCCGGAGCACGACGTGGCCGATAAGTCCGCCGCCCTGGCGCTGGCGGCGCAGAGGGAACGCCTGCCGTTAGGCGTGCTCTACAGCAAACCCGGGCCCGCCTACGGCGAGCTCAGCGGCCTCGACGCCCTGCCGCCGCTGGTGAACGCCGACCTTGCCAATGTAGACATTGCCCCGGCCCTGGCCGATTTCAGATAGGCGGGCGCGCTTCCCGGGCGCCTTGCGCGGCGGCTGCTTTTATGACGAACGAAGATACGCCCGAAGCCAGGCTGCAAGGGCGGCACGGACCTGCACTACGCCGATTACGAGCTGCCCGCAACCGGCAGGGTCGAGAGCTGAAAGCATGGAGAAGAAGATAAAGTGGGGAGTTATGCAAAAGGCCATCTACGACTTCACGGTAAAGGACGCCATGGGCGGAGACTACAAACTCTCAGCGCTCAAGGGGAAGGTGTTGCTAGTTGACTTGCTTTACTGTTATCTATAAGTTCCTCAAAACATTGGATGCCTGATCTTACCCGCGAGAAGCCGCTCGCGGGCAAGAAAGTGTCGCTTCGCTCCACGCGGCACTACGCGCCTTCGCTCTTGCTCCGCCGGTAGGCTGCATCTTATAACAACCTCCTAATGCGCGGCCAGCCGGCCCAATAAACGTGGGCCTTGGCGCAGCCGCACTGCGGTGTCGCTGCGCTCCACCCCCGGGCCGCAACAGCGGCCCGTACAGCCCCGCATTTATTTTTTCCTTATTTTTAAATTATGGCCACCGAGGGAAAGAATTTAAACGGGGGCACCTTGGTTTATTAAAAACCCGCCCAGGCTCGCTGTTCGCTCGCCCTGGCGGGCTTTTCTGTTAATGTTATGTAGCCCCCGTGGGGAAACTGCAACAAACACTCATGCCGGTACAGCCCGGCTGCGCCGGTCTGCCCCGGCCGCTTTTCATCCGGCCTTCCAAATAAGTAACATCTATTCAGGAACGGGTTAAGGGGATCATGACCAAAGAGACCATTTTAAAAGGCGCCGGGCTTAGCCTGCTGGCCGCGGTCGCGGTTTATACGCAATACAGACCGGAAAAAGCCGCACCAATAACGGAAGCAGCCCTCGACTTCGTCTCCGCGGTCCCGCAGGCGACCGCGGGAAAAGGCGTCGCCACAAAAGAGATGGTGCAGTACGCGGAAGGTCTGCCGCCGCAAGAGCCCCAGGAGCAATTTGAACTCACGGATAAAGATTCTCCGCTGGAACTAATAACTACTTTAATAACCGCGCCCTTCAACCAGGAACCTAAAGGGCTAAGCCCGGAAAGTAATTGGCGGATAGGCGCTGCGCAGTCCGAATACGGTGTAACTACCGCCTATTCTAAATATTTCAGCCGCAAGGGCCCGGGAATGGAGATCAATTTATATTCCTACGCAGTTCCGTCCTTAACCGAGGGCAAAGAACTCATAATGTCCGGCGACGTTAAGATCTTCAAGCCTATCGAACAAGCTGAAGTCATTGCCCTGCTTAAAGCGCACGGCTTTGAGGCGACACCCACCGAAAAGCATCTTTCCAGCCCTGGCGCCCGCAACTACTCGGACGTAGTGCAGATAGGCAAAGGGGACCTCTCCGGCCTGCTGTACCAGGAACCACACGGCGGCACGACCGCCCTGAAGCTAAAACTGGAACACAAGGACGCAGGGAACTATTCCTACCGCGGCCCTACAATAAAACAAAACTCTAGATTTTCCGATACCCTGCCCAAGCTGGCCGCCGACCTTGAGGATAACGGCGCAGAAAAACTGTTTGGCGCGGACTGGGAAGAGCTCAAGCAGATGCTGCTGCGCGGACCGCACCTGAACAAAACGGTAACTATTGAAAAGCTGCTGGCGGCCAGGGACACTATCGGCGCCGCTTTGCCGGCGGCCGCGGATGGAGCCCCGTTCCTGGTCCTCTCCAAATACCTAGTGGACGGCATGGTTGCGCAGTTAAACTTCGCTTTCTGGGCCCATAGGAAGGACGGGGAAACAGCTTCTCCACCGCCGGAGCTGGAACTTCTGAAAGAGAACGGCATAACCTGCGAGCTCCAGTACATGGGGGAAACTTACGCCGCCAAAGACAACTCCTTGTTCCCGGCTTACAAAGCGTACCCGGATTCATACTGGGGACAGTACGCGTTTTTGGCCGAAATGGAGCGGGGCTTCACCGACAGCACCTGCGGGCTGGATTCCCCGCAGGTAATCAAAGAAGGCGAAGCCTTCCTTGCCGGGCACGCCGCATCCCCATTACTGACGCGCATCCTGTTCCTGCTTGGAAAAGCCAACGAAACCGCTTATGTAGTGGGCCTTTCACCCAGCGTCTATAACTTTGTCTGTGACAAGATGGATTGCGACGCCCTGATAAATAACGGCGAGAAATACCGGCTCGACGCAATAAAATACTACACCATGGTGCTGGCACGCACTGATACTAAAGAGTATGAAGAGCATCTTCGTTATATTCTGCCGAAACTGCGCACAAAAGGGAACACTTACAGTTCTTTTTACGTCGGTTGCAGTCCCATGTAGCCCGCCATGCATATGACCGCATACCGCCTGCTGCCGCTTCTCGTTGTACTAGCCGGGGGGCTCATCACTCCCGCCGCCGCCTGGTGGGACCCCGGGCACCTGCTAGACATTTCAACCTCCAACCCCTACGGCATCACGGCCGCTTTCAGGGCGCAAAGGCCCGGCGTGGACAAGGTAGCGCTCATCGCTGAGCGCCGCGTCGCTGCGGACCGGGCAGTAGTGCTGACTGCCGCCGGTGGCTTCCCCTGGCTTAACGGACCATTCGGCCTTTTTCTCGTTGACACCTCTTCCGGCTCGGCCGCAAGAACCCTTTCAGTTTTCGATTCGGCTTCGCCCAACAACATCATGCCTGGCATAAAAGCGGCGGGCCCCGGCTATGTCACCATAACACAGGAGGACGCCGACTCTGGCGTGGAACGGTCCCGCCAGAAATATTTTTTCGGCGAGCTCTCCACCGGCCCGGCGAAGGCGTTCAGTTACAAGCCGGTCCGTATAAAGACCGTTACTCGTTCAGACAGCGATCTATACTTCACCGGGCAGCGCGGGGCTGACGGCGTGCTCATCAGGCAGGGCCTTAAGGACGGCGAGCCCGTAGCCGGCGATTGGGAGATAGTGGACACCATCGAGAATAAAAAACTACAGCCGCCGGTTTTCACAAAAGCGGAACGCGGCGCCGTGCATTTTTACGCATCGACTGAGACCTATTCCCGCACCGGCAAAGCCTGGACCCGCGCCGCAGGACCGGATAAGCGTTATTTCCGCCCGCAGAAGGACCCCTGCGCGGATATTCCAGTGGAAGAAATAGGAAAAGATTTCACCCTATACGAGAAATGCGACAAGCAGCGCCAGGTGGATGGCGACGCCGGATTGGTTGGATATTCCGGCCGCTGCGAGACCGAAAACCCCGGCAAATACGCCTGGCTGCCCGGTTCCTACAACGGCCTGCTGGAACGCTACGCCGTAACAGAACGTATCGTCGAGACCGCGCCCCCCGCGCGGCGCAGGTTCTTTATTTACGACGCCGCCATGGGCTATGAGGCCCGTACCGGCGTTTATGAGGTCAGGAGCAACTCCTGCAAGTTCTACCCCATGCCAGTACCGGACAAAGAAGTCCTGAAGCGTTACCGGCCAGAACGGGCCAAGGACGGCTGCGGCATAAACGACAAGTTGGGGCCTTTCCAGAAACTGGGCGACCGCGTCTGGTTCTGCAAGAATTTTTACGGCGGGGAGGGGGAATGCGGTGTCGGCGCCGCCGGCTTCTTCGACACTAAGGCGAAGGTATTCGAGATCTTCTACTCCTCTATTACGGCGCCCTGGTCCTGCCACGCCATTCTCGCCGAAGAGAATACCGTCTGGCTGAGCCTGGAGCATAGCGGCGAAGGGTGGGGGAAAGCCGGCGGCCTGGCGGCCCTGAACCCCGCTACCGGAGAAGTTAAAATATACGACATCCCGGTCGTCATTACCGCCATCCAGCGGGCCGGTGACCGGCTTTTGCTGGTTACCGGCGAGGGGATATACGTCCTTAACGCAAAAGGCGAAGCTTCGTTTATAGGCCCCGACATTGACGAAGCCGGAGATTACAAACTGCAGTGGAAATAACCTCTACCATGAAAATGACGCCATTTATCTATTTTGCTTTTTACGCTGCGGCACTATGCCCGCTCTTCGCCCAGGAAACAGCAAAGCCAAAAGCGCTGATGGCTGCCTTCAGCGTCGCCGAGCGGCCTTGCGGTACGGTCGAAGAGTGCCGCACCGCGATAGCCGAAGGGAACCCGGAAACCAGGGAGCAGGCCGCAGCAAAACTGGTATCTTTCGGGAAAGCCGGCTTTGCGGCATTGGCGGAATTGTACACTTCTACGGATGCCGGCACCCGGAAAGCGGTCGTCGCCGCGCTGACCAAGAACAGGCGGGAAACAGCGCCGCTGCTGATGGAACTGCTCAAGGACCGGGACAGCCGCGTGCGGGAGAACGCCGCCGGGCTGCTGGGCAGATATTGGGATATAGTTCCCGTTCCCGGGTTAATAGAGGCGCTCAAGAATGATTCCAGTCGCGTGCGGGCCAAAGCCGCCTGGACCCTGGGGAACAAAGGCACGCTGGCCAAAGACGCCATTCCGGCATTAGCCGCGGCGCTCGGCGACGGCGACAGCTATGTGCGGGAAAACGCGGCTGAAGCTTTGGGGGCTATGGGCCCGGCAGCCGCGGCAGCAGTGCCCTCTTTAATAAAAGCGCTCGGGGATACGGACCGCCCCGTCCGCATGAAGACAATAGAGTCTTTAGGAAAAATCGGCACGGAAGCCAGGGCTTCCGTCCGGGAGCTGGCGGAACATCTTAAGGACCCGGACGCCGATATCCGCGAAAAGACCGCGTGGACCTTCTACGAGATCGGCGCCGAGGCAAAAGACGCCGTCCCTGAACTGATAGAAGCGCTCCACGACAATAACGCTTTCGTCCGGAATCATGCAGAAAAAACGCTTATCAGAATCGGCCCGGCGGCGGTAGCGCCGCTGGTGCGCCTGCTTAAGGACGACGGCGAGGGCCAGGCCCTCTACGAGGCGTTAGGCGCGCTGGGGGGAATAGGCGCTGCGGCGGTGCCTTCCCTGACAGAAGCGCTGGAGGCTGATGATGCCCGGCTACGCCTTCGCGCGGCAATGGCGCTTTCCAGGGTCGGCCCGGCGGCAAAATCCGCTCTCCCGCGGTTACGGGAACTGCTTAAGGGCGCCGACGCCGACCTGCGTTACAATGTGACGGACGCGCTTTGGCGCATTGCACCTCCGCCGGTATCCGTGCTTTTCAAGGCGCTTAAAGAGGACGAGGACAGCCGGGTCAGAGAAATGGCCGTGCTGGCAATCTGGGGCGCCAAATTGAAAGCAAAGGATAAAGTCCCGGCGCTGACAGAGGCCCTGAAAGATGAAGCTTTTGGCGTTCGCGGGGCGGCCGCCGGGGCGCTTGGCGCGCTGGGGCCGGACGCAATAGACGCCGTCCCAGCATTGATAGAAATGCTGAAAAGCGGGGAGAGTTTCGCCCGTATAGATGCCTTGCGAACACTGGCCAGGATAGGGCCCGCGGCAAAGGAGGCCGTCCCGGCGCTCAGGAAAGCGCTGGAAGACAGTGACACCGTTGTCAGGACCCAGGCCGCCAGTGCCCTTGAAGCGATAAGCTCCGAAGAAGCCCACAAGAAAGGCTTCTCATACGGGCCCGGGAGATAATGTTAGGTTATCATGCACCGTAAGGCGCATGTGCAGGTGTGGCCGAACCTTGGAAAAGATGAAACCTGAATCTTAGCCCTCGCGGGCACGCGCACCTTACGGTGACAGTTTGGATACAGGTTTCACACATAGCATAGCAGATAACCCCTTTATTTTCCACCCGGCACCCTTCCCAGTGGACCGTTGCACAACCCTAATATCTAAACCGGCAGTTCCAGATAAAAGGAATTCAAGACCTCATATGCACGCGTTAAATCCGGGGACAGACCGCTGTCGGCGGCCAGCGCTCCGAAAGGGGCCTTCCACGCAGCCGGCGGCCGCGGGAGAGCCTCCGGCAAGGAATGTGTCTTGCGCCGCTCAAAGGTGGCGTTAAGGGCCTTGCGGACACGCGCGCGGTCCAGTTCGCCGGAGCCGATAAGCAGGAGCATATCGATAAGATCCCTTGCGCGTGAGTTGGGATTCTGGCGCGGCAGGGTGTAGGCGTGAAACTTCTCGGCGAAGTGCTGTTCCCTGGAAATAGTGGGGAACACGCCTCCCCGAATGCCGGCAAAGTCCAGCCAGTCATGCGGGTGAGTCTCGTCCAGCGGAGCAAGCACCACGTCGCCGGCGCCGACATCAAGGTGGAAGCGCACGAAAGACCGCCCGTCAAGCCTGGACTCGACCGGGAATCGCGCGCCGCCGTAAGGCGCCGCATCCAGGTCCAGCATGGCTTCGCCGATACTGAAAGAGAAGAAATCTCCGAGGTTCCTGGCCGCGGCCTTGGCGAGCGCCTCAAAGATAGCGTCCTTTAGAGGGAGTTCTTTATCCGTGCCCAGGGAATGGCGAAGAGTTAGGTCTATATCTTTCGTAGCGCGGGCCTGCTTCATGCGCAACTCCAGAGCGTAACCGCCCTTAAGGATCCAGTCGGCGTCCTTGCGGGCAAAAAGGCGGGACAGCAGCCGGTCGAAGGCTACTTCGCGCATAAGGCGCTGAAGGTCCAGACCATCCGCCTTTGCTCGCTGTTTGAGCCGGTCTTCCAAGGCGCGGCGGAATGCCGTTGGCGTTGAGTATTGCTTTGGCGAGGCCATTATTGCTCACCCCGGAGCCGCTCTATCTCTTTCTTGATGAGGGAGGGAAGCCGGGAACGGGCAAGTTCCGTACGGGTAATAAGTCCCCGCTTGAACGCCTGGTGCACGGCCTGGAGCATATGGTCCGTTTGGACGGTGCGGGCGGAAAGCAGGTCAGCTATAGTTTTGAGCGGCCGGGTCACTTTGACCCCGAACCTAAACTCAACGTCGGCCTTGTGAACCTCACCCCGGTGAAGCACAGGAAGTTGCGCCTTGCCGCCCCTGCGCTGGAAAGCGCGGGGCACGGTCATGTGCAGCCTGGACGGATTGATATCTGAAAGGTCGTAAAGACTAAGCGCCGTTTCGTGCGAGAAGACCCCCTGTGGCACGTCTTTGCGGTTGCGCGACCAGAGCCACCAGAACATGAGATCCGGACGCTCCGAAGGAGGGAATTTTGAGAGACGGTAGATACCGCGGCGCTCCCTGAGCCAATTGCCGGCACGGACATGATAGGCGTGGTTCTTCTGGCTGAAGCCGGCCGCTTCCGCCTGCTTGGTCGTGAAATATCCGCCCTGTGTCTCGACTATTTTATAGAGACGTTCCAGCGCCTCTTTGTGGCCGCGGTGAATGTTGATCATATACAATCCCCTTAATTATTAAGGGTATTGTACCACAATACAAGAGGAACCGGGATTAGCCGCTATCTCCATACACCGATATATTGCCGCCGGTCATTGCCAAACCAGTCCCAAGATTGTTTCATGGTCTTATCTCACAAGGGGGGACCATGGAAGAAAAATCATTTGTCCGCAGTTGGATACGCGACACCGTCCGCAATGGCGTGCGATATTACTCGGTAGTCGACGCGATAGCGGGGACCGTCGACACCAAGAACCCGCGCGACTACTGGTACCACTTAAAAAACAGACCGATGAACGAGCATGACTTTAAGTTGTCGACACTTTGTCGACAACTGCGTTTAAAGGCAAAAGACGGAAAATATTACCTAACCGACTGCGCCGACAAAGCCGGCATGAGGGTCATCCTCGGCCACCTTCCGAGCAAGGATGAGATCCCGCTGCTCCGACGGAATAGATATAATATCGAAGCGATAGCAAAGACCCTGACCGGAGAAAGCGAGCACAAATGCGAGAACCTCATAGGGAGTTGTCGACACGCGGAAACGGAGAAACAGCCGATTCCACGTCGGGAAAGCCCGGCCGCGGCCAGGGCGAGAAAAAAGCCCCAGGACGCAAAGTCTGCATTATTACTTTCGGATGACCTGTGGGGCCGGCTGTACCGGACCGTCTATCAGTACCTAGAAACAATGTATGGCTGATCTTACCCGCGAGAAGCCGCTCGCGGGCAAGAAAGTGTCGCTACGCTCCACGCGGCACTACGCGCCTTCGCTCCGCTCGCTCGCCGCAGGGTGGCCGCTTGCCGGCCACTATGCGGCTCCCCTGCCGTCTTTGGAAGCGGTAGGCCGAGCTTATCCGCGAGATGTCGTCGCAGGCGTGGCCACGCAGCGCGGCCCCGCACTGCTCCTTGCCGCTAGGAAGTGGGTTCGCAAGGCTCGGCACTACGCGCCTTCGCTCTTGCTCCGCCGGTAGGCTGCATCTTATAAACACCTCCTACTGCGCGGCCAGCCGGCCCAATAAACGTGGGCCTTGGCCGGGCCGCTCCCGGCCTGCCGGGCAGGCCGTACAGCGCAGAATTTAATCTTTTTCTTATTTTTAAATTATGGCCACCGGGGGAAAGAATTTAAACGGGGGCACCTTGGTTAATCAAAAACCCGCCCAGGCTCGCTGTTCGCTCGCCCTGGCGGGCTTGTCTGTTATATTTATGTCGCCCCCGTGGGGCGGGGGGAGAACAGCAAAGAAAACATGGAGAGGCCAATGCCAATCGCAAATACAAAACCAGCTCCCTCCATTTGCTAGAATTCAGCTTAGGGGAGACACCATCAAAGTGCACAATTTACGTAAATTAATATTTTTCCCGCTTATCGCATTTGTCGCAGTTTCAAATGCCAGCGAGACATTCAATGCTAAAACCGAGAAGCCCGAAACAAGAGCGCAGATCAATGGATTAATTAGCCAAGAAGAGACACGAGTATTCCGTCCCTTTTATACTTTCATGGTTGGAATATTCGTTTTAAAGAATGACATACACGATCTTGAAAAGCTTTTATACCACTACCAACACACCGATGTGTATATCGGCCCCGAGACGCAGCGAGACATGATAAAGCGCCTCATCAATCTCCATGCGCATACATCCAGCAAGTATCTACGGCGCCCGATAGAGAGAATTATCATCCTGTATGGAGATGACAGGGCACCTGAAGCCGCTGAGTTTGCGGTATCTCTTTTGAGCTCACAATCGGCAAAGATTCGAGAATCAGCATGGCACGATTTGTGTTTTACAAACATCCATAGCAACACTGTTTACGAGAAACTCACTGAACTTGAGAGCAGATCTCAGTTATCCCAGGCAAGGTCTTTAATCGCAAAAATGCGTGTTAATTTTTCCAGAGCTTTGCCAGAGTCTCACGCTTTACTTTCATCCATAGAAAACACTGAAGACTTTCAACAGATCACAGACCACTTGGGGTACAAAGGCGATCTTGGGATGGTTGATATAGCCATAGATCGATACAAAAAAACGAAAAACAAATCATTTATTTATTCCGTGCAGAGCAGATTCTGGAAGCAGTACCTGGAATCCTGTAAACCCAAACGACTCCAAGAGGTAATGGGGATAATGTCCACCATTGGCTATTCCCAGATAGAAGAAATTACCCCTACACGGAAGTAAGTTTATCCAGACCGCATTCATAAAGATGGAGAAATCAAACATAAAGGTCAGGTTATGGGGATACTAATACTTGGAGTTATAGTTCTATTTGCCTGCTTATACAAACTTAGTTTGCGAGCGAGATTACTTATTGCGGTTATACTCTCGTTGGGCGGGACATTAATCTACAGCCTTAGTGTGGAATGGGGATTAATATTCTTTTTCTTAGGGATAACAATTCAAATTCCGATAATACTCTCCATCTGGACATGCGTGTATTTTACGGAGATAGTTGCGAAGAAGTTTAGAAGTCCTCTCAAGGATTATTTAATCTTTGGCGCTCTATTTTTAAGCAGTTTTGTTCTATGGTATTTCATCGAGTATTTGCCAATAATACAAACTGACATGTCGTACTGATCGAAAAAGATAGAATATACCAGTGAAAAAAGTCCACATTATTACGTTCGGCTGAACTCTTACTCCGTCTACATCGTACAGTTCATCCTATCCTAAAAACATTGTATTGCTGATCTTACCCGCGAGAAGCCGCTCGCGGGCTCGGCACTACGCGCCTTCGCTCCGCTCGCTCGCCGCAGGGTGGCCGCTCGTCGGCCACTATGCGGCTCCCCTGCCGTCTTTGGAAGCGGTAGGCCGAGCTTATCCGCGAGATGTCGTCGCAGGCGTGGCCACGCAGCGCGGCCCCGCACTGCTCCTTGCCGCGAGAAGCGGGTTCGCAAGGCTCGGCACTACGCGCCTTCGCTCTTGCTCCGCCGGTAAGCTGCATCTTATAACAACCTCCAATGCGCGGCCAGCCGGCCCAATAAACGTGGGCCTTGGCCGGGCCGCTCCCGGGCCGCTTCTGCGGCCCGTACATCCCCGCATTTATTTTTTTCTTATTTATGTAGCCCCCGTGGGGAGTGGGGGAAACCTGCAAAGAAAATAAGGAGGGGCCAGCGTTAGTCACCAGGTGACGCCTCAGAAGGGCCTTGTGATATAATCTAGTCTGCGTAGCGGATACATATGCCGGAACTTAACCTCCTTGCAACCTTTACGGGCAGCCTTATAACCGCCCTGTTCCTGGGCTACCTAGCCCAAAGGCTTCGCCTTTCACCGATAGTCGGCTACCTGCTGGCCGGCATTGTGGTAGGCCCTTTCACGCCTGGCTTCGTAGCCGACCGCGCGGCGGCCCACCAGCTTTCCGAGATAGGCGTTATACTGCTGCTTTTCGGCATAGGGCTCAAGTTCGAACTTAAAGAGCTGGCCGCGGTGTGGCGGGTGGCCGTGCCCGGAGCGCTGATACAGAGCGCTTTCTCCACGCTGGCGGCTGCTGGCCTGCTGCGCCTGCTGGGCTGGCAGTGGAGCTCCGGCATAGTGCTGGGCCTTGCCGTCTCAGTGGCCAGCACCGTGGTGATGGCCAAGGTTCTGCTGGCCAACCGGGACATGCACACCCAGATAGGCCATATAGCGTTGGGTTGGACCGTGGTGGAGGACCTCATCACCGTGGTCCTGCTGCTAGCCCTGCCTATGCTCTTCGGCGCCGCCGAAGGCGGCAGTCCGCTGCAGGCCTTCTCTTTAGCCGGGGGCAAGATAGCCGCGCTAGCCGTCACGGTGTTGTTGCTCGGGCGCTGGGTCATACCAGCGGCGCTGGGTAAAATAGCGGCCACCCGCTCCGCCGAACTTTTCACGCTGGCCGTGCTGGCTGTCGCCCTCGGCATCGCCGCCGGCTCCTCGCGCATCTTCGGCGTTTCCGTGGAGCTGGGGGCTTTCCTCGCCGGGCTGG